>NZ_JACJSF010000207.1 GCF_014698035.1 Desmonostoc muscorum FACHB-395
TATTTGCAGAATCGCAAAAACTAGATAAAAGCTACCTGGACACGCTTTACTTTATAGTTGATTGCTATTTTGTTTTCATCAAGGCTGGATTACCTGCACAACTTTTATCTTCCCCACCGATTAATACTGAAGATAACCAACTCACTTCTTGGACTCAAACTTCATTTGCAGACGAGAAAGAAGAAGATTCTGAACCGGAAACCTTCAGCCTTGATTTTGATTTGTAATCGTCAGAGGAAGTTGTTAATTACACACGAGGTTATTCAACGGTGACGCGAAAAGAATTTTTCAACTTGAGTCGTCATTGAGCCAAAGATTTGTCTGTAGCATAGGATCTACTGTATTTTCAGCCCCTGACAATCGCAGAGCTTACATTGTCACTTTTTGCAATTCTTATCATTAGCTCTACTTTTTCTAACTGATTCCACAGACTTTCCACAGCTACTTCTACTGTTTTCCACAGTTGTTTGACAATATAATCGGCTTCTATTCATCCACTGGGGATTTTGTCATGACTGTAGCCATGAGTCTGTCTTACGGAGTTATTGTTAAGTTGCGTAAAGAAAATCTATCTCTAACCCTAGCTTTCACGTAATTATTTATTTTTTCTATATTTATGTTTAATATTTTGCAACATTGACAAACCGAGCCAGTCAGCACACAATAAATCGACTAGCCTTTGCCGTCTATTCCATCTTGAACATCGACTGTATAAAACTATTCAGTTGCTAGCACAGGTGGTTTGACAACTAAAGAATGGGGTGAAACAGGACAACTACTGCATCACCTCTGGCTTATTGTCCCTATTGATTTGCTTTTTCGGAAGCTTTGCTCCCATGAACTCAACCCAAAACATCTTGACTAATCTTCCTGAAACACTACATCAGTCTTTAAATAGCTATCTAGAACAGCATCCTGATTGGGATGAACATCGCCTTATTACCGCAGCTATCTCACTGTTTCTGTTGCAAAATGCTGATGGAGATCGCCGTGTTTCCCAGGTTTATCTAGAAGCTCTCTTTCGCCGAGGCTAATTTACAACATACCTGAATCTGCTATTCCCTAAAAGTCATACTAAACAAAAGCTAAATTAAACGATACACTCAGAAAGATTTCTTGAGTCAGGATTAATGGCAAGCGAATCTGAGACAAAACCTAAAATATCTACTGCTGAATTACTGACACTTCCAGATGAGACACAAACTCAAGGGATCGCTGAATCAGTGGAAAATGCCCTAGATAGTGACGAAATCTTAAATTCACTCAAAACCTTACTTAGCACTTTAGAAAAGCTACAAAAAGTCCGCCTTGAAGCTGGTGATATTAAACTTGTGATTGAGCAGATGCTTGATGGCGAAATCGTCAGAGGTGAAGAAATTGAAAAAGCCAAAACTGGTGCCAGCACGCTTAATCGCCTAGTTCGTGCTTATAGTGACCACCAAGCTGCACTATTTAAATCACAATCTGCTCGTACTTTACTTGATCTTATACTCAACTCCAATCCAGCTAATTAAAACTCGCTTTCATTTGTTTGTAAAAGATACAATCAAACCATCATTCGCTTTTTTAAACTCGAAAACTGAGTTTTCAATTTAAAAAGCCCTGTAAAAATCCAGGGCTCTGTTTTATATTGCAGTTTATTAAATGCCAGCTTAAAATCTTTGCCAGCGCTTTTTATACACATAATTATCGCTCAATCGCTTGGGTAAAAATAGCGCAGAACTACCCAATTTCTACCCATCTTACCTGGGTATTCCCTTAATAATTTCTTTAGACTTGTACACCCCTTTACCGAGAAATCACTTAGGGGTATCCAAGCCGCGATCGCAGCCTGTAATATCTGCATAACATTCACATTTCATCCTTACAGCGAATTACAATCAAACGTGCCACAAATAAAAGCAATACTGGGCTTTGTTTTAGGATTTATTTTGTGGTGGGTTTGCTCGAAAACTGCTGTAACTGTGTGCCATCTCGGTATTATCGGCTGAATACTGATGATCTCGTGTTTGCTCAGAACGTATTGGATTACGGCAGAGGCAACGGTAGAGGAAGAAACGTAAGCAGCAGCAGGAGCAAGAGATAGACGCGAATTATGCAGCTAGGATGCAAGTTCAGTATGAAATTAATGCGATTAGACCTTCATCTAATCTTCCCTGCTTTAACAATTTGATAGAGAATTGATGACAGATTAAGAACTGGAGAAACTTACCACCGGGGTGAGCAGTCTAGTTCGTCTAGTTCGTGCCTACGGAGAAATACAATCAATCGCCATTAATACAAAACGCAAGCGGAGATATTACGCCTGCTAATAATCCTTATTTAATAGTATTTATATACTATTGAACTGATACCAGCCCAAGGCATCATCATGTCAAATTTGAGATACTTGAGGTAACTAATGTCTCAACAATAATTTTATAAATTACACAATTGGCTCTAATGATCATAAGCATCACTATAATCATTTTAATAATGCTTGCCGGATATTGGTTTGTTTTTTATCACGATCAAAAGATAAAGCGCATCAAAAGTAACTTAGTGCTGGAAGTTGATGGAGCAGATATTCGTTACCCAAATTTACCTTTAGGTAACTTTGGTATCTTTTTTGAGGTTAAGGAGAATCGAAGAATCCAGGTCATTTTTCCAAAGCTCACACCCGAAGGCATTGAGTACATTTATTCCTGGCATAATCTTCAATCTATACGTATTCCAACTTTCGAGAAAATTGATATTGATAAAAAAGCAAATCTCAAAGTAGCTCAACAACTAGCCTTCCTAATTAAAGAGCATATCCAATTTGTCGAACCAGAAATTTTAAAATTAAGAAAGCAGTGGCACAAAACCAACAATTTACTTGATTTAGTACTTACGTCAGAATTTTATGCTAGTCAACAGGGAATTTACAAAAGAGCATTATTTCAAATTGAGAACTTACTCGATAAAGCTGAAGAATTACAACAAGTCTATATTGGCTTTATTAGAGAACTTTTGATTGGCAGACAAGTTGCACAATATGACCCAAATCTCCTTCCAAATGACAGCTTTGCTATTGAGAATAAGTATAAAAGAATTAGAGAAGAGTACCAATATATGAAAGATACAGCGACAGCGTATGCTGAACTTCTACGCACAAGCCAAGTTTAATAATGTAGCGAATGGCAAAGCCACCAAAAGCTGGATATGGTGAGCTTTGCTCTAAACCAGTTTATTCCTCCTGGTCTTCATCTTCGTACTCCTCTTCATCCTCGTCATATTCATAATCAGCATAGTCTTTCCCGTGTTTTTCGTACCACAGGCGTTCTTCCTCTTGAGCCGCCTCTCGCTGTATCCTTTTCCGTTCTGCCATCTCTGCTTCTAGGCGTTCTTGTGCTAATTTCTCCTTCTCAATTCTTTCTTTCAAAAGCCTTTCTCTCTCTTGGGTTTCTTGTTCTACCCTCTCCCTCTCAAGTTTGATTAATCGCTGCTCTACTCGTCCACAGTAAAAATCCAAAGCCTTACCCGTCGCCGCTCCAGTAACTGTTCCACCCACTAGAAAGATGAGTCCGGTTTTCCAACCTTCAATCGGGCCACCGCTCCACTGCAAACTTTTTTGGTTGAACCACACCAGGACAGAAAAGACAAAAATTCCAACTATTGTATTGATGAGTGCAAAAATTCTCGGTGTCATTTCAGTCTGGCGGAGAATTAGCCACTGTCCCAGCCAGAGTATTGCACCAAAAATCACCGCAGCGATCCCGCTCATGACCAAATGATCTGGATATTTGAACGGATCTAGTGTCATGTTAATAATCAATGGCACAAATATCAGCAGACAGAGCAAAAAGCCAATGAATAAGCCAGCAACACTTATCAGGCTCCAGTAGCGACCGAGATAACCGAGGCGGAATTCCAATATCCACTCTTGTACGGGAAGCAAAGTGAAGTAAAACGCAATTCCTGCACTGACGTAATCGAGCATTGGACTAACCTAAGACGAATTGAAGCGATTATTGCTCAAAGGTTTCTCGCTCGCGGCGATCGCCTAGCCAATAAATACCCTATGTAAAGCATAGGTGGGCTTAAATACCTATTATCTACCATACTTTACATGCAGTAGACTTTACCCGAATTTCTCACGCATAGTGTAGGCTTCAGGGGAAGAGGAGTGTGGGGAGTGTGGGGGGTAAGACTTCTTCCCCATCCTCCCACACCTCCCACACCCCTTGGATTTCTCACAAGTCAGAAATCCAGGTTTAGACTTTCAGACCACCAGCGATCGCACTTTGCACTGACCAAGCTAAATGTTCTTGGCTCAACGAATCTCGGATAAGCCAAAATGATTCATTGAGTCAGCAGTGCGGAGATTGCCTGATTTGTAGTAATTCAGGCATCGAAGTTAAGAATATTTGTATGTTAGGTTGAAGGTAAGGAATTGGAGAAACGGTTACACAACAGTTGTCAGTGATAAATATCTATGTATTATGAACCTAAATTGTCTATTAATTCTTCTATAACTAAACTTTTGGTTTCTTCGGGTAAATAATCAAAGACTTTTTTTAAAAATTCTGGAGACGCATTTTGAGCAAACCAGTCATTACTAGGATTTTCTTGAATATTCAAAAAATACTTTAACCGTTCTTCTACAGCGTCTTTATCTGGTTTATCTAATTGTCCAATTCTATCTAACCAATTGGCTGATGAATCTTTAAAGCAATTAGCATCAACAGTACATATTTGATGAACTAAAGCGTATGAACTTTTATCAAGACCATTTCTACTTGTAGAGTTAATTGGATATGTGGTTGGTAAA
>NZ_JACJSF010000208.1 GCF_014698035.1 Desmonostoc muscorum FACHB-395
TTCAACTACCTACCGAAAAGAGAACAGAGCTAATGTTAGACAACTGGTTGAGCAAAAAACAGATATGGTTGCTGCGTGGTGTAGCGATTATAATTTTTTTGATACAAATCGGAGCATATTTCTGGAGCAGTTACCGAGTAACGAATATCTGCAAGTTGTCGCAGCCTCATTCCCAGTATTGCGATTTGACAGTAGTGCGGAAGTTAAGTGGAGTAGCAGAAGCGATCGCCCTTTCTTCTGATGGTCACACCTTAGTGGGCGGCGGTAGCAAAAGCTTTAGCGTCTGGCATCTGCCAAGTCAGCAGCCGCAATTAACCCTCAAAGGAGACGCGAGTGATATTTATGACCTTGCGCTTTCTGCTGATGGTCAGACTTTGGTAAGTGGGAGTTTAGGCAAGACCATTAAGGTGTGGAATTTAGCGACGGGAAAACTCAAATTTACGCTCAAAGGGCATTCTAAAGTTGTAAATGCACTGGTGATCACACCCAATCAGCAAACAATTGTGAGTGCGAGTTCTGACAATACCATTAAGATATGGAATTTGGCGACTGGACAATTAACAAGCACATTGGCACAAACACCGGATGCTGTAATAACTTTGGCGCTGACTCCAGATGGCAAGACTTTGGTTAGTGGCGATTTGAACAATCACATCACTGTATGGGATCTGGGAACTGGACGAAAGCGCACCACTTTGACTGGACATTATGGTGCAGTATCTGCTTTAGCCATTAGTCGTGACGGTCAGTTGCTCGCTAGTGGTAGTGCCAAGCAGGTAAAAGTGTGGAACCTGACAACAGAAAAATTGTTGCAGGATTTTGGGGGCTTCTATTTTCCGCAGATCACCATCGCCTTTAGTCCTGATGGGCAATCTTTAATTACTGGTGGAGGATATAAACCATATCGGGTTTGGAATCTGGTAACAGGAAATATAGAAGCAACTCTGCCCGATGTAAGCAACTGGTCGGGGGCAATGGTATTTAGTAGGGATGGCAAGACTTTGTTTAGTGCAACAGAGGATGGAATTACAGAGTGGAAAATTCCTGCACCAAGCCACCTGTAAAAGAATGTTTGAAAAGTTATGAGAGTGGAAGAACCAATTGATTAACTAAGATTTGATTTGCTCTATTTATAAGCGATTGCGCCCCATCAAATGGGAATCATATTATGTAATTTCGTTCCTGGGCACTATGAAATTATTGCATTTTCTCAAATCCAGACCAGTCATTATAGTCTTAGCGATTGCAGTAAACATCACTGTCATTGATGTACATTCTTCTACTTCAAATTTTCCCATAAGGAAGAGTATAATTACTCAGTCCCAACCACAGATTCAACTTGTTCACACACTGACTGGGCATAAAAAAGTGACTTTTGGTGTTCGAGCAGTTGCGATTAGCCCTTCGGGGCAAACCCTGATTAGTGCAGGTAGAGATGATACAATTAAATTCTGGAATTTACGTACTGGGAAATTACTGCATAGTTTAGACGCTCACTCAGATGGTATTACTTCAATAGCTATTAGTCCAGATGGCAAGCGAATTGTAACTGGTGGGATAAGCACCCCAACAATGAAGGTTTGGGATTTACGCACTTTCCTTATGCTAAAGGGCGACAGTGGGCATACCCAACCGATAGAAACCGTTGCGATTAGTTCAGATGGTAAATTGATTGCTAGTGGGAGTGACGATCACACAATCAAGCTTTGGGATTTACACACGCTTAAGTTGCTTGATACCATTACTGGACACTCAGGATTCGTGAGTAAAGTTGCATTTAGCCCTGATATGCAAACCCTTGTAAGTGCTGGGGGTGGCGAAGATAATACAATTAGGCTGATTGATTTACAAACTAAAAAAACACGCCATATTCTTAAAGGGCACAAAACCGGAATTGATGCTATTGCCATTACTCCAGATAGCAAAAAGCTTGTTACTGGTAGTTTTGGTCAGCTAGTTTCTCGAAATCGTGCGATTAGTACCCTAAAGTTATGGAATCTTCAAACTGGAAAACTGCTGCATGAGTTTACTGATAATTTTAATTCAGTTGAATCTCTGGACATTAGCCCCGATGGAAAAATTCTAATTTGCGGCAATTATGATGGCAGTATTAAACTGTGGAGCTTAGAGACTTTAAAGCCGTTGCATACCTTTCAAGATGGTTCCAGTTCTGTTTTAGGGCTTGCTTTGAGCCGGGATGGTAAAACCCTTGCTAGTAGCAATGAGGATAGTACTGTACATATTTGGCAAATTAAATAACTGCATTTGGACTATTTTTAGTGAATGGGAATTCCTAAAAGGAGAATCTGATTAGGGATACAGAACTTAACTTTAACTATCGATATTCTCGCTCAAAAAGTACGACTAATTTCAAAGTAAAATTTTCACTAGTTTTTAGAGTTGCTAGGGAAACCCAGAATAAAGGTAATATCTGAAGATGATGGAATCCCCAAGAAGTTATTACGATGCTGAGTTTGGACAGATGACATTGGAAGATAACTACTGGACTTTGGCACAATGTGCTGTTTTGGGCGATCGCCGTGTACGGATTTGTGTGGATTTTGAACAGGGGCAGATTGGAGAACTTTCATCACTTCAGCGTGAAGCTATTCGGCAAGTCCTAGCCTTGCCACCCGATGTGTTACGCATTACTGCTCCTCTGGTGCTGCAAAATTATGATGTATATCGTGACATGATTGGAGATGAGTCAATGCCTGTATTGGCTAATCCGATTCAGGTCTGGGATCAGGTCACTTTCTCATATATCTATGTGGAGTATGACCTAGATATTGCTACCTTTAAGTTGATAGCTGAGTGTGACTGGGAGCCAGAACACGGCTTAGAAGTACGCTTTCGCAATGGAGTAGCAGACGATGTAGATCAGATAGGTGAAACAGGACGGTAAAAACTATATAGCTTGGCATAAAACCGTGGTGAATTGAAGCATAGCGCTTATATACTGCGATCGCTGCTAGAGAAACCAAGTATCGATTGCCTATTGAACGTTTCCTGGCTGTTTTGTAGTACCTATGGATAGATATCCTATCTCTTTTGACTGAATATGAAAGTGGATTTATCTAACCGAAAGTGCAACAGTTACAACAGTCAAACATTTAGGAAAACGAAATGGTAATGATCTATCGCGCCAAATCGATACAGCAGTAGCCGTGCATTGTTAATTTTCGCGTGTTGCTAGAAAATTATTCCTTTTCCCCTTTATGAATAAGAGGTAATAATGCTAGATTTCGATTACTTGCAATGATTCAGGGTGATTTATGAACAAAGGCGAATTAGTGGATGCTGTAGCAGCAAAGGCCAACGTCACAAAAAAGCAAGCCGATGAAGTCATCAGTGCTTTTTTGTCAGTTGTTACCGAAGCTGTAGCTAATGGTGAAAAGGTAACGCTCATAGGGTTTGGGTCATTCGAGCGACGCGTTCACGAAGTGTGCCGAAGGTATCGCTCAGAGCGCGAAGGGCGTAATCCGAAAACCAATGAGCCAATGACTATTCCAGCGACCAAAGTGCCTGCATTCTCTGCTGGGAAACAGTTTAAAGAAAAAGTAGCGCCATAGATGAATTGCTTTACCACTGGCTATCCAATCACTGTAAACCTGTAACTCTCGCTTTTCTCAAGACAGCGTGGGGCAACGGTAGATGGAATGTGAGTGTTGAATTGCAGATGTAAAAAAAGCGCGATCGCTACACTAACACCTGCCTTCGTGATGCCTTTTCTCGGAGCATCTCCTGTTGTTTATCAAAATGATCCAAACCTTACTATTAACTTCTTTCTTATTTATTTCACAATTGCCTACTTTCGAACCAAAATTTATTAATTTAAAAAACCAATTAGAAAATCAAGGGTTTCAGATAATAATTGAGCTACCACCAAAGCGAGGAACTTATGGATTATTGAGAGAGGCTGACAAAAAAATTTGGATTAATCCAGTAGTTTTTGAGCTACATATTGGTACTCAAACTCTAATTCATGAAGCAGTTCATGCTGCACAAGTATGTGCAGGGAAAGGGAAAATAAAAACTTTAGGTCTAAATATTCAGCCGAGTAATTATGCTCGACCTTTTTTTATGCGCTATACTGATGTTCACAGGCAAGATTTAGAAAGAGAAGCCTATGCAGTACAAACTCAACCTAATAGTTATGAACTAGCTGTATCCCTTCTTCAAAGATATTGTAAATAGCTTTTAGCATAAAAGTAATGTATGTTTATAGACTCTACTGTGGAAAGTAAAGCAGTAGAGTATCTCATAATAGCCCGATATTTTCCTCATAATAGCCCGATATTTTCTCCCAAACTTTTAACCAACAATTTTAGGGATATAATTTTCATGTGTTGCTTCCCACAACCCAATGGAATTAAACTGGTTAGCAGGTTTACCAAAGCGATCGCTGCTGATTTTTGGTAATTTTAAAATAGCGTTGCAATTTTGGGGAAAGCGAACTTCTAGTCATCACCAGCCATAACACAGCCAAAGCAATAGATGTGGAATGAAAAGCGCACAATATTATGTTGAGTTATTCAAATATGTAATATCTATAACCCTGTTTTGTCACTCTAGGCAGAGGAAAAGTAGAAATCAGGGTGAGTTAGGGAAATAAAAATTGAACTAGTTAGGTTATAAACAATAGATTGAAGTTTAGAAAAGC
>NZ_JACJSF010000209.1 GCF_014698035.1 Desmonostoc muscorum FACHB-395
ATGATTATCATTTTTATTATCTGTATATTTTATTTTCTGGAAGTCCCTTAATCACACCTTGGTTGACTAAATGTTCAAGCTGAGAATGATACTGTGTTTGCTCCCGTAGCAACTTGAGTTGCTGGTAAGTGAGAATGTGTAATCCGGGGCGAACAACATAACCTTCAATGGTAATGCTTTGTGGTTGCTGGCTATCGGTGCGGTTGTAGGAAATTGAAGGCATATTTACAATTATGTAAGTTAGAACTGATTAGTAGAAGAAAGTTTAACGAACAGAATTCAGGAGTCAGGAGCCAGAATGGGCTAAACGCCCCGCTACCGCTAACAGAAGAAGGTTAAGCGAGTGGCGGATAGCGGAGCGTTAGCGAGTCATCGTTCGCGCTAGCGTCTCGTAGAGAGCGTCTGAATAAACGGCGTTTTTGCTCCCCCACTAAATCGGAGATTTAGTAGTCTTGAATCGAGTGGTGGATCTGAATCCCCCACTAATTCATTCTGACTCCTGTTAGCGATAGCGGGGCGTTTAGCCCATTCTGACTTCTGAATTCTTCTTTAATTCTTCATTCTCTTACAGCTTCACACAAGTTCCTCTTAAAAGGTGACAATAGGATAAATCAATGCCAAAGCATACAGAAAATTCCTAATAGAAGCGCCTATGTTATGCAGGTTCTGTAAAAAAGAGGAGCAAAGGATTAGGTTACGATAAATTTATACAACAAGGCTGTTAATAGTCGGCATGGCTAACACTCTATAGATTTGTAATACATGGGAGACAAACGTTATCGCAATTCCAAAACAACTAATAAACTCGCAAATCAAGTCACCCCAAGTTTTCTTGATTGACCATGAGAATAATAATCGTGGTTTGACCGATACCAATGAAGCATTACAGTTAGCCGAAAGCCTCGAGTTAGACCTAGTATTAGTGTCTGAAGGAAAAGAGGCTCCAGTTGCAAAGATTCTGAATTATGGCAAGCTTCAGTATCAAAAGAAAAAGCGTCAGGCACAAAGTGCTAGACCAGTAGTAAAAGAAGTTCGGTTTGGTTTGAATATAGGTGTGGCTGATTATAAGTTACGCATTGAACAAGCCGTTGGGTGGTTGAGTAAAGGCGATTCGGTAAAGTTTGCTGTTCGTTTACGAGGTCGGGAACATCAATATCGTGACCAAGCTGGAGAACTACTAGACCGGGTGGTAACTGATCTCAACTCTGTAGGAAAAGTTCAATCACTTGATAAGCGTTCACTAATTGCTTTAATCATTCCTGCCTAAATTACTTTTTAAGATATCTCTTAACTCTCGAAGTGCGATCGCTCTATTCATGCTTGTGAAGCGTCGGCGTTAATTAAATTAAAGAGTTCATGTGTTAGTTTCAATCACCAATGCTGTTTGGATCTTGTCAAATCGGGAGCAAAGGAGCGCATGAACTTTTTCTTTGTAAATATCTTTGGTGTTGCGCTCGGCTATACCCACATTTATTCTACGCGACAAAGGTGATGAAACAAGGGAGCTGTGCGGTTTTGTGATGGCGTTGGACTGTCTAATCAGCAGTAGCAGTGCATTGTTAATTTTCGTATGCTCTTGATTGTTAGTCCTTTTCCCCCTATCCTCACAAAAGGTAGTAATGGTAAAGTAAATTTCCAATACTGGCAATGTTTCAGGGTGATTTATGAACAAAGGCGAACTAGTGGATGCTGTAGCATCAAAGACCAACATCACAAAAAAGCAAGCTGATGAAATCATTAGTGCTTTTTTGTCAGTTGTTACCGAGGGTGTAGCTAATGGTGAAAAGGTAACGCTCGTCGGGTTTGGGTCATTCGAGCGACGCGAACGCTCAGAACGCGAAGGGCGTAATCCGAAAACCAATGAGCCAATGACTATCCCAGCGACTAAAGTGCCTGCATTCTCTGCTGGGAAACAGTTTAAAGAAAAAGTAGCGCCATAGATGAATTGCTTTACTATTAGGGAGCGATCACTATAAAGCTGTAGCAATTGCTGTTTTTCAGACAGCGTGGGTAATGGTAGGCGCTAAACTTTATTAGGCGTTATGAAACTCAGTATTAGGCAATGTTTGCAGAGGATTAAGAAATTCTTTCAATTCGTCCCACCGCAACTCTAATGCTTGACGAGTAGATGTTTTAGCGACGATTTCCAATCTGATTCCGTCTGGATCATCAAAAAATATTGCGTAATACTCAGGATGATATTCGGGATATCGTTTGGGTTGGCTAACATTGATTCCTACTGATCTGAGTTTCTTAAAGCATAAATCTACGTCAGTCATTGTCTCTACCTGAAAGCAGAGATGATGCAAACCAGGAGCATAAGGATCGTGTTTTTGTGCTGACCTTGCAGGTTGAATCGTTAACTGAAATTGCGGGCCGAAGTAATGAGCGTGTGGTTCTTCAGCAATAACTTTATCGCCCTTGTGTTGTCCGAGTTCTCGCATTACCAAGTCGTAGAATGTCTCAGATTGAGAAAAATTAGATACTGACAGGTAAATATGGTCGATTCTTTTTAGCAAGTTATGTTGTTTCAAAACTTCATTATAATTGGGTTAGTAGGATTATCTGCTCCGGCATAGCTCGCCGCAGGCATCGCTTTTAACTCTGCTGGTAGTAAGGATAGACAAACGTAAGCCTTCAGCAAAACTTTGACTGTAACTTTCGTTGGCATTTGTTATCTAATATAATTGTGAAATATAACAATATAGATTACCTATCTAAATATGTAAAATTAGGAAATAATGTTAAAAGTTATTCAAGAGGTTAGTTATGACAAAAGAATATATGGAGTCTTTAGAGGCAATTGTTGATCAATTAACATTAGCCGCAGTTCTAGAAATGTTAGAACGAATCAGTCATAAAAAAGCAGAAAATCTCAGAAATCATTGGAAAGATGAGGCTTCTGCAAAGCTGTGGGATAAAGCTGCGAGACAGATAGAACAGATGAATATTGATGTTTAATTAAAAATTTGGTTGTATTGCAAAGCTGTAGCGTTGACTTACAGCCCTTCTCAAAAAAAGAGGCGCTGTTCACATTCGGGCATTCTCTGGCAGGCGTTGGCGCAGCCATCACTGTATTAAATAGAAGTTTCTCTGCACTAATCTATACTCTGATTAACGTGTCATTCAAATTCCTATGAGTTGCGAACATTTAGACAATCTAACTACAGAGACTCTGATTTCTAAAGCAAACTACCCAGTATTTCGTTGTGAAGAATGTATCCTAATAAACAGTCGCTGGGTGCATCTCCGTATTTGTCAAAGTTGCGGCAAGATGCTGTGCTGTGATTCTTCTGTTCATCAACATGCCCGACGGCATTACGAGGAAACTGGACATTCAGTAATTAGCTCGGCTGAGTTAGGAGAACAGTGGTTATGGTGTTTTTTGGATGAGCAGGCAAAAAACTACTAAAGTGAGGCAAAGGCGCTTCACTGCCAAAAGAGGGCGATTGCTATCTTCCTAACGCCTCAGCCAATTGCCCTTTTATGGAGAAAGCTTTGACTTTTTGCCCAAAACCAGTATCATCTGAAATTTTATGCGAAGAATTATTATTGGGGTTATGGGGAGAGGAGAAAATGCGACAGCAAATGATTTACAAGATGCTTATATATTAGGTCAATTTATTGCCAAACAAGGATGGGTTTTACTCACTGGTGGTAGAAATGTAGGGGTAATGGATGCAGTAAGCAAAGGTGCAAAATCTGCTGATGGTTTAACTATTGGTATTCTTCCAGGTGAAAATCAGGATGGTATGTCCTCTTGGGTGGATATTGCTATTTTCACAGACATGGGTAATTCTAGAAACAATATTAACGTTCTTACCAGTGATGTGATAATTGCTTGCGGAATGGGTGCAGGAACCGCTTCAGAAATTGCTCTAGCTTTGAAAGCAAATAAGCAAGTAATTTTGTTGAATAATGATCAAGAAAGTAAACTTTTCTTTAAAAAACTGTCGCCAGAAAATGTTTATATTGTGGAGAGTGTGGAGCAGGCAATCGCTACTGCCAAAATAATTTTATCTTAGTTACGAATTAGTGTATCAGTAAAGTCTTCTCAAATTGGGAGGCTCTCGAATTGATTGGGTTTAAATCCCCATCTGTTGCGTTAGGTTCCCGAAATTTAAATTATATTCCGGATCAGACTTCTCCAAGGGAGTGTATGTATAAAAAAGAGAACTATATTCCCAGATGATTAACCAAATTACCGCTTTAGAATCCTGTTGGCATATTTCTCCTGAGTGGGGTCAGACTATGCCTCCAGTAGCAGTAAGAATGTTAGAAAAAGTTTTGTTGCCAATCTCAGACTTATCAGGCTACTGCTGTGGTGTTTTGTGGGAAAAACAGGAATGGATTTATGCAATTGTTTGCCAGAATGGAACTCTCTACTTAGCTGAACAAGAATTTTATACAACAAATGTACTAAAAAAGCCCACTGTTTCTACTCCAGCTTTTAGATTGGGGGATATAGTTGAGGTTGATTTCGGTGAACGGCCGACACGCCGTATTATTCAAGGAATTTTTAGTCTCAAAGAGAATTGGCTTTATGGGGTAGAGTGGCGCTCCCCAACTTT
>NZ_JACJSF010000021.1 GCF_014698035.1 Desmonostoc muscorum FACHB-395
GTAGAAAAGCTCCTCAGCATTGGTATAATGCTATGCTCTAGTAGACAATTAAGGAATTATTTTGCCCACTGTTGCTACTGTACCAATTAGTCGCGCAAAGTGCTGTAAGTAGCAATTTAAAATAATGGAAAAGACACGATCAAATAATATACTTCAGAGCAAGCTCCTCGCTTATTCTTAAAGGGTTGAGGGTAAGGTTCAGAGGATGTTTTAAAAGTCCCCTTATCGGTATCAAAAGTTCAGATCCCCCTAAATCCCCCTTAAAAAGGGGGACTTTAATTCCGGTTCCCCCCTTTTTTAAGGGGGGTTAGGGGGGATCTAGAAGTACTTAAAAGCACAGCCAATTACTTTTAAAACATCCTCTCAGTACCTACTCAACTAAGAACAGCTATAGTTGACAAAACCTTCAGTGATAGCAATGGCAAAATTGTTTTATCTAAAACCCAAAATGTGAATAAAGTCATGCTTAAATTATGACTTTATTCCACTGTGTATTATTATTTAGTATTTTAAACTAACAGTAATACAGCAAATCAATTAATTCGTGTAACAAACAAACTTACTGGAAACCTAATAAGTAAGAATATTTATTCATAAATTATTGGTAAATGCTGTAAAAATCTCAAGTAAATCGATGGAAATTTGAAGATGAAACGTATTTTATTAGGTACATTACTTGCTCTCCCATTGGCAATGTCCTCGTTGCCATCGCAGGCATCAGCAGCAGAAATCCTTGTCAAACCCAATGTTCATAGAGTTGCTATTGTGCATAAACCTGTTGTTGCCCGATTTCAACGAAAGCTGATTCCTGCACATTGGGAAACAGTACGACGCGGTAATAGGTGGGTTAAGGTTAGAGTTCCTGCTCGTTATGTAAATGTAAGAGTTTAATATCTAAATAGAGGCTAACAATCCTACTTGGGTTTTTAGCCTCTATTAGGTAAAATTTTGTGCTAAATAAGACTTACAAAGTAAATAAAAGTATCGGATATAAATCAATTTAATTAACATGAATATTTATCAAAATTCTCGGATTTTAAAAAAACTTCTCATAGTTATACTTGGAATTACTTTATTGACAGCCTGCGATTCCATTCAGGCTGAAGAAAAAAATATAACTAAAGCAAAAATCTTGAGTGGTGATAATTATGGAGAACTATATGATCAAGGAAAGTTACGTACTTACTATTTGTACACTCCAAAATCTTATAATCCAGACCGCCCAATGCCGTTAGTTTTAGTGTTTCATGGAGATGATGGTAATGGTAAGTCTATCAGTAATGTGACTCGCTTCAATGAATTAGCAGATAAAAAAGGATTTATTGTTGTTTATCCAGATGGAATTGACCAAAAATGGAGCCTTAGAGGTAACGCTCAAGGAAGGGTGGATGATGTTTCGTTTGTCAATGCTTTGATTAATCATCTTCAGCAGCAAATCAATATTGATAGCCATAAAATTTATGCCACTGGTTTTTCTAGAGGTGCAATACTTACTCAAGCACTGGCTTGTAAGTTACCTGATAAAATTTCTGGTTTTGCATCAGTAGCTGGTTCGCTCCCAGTTAGACTCAAATCTAATTGCCAGCCTCGAACTTCCATATCAATGTTAACGATCAACGGTACAAACGATCGCGATGTACTTTATGAAGGTGACGATCATACTCAACGAGGAGCGTTGCTTTCTATTTCAGATATGGTAGATTTTTGGCGATCGCACGATCAATGTACTTCATCAAATAAATCTCCTGACTTTGCTGAAGATAAAGTGAAAACCGCTATCTACACAGGTTGTAGTGGCAACTCAGAAGTCTGGCAGCTAGCGGTAATAAACGGTGGACATTTCTGGCCTGGTGGTTCCTCATCTGACAAAAGTCTAAACAAATTCAATGCAAAGCTGGGGCTGAATGCCAGTGAAACAATTTGGAACTTTTTTGAAAGTCACAGTTCGTAAACCGATACCTTTAAACACCATTTTGCTTAAACCATGCCAAAAGACGTTTCCAACCGTCCTTAGCATCTTTCTCGCGGTAGGAGGGGCGATAATCGGCAAAAAAAGCGTGCGGTGCATAGGGGTAGACGATGATTTCAGATTTGCTGCTGCTAGACTTTAAGCGATCGCGCATCTGTTCTACTGTATCAAGGGGAATACCCGTATCTTTGCCACCGTAAAGTCCGAGAATGGGGACTGTCAGTTTTGATGCAATATCAATTGGATACTTGGGCTGAAGTTCGGTAGCATCGCCCACAAGTCGCCCATACCATGCTACACCTGCCTTCACCTTGGGATTGTGTGCCGCATACAACCAGGTAATGCGGCCACCCCAGCAGAAACCTGTAATCGCCAATTTATTGGCATTGCCTTTAGCTGATTTCACAGCCCATTTTACCGTCGCATCGAGATCGGATAACACTTGAGAATCTGGTACTTTGGCAACAATTGGGCGAATTTCGTCTATACTGCTTAACTTAGTGACATCGCCTTGACGGATAAATAATTCCGGTGCGATCGCCAAGTATCCCAACTGAGCAAAACGACGAGTAACATCTTGAATATGCTCGTGTACACCAAAGATTTCTTGGATTACCAAGACTATGGGGAAATTTTCACCAGTGGCGGGTGCTGCTCTGTAAGCAGGAATTTCGCCATCTTTGACGGGAATTTTCACTGCACCAGCTACCAACCCCTTAGCATCGGTAGCGGTGACTTGAGCAGAAATGGGTTGCACTGCCAAAGCAAAACCCGTCGCCAAGGTGCTTGTTGCGATAAATTTGCGGCGTGTTATTTCTTTCATCATCTCTACCTTAAATTGGCGGAAACTTTATTGTTGGTTATCAGTACAGTAGTACGACAACAAATATTACAATTTATGAATCAGTTTACCGTAATATTTTAGATTCGTTTGCTGTCCAAATGTTTTTTCTGTGTGGCTCTTGTCAGAGAAAAGTCGCCTGTATTGGCAAAGAAAAGCCACGGGATAAGCAATTTTCTGTACTGAGTTACTTTCTGGCTGGGTTCTCATATCTCAAATGCGCGGAAGAGTAGGTGTAGAAATTCTAAAGTCCCCAAAAAGTGCTTCTATTCCAAATACAGTAAGGCTTTCAACCCATTAGTCACCTAATCCTAATCCGCGCAATCTCTAAAATGCTTACCAAAAGACGATTTCAGCCTTTAAATTTTTTGGCACTCTTTCCAAACAAATTCTGTAATGCTATGATTGCCCTTGAATCGCGCAACTGTACCTTGAAAATTAAATACAGCTTGGGTTTCAGGCTCCCGCTATTGCAATTTATCAAAATCCCTATTAGGGATTGAAACCAGACAATGCTTTTAATTGGGCACGAGTCCAACGGATTGCAATTTATCAAAATCCCTATTAGGGATTGAAACGCGGAAGTTTGGGAGAGATGCCAAGAGGTCGGATTGCATTGCAATTTATCAAAATCCCTATTAGGGATTGAAACTTTGTGATTTTGTAAGGTGTTCCAGTACTATCGAATTGCAATTTATCAAAATCCCTATTAGGGATTGAAACTCAGCATCAATTGCTAATTCAGCGACTTGAGCGCATTGCAATTTATCAAAATCCCTATTAGGGATTGAAACTTATAAGGCTTCCTGACCCGTATATCATGGGTACTTGAGTATTGCAATTTATCAAAATCCCTATTAGGGATTGAAACTTTGTGCCCCACTAAAATGCAAGCAATAGAAATCACTAATTGCAATTTATCAAAATCCCTATTAGGGATTGAAACTTCTAGTAGCGGCTCAAAAGACACAAATCTAGTCGCATTGCAATTTATCAAAATCCCTATTAGGGATTGAAACCCGTTCGGTCGCTACCGCTAACGCTAATGCCGCTGATTGCAATTTATCAAAATCCCTATTAGGGATTGAAACAGCATCACCGCTCAAGATGAAGGGGATTACAAAATCGAAATTGCAATTTATCAAAATCCCTATTAGGGATTGAAACCGAAATATCAAGGAGAAGTTCTAAGCTGTGGGCAAATTGCAATTTATCAAAATCCCTATTAGGGATTGAAACTCAAAGCTTTGCAGGCATTGCCAAGACCTAAAAATTGCAATTTATCAAAATCCCTATTAGGGATTGAAACTCTAATCACCTTGGGGCGATACCAGTAGACGATTTCCATTGCAATTTATCAAAATCCCTATTAGGGATTGAAACAGAGCGGCCGCGAATTCTATTACTTCAAAAACATTATTGCAATTTATCAAAATCCCTATTAGGGATTTAAACTCAATCGGGATAGTGAGAATATTATTTCTATAAGCTATTGATTGCAATTTATCAAAATCCCTACTAGGGATTTAAACCAATGAGAAAAGGGTGGACAAGTAGCCCACCCTAAACCATTATTTAATTAGTATTACTTGACGGGTGCTTCAGTAGCAGACTTACCAACTAACATTGCGGTATTTTCGTCGCTTTCGAGGATACCGAATTCAATCAGCAACTCTTCTAACTCTTCCATCTCAATAGGAGTGGGGACAGTGAGCTTGTCGTTGTTGATAATCTTGGTAGCCAATGTCCGATATTCGTTACTTTGATTACTATCAGGAGCGTACTCGTTAACAGTCATCCGGCGCAATTCTGCGTGTTGAACGATGTTGTCACGAGGTACGTAATGAATCATTTGGGTGTTCAAACGTTTTGCCAAGGTTTCGATTAAGTCGATTTCCCGGTCAACGTTACGGCTGTTACAAATCAAACCACCCAAGCGCACGCCGCCAGTGTGAGCATATTTGAGAACACCACGAGCGATGTTGTTAGCTGCATACATCGCCATCATTTCACCAGAGGTAACGATGTAGATTTCTTGTGCCTTGCCTTCACGAATAGGCATAGCAAAACCACCGCACACAACGTCACCTAATACGTCGTAACTTACAAAATCAACGTCTTTGTAAGCACCGTTTTCTTCTAGGAAGTTGATAGCAGTGATGATACCACGACCAGCGCAACCTACACCGGGTTCAGGACCACCAGACTCCACACAACGTACATCACGGAAACCAGTCAGCATTACTTCTTCGAGTTCAATATCTTCTACAGCGCCTCTTTCAGCAGCTAATTGAAGAACACTTGTTTGAGCTTTACTGTGTAGCATCAAACGGGTAGAGTCAGCTTTAGGGTCGCAACCGACAATTAGAATGCGTTGACCCATTTCAGCCATTGCTGCAAGGGTGTTTTGAGAGGTAGTAGATTTACCAATACCGCCTTTACCATAGAAAGCTATTTGTCTAATCTTTTCGTCAGCCATGGTTGTGTTTTCCTACAATGATTTAATTGATGGGTCGGAAGCTTGATATGAGATATTCACCCTTGGAACGTAGGGAAGTAGAGCCTGTTGGCGTTAACGTGTAGCAACTTGTCGCTAGACATTGCACCCCGACAAAAACAGCCAAAATCAGAACATATTTACCCACAAAGCGATAGCTTAAGTGATAGAAAATCTCTATCTCCTAATAACGAAGTCTTTAAAACGTTGACTTCAGCATTGTCAGTTGTTGTAACAGAATCCCAAATGGTTGCTCAAGCCTCAAGAGTGGTTGCAGCAGGAATTCAAACGAACGCAGATTTGTTCCCTGAACCACACAACCAACCAAATTGCAATCCACTCTAAATGGTCACTGCAACTTCTTTGATTTTGCTGATGTCAAATTGCCAAAAACTTCAATAGTGCTTATCGTTTCGTGATTGATGCAGCAAGATAAATTCCAGCCTAAAAGTGTTAGCTATAGGTGCAATACTATAATGTTTGCACAGGCAATTTCTAACACTTTAGCTTAGACAATATCTAAGTAACTTTTGACAGCATGGTTTATAGCACCATTCTGCTTAGAGTTTTTGTTCCAAAAGTCATCAACTGCTTCAACTTAGTTCGCGGTTGAAAATGTTTGCTCCCACAAAACTAAGTTTGTAAATATTCTGTATTTCTATGGATTTGTCAGGCTGTACTAAGAGTCTTTCTTCCCAGACTCCAAGAGTAATTGCCTTTGGCGGGTAATGTTCTAGCTAGGTTAGCCAACTCTTATTGGTTTATACCCAGATAAATTTTGATCGACTTCAAGTTGTTACAAAGGCTACTATCCTACTCAATCTAGTTTTAGATTTTTGTTACAGAAATATGTAGCGAATTGAAGTGGACTTACCAGAGCAAAAAAAACTTTCTTGAGCTTGCCTCAAAATTATCTTGAAGTCCTTTTGTGCTTTCACTCGTTTTGATTCCTATAAAAACCATAACATACATCTCACTAATTTATTTGCCGAATCTCAAATTATTTATTTACTAGATAGAAGATTATCCTTGTAATCTTTAATAGCCATAAGTTACACGCTCAAAGGTTGCCAATTATTTAAATTATTGTTCATAGTCAATATGTACAGTTAGATACTTTTGGATATTTGATAAAAGTATTTAAAACTAATGTTTTATAACAAAAACACAATTTATTATTTTTCACTTTAAAATTCGTCATGAAAGTAGATTCAATTAAGGTAAAAGCTAATAAGCTTTTAAAGATTGTCTCTTGCGTCTCGTTTCCAGTCTCTAGCTGGAAACGAGGTTTTAAAAGAGTTTTAGCTGAAGTTGATACCTGTGCAATTAGCGCTTGTGATGATTTCGCATGGCTTTATGAATCTTTTTCCAGCGTTCTTTCTCGGCTAGTTGCATCCTCTGGTCTTGTTTGCGGGTAAGGTAATCGAGTTCTTTTTGCAACTTTTGGTAGCTGAGAAACCTGGAATAATCAAGTTCTCCTTCAGCCAAAGCCTTCTGCACTACACAACCGGGTTCGTTATTATGCTGACAATTGCGAAAATGGCATTTTTGCGCCAAGGTTTCTATATCTGTAAAAGTTTCTTGCAAACCTTCGTCACTTGCCCAAATTTGGATTTCCCGCATTCCTGGCGTATCAATAATTAATCCACCAGTAGAGAGCAAAATTAATTCACGATGAGTTGTTGTGTGCCTACCTCGGTCATCACCTCGCCGTACTGGTTGTACCATTTGCACAGATGTACCTTGTAGCTGGTTAGTGATGGTGGATTTACCAACACCAGAAGACCCCAACAAAGCAACTGTTTGTCCTGTTTGCAAGTAAGGTTTTAAGCCATCTAATCCTTGATGATTGGTGGCACTTAAAACTACAATTGGTACACCCAAAGCAACTGCTTCTACTTGTGCTAAGTACTCTTCTAGAGAGTTGCACAAATCTGCTTTGTTTAACACCAATACTGGATTTGCACCACTTTCCCAAGCCAGAATTAGATAACGTTCAACTCTTCTAGGGTTAAAATCGCCATCCAGCCCTGAGACTAAGAAAACTGTATCAATATTAGCTGCAACAATTTGTTCTTCTGTTTTACTACCCACCGTCTTGCGGGAGAATTTGCTTTTCCTGGGTAAAATCTCGTTGATGGTGGCTTGTCTTTCAGATTCTCTTACACTAATAACAACCCAATCTCCCACTGCTGGAAAGTCTTGTGGTTGGGAAGCCCGATGCCGCAATTTGCCTGCAACTTCTGCTGAAAGTTCTCCCTCTTCACTATAAAGGGTGTAAGTATTTTTGTATTCAATGGCAACCCTACCAAAACTAAATCCTTGTAAGCGATAGGGTTCAAAGCTGCGAGCAAAAAAGTCACTCCAGCCTAAATAATCCAAATTCATTGATATTTCCTCGATGTGTGCTACTTGTTTTGCACAAGGTTCCACAGAGGAGGACATTTCTATGCATGGAAGCCACCAGCACAATAATGTCTGTAAATTCTAGTTTTCATTCCTGTAGGAAAGAGGACTGAACAAGAATCTCTGTGCCTTGTGTCCGTTGGGTTGGGATGGTCACATTAACCCGGACTGCTAGCAACTCAGTCATAGTTCGTCCTCCTTATGTACTACAGTAAATAATCTACATTACTACATTAGCCTATTCCAGAAATTTCGTTATAAAAAGCAGATATAGCAATCTGATTTGATTTCTGTTCGCGCAGTGCAAGCGCGATAGGAAGGCAACAGGGAATAGTTAAAAAGCCTATTTGAGCTATACTGATTTTTTTCAAAAATCAAATATGAGTCCTATATTAAGCTTGCTTTGCTCTTAACTCCTAACTTCTGTCTTTTTCAAATAGCTCTTTGTCGCACCTGTGGCCCATCAAGTCCTTGTTTAATCCAACTCAAGCATTCGTATTCGGATTTGAATAATTTTGGAGCCGCAATATTATTCAATAACTCTGGTGGATAATGGTCATAAAAGGATTTGTCTCCTTCTTGAAAGATAATAATCAAATGGTTACGGTAAATGTAGCGAGACTTAAAAGAATCTCTCTGGTTAACAAAGTCTGAGTTTTGATCGATATGCTCTTTTGCAATGTCAATGATATTACTAACGCTACTTCCATAGATTTTTGCTGGGTTTTCTGCTTTATGAAATTGGCTTCTATGACCAATTTCAGATAGCAATTTATAAGAATAAATCTCGTAATTATCAACTTTCCCAAAAACGAATGGAATGATGAGATATCCTTTGTATGAGACTGAACTTTCATAAAGAAGACGACTCATCTTAACCTCCTTTGGCGTAACTACTTTCAAAAAATGCTTAAATTACATATTAAAAATCAATACTTTTCTTTTTAGATATATTTATGTATCATCTAAACCCTCATCACCATTTAACAAAAATGGTAATAGCCGTTTTTGTCAAGAAGAAAGAAATATCAAGCATTAACAGAAAAGTACTGAAATACTAATTATCGCTCTTTTTTTATCGCTAAACATTAGATATATTATAAAATTTATAAATTTCATTCTGTGGGACTATTTCCTTTGATCCTTGCGCCTTGCCTTTCAAGACCATAAACTCAGCTGATTTGGAGGATGCTCAAGGTTATTCCAAGGTAAGGGTGGAACTGGTGTATCACTCTGTTCTAATAGCTGTTGGAAGTGACGCGCTATGTTAGGCGATCGCGCTTCTATTGGACAATGAACAAAGAAATAAATTCGCACTCCCGCCTGTAACCATTGCTGAATCTGCCTTACCCACTCTTCCATAAACGGCTGATTCACTGATAAATTTGGATGGGAAATAAACCGAATCAGAGTAAAAGGTGCTGTCACACTCAATTGCAACGGTAATTTGGGTTTACGTCGTTCTGATTGCAACTGAGGGTCACCATCTCCAGTGTAAATGGGGCGCGAGTCTAAAAGTACCCGTCCTACCCCTAGCTTTTGCAAAAGCGCTGTCAAATTACTAGCATGGGGTTCTCTGAACCAGTCGGGATGACGAACTTCCAGGGCTAGGGGTGCATCTGTGCGCGGCCAAGCTTCCAGAAAGCTAGTCAAATCTTCAAGTAATGCAGGTGCATAACTAGGTGGTAACTGGGCAAATATTGGCCCAAGATGCTTACCTAAAGGGCGCATCCCTTCCAGAAATTTTAAAGCCGCCGGAATATAAGGTTGTAGCAACCCTTGATGGGTAATATCTCGCGGTAATTTTAGACAAAATTCAAAACCTGCTGGAGTTTCAGCAGCCCAACGGGTTACTGTTTGTTGGTTAGGCACGGCATAAAAGGTGGTGTTACCTTCTACAGTGGTGAAGCGACGACTGTAGAGATTGAGAAAATCGGCGGTGCGAGTACCTTGGGGGTAAAGTTCACCAACCCAACCTTTATATGCCCAAACAGCACAACCAATAAAAAAGTTCACAATGCCTAAAAGCCTTGATGTATCATATTCAATTTTACAGGTTGGTTGTAAATTCCTGACTCTTCACGGCATCTGGAAAACCTCTCTCTAAATCTCTCTCCTAAAAGGAGAGAGACTTTAAATTTTCCCCCTTCCCGCGTCGGGAAGGGGGTTAGGGGGTTAGGTTTTTGGTGGACTTTTCTACATAACGTGAAAAATCAGCCATAATTTAAGGTGCGTAGCAGAGCGTAACGCAAGCTTTAAGTGCAAAAAAGGGCTTTGTTGGGTTGATGTAAGAAAACCTAACATCGATACAGAGTGTTAGGTTCTGTGTTGCTTAAACCAACAAAGCCTTAGACCTTTTTAAAGCTAAAAGTTTGTGGCTCCCGGCTTTGAAAAGACTTAACGACACTGGCGATATTTGACGTGATAAACCAACCCTCGGTGGGCGAGGTCAAAGGAGTCAACAGTTGCCATACCTTGACCACTGGCGGTCATTGCAGCATTTACCCGCATATTTACACTGTCACCACAGCGTGACCAAACATCAGCCACAGTCACTAATTGATCGCGAACGTTGTAATCACTTTCGCCGTTAAATGTCCGAGAAAAAACAGGGCCGCGCTGACCAGCAAAAAAGTACTCTGCTCTTAGTCTGCCAATTGTGCTAGGAGCAACATAGCCCCGATAATCAGCATCGTAGAGGGAAATTTGAAAGCCTTGGGGGACTTTGATCGGAATACTTAAGTTACAGTTTTTGCGTCTTTCTTCTGCTTTATTCCCTACAGCTATAAACTTATCAAATAGAATACTTAGCTCTTGACCATCGGGACTGACACTTACACTAGCAGATCCTTCAGGGCAGCCATTACCACCATATTCTGCACCTACAATTTCCACTTTGTCGTTAGCAAAAGCAGGGCCGACGGAAGCTGTTATCAGTGTAGCCGCAGCTAGAAAAGATTTGATAAAGTTGATAGATGTTGTCTTGAAATTTTGATTATTCATAACTCACCTGTTTTGAGTATTTGGATAGTGTTAGCTCCAAATTCGTTGCGGCTGATTCCGGAAAACTGATCGTTAAAAAATCAGTATCAACCATATTTAAATGGGAGAAAAAGCCCATGTATCGCTTATGACAAGCTGATAGATTCTTGATATATAAAGAATCTAAAGCAAACTTATTTCCGGTTAAATAATCAACGCATTAATAGGGTAAGTATAAATTTGCAAACTAGACAATCTGCTCAAAGATGCCGAAATATAGACTATTAAAGCCATAATAGACATCTCAAAACTATCGAGAAGTTAGCTGTTTAACTTACCGAAGCTACATCTGCATATTGAAATTTAGGTAACTAGAATTAAACTGAATTAGTTATAGAAGTATCTAAATTAAATTCAGTATTCTGATTTAGAGTAAATACGTAATTAATGTATGACTGCTGAATAAAAAGTAATACATTACCTCACTAAATAAAATATTTAGCAGTCTACAATTAGCGATATTTTTCTCTAATTAATTCTAATTTTTGACTTCTAACTTCTTAGTTAAGCCTTGGATATTTAATCTGTACTTGCTTAATGACTAAAGATTTTATATTGTGTTCCCGTAAAATTGACTAGGCGATCGCAATTAATGATTTAACCGCCAGGCAAGGGCACAGCATTACTTATGCGTGTCAACTTAGGTACTTATACCAAAACGTTTGGGTTAAGGGCTACTGGTAAAAATTTTGGGTTTTTGAGACGCGATAAATCGCCGTCTCTACAAGTGTTTTGGTCTTTTATACTCAAAAAAATTGGGTAGCACACCTGTGCTACCTGACTCTGTGTCGTAGTGCAACATCGGTTATTGGTAAATTTCCCCATCAGGCATGATTGCCCCAGCTAAGTTAGCGCCAATTAATTTAACCAAAAGGCGCTCACCAGAACGAATCCGCGCTCCTGTTAAGTCGGCTCCTCGTAAGTCGGTTCCACTGAGATCCGCACCAATTAAATTAGCACCCCGTAAATTCGCCTCCCTGAGATCCGCTAAAAGGAGGTTTGCCCGAAATAAATTTGCTTCAGATAAATTCGCCCCTCTAAGGTTGACTTTGTGCATAAAAGTGTCGCTGAGATTAGCACCACTCAAGTTTGCATAACTTAGATTTCTGCCAGATAAGTCTTTGTTACTCAAATTTGCCCGACTGTAGTCTTTGCCACTCAAGTCTGAGTTTTGCTTCGGTGGTGGCTGGGTTTTTTGAGATGGTGTTTGCTGTTGATATGACGGTGAAGGTGAAGGTGAAGGTGAATTAGATATAGTTTGATGTTTGGTTTTTAGAGAGCGCAATTTTTCACGAGCTTCATTTATGGCTTTCAGCTTGTCTTGTGCTTTCTGCTGTAAACGGAGATTTTCTTTGGGAATGCGATCGGGATGCCAAACAAAGACTAAATCTTTGTAAGCCTGGTTCACTTCTTCAAGTGTTGCTCCAGGCTCTAATTCCAAAATTCTATAGTACCGCTCCAGATCGCTCATACGATATTTTGGTGGACAATCAACTTAATTATGAGTGATGGAGCCATGTATTCGCTGCATCTTTTGCCACTTCGCTGCTTCCTCATCTCTCCATCTCCCGATTTCTCCATCGAGCGATCGCTCTCAAATATGCTGCAACTGGAATTTGATAAATTTCAATAACAATCCAAACAATAATTGATAAATGTGATACAAAGGTCAATACTGTCCAAATATATGGTGTCCAAGTAATGGGTTCCTTGAGGTCAGCAGGAAAATAGTAAGCTACTATGCCAATTAAAGTAGTGGGAAGAATTACAAAAACTGCTGCTGCTAGTCCATAACCCCAACCTAACTCCACACCTTCTAACTGGCCTTCTGTCCAACTAAACCCATTCCAACGCCAAGTTAATGGTGGTTGTCTAGAAGGCATCTTGATTTGCTGGATTTCTAAGTTGACTGTAAAAATCTCTTGACAAAAGTCACAAGCCATAGCTTCCATCAATGGCATGTGAGAAATCTTACCTATTCGACAGACTGGGCAGGGGTAAACTCCATAATAGTCGAAAGATTGGGCTAAGATTTTGGAACTGGGCATAATGAAACTGATGATCCTAAAAAGTTAATCTGGTCAATGAGGACTTGGGTCAGAATAATGTATGGCGATCGTCAATTGTCTGCAATCAGCTTTCGCAAGGTGAAATGACAAGTCAGGAGAATTACTGATGTTTTCTTTTGCATGAAGTACAAAGGTACGGGTTTGAGGGCAGGGGGCAGGGGAGCAGGGGGACAAGGGGACAAGGGAGACAAGGGGACAAGGGGACAAGGGGACAAGGGGACAAGGGGCAGGAGATAGTAACTCTTTGTATCTGGTTTTAAGTTCTGTATTTTGTACCCTACTTAAAAAGCAAACAGGTTTATATGTTTTTAGGAGTTACGCATTCACAGGAAAGACCAAATATAGATTATTTGAAAAACTACATCTGTCTTAGGGGCAATTGATATAGATGTCAAAGTGGCTTAAAGCAGGTTGTTTCCCTACAATGCGAGTCTTCACTCCTACAGTTGTACTGAGTCTATCGCTTTTTTGTGGTTTATTGGGGTCTTGACACTGCCTATTCTTCCTGTTAATGTTACCTTAAATAGGTATATTTATTAAGTTTTCCAGCAAAAGCCCCACAAATGCTTAAAACAAGTTCCTACTTTTATTTTTGGTTTAAGGTGGTTCACCGGGAGTGAATGTAGTTTCCTAATGGAAACCGCCCGGTGAACCGCAGAGCAAACTCTGCGGTTTTTGTTGTTTTAAGGAGAATTTCATCTTCATGACTTATTTAAGTAGCTGGTTTTATGGCTTTTACTTTTGGCCCAGAATAAATTCCGGGTAAGTAGCGTCATATCGATGAATCAGAACGCGCCCGGAACTTTTCAAAGGTTCCGGGCTTTTTTGTTATCACTGGGGACTGGAAAACAACTCTTACCTTAATACCTAAGTACTCAATCCATAACTTTTCAGGAGAATGAAACCATGATTAATGCTAAACTTGCCGCACAATCTCATCCGAATCACCAGACAATCGTTAAGATTTCAGAAAAAGTCGCTTTCGGAGGCGAAGAACTGGTAATTATTGGCGGGCCCTGTACCGTTGAAAGCTTAGAACAAATGGAAATTGTCGCCCAAAAGCTATCTACTGCATCGATACAGGGGTTGCGTGGCGGTGTCTACAAACCTCGCACATCTCCTTACGCTTTCCAGGGTATGGGTGAGGAAGGATTGAGGATTTTGGCAAAGGTGCGATCGTATTACAATATGCCAGTTGTCACTGAGGTGATGTCAATTTCCCAAATTGAAGTAGTCGCCGCCCACGCTGATATGCTTCAAGTTGGTAGCCGCAATATGCAAAACTTCGACTTGCTCAAAGCTTTGGGACAAGCTGGTAAACCAATACTCCTCAAACGTGGTTTAGCAGCGACTATTGAAGAATTCGTCATGGCTGCTGAATATATTCTTAGCCACGGAAATCCTGATGTGGTGTTGTGCGAACGCGGTATCCGCAGCTTCGATGATTACACCCGTAACGTCCTAGATTTAGCAGCAGTGGCAGCACTTAAGCAAATAACTCACCTGCCTGTGATTGTAGATCCTTCCCATGCTGTCGGTAAACGGGAACTGGTGGCACCTGTGGCTAGGGCTGCGATCGCTTGCGGTGCTGATGGATTAATTATTGAATGTCACCCAGAACCAGAAAAATCTGTTTCTGATGCCCGTCAAGCACTCTCTTTAGAAGATATGGTGCGTTTAGTTGATAGTTTAAAGCCTGTAGCAACAGCCGTTGGGCGCAATATATCAGATATCGGGGCGGGTTTATCACCTGCCCCGATTTTTTGTGCTGCTTGAATCTCAGTTGAGGGCTATCGCTTTAATGTCTAAGTCCAAATATTTATTTTGGCTGAACGACAAATTGCGATCGCCTTCGTAAAATAAAATTGTTGCTTAGACTATTCCACTTATTCTCAAATAATTTTTGCAACACAACCCTAAATATATATAAATAAAGTCACAACAATTTATTTCTAAAAGGGGTAGGCGAAAAAAGCAATTATTAGTACACTAATGTTTAGCTTGACTAACATTCTGCTTATCTAATTAGAATTAATCGCAACCAACCATTTTGTAAAAAATGCGATGTCTAACGACAAGCTAGTACGTGTATGTGCTTCCCCTTTCCCCAAATTGTTAATATGCGCCGTTTAGTTTCTATTCAGACGATAAAGCCTTCGTCCTTGGCTGCTCAAACTATTCCTAGCTTTTATAACGCTATTCAAAGAGGACGATTTTCACTACTTATATTAGGTCTAACTTACTTGTGTGCTGCCTGTAATGCTTCCGAAGCCCAATCAAGTGGAAAAGAAGCAGGAAAAAAGCGAGCCGTGCCAGTGGTGGTTGCCACTGCGACTCAAAAAACGATTCCAATACAGTTATCGGCTACGGGGACAGTTGAAGCATATTCTACGGTATCTGTCAAATCTCAAGTAGGTGGGCAACTTACTGGAGTCTATTTTCAGCAAGGACAGAACGTTAAGAAAGGAGACTTGTTATTTAAAATTGATTCTCGCCCTCTACAAGCCGCGCTGATGCAAGCTAATGCTGCCAAGGCTAAAGATTTGGCTCAGGTGAAACAGGCACAGGCTAATGTGCTAAAAGCGATCGCTCAAGTGAACCAGGCAAAAGCGAATGTCGTCAAGGATAAGTCCCAGGCAACAAATGCAAATGTGCAGGCTCAACGTTATGCTAGTTTGCTCAAGCAAGGGGCTATCAGTAAAGAACAGTCCGAACAGTATCAGACTACTGCTGCTGCTCAACAGGCAACGGTGCAAGCAGATCAAGAGGGAGTAGCAAATGCTCAGGCTGCGATCGCAGCAGCCCAAGCAGATGTACAAAATGCTCAGGCAGTGGTAGTGGCAGATGAAGCTGCGATCGATAATGCTAAAGTTCAGCTTTCCTATACTTCCATCTACTCACCAATTGCTGGACGCACGGGTAGTCTGAAGCTAAATCAAGGCAACTTGGTAGAGGCGAATGCCACCGATCCGCTAATTACAATCAGTCAAATTCACCCGATTTACGTCAACTTTTCCATTGCCCAGCGATTGCTGCCAGATATCAAAAAATACAGTGCTAATAACGGCAAGTTAGAAGTCGATGCTTTACCTCCTAAAGATGCAGGGCGGCCAGTCCGAGGCGAACTTACCTTTGTCGATAGTGGAGTCAATACCCAAACAGGCACAATTCAACTTAAGGGTACTTTTGCCAACGCTGACGATCGCCTGTTTCCGGGGCAGTTTGTTAATGTTGTCCTCAAACTAAGCGAAGAACCAAATGCCATTACTGTTCCTTCCCAGGCGGTACAGAGTGGGCAAAAGGGACAATTTGTGTATGTGGTCAAACCCGATAAGACCGCAGAAATGCGGACAATTACCGTCGGCGACACCGTTGAAAACGAAACGGTAATTAAGCAAGGGTTGAAACCGGGTGAACAAGTAGTTATTGATGGACAATTCAACCTAGTGCCTGGTGCCACAGTCCAAGTGAAACCGGAAGTAGGAAGCAGGGGGGCAGGGGAGCAAGGAGGCGGAAAGGCAGAGGGGCAGAGGTGATGGAAAACAATGACAAATGACAAATGACAAATGACAAATGACCAATGACAAATGACTCATTATTAAGATGAACATTTCCGAGCTATTTATCCGGCGACCAATCATGACGACTCTAGTTATGGTTGGCATTTTGATATTTGGGCTGATCAGTTACCAACAGCTACCTGTTAGCGACTTACCCAATGTAGATTATCCAACACTCCAGGTAACAGCTAATCTGCCCGGAGCTAGTCCAGAAACGATGGCTGCCTCAGTCGCAACCCCTTTAGAGCAGCAGTTTTCGAGCATCGCGGGATTGAGTTCGATGAACTCTACCAGTTCTTTGGGTACTACACAGCTAACGCTGCAATTTGACCTGAATCGGGATATTGATGGTGCAGCACAAGATGTCCAGTCTGCGATCGCTAAGGGAGCAAAGCAGTTACCGACAAATATGCCTAATCCGCCATCTTACCGAAAGGTAAATCCGGCAGATCAGCCAGTCCTTTACATCTCCCTCAATTCGTCTATTCTGCCCCTCTCAACTGTAGACAAATACGCTGAAACATTGCTGGCACAACGTCTGTCAATGGTGGATGGAGTGGCGCAAGTGCAGGTGTTTGGTTCCCAAAAGTACGCGGTACGAATTCAGCTTGACCCGGAAGCGCTGAGTGTCAAAGGCATAGGAATTGATGAAGTAGCAACTGCGATCGCTAATGGAAATGTCAATCTGCCTACGGGGACACTTTACGGTAAGCAGCAAAATTCTACGATTCAAGCAAACGGTCAACTCAACGATGCCGCCAGCTATCGCTCCCTAAGTGTGGCTTATCAGAACGGCGCACCAGTGCAGCTAGGTGAACTGGGTCAAGTTCTGGACAGCGTGGAAAATGACAAGATTGCGAGTTGGTATTTTCCTGTTAAGAAAGAGAGTAAGGGAGCAGGGGAGCAGAGGAGCAGAGGAGCAGGGGAGCAGGGGAGCAGGGGAGCAGGGGAGCAGGGGAGCAGAGGAGCAGGGGAGAAATCCTCAGTCCAAAATTCTGGCGTGCGGGCGATTGTTTTGGCAATTCAGCGCCAACCGGGAACTAATACCGTTCAAGTAGTGGATGCAATCAAGAAACTGTTACCCAGCTTTCGGACACAGATTCCGGCGGCTGTGAATATGGATATTCTCTACGATCGCTCCCAATCAATTCGGGAGTCGGTGGATGATGTACAATTCACGCTGTTGCTCACCATCGCTCTGGTGGTGCTGGTAATCTTTCTATTCCTTCGCAATATTTCTGCTACTGTTATTCCCAGTTTGGCAGTACCGCTTTCGATAGTAGCGACTTTTGGAGTCATGGTACTACTGGGTTTCTCGCTCGATAACCTATCGCTGATGGCGTTGACCCTTTCAGTAGGTTTCGTGGTAGATGATGCCGTAGTCATGCTAGAGAATATTGTCCGCCACATGGAAATGGGCGAAAGCCGGATGGAAGCAGCCCTAAATGGTTCTAGAGAGATTGGTTTCACAATCTTATCTATGACCATCTCTCTGGTAGCAGTATTCATCCCGATCCTTTTCATGGAAGGCATTCTGGGGCGACTGTTTCGGGAGTTTGCCGTTACCATCAGTGTTGCAATCTTGGTATCTGGCGTAATTTCCCTCAGCTTGACACCAATGCTGTGTTCGAGATTCTTGAGTCCACCTCATCATGAGCATGAGAGTGAGGGGGATGAGGAGCAGGGGAGCAGGGGAGCAGGGGAGCAGGGGAGTAGGGGAGATGAGGAGCAGGGGAGAGAGGGAGAAATTCTTAACTCCGAGTCCCCAGCACCTAGTCTCCAGTCCCGAATCAAAAACTTTAACCGTCGTCTCTACAACTTTTCGGAAAACGTTTTTAATGTGATATTGGGCGGATACGATTGGAGTTTGAAGAAATCACTCAAGTATCACCGCACGACAATGGTGATTTCGGGAGCGATTCTTGTAGCGACAGTATATCTATTTATAATTGTGCCTAAAGGGTTTGTTCCCAACGCAGATGTTGGACAAATTACGGCAACTACTCAGGCATCAGAGGATATATCCTTTGATGAGATGGTAAAACATCAACAAGCTGTAGCTGCGATCGCTTATCGTGATCCTAATGTTGATTCCATCAACTCCAGTGTCGGGGCTGGCGGCCCAAATGCTTCCGCCAACGCGGGACGGCTTTTAATTGAACTCAAGCCCCGCCATGAGCGCCGTCTCAGTGCTGATGAAGTTGTCCAGGAACTCCGGCCTAAGTTGTCAGTTGTGCCTGGAATCAAGGTTTTCTTGCAAAATCCCCCAGCCATCAATGTCGGTGGACAACAGACAAAAGCTCAGTATCAATTTACTCTGCAAACTCCCAATATTCAGGAACTTTACCAGTACGCTCCAGCTTTAGAAGAGAAATTGCGATCGCTCTCAGATTTACAAGATGTCAACAGCGATTTGCAAATCAAAAATCCGCAAGTAAAAGTAGACATCAACCGCGACCAAGCTTCGGCTCTAGGTTTGACCGCCAATCAAATCGAAACTGCTCTGAGTAATGCTTATGGTACTCGCCAAGTTTCTACCATCTACGCCCCCGATAGCCAATACCAAGTAATTATGGGCGTGGAACCAAAATATCAGCAAAATGCCAACGCCCTAGATTTACTCTCAGTTCGTGCCCCTAGTGGACAACTTGTGCCTCTCAACGCCATAGCAACCTTGAGCAAAGATGTAGGCCCCTTAACTATCAACCACAAAGGGCAGCTTGCTTCTGTCACCTTCTCCTTTAACCTCAAGCCAGGAGTTTCACTCGGTAACGTCACTGGGAAAATTGAGGAACTTGCCCGTCAAACACTGCCACCTACCATTAGTACAGGCTTCCAAGGTTCAGCGCAGGCATTCCAATCTTCGATTCAGGGTTTAGGACTGCTACTGCTGGTTGCCATCTTGGTGATTTATATCGTCTTGGGGATTCTCTACGAGAACTTCATTCACCCGCTAACTATCCTTTCTAGCTTACCTTCTGCTGGATTTGGGGCAATACTCACCCTGTTGCTATTTCAAGTTGACTTGAATATTTACGCCTTCGTCGGCATCATTCTGCTAGTTGGCATTGTGAAGAAAAACGGGATTATGATGGTTGACTTTGCGATCGTTGCCCGTCATAACGGCAAAACCCCTTATGATGCTATCTATGAAGCCTGCTTGGTGAGATTTCGTCCAATTATGATGACGACAATGGCAGCGCTTATGGGAACTTTACCAATTGCCCTCGGTTTGGGAGCCGGAGCAGATACACGTCGTCCCCTTGGTTTAGCAGTAGTTGGGGGCTTAGTATTCTCGCAGTTCCTCACACTTTATTTAACACCCGTTTTCTACACCTACATGGAGTCTTGGCAAACCAAGATGAAAAAACGTAGCTGGCGCAAACAGCCAATTTGACACTCTCTCGACTGAACAAATAACGCTTGGTTGATTTGTTCTTTTTAATCACTAACTCTTGACTCCCTTCATTTTAGAGGGGAGTTTTTTATGTATCATAGTTTTTTTTGCTAGTTCACTTTGATTAACTTTCCCATAATTGCGATCGCAAATCCCCAGCCTCCAAACATCGAATAGCCGTAGTGTGGAACTTGAGATTAAAGAAAGTAGAATATTCCGTACAAGAGCTATGTTAATGAGTATTAAAGGTGGATTCATCCAGTTCAAATACTCGTTGACGGAGATAAAAGGTGGATTCATCCGGTTCAAATACTCGTTGACGGAGATAAAAGGTGGATTCATCCGGTTCAAATACCCGTTGACGGAGATAAAAGGTGGATTCATCCGGTTCAAATACTCGTTGACGGAGATAAAAGGTGGATTCATCCAGTTCAAATACTCGTTGACGGAGATAAAAGGTGGATTCATCCAGTTCAAATACTCGTTGACGGAGATAAAAGGTGGATTCATCCAGTTCAAACACTCGTTAACGGAGTTCAAAGGCTGAACAAGTCTTAGAATTGCAATACGCTTAGAATAAGTTTTTTTCTCCCCCTGCCCCCTGCCTCCTTCACTCTCATATCAGTTTTGCTTAGAGGAATAAAACCATGACTCAAGCCTTACGCAAACTAGTTACATTCGATGAATTTGTTGCTCAGTATCCAGACAACCCACAAAGACGTTATGAACTCCATGATGGAGTGATTGTTGAGATGGCGCAACCAGCAGGCGACCATGAAGAGGTTACAGGATTTTTAGCCACAAAAATCACTTTAGAATATAGTCGTTTAAATCTTCCTTATTTCATCCCAAAAACAGTATTCGTCAAACCACTTGAAAACGAATCAGCTTATTCACCAGATGTCCTGATCCTAAATCAGCCTAATTTAATAAATGAACCTCTATGGAAAAAAACATCTACCGTAAGCCTTGCTGCATCCATTCCTTTAGTGGTGGAGGTAGTGAGTACTAATTGGCGTGATGATTACCACAAAAAATATGCTGACTATGAACAAATGGGAGTTCCTGAATACTGGATTGTGGACTATGCCGCATTGGGTGGTCGGGAATTTATTGGCAAACCAAAACAACCTACTATCTTGGTTTGCTGTTTGGAAGAAGGTGAGTATCTAATTAATAAATTTCGAGGTAATGACCGTATCCAATCACCAACTTTCCCAGAGTTGAATTTAACCGCAGAAAAAATTTTTCGTGCTGGTATAGTCAGCTAAATTCACAGCGTCTATTAAAATTAGATCAGAATTCAGGAGTCAAGAGTCAGAATTGAGAAGTTAGAAGGCAACCACGCGCAACTATTCACGCCGACCTACTTAAAATTATGTCTGACGCAATTATTCAATCTGAATTATTGGATGACAAACCTAATAAAGAGCAAAATCTCTGTCAAATTCTCAGTGTACAGGAGTTAAGTGTTCTAAACGATCGCTCCAACTCCAAAGGACTAGTTCAACTGGCTTTCCACATCACAGTCATGATTTGCAGTGGCTATCTGTGGGGAACAAACTTTGGCAATTGGTCACTGGCTATACCAGCACTGGTAATCTATGGCTTCAGTCTGGCTTCCATGTTTGCACCGATGCACGAATGCGTTCACAGGACGGCTTTCGCTAACAATCGATTAAATGATGCTGTAGCTTGGTTTTCCGGCTTGCTCTCATTTTACAACAGCACGTTCTTTCGTCGTTATCATAAATGGCATCATCGCTACACTCGCGTTCCTGACAAAGATCCCGAACTAACCGATCTCAAACCGAGTAATCTGGGTAAATACTTGTTGATAATTAGCGGTTTACCGTGGTGGCGGGGTAAATTAAGCGGACATTTTCAGGTGGCGATTGGTCAATTTGACGATTTTCCATTTGTGCCAGAAGCCGCACGAGCCGAAGTTATTCGCTCTACTCGATGGCAATTAGGTATTTATGTAAGTGCGATCGCAATCTCAATTCTATTTGGTCAGCCTTGGTTTTTCCTGTATTGGCTGCTACCCCTGCTTATCGGTCAGCCGATTCTCCGTTTCATTCTGCTAGCAGAACATACAGGTTGCACTCTTGACGCTAATCTGCTCACAAATACGCGCACAACCCTAACCCTTTGGCCTGTGAGATTTTTCATGTGGAATATGCCATTTCATGCAGAGCATCATTTATACGCATCAATTCCTTTCCACGCTCTACCAAAAGCACATCAGCAATTGAGCCAACACTTTACCCATATTGAACCTGGCTATGTGAAAGTCAACTGGGATATCTTAACTAATTTCTAATTGGGCATGGTTATTCTCCTTGATTTCCCCATTCCCCATTTCCCATTTCCCATTCCCCATTCCCCATTCCCTTTGATTTTAATTTGCTCTAGACTCGACCTTAACGCACCTTTGTCAGATCATGAAGAATAATTAAGAAAAACGAGTATAGACAAACATGATAAAAATGCTAGCTGAAAACTTGATGGGAATTGAGGCAAGCTTACAAATTAATTGGGTTTGGCTAAATGCCAGCTTACAGTTTGCTAGTTGGGCAATCTTCTCACTTTTACTCGCTGAGGTCTTGAGAGACAGCTACCATGCTTTATGTCACCAAGTCAATTGGCTTGCTAAATGGCACAACAAGCACCACATGGCCTATCGCCGCGATTTATCGATAGTTTCCATGAAAATTTACCAAGAATCGCAACTCTATCACGACATTTTAGAATCGAGTCTACTGCTGGTGGTGTTGGTAGCCGTTGCCTTAATTGTCCAACAATGGGGGTTATGGCTGGGAGTAGCTTATGGTTTCACCTTCTTGTATGGCGCGTCTGTGCGGTATTTTCAGGGAAAAATTGATACAGACTACAACCACCTACCCGGCCCTTTAGAGACAATTCCATCCATTTGGTGGGTGAATCGGTCTTACCATTGGCGGCATCATTTTGATGATGTTAACGCTTACTACAGTGGTGTCTTTCCCTTAGTTGATAAAATTCTGGGTACAGGACTGTCTCTCAAGGGGAAAACCATCGCTTTAACCGGAGCATCAGGAGCGTTAGGGCAAGCTTTGGCGGCTGAACTGGTAAAGAACAATGCTAAAGTCGTAGCATTAACCACTAATCCAGAAAAATTAGTAGAGCAAGTTGGGGTGAAAGTGGTTCCTTGGCAATTAGGTAATGAAGCCGAACTGAGGAATAGTTTAGAGAAAGTAGATATTTTAATTATCAACCACGGAATCAATGTCTACGCCAGCCGCACATCGGAGGCTATCAACTCTTCTTATGAGGTGAATACCTTTTCAGCATTGCGGTTGATGGATATATTTTCGACAACTGTAACAGGGCCACAAGCAAAAGCAACCAAGGAAATCTGGGTAAACACTTCTGAGGCTGAGGTTTCTCCAGCACTGAGTCCGCTTTATGAACTCAGCAAGCGATCGCTAGGTGATATTGTTACTCTCAAGCGTTTAGATGGGGATTGTGTAATTCGCAAGTTAATTCTTGGCCCGTTCAAGAGTCAACTTAATCCCTATGGTGTTATGTCTGCACAGCAAGTTGCTCGTGCGATCTTATTTTTCGCGCGGCGCGACTTCCGAAATATTATTGTGGCAATAAATCCTCTTAGCTATCTGCTGTTTCCCTTAAAGGAAACCAGCACATCGCTATACTATCGACTCTTCAGCCGGACAGCGAAAAGTGAACAGGACTTAAGCAAACAATAGCTGAAACCCTGATTTTAAGTAGGGGCAATTCATGAATTGCCCCTACGGAGTTTAGTTTTGCGACACCGAATAGCCAGTCACATCGCTCCAAGTGAGTGCTGATTATTTAATTTTGAAAAAAGCATACTTTTATGCACTTTTAAAATGGAAAGGCTATTCTCTTCCAGATTTTGAGCATTATTACCTTAATATAAAACACTGACCGAATAGGAACGAATTACCGGGTCTATACTGAAAATTGTTAAATTATGTTGTAAAGCTTGACAAATCAACATCCTATCAAAAGGATCGCGATGTAATAATGGTAAATTCAAGAGTTGAGCAACACTTTCTTCATCTAGGTTGAGACTACTGATTAAATGCTGCTGACGCTGTTTAGGAAGGTAGATTTCAGGTGATTCTGGTAATGGTAATTTACCTAATTGATATTTAACAGTTGCTTCCCAAACTGAAACGCAACTTAAATATACGTCGTTATTTAAATCACGAATGCTATGTTGTAAATGAATTGGTAATTTTTGATCGCCACTAATAAACCATAAGAATATATGGGTATCTAATAATAGTTTCATTTACCCTCAAAACTATTCAAAATCTCTTCAGGTAAGGGACTATCAAAATCATCTGGAACAATGAACTCCCCAGCACATAAGCCATAAGGTCTAATTTGTTGAGACGTGACTGAAACTGGTTTAATTTCTGCAATAGGTTTACCTGCTTGCATGATAATAATACTTTCACCTGCTGCTACTTGTTGAAGATAGCTAGTTAGATTTCGCTGGATTTCATCAACTGTTACGGTTAACATGAGATGTGTCTGTAGGAATATTTATAGTATATCAAGTTGATAGTTTTAAGCTATAGCAACTATTATTCCAGGTTTAGCAGCAGCTTTTAGACTTAATTAAGTAACTGCAAATTCAGTATATTGTCTGATATCGGCTGGTTGAAAGGCTAGAACAATTTTATTTTTAGGAATACCAGCATTAACAAGTTCATTTGCCATACCGTATTCTGTACCGTCTCTTTGAATCCAGATTTTATCGTTGATGATGTCAATATGGACTAAGCAACCATGCACCCGTTGATTATTTTCCCAGCCTAATGTTAGTAGTAGGTAATGGTTGGCGGCTTGGTCTATAATTAGTTGTCTTTCTAGCTCTCCGTAAGCATAGGGGAGTTGGGCGTATTCGTTTAATATTTTTTGAATGATTTGGCGATAATTATCTAAGGTATCCATTGCAGTACCACCTCTCGTTTTGAATCGAAGACAAGTAAACAAAGGCGTTGATTTTCTAATAATATTTTACCAATTGGTTCTTGAAATAGTTCTGAGTAGGTTTCTTGACGAATAGCCAGATACAAGCGACGGTTAGGTTCTAAACGAGTGAGAATATCGTAATATAAGATATATTGCCCTAAAGCATTTTCTAGGTCAGTGACTGGAGAAGCACCTATAAAGCTTTTAATTTCGACTGCTATTTTCTCTCCACTTTTTTCGGCGGCTATAAGTTTTTCTGCACCTAAGTCAATATATAAATCTCTTGTACCCCATTTGAGAATAAATGGATCTTTAGTGATTTGCCAATTATCTTTTTCTAGGGCATTTCTAACGGCATTATGGTAAATGTCTCTAGCTGGCATATGAGGAAATTTATATTACAATATATACTATATTAATTTGGGAAATTACGGCACTATTTTTTGTTTTGTGGAAAGAGTCTACCTTCGTGGGCTAAAAATAAGATTTCAGAACCCGCTAAGACAGGTCTTGTCTGTATAGCCGCGAATCTTAAAGACTGGTACTATTTTGATAAAGAATTATTAAATTAAAATTTACAAAAAATTGTTGCTGTTTCATTGTTTACTAGTATTTAATTAAAAACTATCATGTTTATATTAAAAATAGCCAGGAAGTAAAATGTTGAACAAATGATTAATCAAGAAATTGAAATTTTGCCCCAAATTTACTACACTCATAAAATAGATCACAGAAATAATAGTCCCGAAAAATCACAGTGGACTATAAGCGAACTTCAGGAGAGGAACTGTTTTCAATTCTCATTACAGTCTTGCTTGAATAAACCACTATATATTAGTTGGGGATTATATTTTGAGGATGATAAAGTTGTATATCTAGGAACATCATCTAGTAATGAGGCAGATTTTTACCAATTATTTATTGCTAAATTTATAGATAGTAGTCAAAACAGTAATTGGCATGGATATCCCGCAAATCCTACTTGCGGAAAAAATCAAGATATTCCTCCAGTAAATGTATTACGAGATTGGCAACAACAAAATTATCTTCGTACAACAACTATCCGAAAAATTTCTAAAGGACAAAGATGCAGACTTTAAACATTAAACCGTTGGAAATTGTTATACCAGGTTCATACTATGATAGTCAAATTTATGATGGTAAACTTTATCTTTGGAAAAATGATGGGTCTATCACAACTTTAAATTGGAATAAACTAATAGAAAATATTAATGTAAATGAAAATTTGAAACTTGTACTAAAATTTTCAGTGCAGTATGGAGATAATTTATATAATAACGTGTTATTTCAAGATTCAGACATAAAAGATTTAATCCTTAAAAAATTTCAAGAATTAGTAGAGAATTCAATAGAAATTTCCTACCCTGATTTATCAAAATTGATTGTTAGTGAACAGAATAATCCTCTACCTTTCCCTCATGCTGATAGTTCGATACACTATAAAACTGTGTATGTTGGCAGCCAAAGCGGTGTTTCTTCATCCAAGTGCGCTTATAGCAGAAGTAAATCACTAAACCCTGTCGCAGATAAGTTGTGTGATGTACCTGTTGTCAGCCTTTCAGCGTCTCATTTAACATTAGCTCTTGCTGCTGGAAGTGAAGGACTATTTGATTATTATATAGGAAAAAATCCTTCTCAAAAGCGTAATGAACCTCGTTTGATTTTGGGACAACACTCAAATTTTGTACGCTGGTTGTATCCTAGTATCTTTAGTTCTTCGTATTTTAACGAAGGTTATTTTGCTGATTTTAAAGCTAGTAAGAAACGTAAGTCTATAAAAAAAGGCTATAAAAAGCAAGAACCACAGCTAATTCCATTAAATATTTTAGATACAGATACCGATGAAAATCCAGTTTCAATAGCTTCTTTAGAGATTGGTGAAACGCAAATAACTAACAGAGACTTTCAAAAATCATTTTCATCTAGTGAAATATTTACAAATAGGGATAATAATAATTCATCAATATTTACCTGGGGAACCCATGATAAAATTTGTTTATTAACAGAGAAAGATATAAATTTAGTTAAATTCCATCCGAAAGGCAAGGAACAACAAGAGAAATTTATTAGCCTTGGTTCTATAGAATCTAAAGAATTACTAGATGATCTAATAAGTGCTGATAGTTCTTTTTTTGGAATAGTTTTAGAAAAAGAGGATGGAATATTAGTTATTACAAGTTTACTTGAATACATTCATTTCCCTGGGGAGCCTGTCAACTGGAGGCTTTTTCCCAAGTCTAAAAATTATACTAATCAGCTTCATATTATTTATGAAGATCGCCTTTGTATTTATTCTTTTAACCATGATTTTTTTGTAGATCAAGAAAATAAAAAAATAGGAATCAGCTTTGGTGCAAGCTGAGAAATAATTTCATTTTTGAATATTTATTTTAAGATAAATTTTTTAATTTAAATAGATAGAACGAAAGATGTTTTAATTATATTCTTTATTGAGAATTTATATCTCCCATACAAAAAAAGGGATAAGCCCAAAAGCCTATCCCCTAAAAAATCAACTAATCAATGTATCAAGTTCCACTTGTCCAAGAATTGATGTACTCAATTTGATCAGCAGTTAGGCTATCAATTGTGATACCAATAGCTTGCAACTTCAAACGAGCAATTTCTTGATCGACTTCAACAGGAATTGAATGCAAACCAGGGGCTAACTTACCCTTATTCTTCACCAGGAATTCACAAGCCAAAGCTTGGTTAGCAAAACTCATATCCATTACTGCGCTGGGGTGTCCTTCAGCCGCAGCGAGGTTAATCAAGCGTCCTTGTCCGAGAACGACAACTGATTTACCATTTTTCAACTTATACTCTTCAGTGAAAGGACGAACTTCTTTGATTTCCTTAGCTTGTGCAGCCAAGTATTTCAAATCAAGTTCCAAGTCAAAGTGACCGGAGTTACAAACGATCGCACCGTCTTTCATGACATCGAAGTGTTCACCGCGAACGACGTGCTTGTTACCAGTCACAGTGATAAAAATATCACCTTGAGGTGCAGCTTCAGCCATTGGCAGGACGCGGAAGCCATCCATTACGGCTTCAATTGCCTTGATGGGGTCGATTTCGGTAACGATGACGTTAGCACCCATCCCACGGGCGCGGAGGGCTGTACCTTTACCACACCAGCCATAACCGACGACGACAATGTTTTTACCAGCCAACAAAATATTTGTGGCGCGGATAATGCCATCTAGGGTTGATTGCCCAGTACCATAGCGATTATCAAAGAAGTGCTTGGTGTCAGCGTCGTTGACGTTGACTGCGGGGAAGGTGAGTACGCCTTCTCTAAACATGGCGCGTAGGCGCACAATACCGGTGGTGGTTTCTTCGGTGCTACCAATCAAATCAGCGATTTGGTGTTGGCGTTGTTGTACCAAAGTTGCAACCACATCGCTACCGTCATCAACAATAATGTTGGGGCGATGATCTAAAGCTATTTGGACGTGGCGGTTATAAGTTTCGTTATCTTCGCCTTTTTGAGCAAAGACGGGAATTTCGTGATCGAGGACGAGGCTAGCGGCTACGTCATCTTGCGTTGATAAAGGGTTGCTAGCAATTAAAAGCGCGTCTGCACCACCGGCTTTCAGAGCGATCGCCAAATGTGCTGTTTCTGTTGTAATGTGGGCGCAAGCTACAAGGCGTAAACCAGCGAAAGGCTTTTCGATCGCAAAGCGATCGCGAATTTGCTTCAAAACTGGCATTTCGCGTCCAGCCCATTCAATGCGCTGTCTTCCCAAGGCAGCTAGGCCGAGGTCTTTAACCTCGTGCTTTAATCGGGGAGAAGTTGCGGTCATCAAAAGTTACCTCAAAAAATTAAAAAAGTTACGTAAATTTTACGCACTCTACTAGGTTATTGTACAACTTGCGATTTTTGCTTGAAAGAAAGCAAATCACTAGTCAATAGTCCTGAAAACTAGCTTGACGTTTGATTACCCTAATGTCAACTTCATCGCCAGGTTCTTTCTTTTTGTTTTATCTTTGGTAAGAGTAAGACTCTTCTCAGCTTTGCTTGCTGATTCTAAGTACATTGTCATCTATCTAAAGATAGAGGGCAAATAAAACAACATCGAACTTTCATCATCTAAAGAGAAAACCTCAACTTTAGATGGGTACATTTACTCAAAGTAATTGCGGAGGATGGTTATAGAAGTAGTCAATAGTCAATTGTTTTCAAGGAGGTGTTTGAGTGCGTTTTCAATTTTTGGCGTTGGCTTTGCCCGCCGTAGGCATCGCTAGTTCAATGGCCATAGCCGTTGTACCTATAGCAAAAGCCACAGCCCAGATTCCATTTTTACCTCAATTACAAGCTCCCAGTAGTGTCAGTAGTGATTCAAACGATCGGCTTGTCACAGGCTGGATTTATTTAGATGGTCGGCGGTTATTTCAGATCGCAGCATCAAAAGCCAACTTTCCTGAGCGTTCAGAAGATATCCAAAAGAAGTTGGAGACAATTAGCCAAAATTACATTCAATCACCAGCAAAAACAGCAGTCAAGGTAGAAGTTCGCAAGGTAAACGACTTACCAGTAATTTATGTCAACGATCAATACCTGATGACGATCACTTCTGAGGATGCTGGACTACGACAGGTAGATATGTTGACATCGGCAAATCAAGTGGCCGAATCGTTACAACAAGACTTGCAACAAGCAAAGCAAGAAAGACAAACTCAATTTTTAATCAACCAAGGTAAAATTGCTGCGGGCACAGGACTGGCAATGATTATCATGAGTTGGGGGATATATAGTTGGCAGCGCCGTTCCAAAAAAGATTCAGTACAATCCATTGCCTCCCAACCTCTTAGATGGCCCCTAAACTCCCCAATTTCACCAGCAGCAGCTCAACCAATTACAACACAACTAAATCAACAGCAACATCGGCATATCCAAGAAGTCAAAAGACGATTGTTTCAGCTAACTCAAGCTGGAATTTGGGGTAGTGGAAGTTTCTTTATCTTGGGTCTATTTCCCTACACACGACCATTTCAGTTAGGGATTCTCACAGCTGCCCAATTTCCTTTGCGATTAGGTGTCGTGTTCTTGGGAACTTATGTAGCAATCCGTCTCATCTACGCTCTTATTGACCGCTTCACCACCACTCTAATTAGCAGTGGTGCTTTACTGACTCCAGAAAGTTCAGAACGGCTGCAACTGCGAGTTTCCACATTTTCTGGCGTGACTAAAAGCATCGCTACTGGTATCTGCGTAGGAGTAGGCTTTTTGCTAGCGCTGGTGTCATTGGGGATAGATATCGTTCCCTTACTAGCGGGTGCGAGTTTGGTTGGTGTTGCATTGTCTCTGGCCTCGCAAAACCTAATTAAAGATGCGATTAATGGTTTCCTGATTATTCTAGAAGACCAGTATGCTTTAGGCGATGTGATTAACGTGGGAGACGTAGGAGGCTTAGTAGAAAATCTGAATCTGCGGATGACCCAACTGCGGGATTCTGAAGGGCGCTTGATCACGATTCCCAATAGTGAAATTAAAATTGTTGCCAATCTTTCCAGTCGTTGGTCACGAGCCGATTTAACGGTTCCCATTGCCTACCAAGCCGATACAGAACACGCTTTGAAGTTGATTGAAACAGTTGCTTTCGAGATGAATCAAGAAATGCAATGGCAGCGTCAAATTTTGGAACCGCCCCAAGTTTTGGGAATAGATCAATTTGGCGATCGCGGTTTGATTATTCGTGTATGGTTTAAAACACAGCCCCTAAAGCAATGGGATGTAGCACGGGAGTTCCGCCGTCGCCTGAAAGTCGCCCTAGACAAAGCCGGAATTTCTATTTCTGTACCTCAACAAGCGATTTGGGTCAATGACGATCAATTGTTAAATTTTCAAGGTAATGGCAAATCTCATTAGAAATTTGGATAAATTACCGACCGCATTTTTCAGTTGATTAGACCAAATTCTGTCCTATTGCCCCTTACAAAGGGGCTATGGTGTACCCACAAGTCCGGGACTTACGCAAACAATCGCTGAAAAGAAAGATTTTCTTCTTACGTCATCCAACGGAGTACCCGCAGGTTATTGCCTCTGAGTGGAATGGCACTAAGTTAATGGCAAAGCCCTGATATAACTTGCTTTTTGAGTGTGGGGAGTGGGGGAAGTGTGGGGAGAAAGAGGAGAAATTGAATAACTGCATATCAACAAATGCTGCATTGCCTCCACATCCTCCCACACCTCCCACACCATGCCCTGACGAGGTTTCAGCTTTTCTTAGTGCCATTCGCCTCTGAGTGCTTGTAGTTTGACGTAAGTCCCAAAGTTGAAAAAAGCTTGATTTCCCCTTGAGTCAGCAGTCCAGACCTATGTATTCCCATACGGAGTATGGGAAGGAGAAAATATTTAACATGAAACCTTAATAAATCCTTATATTAATAAAAAGCCACTCTGTCCGTAACCAGAATTAAACTGTTCCTGGATTTATGTTTGTCAACACCTTCATCAAACGTCCAGTCTTAACTACGGTCTGTACGTTTATCATCTTGCTGCTGGGAAGCATCTGTATTCCCATCCTGCCAATTTCTCAGCTACCGGATCTCGCCCCGGTGCAAATCACCGTTAGCTCTAACAATATTGGTGCGGATGCTCAAACAACAGAAAGCAGTGTCACCAACATTATCGAGCGACAAATTAATGGTGTTAAAGATGTATCTTATATATCTTCTAACACGGGTAATGATGGTTCTAGCAATATAACTGTCTCCTTCCCAACTAATGTTAATAGCGATATTGCTCAAGTAAACGTTCAAAATAAAGAAGCACTTGCTTCACCTCAATTGCCAGATACTGTTCAAAGAACAGGTGTCACCGTTGAAACTGCATCAAGCAGTCTTCTTCTGGTTTATGGGTTTTACTCAGAAAATAATGAGTATGACAACATTTTTATCAGTAATTATGTCGATCTTTATATTCTCGATCAAATCAAACGACTTCCTGGTGTAGGAAGTGCCAGGGTTTTTGGAGAACGCAAATATGCCATGCGTCTTTGGCTCGATCCCAACAAGCTGGCCCAACATCAACTAACTCCTCAAGATGTGACAACTGCCCTGCAACAACAAAATATTCAAGTGGGTGCAGGGGCGATTGGTAAGGAACCAGCACCAGATAATCAAAGCTTTGAATTTGCTTTACGGGCAACCAGTCGATTTAAAGATGCGGCTGAATTTGAAGATATGGTGCTGAAGGTGAGTCAAGGTGGCACTAATAGTACTAGCAATAGCACTACCAATGGCACTACGAATAGCACCCTAGTTAAAGTCAGAGATGTCGGTCGAGTTGAACTGGGAGCAGAAAACTATCTTGCTGATGCCAAATTTACCATCCCAGGAAATGCTCCCAAGGCAGCCGTGGGTTTGGGGATATATCAACTTCCGGGTAGTAATGCCCTAGATGTTGCTCATGCTGTTGAAGAGCGGATCGTAGCGCTGGAGAAGAGTTTTCCACCTGGACTAAAAGCACAGTTGGCATTTGATACCACGCCATTTGTAGAAATTTCTTTAGAAGAAGTTCTGCATACTTTGGTTGAGGCGATTATCCTGGTGGTTTTGGTAATTTTCGTCTTTTTGCAAGATTGGCGTACCACGATCATTCCTACTGTTGCGATCCCCGTTTCCCTGATTGGAACATGTGCGGCTCTCTTGGTTTTAGGATTTCAGATTAATACACTGACCTTATTTGGTTTCGTTTTAGCGATCGGGATCGTTGTTGATGATGCCATTATTGTAGTGGAGGCAGTTGCAGTCAAACTGGAGCAGGGCATGAGGCCCTTTGAGGCGGCTGTCGAAGCGATGAAGGAGTTGACTGGGGCAATCATTGCCACTTCACTTGTACTCATGGCGGTATTCATTCCCGTTGCATTCATTCCAGGCACTACAGGGATTGTCTACAAACAATTTGCGTTAACCGTTGCTTGCTCCATTGCCATTTCCACCTTCAATGCTTTAACATTCTCTCCAAGTATGGCAGCCATCCTCATGCGCCCTGCTCAGACTGCACGGGGCCCTTTGGGTTGGTTCTTTACGCAATTTAATCGGGGATTTTCTTGGTTCACACGGCGATATGTCGGGTTTGTTAGCTACCTTACCCATGTCAAACCGATTGTAATTGGGGTTTTCATCACTGGTTTAGTAGCAACGGTTTTAATGTACAGAGCAGTTCCTACCGGGTTTATTCCAGAGGAAGATCAGGGTTACTTCTTTGTAATTGTCCAAGGGCCAGATGGGGTTTCTTTGAAGTACACCGAATCTGTTATGGATCGGGTTGTCAAAGAAGTAACATCGGCTCCCGAAGTTAGAGCTAGTTTTATGATCAGTGGCTTTGGTTTCGATGGTAATGCTTCTAATTTGGGTATTGCCTTTGCTAATCTGAAACCCTGGAAAGAGAGAGCTAAAGAATCTGAGTCTGTCTATGGCATACTTCAGAGGCTGAACAAAAAGCTCTCGACAATTACAGAAGCTAGAGCGATCGCAGTGAATGCTCCTCCAGTTAGAGGGTTAAGTAGTACAGGTGGTTTTGAGTTTATCATTCAAGACCGAACTGGAAGTGCGCCGATTGAAACCCTAGTTGAGACTGCTAAAAAATTTATTGCAGCCGCAAATAAAAAGCCTGTTTTACAACGAGTTTTCACTCAGTTCACCGCAGACACTCCCCAATTTGACATTCAGGTAAACCGCAACCAAGCCAAAGCTCTCAATGTGGAGATTAACGACATCTTTGGAGCGTTGCAAACTTACTTGGGGTCGCAATATGTAAATAACTTTGTCCAAGGACAGCGACAGTATCGAGTATACGTCCAAGCAGATGGGGTTTTTCGCTCTAATCCAGATGATATTGGCAAACTCTATGTTCGCTCTGCAAACGGGGCGATGATTCCGTTGAGCAGTTTGGTGAAAGTTACTCCCTTTGTGGGGCCAAAAACCGTCTCCCATTACAACTTGTACCGATCAATCAAAGTCCAGGGCGCTCCTGCTCCCGGTTCTAGTTCTGGAGAGGCGATTAAAGCGATGGAGCAAGTAGCAGCAGAGGTCTTACCTCAAGGATTTGGTTATGAGTGGACAGGGACTTATCTCCAGGAGAAGACATCAGGGGGAGCTACGGGCTTAATTTTTGCTTTAGCGATCGTTATTGTCTTTCTGGTGTTGGCGGCTCAATATGAAAGCTATGTTGACCCAATCATTATTTTGCTGACAGTTCCCCTAGCAGTTTTGGGAGCGATGACGGCGATTTGGCTACGTTCCAATATTTTCATGGCAGGTAGTCTCTTCCCCAAAGTAGTGGATGATATCTATTGCCAAGTGGGTCTAGTAACTTTGATTGGTCTAGCTGCAAAAAACGCGATTTTAGTCGTGGAATTTGCCAATCAGCTGCATGAGCAAGGTATGAGCTACACACGCGCGGCGGTGAAAGCGGGACAAGAACGTCTGCGACCAATCTTAATGACTTCTTTTGCAGCGCTGTTAGGATTTTTGCCCTTGGTGATCTCTCAAGGGGCTGGAGCCAGTAGCCGTTGGTCTTTAGGAACAGCGCTCTTTGGAGGGTTGATGCTTTCCACGTTCTTGAGTTTGTTCTTGGTGCCAATTTTGTATATCTTAGTCAAGACCCTAGCTCAGTCCATATTTTCTCGGAAGCGATCGGGTGGCTCAAAACCTCCAGATTATCCTAATGAAGCTTCGGGATCTGAACATAAGGCTTTACCTGCTGGCTCAAGTCAGCCAGAGACACAACTCAGGTCTCAGCAAGACGGGATAACCTAATTTTTACCATCCTGTCTCTTTTCTGCCAACTCTACCATGTAAACGCAAGGCTTGCTCTAATTCCCTCCTTTTTAAGGAGGGTTAGAGAGAATCAAGCCTTAACTCAAGCATATTGCACTATGGACGAAGCCTTCAGTAGTGAAAAAGTGATGTTCATAACATCCTCTAACTCTGATACCATTTTCTGTAATTTCCTGCTTGCTAAAAAAGTTAGTCGAATAGAAATTAAGTACTGAGATAAGGAAAAGTGAAATGGGACTTAGCGAAGGACTTTTGAACCCGACCAAAAAAGCGATGGTCGTAGATGAATGTTGCAACATGATAGAAGTACAGCTTGCATCCAAGTCAGGTATGAGCGGTATCGCTTTGAAAACCGCCTTTGCTGCTCTCAAAGGTGTCAAGCCAGGGTATATCCCCTACGTAGTTGAGCAGATCCTGCCGCAGTGCCTCACCGCAATTGATCCCATCTGGAGCGAAGGTGTACAGAAAGGCGATCCAATTGGACACCTGAATGCAAACCGCTCTCATACGGCAGATGCGCTACTGGGTGTAACTGATGCTAGAGTCAAGAGTGCCAAGCGCCAAATCGTGCGAGGAACCTATGAAAAACTTCGCGGTTCAGCCAAAAAGCACGTAGAAGAAGCTATTCCAGACTTAGCCAAAGTAATCGATAATTACACTAAGGTTTGAGGCATAAGGTAGATCGCGCAGCGTGTCGCAGACAAGGCAGGAGCAGGATTACTAATAGGATTCGACCCCTCCTAAATTGAAGCCACTGAACTCTCGTAAGAAAGCAGAAAGCTGACACAACATTGGGGGTCTGAAACCCAAGACTCTAGCAATTGATAAACGTATGCCGCCGTTCGATGCGTCGATAACTGGCATACGGAGCAGATATTAGACATCTTCGAAAATAAATGTAGAGACTTAGCAGTGCTACGTCTCTACAAGGGTTCTGGATAGAATGGCACTAAGTTAATCGCAAAGCCCTGATATAACTTGCTTTTTGAGTGGGGGGAGTGTGGGGAGAAAGAGGAGAAATTGAATAACTGCATATTAACAAATGCTGCATTGCCTCCCCATCCTCCCACACCTCCCACACCTCCCACAGCCTGCCCTGACGAGGTTTCAGCTTTTCTTAGTGCCATTCGGTTCTAGATAAAACATATTTGATTTCTGGAGATGTTTATGTACTTCTAGCACGAAAGTGTCTGGCTAAGGTCTTAAAAATAACATATCTGCTAAACTTCCTGATATTTTCCGAGTTAGCTTGAAACAGCAAATAATCAGAAACTATCTGAATTATTGTTTTAATAGGCTTGCAATTATGAAAAAACTTACCGTTTTTCGATACCGCACTTATGGACTAATTGGTTTAATATCCTTAACCGCCGTATTAAGTACAACTACATCTGCCCTAACACAGTTAGCAAGCGATTCCCCAATTGGGCAAACTCCTATCCCTGCTTCTAACTTAATCTGGCCAACTCAAGGGTTTATTTCTCAAGGCTTTCGCAAATATCAACATGAAGGAATTGATATTGCAGGGGCATCTGGAACCCCAGTTGTTGCTGCTGCATCGGGTACTGTTGTCAAAGCAGGTTGGGATAATTGGGGGTTAGGCAATGCCATAACTATTAAGCATCTTGACGGTAGCACTACTGTTTATGGTCATAATCGCCGTTTGCTGGTGAGCAAGGATCAACAGGTCATTCAAGGTCAAATTATTGCTGAGATGGGATCTACAGGCAATAGTACAGCACCTCATCTCCATTTTGAAGTGCATCCAAATGGTCGAATAGCAGTTGATCCCCTTCGTCTATTGACATCTTTAACTGCAAGTGTTTCCCCTGCTTCTAAAATTCAGCAAGTGGATAACCCGAACCGCCCAGTCTCGACACCCCCCGTAGCAAAGCAAGTTTCACCTTCATTGCCTCCAATGGGTTTTGCACCTATAAGCAGTGATACTAATTGCAATGGAGTTACCATTATTGATGGTGAAACTGCAAATATTCGTGTCAAGGTCTGTGAAGAAAATGGGCAGTTATTTTATATTGGGCGGTTGAAGCAAGACCCAAGCAAGCCTATAAAAATACCAGCTTTGAATATTGGTAAAGGCAGATATCGAGCAGATAATGGTAGTTTTTATTATTTAGTCAGCCCTGAAAGAGTGGAAGTTTGGCGAAATGGCACTCAAATGCGTTCTGACAAATTTTATACTTTAACAAAATCACCATAAAGTTAGTATTTAATGTTTGACTATGGCTTGAGTTGATTAATTTGCTCAGTGATTCCATAGTTATCTATATATTCTTAGGACTTACGCACGAGTTACGGAATAACGAACCACAGAGGCACAGAGGGCACGGAGAAATCAGAGTTTGAGAGATAATTTGCGTAAGTCCTAATTCTGTAGAAATTATCAATTGTGATGCGAGGCTTGATTTTTGTTTAAGTCCCCTTAAAAGAGATAACCAGGGCGTAGGATGTCACTTATGCTGCTGACAGGGATATGTTCAACTTAACCAGATTTACGTTTGATAATTATCAATCGCATTTGGTCATAAGTAATTTCCTATCGCTCTGGTGCTTGTTTGGCGGTGAAGTTTCGCCAAAAGTATAAAAGTAAAGGGCTTTTCAAGCCTATAACAATCGTTACTATTTTGCTGTATGAATGGACACAATTTTTGCTAGCTTTCAAATTTCTTCAAGCCTGACATAACACCAACTCGCAATGCTCTTTAAAAATAAAGTGCCAAATTAACCTTCAGCACTTTCAGCACGAATGGGAATTACAATTCCTTCGCGCAGTAGTGCATCTGTAAAAATCTTCCGAAGAACGCGTTGAATCTGAAGATGTTTTCCTGGCTTCACCTTCGTTAATGTCCGCAGCAACAAGTTAGATTCTCCAAGGCTTTCCACTCCATCTATCTGTGTACCTTCGAGTACATCTGGATCGTTTGTTTTTAACTGTTGTCCTACCTCCTCAATCACTTTGTACACATGAGCTAAGTTGGAATTATAGGGCACACCAACTTCCACTACTGCAAAGATATACTGTTTAGAATAATTGGTAATTGAGCCAATATCTCCATTGCGAATAATCTGCAATTGACCATTGGGATGTCTAATACGAGTGGTTCTTAGTTCAATTGCCTCAACAACACCTTCAACAGCCCTCTCTTCGACTTTCCCAGCCTCGATATAATCACCCACTAAGTAGTAGTTTTCAAACAGAATAAAGAAGCCGCAGACTATATCGTTTATCAGTGTCTGTGCCCCTAAACCTACAGCTATACCGACAATACCAGCACCTGCAAGTATAGGAGTTGGGTCAATGTCAAGAGTATAGAGAATAGAGATAATAGCAGCAAAGTATACAAAATATTGTAAGAAACTACGAAAAAGAGGAACGAGTGTCAAGCGTCTACTTCTTTGAATATCAGTTAGATTCCGGTCTTTAAACAGCACCTCTTCAACAAGTAGGTAAACGACTTCAAACAACACACGACTAATGAAGATGATGCCGATGATCTTGATGATTCGCGGGCCAAAAGCTGCAATATTGGCGATTAACTGTACCTGTTGAATCACTAATGTTGCCATGCAGACATAAATTACAAACTCCAAACACCGCTTTAAAAAGGGTATCAGGTGTCGGAGGCGATCGTAAAATCTCAAGAGGTTATCAGGGTTGGAGTATCTGACACTGAGAGCATCAAGAAAATCAACTACCGCCGCGACTGCTTTGAGAATCAGCAACCCGATGGCAATAATTAAATAGATTCGCAGTGCAATGTACAAATATTCCGAAACCGTTGCTGGCAATTTGAGAAACTGGGCACACAGAATGACAGCCCACAGCCAGATTCCACCGCTAATTCTGTGATAGAGGGCGTTAAAGAAAGCATCAATACTTTCATCATCGGCGGTATTTTTTTCTAAGTTCTTGGCGCGAGTACTAGCTATCTTCAGCCAATATTTCAGAAATTTCAGTGCGATCGCAGCTAATATGAAAGTGCCAATGCTCTGAGCTATGCCAATTCCTAGAGTTATCCAAAATCCTGATGGAATACGCTCAAGCATTGCTATGGTGTATTGTTGAAGGTTTTCGCCACGATAAACTAGATAACCATTAGCACCCACAATCAAAATACATGACACCAAGCAAGCAAGTAACAATAACCCTGTGATGTTCCGACGCAAGGTTTTGATACTCCTATCTTCGCTCTTTAATTTTGTAAATAGCTTGAATAACTTGCTTACAAACCAGTTCAGTAATAAAAAAACAAAGATTACAAGGCTGACTTCAGCTAAAATGATTAATATATTCATGCGCGATCGTAAAACTTAAATAATTTAAGCGTTTTATTATCAAAACCTATTGAGAGATACCTTGATATCTCTATAAGATAGATGATAATTATTTCATATAATCATCTGTTGTCAAGCTATTAACATTTAAATCACTTTATATCTAAGTGCTGATTTCCAAAAAGCCTTTAAGGAAGATATTTGTGTAATTCCGGCTTTAAGGGTTATATAAATCACCTTTAAATTGAAAATACTTAAGTGTATGTTCATTGATAAGCGATCAAATTCCAGGACTTATACCAATTTTAAAAAAGAATCCAAAAAGAAAGATTTTCGGGTAGGGGCAATTGAATTACCCCTACCGCATATAGTTTTGCGTAAGTTCTAAATTCATATTAGTTCTTCGTGAACACTGGTTTAAGCTGCTTAAGCGTAGCCTGTAGCAAGCTGTTAATTAACCGGATTGAAGAAGAATTCAGAAGTCAGAATTCAGGAGTCAGAATAAATCAGTCGGGGATTCAGACCCGCGACTGATTAAAGACCACCAAACCTACGATTTGGTGGGGGTGTTAAACCCGGCTATTCAGACGCTCGTGGACTCGCTAACGCTGCGCTATCCGCCACTCGCACAGAATTCATTCTGAATTCTGACTCCTGACTCCTGAATTCTGTTCGATAAACTACATATACCAAAATACATAAAGCAGAAACTGAGGACTGGGAAATAATATTTTTTACTCAGTAATCTCAAGTCAAATGGGTGGAAATAAACCAAGCTATATTAAAAAATATAAATTGACTACCCCTTTAGATATAGTAGTTATTACAGCAGAGGAAATGAAACTGGTACTAAAGGAAAGATTTAGGCTCAACATCCTGACAGTTTATCTGCACCACACAATTTCTTCCTTGTGCTTTTGCCTGGTAGAGTCCCTGGTCAGCAGCAGCAATTAAGGTTGCGGGAGATAATTGGCTATGAGGAGTGATGGTTGCCACACCAAGACTTAGAGTGATGAATTCGCTAACCTGGGAATGGGGATGAGGCATTTTTAATGCACTAATATTGGTCTGAATATCTCTTGCAACTGCAATAGCCCCTTCAATATCAGTATTCGGTAAAATAACTGCAAATTCTTCTCCACCATAACGAGCAACTAAATCAGCAGGGCGTTTGACTGTCTGAGAGATTACCTTGGCAACCTGTCTGAGGGCATCATCTCCTGCGAGATGTCCATGTGTATCGTTGTAAAGCTTAAAGTAATCGACATCGCACAAAATCAAAGATAGCGAACCTTGCTCTCGTGCCAACCGTTGCCACTGTGTGTTGAATGTGTCATCAAAGCAGCGTCTATTTCCCACTTGGGTCAGACCATCCGAACAGGCAAGGCGCTGTAATTCTTGGTTTGCTTGTTGTAATTGGTGGTAAAGTTCTGATTGCTGAATAGCGATCGCAGCTTGTCCTGCTAACTGGTTAAACAAGTTAATCTCCGATTGCTGCCATTGTCTGGCATTACGGCATTGATGAGCAATCAATAGTCCCCACAAACGCTCTTTCTGCAAGATAGGCACGACAAGGTTTGCTCGGATTTGCAAACTCCGCAGGAGGTCAAGATGACACGGCGATAATCCGGCAGTTTCAACGTCTTCGATCGCTCTGGTGTTACCTTGTTGAAAGTAAATTGCACGGGTAGATTTAAAGCATGTGTCCATAACGTGAAATCCCAGAATGGACATACATTCTTCTGCTAAGGATTCTACAGCTACTAACCCACTCCAGTCTGACTCAAACTGGTAAATTATTACTCGGTCTACCTCAAACAGTTGCCGCACTTCGGCTGCTGTGGTTTGCAAAATCTCGTCTAACTCTAACGATTGTCGAATGCGCTGCGTCACAGCCGCGACAATTCGCTCGGACTCATTTTGGTGTTGGACATGCCGCTCAACCAGCTTAGAATCTGTCGATGCTACATTTAACGTGATTGGATCAAAGTGAGGGGTTGTAGTGACAGGCACTGCACTAGGTTTAGCAATTAAATAGCCTTGAGCAAGATTTGCACCTCGTTCTCGCAGCCAGTTCAGTTCCTCAATACACTCAATTCCTTCAGCAACGGTCTGGATGTTTAACTTTTGAGTAATCTCTAAAAGCTTCTCGGTAATCGAAGCTTTGTAAAGGTCTTGATGTACATCTCGAATTAACTCCATATCCAGCTTAATAAAGTCTGGACGTAACTGATGCAGCAAGTTTAGGCTGGAATAGCCAGAACCAAGGTCATCAAGAGCTACTAAAAATCCAGCATCCCGGTAGTATTTAAGCACTGCCTTGAGATGGGTTAAATCTTGAGGATTATCTGATTCTACAACTTCAAAGACAACGCGATCGTGGGAAATTTCGGCAGTATCAATTGCCTCAACTGAACTACTGAGGCAAAAAGCTGGATCATAAAGTGACGTTGGCGCAAAATTGATGAAGATATGCCCACTCACTTTATACCGACTGAATTCAGTTATTGCGCTGAGGCGAGCAATTTGGTCGAGTTGTGGTATTAGTCCGGCTTCGGTTGCTAACTCCATAATTGGTGTCGGTAGCATTAAATTGCCTTCTTCATCCAGCCCCCGCAAGAGCGATTCATATCCAAAAATCTGCGATGTATCGTTAATTGAGACAATTGGCTGAAAGTAACTGGTAAATCGTTCCGTTGCCAACATTTCAACTAGCCAGTCGGATTGGTTCAACTTAATGAAGCGTTGTAATGAGGCTATGTCACTAAAATCATGGAGTTGAGGTTGGATATTACCTTGAGTGAAAAGGACTTGCGTCTCTTTTAATTCTCTAGGTGCAAGTAGTTTGGCCAGATTACGGGCAATTTCTATAGACTGTCCGGGTTTACACTTCAAACTCAAACCTGGTCGCTCGTGCATCAGTTCATACTCAAGTCCAAGCTGCTGTAGGTAGGAGGTGACTTTTTTGAGGGTATGTGTAACGGGAAACCAGAGAAAGAGCCTGCCTGCCTCCTTAGTCTGGCAGCGTGCAACATTGCGACAAGCACAGGTTTTGGAGATAGAACATATCTGGCTCATAGCTAACTACTTTGTTCAATCAAATTTATTTTATTATTCCCACTATTTTTACAATAAAAGATAAACTATGCTTCAAATATATGAAGATTTGATGAGTTCAGTAATTTGAATAATTTGGTGTATCAAATAACAGAGCAGCACATCTATAGGTTTGTACCAAATGTTTAAGTAATAGTCGATCAGTTTTGTAGAATGAAGCAAATTAATAAGAGTTAGATAAAGAATTTAAGCCATGAAATCAAAAGAAAAATCAGCTAGGTAAGGAATAATTTTTTGCTAGACTAAGTAAGTTGGCACAATAAAATCAAACTATGTAAATAAAAATAAGCTAGGCTAAAAACCCAGCCCTCTCAATATTGACAAATAGTACACTATGTGAGTTTTCTAAGAAGGTAAGACTAAAACTGCACTTAAGCGCTTATGTTATCTCCCCTATTTGATGCTTTTGTAGAGGCAAGCCCCGTCAGTGTAATGATGCGAGTCCTAATGGAAAACATTTTTAATTCCTCGCGAATGAATCAAATATTTGATACATCAAGCGTTCGCCAATACTCTCAAGAGCTACTGTTTTCGACTCAGGTGGATTTGATGAGTCTAGTAGTGTGTGGGATGTATCCCTCGGTTCATGCAGCCTATCAGAAGAAGGCAGTGGAGGTAAGTGTCAGCGCCACAGCGTTATACAACAAACTGCAACGGATTGAACTGCCTGTAAGTCGGGCATTAGTGCATGAGACAGCATCTGACCTCCAGCAGTTGCTGTTGATGTTGAATGTGGAACGCCCCAGTCCTCTAGGAAAACAATATCGGTTGCGGATTGTAGATGGCAGTTGTTTAGCCGGAACCGAACGCAGACTAGCAGCGCTGCGCCCCCATGCAGCCAAACCATTACCCGGAAAAACAATCGCCATTCTCGACCCAGGGACAAAACTGGTGGTTGATGTGATTCCTTGTGAAGACGGTCATTCCCAAGAACGCTCCAAGTTTCATCAGGTTTTGGCACAAGTGCAACCCCAACAGGTATGGATTGCAGACCGTAACTTTTGTACCGCAGGATTTCTCCATACTATTGCCAAACTTGGAGCGTTTTTTGTGATTCGTCAACACGGGGGTTTAGGATACGAGCCTTTTGGTGAGTTACAAGCTGTTGGGTTGTGCCAAACAGGAACTGTGTTTGAACAACAGGTGGAAATTGTCCATGAGGGAGGGACTTTTCGGTGTCGCCGTATCGTAGTTAAGTTGACTCGTCCCACCCGTGACCAAGAGTGGGAAATTGCCATTTTTACCAACTTACCACCCACTGACGCAGACGGCATTCTGGTGGCACAACTCTATCAAGGGCGGTGGAGTGTGGAAACTTTATTCCAAACTGTGACCCAAAACTTTCATGGAGAAATTGAAACCCTAGCTTATCCTAAAGCTGCCTTATTCTCCTACTGCATGGCACTGTCAGCCTACAACCTTTTAGCGACACTTAAAGCAGTTCTTGGCAGTGTACATGGGGTAGACAAAATCGATATTGGGCTATCCGATTTTTACCTAGTAGATGATATCCATTCCATCTATCGGGGCATGATGATTGCTATTCCTCCGGTTCATTGGCAATTCTTTGAGGAGTTTACCAACATTCAGATGGTAGACGTTCTCCAGCATCTAGCAACCAAAGTACATCTCAAATCTTTTCGCAAACACCCCAGAAGTCCCAAAAAGAAACGACCACCACTCTCTGTTGATGGCAAACATTCCCACTGTTCCACTACTCGAAAGCTCAAGCAATACAAAGCAGCTCTTGATGCTATCCCGTGAAGCAATTTCATAAAATATGTTATTTGTCAATATTGAGAGGGCTGGCTAAAAACCTTATGCCTATTGACTATCAACTATTATTTTTTTCCTTATCCCAACAACGATTATTTACACCCACTCACTTAATTTAGCTCCACTTTATCCATATCGTTAAGCGATGCAACTAGTGTTCGTTTTTACATCACTCAAGTAGACTGACAGATAAGACAGTTAAGTAATTAATTTCAAAAATAAGAGTAGAGACGTTGCAATGGAACATCTCTACTCGCCAAGATAGGAGAGAATTGCGATCGCTAGATATTTGTTAACCACAGACAGCACATAGATAATTCATTACCATCAATCTGTGGTTTCATTTTCATAAAATTGACTTTTGCACAAAGTTTACTGTTTCATTCAGCAGATGAAACACTGGGTATTGCAGAACGAATTGCACTAATAAAGTTTTGAGCATAATTCTGCGTTGAAAAATCTAAAGCGCGTTGTCTGGCAGCTATTCCTGCACTGCGGGCAAATTCTTGTTCGTCAAGATAGCGGAGAATTGCGATCGCTAATTTATCTGCATCGCCGTAAGGTGTTAATAGTCCATTCATCCCATCGGTAATAATCTCTGTCGGGCCGCCTGCATCGCCAGCAATCACAGGTTTACCCAGCGCCATCGCTTCAATAATCACAATTCCGAAGGGTTCTTTATCCGAAGCATGAACGAATACATCCATCGCCTGCACCCACTCCGGGATATTACGCTGTAGTCCAGCCATAATTAATTGTTCTTTCAAGCCCAAGTTTGTGATTTCTGCTTTTAAGAAGTCCTCATAGTCTGGTTCTAAATCGTGCTTACCGCCAACTACCACACAATGAGCATCAGGATACTTCTCTAAAATTTTGGGCATCGCTTGCACCAATACGTGCATTCCCTTCCATCGTTGCAATCGTCCCACAATACCAATCAGTGGGCCGTGTAAAGGTAAGCCCAGTTTTCGGCGTGCTTCTTCAGGAGTTGGCAAAGCATCAGGCTCAAATCGGTCTAGTGCAACACCGGGATAAACCAAGGGTGTTGGCCTGTGGGGCCAAATCTCTGCTTGTGCTTGCTTACCATCTTGAGAGAGAGTGATAATTGCGCGGGCTGGGATTAAAGTAGCAATTCGTACCAACCAAGTTTTATCGCTAGGTACTTCTAGCTGATACCATACAGCAGGCAAACCAGCCAGCATTGCCGCCAAGCCTCCAGATATATGCGTAATCCACATCCAATTGACAATTATATCTGCACGTTCGCGGCGTGCGATCGCAGCTATCTGAAAAACAGCACCAATAAAACGGTGGATTTGGCGTAAACGTCCACTTTCTACAACTCGCGCATCAATACCAAGGGACTTTACTTGTTCTACCATCGGGCCGTGTTCTAAAAATATCACCAGCCACTCAACACCAGCATTCCGTCCCTGCTGTACCAAATCCCAAAGCATCATTTCACCGCCGCCTCGTTGTTCGGCTAGTGGCATTACAATAATTGCTTTCATAATTTATATCAGTCCTATTTAAGTTGTCAGATTTTGTTTTTTAACTCAATTCATATTTATCGAACAGAATTCAGGAGTCAGGAGTCAGAATTCAGAATAAATTCTTAGCACAGCGTCTCGTAGAGAGGAACGAGTGTCGTGTCTTGATTCTGACTCCTGAATTCTGACTTCTGAATTCTTCTTCAAGAATTCTTGGGATTGCTATAGTATTTATGTCCTGCCATAGCCATAGCTAAAAATCCCCAAAGAATCATCCCTGCTACACTTAACATTCCACTACCAATAATTAGCTGTGTAGCAGAACTGATACCAATGGCGCGAGCAGCACTGATAAAACTATCAAAACGTCCTTCACCATAGCTGCTAACACTAATAATTAACAAGATTAATCCACCCATATAAAAAATGGCTCCAAACCAACCAAGGGTGAAAAACATATCTAAAATGCCACTATCAATTACTACTACTTCAATTTGACCAGTTTTTTCGTTGACTTTCCAAATATTTCCTAAGCCGTTACCTAAACCATTAGAAAGGGCTAGACCAAGGTTTTTGTCATAACTTCCCGATCTATCTTTAAAACTTGTATCATCTTGAAGATTAGAAAAAGTTTCCAAACGGGCTGATACAACTCCAGCAATTGGCTCAATAGTTGTCAATGGCACAACACAAATTGCCATCACCGCAATTATAACGATCAAGCGCATTTGAATTCGCGCCTTGACTGAACCCACAATCATAATTATTCCAAATAACCAGCCTCCCCAATTAGTCCGCGCTTGTGTTAGTAAGAACGACAAGTAACCAACAGCTGAAGCAGGAAAAATTAAATTTCCCGAACTGGTAAATAACAACAGTAAACCAGCTTGCATGACGGAACCAAAAGGGCCGACTGAGTGCAATGTACTCCAGACACGCATCCCGAAAGGTACAGGGTTTCCAGAACTCATAAATAGTTTTGATTGGATGAGCCAATACCTATCCCACTCAGGAGCTACTACGAATTGATATATGCCATAAGTTCCTAAAATTAACACACACCAAAGAAATGTTCGCTGAATATTCTGGCGATAACTAGGATAATCTCGCCAATTTATAAATAAGTGAAAAGCGAAGATAATCGGACTGAGCCAATCCAGCAGTCCGCGTGCTACAGGGATTGGTGGGTTATAAATCAGACCGATAAGAAAGCCATAAAAGACTCCGATAAAAGCCATAACAAACGGCAAACCCCCTTGACGTGAGGCACGGGGAAAATGTCGCAAGAATGTTGCTATGGTTACAAACACTACCAAGTATGGTGCTATGAGCATCTGCCGGGTAGCGTCCCAACCCACCCGATAGTCAACTAAGCGAGTAGCTAAGGGCGTGAGAAACCATATCCACCAGGTAAAGCTGATGTAGAGAATGGGATGCCGCAAGTATAAAAACACGGCTACTGCTAAAGCCGTCACCGGGTAAATTAGGCGCAATGCAGCAGTAGCACCAGCAAAATAGCAAACTACAATCAGTAGTATAAAGCCTGCGATCGCCATCCACCCCTGTTGTGATCGCTCTTCTGGAGAATAATTTTCTTCTAAAAAACTATTGAAAAGTATCTGTCTAGAATTCATTCAATTTTAGATTTTAGATTTACCAATGCTAACTAGTACAATGTCTAAGCTAATTTTTAAGGTTTGTAGTAAGGACTTTAGTGCTTAAATAAGGACTAAAGTCCTTACTACGAACTTTTTATCCATAACTTTTAGCTTTACAGACTACTAGAGCTAAAAAGAAGTTAATTAATTACGAATTACGAATTACGAATTGTTTATATCCTTGCCAACGCCCCCGCCAGGATGCTAGTAACTTTTTCCCCGCCAATTGCCCTTGGCTAGGTAAAAATCTCAACCATTGTACGAAACCCAAACTATCGCACGTACCTACAAATACTGCCCAGAATAAAAATACAATCCGGCGGATAAATGGCAAATGCTCTAGTAAAACTAGGGTTTCATTATGGACTAAATTAATAAAGGCAACCTCGTTAAAATTATTTCGCTGATCTTCATCAAAACGTTGTGCAGGATAGTGATCTACAGCAACATTAGGATCATAAATTATCTTCCAACCAGCCCGCTTTAATGCCAGAGTAAATGCCATTTCAAAATGTACCTGCGCCCCAGTACCACGCATCCGCTTATCAAAGCGCAATTGTCCGATGGCCTCTTTACGAAAACTCATGTTTACGCCTTTGAGAATATCGACTTCGCGGGGTTCTCCCACTCCCAGATGATGGTTGCCAATCACTCGTCCAAACCACTGCAACTGTCCCACTACTGGGCGAGATTCGTCTTCTAATTTGCTGCCGTGGTATACCCAATCACGCCCTCCCAAACCGCCAAGGCGACTATCTGAGCTAAAGTAAGCGGCGATGCGCTCTAACCAATCTGGGTGTGGTGCAGCATCATCATCAGTAATGGAGACAATATCGCCCTCCACTGCTGCTAATCCGGCATTGAGGGCTGCTACTACACCTGGTTGTGTCACTTTGACAGTATACAGTGGCAGATTGGGCGCGTTTAATTGCGCCAAAAATTGCCAAGTTTCTGCATCCGTATCGCGGACAACCACTATCACCTGATCGACTGGTTTAATTTGCTTCTGTAGCGCTAAAAGGCAGCGTGATAGGTCTTGTGGACGGCGATAAGTTGGTATCAGAACGGTGTTCCGCATTCTTGCTTAACTCCTCGAATAGATCCACATAAGTTTGTGCCATACTAGTCCAGCTATGTTGTTCTGCCACAGAACGAGCAGCTTTGCCCATTTGCTGTATGAGGGTGGGACTACTCACCAAAGTCAGCAATGCCAGAGCCAAAGCATCAATATCATCTGAGTCGGATAAGACGATGCCACATTCTGGTGTCACCAATTCTCCGCCCCCGGTGGCTGTGGCAGTAATTACTGGTAGTCCTGAAGAAAGTGCTTCTAACAATACGAGGCTGCAAGCTTCGTATCGGGAAGGAAAAACAAATAAATCTACTGCTTGCATAATTTGGGGGATATCACGGCGAAATCCTACAAAATGCACACGTTCATTTAACCCCAAAGAGGCTGCTAACTGCGGGAAAGGGCTATTTTGGGTGTGTCCCACTACCACCAAATGTAAATCAGGAACTTTCACCAAGGCGTGCAGTACTGTATCTAAGTTCTTTCTGGGTGTGCGGATATCTCCGGCGAACAATGCTAGGGTGACATTCTCCGGTAAACCCAACTTTTGGCGTAGGCGTAGCCCGCCGCAGGCATCGCTTTCACCAGGGGCAAACTCGTCTAAGTCAACGCCATTGATAATTACGCGAATGCGAGAACGTGGCACACCAATGTTGACTAATTCGTGAGCTACCTTTTCAGATACAGCCACAACAACCTGCGCCTTTTGGAAAGCCTGTTTTTCCCAACGCGCATTAAAAGCCGTAAACAGCCATTGGTACAAACCATATAAATCGCGTCGGTTGCGGGAAATATGAACAGGCGATCGCAACCATGAACTGTGGACAAAATGTACAGCATTCACATCAGCCGCAGCCAAATTAATTGCGCCATTGACTTTAACTAAATCAATCTCAGAGCGATGTTTCCGCAACCAATCTGTACTTTTTTGGGCAAATATGAAATTACGTACAAATTCTGTCGGATAATCTTTCACTGGAATTGGAATCCAATTAACTTGACTATTAGCTTCTAGTTCTGGTGCGACTTCACTAGCTAATAATGTTAGTTGATGACCACGACGAATTGCTTCATTAGCAACTTCATAGTTTACTCGTCCCTGTCCATCGCCTTTCTTAATTTTATGAGTAACAATACAAAGTTTCATCCACTACCTTCTTTAGTAATTTAAGCTTATGCAGAACCGCAAATAAAAAGTTGAAAATAATCCAATACAGTTCAATTAAGCATTTCTTTATTCTCTCAGTGTCCTCTGCGTCTCTGTGGTTCGTAAAAAAAATGACCTTGACAAAGATTTTTAGCCTTAACTTAACCGTATTATCAAATAATCTTCTTTTCTTACCTTCGCGGTTCGTTAAAAAATAGCATTTACACAAACAAAGATTTTCAGGTAGGGGCAATTCATGAATTGCCCCTACAAAACCCTACTATTTCGACAACTCTATTAATTTATTTGCCAAAAATTGCGGAGTAAAGCTAAGACTTAGCGCTACTAAAGTTCGCGCATTAAATTTTTGTTTAGTCAGCGCCTGCCAAAAATAAGGACGTGCTACTGCTATCTGTTTACTTCGCAGCAAACCAATTCCTAAAGTTGTATTAGCCTCTAACCATTTCTGTTGAAAATATGTCCTAAATTGCTGTAACCGAGCATCTTCCATAAAGACTTGATAACAGAACATTTCACTTTTAGCTTTGCGGATTTTTGCTTGCACATCTCGACTACCACTGAGCATAGTATCAGTTTGCTCATGGGCGCGATATCGCGTCAGTCTTTCTGGATAGTAGTAAGCGCCATAACCCGATATACAACACAGGTAAGTTAAATATAAATCCCACATTCCACCAACTTCTGGAGGAATACTATCCCAATCAACCAGATTATTGCGAATCAAGCAAGATGCAGCAGTAGGTATACTTTTATCTACCAATCCAACTTTATAGAAAGGTTGATAAATTCCTTCTTTGAGTTGATCTCGCTGATAACCGCGTGTATTTTTTTCAGTCCCAGCATTATCAATTATGCCATTTGCATCTATGATATATTGGTCACAAAAAGCGAGAATTAACTCAGGATTTGCTTCGAGAACTGGTACAAGCTTTGCTAGAAAGTCTTCATTCCATATATCATCATCATGAAGACTAGCAACATATTTACCTCGTGCCATCTTGAACCCATGCTGCTGATTAGCAAGCATACCTACATTTTGTTGATGTCGCCAAAATCTGATGCGTGAGTCACCAAAAGATGCCACAAGTGCTTGAGGATTTTCTGGACTGCAATTATCTGAAACAATAATTTCGATATTTTGATAAGTCTGTTTAATAGCACTAGCGATCGCTTGCTTGAGATAGTCTGGTCGGTTATAGGTAGGGATAATAACGCTGACTAAAGGCTGTTGGCATTCTTGAGATAATGACATATTTTTTTTCCTTTATATTTAATAGATAGATAAAAGATGCACCTTTGGAGCAAATTAAGCTTATTTCACTTGAGAAATACTATATAATTTTTTCGTTCTCGCAGGAAATTCGGCTATTGTTTTTGCATAAATTGTACGCAGATTATTTACATGAGCAGCCATTGTAAATTCCTTCATCAACAAAGCATGACCTTGTTCGCCCATCTGCCGACTTTTTTGATAATCTTCATCCAAATAATGAATAGCATCAACTAGCTTTTTGATATCATTACCTGGAACAAGAATACCTGTTTCTCCATCTCGTAAATGTTCTGGAATCCCTCCCACTGCACTACCAATTACAGGTCGATAATTAGAGTATGATTCTAGTGTTACAAGACCGGCAGGTTCAGGCCAGACACTAGGAAAGATGACTGCAAAACACTGTTGATAAAGTTGATTTATTTTGTCAGTATCGCACCAACCATGCCAAACAATCCGCTTACTTAATCCGAGTGTGTTTGCTAACTTTTCTAACCGTGGTCGTTCCCAACCTTCACCTGCAATATCAAGTTGAATTTGCGGATTTGTATGTATTAAGGTTTTAAGTAGCCATTCCAGACCTTTATCAGAAACAATGCGACCAACAAACAAAATTCTATGATTTTGGTGAACTTCTAAGCTCAGGGGAGCGGTCTTTATTTGCGGTACAGAGATACCACAGTGTAGGGTTACAGTTTGCTCAGAGGGTACGCCGTTTTTAATCAACTCTTGACGCACATATTCGCTATTAGCGACAAAAGTAATTTTTACCTTTTTTAAGGTATCTAATAACTGATGAGTAATTTGAAGTTCTTTAAGAGTTCTTAACGGTCTACGACTACCACATTTATCTACTAACTTACCCCAAGTACAACCTAAGTAAGAGAAGTTGCGATCGCAGATTGTCCGTTGCCCTGCTAAATACTTTGTGCCACTAGGACAGTACAATGAGTGATTATGAACACTAAAGACAGTGGGACATTCGCCTGTAAGCTGCAATAATAAATCTGGGCTGTGGATGTGCAGTAGCTTGAATTGGCTTTGGTCAACACCCTTGAGGGATTTTATCACGCGATCGCTAACTTCAGGTGGTCGATGTTCAAACAGAGAAGCTAAATAAGTTTCAACACCTCCGCCCTCACCTACATCAAAATTGGAGCATTGATAAATCAGGTCTTCTTCAAAAATTCCTCTATGCAAGTGTTTATTATCTTGTTTGGCTTCATTGATTGAGTTAAGCATTAATCACCATCTGTCTTTACGTTACTATTAATTAGATTCCTCATATCAATAGAGGCTTATCTTCATCAACTTATATGCCAACATTAAACCAAAGCTTGTGTCTAACATCACTCACATAATGTCTGAGAGCAATGTTTTTACTTGCAGATTTATCTGGATAAATAAACTGATCTTCTACATTGAGAACATATTTATTTGAGCATAGAGGTTTACCATGATTGTGGTGCATGGTCAAATGTACAATTGTTTGCTCAGTAAAATAACTAGGAACTTCTTGAAGATTTGCTAAACGTTCGATAGCAAAATTCCAGTCAAATTCATGCCTAAATAATATAAATCCACCATTTACAGGATTCAATTTTTCAGACTCATCATAAATAATTCGCTCGTCAAGTGACATCGAACAATCAGGTAGATAAAGAGAGTATTTTTCGTCCGACTTACTCAAATCAATTAAGTCAATCCCGCCAGGAAAAAATAAAATATCCGAATCAGTGTAAATCGTAGTACCATTAACAGGAATCGACATCAATGCCGACAACTTTCTGCCCATTGGATGCAGTTGGGCATAATCAAGAACACATTGAGGTAAATCTGTTCTCAGGAAGTTTTGTAAAAGTATTACCTGAACGCAGGGATGGATACGGCGGAGCAAATTACAACTAGAATCAGTATAACTGCCATCGGAGACTACAGTAAATATCTCTGGAATACCGACATGACGAATGAATGAGCGAATACTTGCCACTTGTTCTGGTAGATCGCGTTCGCATGATAAGGCATAGATACTTACCGGAACTTGCCGAGTTTGCTTTATCGGGATGTTGACAATCTGAGAAATGGCTGCTTTATATAGAGAACGATTAAATTTACCCTGAATTTTAGCAGTGTGGTAGCCTATATTTACCATTTATTTTTCCTTGTTAAAATTATCAATAACTGAGTAGAGAAATGAATTCGTAATTTATATTTTGTAAATTACGAATTACAGGGCGTAGCCCATTACGAATTACGAATTACGAATTATAGTATTGCATCTGGTGATATTCCCACAGCTTGCCTTGGCGTGCGAGTAATTCTTGATACTTGCCCTGTTCTACTATCCGTCCTGCTTCTAGTACTACGACTTTATCTGCTTTCGCAATAGTAGAAAGACGGTGAGCGATCGCAATTACTGTTCTACCCACAGATAGCTTTTCTAATGAATCTTGAATTAAGCGCTCGGATACAGAATCTAGGGCGCTAGTTGCTTCATCCAAAATCAAAATTTCTGGGTTCCGTAGTAGCGCCCGTGCGATCGCAATTCGCTGTCTTTGTCCTCCAGATAATCTAACACCCCGATCTCCCAATTGGGTATTAAAACCTTCGGGCATTTCTAAAATAAATTCCAGCGCATTCGCTAATTTAGCAGCTTCTTGAATTTGCTCATTAGTGGCTTGTGGAGTTCCATAAGCAATGTTTTGCCAAACATCAGTATTGAAGATAAATGTATCCTGACTGACAACAGCTATTTGACGACGTAGAGAGTTAATTTCAAACAGTCTTATATCAACTTCATCGAGATAAACATTTCCCTCTGTTGCATTATAAAAGCGAGGGATTAAATCAGCCAGAGTTGTTTTACCAGCACCAGAGGCTCCAACTAGTGCAGTCATTTTCCCCTTCTCAATGGTTAGGGTAATGTTATGTAGCACTATGTTTTGGTCATCGTAACCGAAATCTACAGATACTAAATTTATTGCCCTTTCTAAAGCTTTAAATTCAAGCTTTCCATTCTTAAAATAATATTTATCGTCACTTTTCAACAGATTTTTAATATTGTCTGCTGAACCGTGTAAGGTACTGAGAAATGCCCGCGTGCCATTAATATCTTGAACAAACGGGACAAAGCGAAATAGCACAAAGAAAAATGTTAACAAAGAAGCGACTTGTAGCGTTCCATTACTAACCAGGCTAGTGAATGCCAAAACAATCATTCCCACCAACACCGTAGTAGCTGCTCCTTCGGCAATTGGTTTGACAAGTGTCCATGTGAATACAACTTTAGTTGTAGAACTCACCACCTTATCGCTAGCTTTGTAGTAACGCTGGCGTTCAAATTCTTGAGTACCACAAGAATGAACAGTGCGAATACCATTAATAAATTCTATGGCTGTTGATGTAAAGTTAGCATTAGCAGTTGTCATGCCAAAACTGGATTCTCTAACTCTGGCATTCAGATTAGATAACCCTACACCTAAAAGTGTAAATAGTAATGCTGAAATTACAGTTAGTTGCCATGATATCAAAAACATTGAGATTAAGTAGACAAGAGTTGTTATGCCTCTAGTTACTAAAAAGGCTGCACCACTGAAACCCTGTCTAATTCTTTCTATTTCTGTGGTTATTGTGTTAATTAGTTCACCAGAACGAGTTTTGGCAAAGTAACTTAACGATAAGGATTGTAATTGTTCAAAAATTTGCTTGCGTAAGCGATCGCCAAAATGCAGTTGGGATAATTCAGTATAAACTAGTCCAAAATAATTGAAAGCGACACGTAACCAAGTACTTAATAATATCAGTGAAGATATGCGGTATAGGCGGTTAATTGATGATGACTTAGATCCTAAAATTAAAGTATCAAACCATTCTATTCCTGTTTGGACAGGTTGAGCATTTGGAGTAGTTAAGCTTTGTAAGAATGAGAGTAAAAACCCAATGCTTACTCCTTCAAAGGTTGCTGCTAAAATTGAGAATGTCAGAGCTAAAATTACTATTTTGCGAAAGTGTTTAAATTCTCGCAATATCAAATAGTTGTCTTGCCAAAAGCTGGAAGCTTTGAGCAGACTACGGAATTTTTGAGGGAGTTGGGAATTCATCGATTTTATAATAATAGTTTGGCAAGGTAGATAGACTGCTATGGATCGATATTGGGGAGTTAAGGGTTAATTCTTTTTTTGAACGAACCGCAGAGGCGCAGAGAACACAGAGGAAGAGAAGGAAGAAATGCTTAACTGAACTGTATTGCTACGTAAGCAATTTTTGCGTTAGTCTCGGTGCGGTAGATGAAATCATCAATTACCGCACAGATGTATTACAGGGTTTGGCTATCTAGATGTAAGAGGTGAGACTGTGCTTCTAGTTCCCAAGAAGGTTTAATTTCTGGTAGTTTATTTAGCTGTACTGCATCTTCTAAAGTCCAACCATGAGATCCAGTCAAACTCATGTCACCGCGCAGCACGTTAAATAACTGGGGCAGATTGTCGAGATTATATTTACCCATCCAATGCGCTAGCGGTGTGATGTTGGGCGTGCAAAACTTCATTGCTTGAAAGAGTTTACCCCGTTCTCCAACACGCCATTCACGACAAAAAAGCGATCCTGGTGAGTAAACCTGCATTAATGCCATCAATCCCAGCATGACTGGACTTACTAATAGCAGCAATACTAAAGCAGCAATCCAATCAATTAATCGCTGCAATTGTCTCCAGGGTTGATGAGAAGGTTTATTACCAGCAGGTATGCTTAGGAATATTGGTTTTTGAGCTTCTTGACACGCATCTGCCCAAAACCTGAGCAAAGCCTCACCCAGTTTTGGATCTATGCTTACCAAACTTACTGGAGAATGTTGTAAGCATTTTACTAGCGATCGCTTACTATCTAATGCAGGCAGATATGGTTGTTTAACTCGTCCAGGCTGCTTTACCAACAGCTGACCCCGCCGCCACTGGAGTGTGCAACACCCACGATTATCTTGGTGTTCCTGGGTTACATCATATAAATTCTCTAGAGATGGAATTATTGAAGCTGTCATAATGTCTTTGGGTTTATACAGGAGTGAATTACTGAGGCGTTATCAAAGGCTATTAATGCCAAAGACCCAAATCCGAATCTTGTTGTAAGTCCAAAAAGTTGGAGATAATTGAGGGCAAAAATATGTTATTGCTATTTGCCACTCAGTCAAGCACATATTGTCCAGGATTATGCTGGTGTAGAGGTTTACAAATCAACGTTACTATCAATATTCATGGGCAATCGGTATTTTCCGGTAACTACTGAAAGTAGAAATATGTAGAGGGAAATTACCCATAAATCTATATCTACGTTTAATTGTACTGAGGTGTTTATTGTGTCGATAGATTTAGCAAAACCAGTCCACCCTTGTCTTCTAGCCTTTTTGAAGGTGCTTTAATCTCTAGAATATAAGACTATCTAGAAATAGCGATCACTCAAATAAATTCTTTATTTACTCTTTAAAGAGCCAGTAATTTCTCTGAAAACCCATAAAGATCGCATAAATATACGAAAATTTTCCTGATAGCAATAAAATTAAATTTTGTTCATTAAAAAGTAGGGCATCACAGATGTGCTACCCTACCATGTGTTGTAATTAAACTAATTAGATCCCCGGATCTAACATCTCGCGGTACTAGCTACTTTTCCACAGCTTGGCGTAGAGCCAATTGCTGTTGTTTGATATAAGGTACGTAATTACTGCTAGAGTTTGATACTCCGTTAGCTACAACCCCAATCAGGTTTAACTTACTTAGCATTGCTGTAGCCTGAGTCAACTGGCTTCGTGTCACAATACCAATGCTTGCCACCATGACCACGCTACGACAAGATGATGCAGTAAGCATGGCATCCACCAAACCAAGAACTGGGGGAGCATCTATGAGTACCAAATCATAGTTTTCCTCAAAAGCTGCCATCAATTGAATCATGCGAGGAGAACTCAACAGATTAGCTGGGTCAGCAGGTTTGGGCCCAGCAGTTAAAATATCGATGTAGGCGGAACCTGCGTATTGAAGACTAATCTGGCTGGGTAGACTTGCATCACTCGCTAGTAGAGTTGAAAGCCCCTGTTCATTAGGAAGATTCAGTTGGTGGTGCAGGCTGGGATCGCGTAAGTTGGCATCAATTAGTAATACCCTTTTGTGTAAACGGGCAGCACTCATCGCTAAACCTAACGCCAAAGCTGACTTACCCTCATCTGGTAAAGCTGAGGTAATCATCAAAGATTTTAAGTTAGCAACAGTATTTAAAAGTTCAATGTTCTTGTAAATCAGATCCAGCGATTCCCAACGCGGTGGAGATTGCAATACTTGAATTGTCCAAGGGGCGAGAACTTCTGGCTTGCCAAAGGGCAATTTAATCATTGATTCTCTGGGTTTAGCTGGCGGCAACTTGGGGGTTGTTCCTAACAAAGGTAGAGCCATTTGCTTCTCTAACTCAGCAGTGGTATGAACTGCATCATCAGCCGAATCTCGAATAAAGGCGGCAATGCCTCCTAACATCAACCCAACCACAGCACCTAACAGCAAGTTCTGTTGAAGATTGGGGCCTAATTGTGCGCCTTTTTGAGGATCTTCTACCACTTCCCAATTAAAACCACCCTTGGAGAGTTCTTGCCGCAATTGCTGTTCTGCTCTTAAAAGCTGCTCTAATCTTTCACGACTAAATTGCAACTGCGGTAGCATCCGATTGTAATAAGCCAAAAGAGGCGGGAAGCGTTTGATTTCCAAACGTAACTCGTTTTCTTTCTGAGCTAAACTTTGATCGCGGGCAGTTAAAGCAACTATAGTTGTCTGCGTTTCTACTAACTGACCAGCAAGGCTAAGATCAATTTGGCCAAGTTGTCCTTTTTCAAGAAGAGAGTCTCCAGATGTGAATGCACTAGCAGACTTTTCACCTAAAGTTCTTCCTACTTCTTGTTGCAATAATTCCTTCTGGCCCTGAAGCTGTTCTTTGAGCTTTTGCACACTTGGAGTCTGATCTGTAAAGCGTAAGCGTTCTTGCGCTAGTGCCAATTCGCTTTTTTGGATTTCATTCAGTAAGCCTTGATAGCGAGTAGACTGACTCAGGCGAGAAGCAACTAGAGCATTTTGAGGAGAACGGTTAAGTTGTTCTTCCAAAGATTTTTGGCGTGCTAAGGCTTCGCCATACTGAGCGCGAGTTGTCTGTCTTTCTTGAGCGATATTATTTAAAGCTGTCTCAATCGCTTTGGCCTGTGACTCTGGATCAATTAAGTTCTGATTTCTGCGAAACCTTTGTAAATTAGTCTCAGATGCGTTTACTTCTTCACTGGCTTTACTTAACTGTTCCCTAATAATTTGCAGACCTTTTTGTAACCGTGAAGTCTGCTGTTGTTTGTTATATTCCAGATAAACTTGTCGAATTGCACCCAGAACTTTTTGTGTCTTTTCTGGATCTCCAGCAGTGTATTCGACTTGAAAGATTTTTGTAGCGACATTATCTTCTTTGCTTCTCAATTGAGTTAAGACTAAAGAAGCTTTAATTTCACCTGTACTGATATCTGGATAATCAGACTGAAGTTTATCAACTGCTTTTTGGATAAGTCCAGAACTCTGCATCAAGTTAAGCTGAGTTGCTGTATCTATGACAATATTAGAGTCAGTAAACTGGCTATCTACTCCTGCTCCTTCTTTCTTACCTTGATAGTTAGATTCTACTAGCAGTTGCATTGAACTTTTATAAGTTGGTTTAGTTTTTAAAGTTACGATGCCTGCTATAGCAATAGAACTAATTAATACTGCTAAAAACCAAGGAAATCTTCGCACAAATACGGCAAATAATTGTCCGTAACTTGGTTCAGTTTCAGAGGCTGGATTTATTTGAGGATTTAGGCTAGTTTGAACCACTTTTATTATCCTTGTCTTCAAGACTTACGCTAAGAGATACCCCGAAGACTACCTATTTTTCACAACCCGCCGAGAAGGAGAGAGAAATTAAATAGGTAATCTTATAGTGTCAAGAAATTCCGAAATCAAATGAATATTTGATGTCCGCTACAAGCTTGGTTAATAATTTGCTCAACTTTCCCAAAGAAGGCATTCTCTGAGAAGTTTGCTACTGCATGATTACGGATGCGATCGTAATCCCAAGAGATGCCATTGGCTTCTTGTAATGCAATTTGTAGAGATTCAGGTGTTTGTCTTTTGAAAAAGACTCCTGTTTCACCTGGTATTTGAGTATCTAATACTCCACCGGCACCATAAGCGATAACTGGTGTGCCGCTAGCATTAGCCTCTACTGGAACTAACCCGTAGTCTTCTAAGGCTGCGACAATAATAGACTTGGCTTTGGAAAACAAGTCTTTACGGGTTCTATCACTTACGTGTCCCAAGAACACAATATTTTTTAATGCTTTGGATTTTAACCGTTCTAGTTCTGGCCCGTCACCTGATATTAATAAGTGCCATCCTAGCCAGTTAAAAGCTTCGACTATTATATCAAGGCGTTTATAGCTAATCATCCGGGCTGAAGCCAGATAATATTCATCTTTTATATCTGAAAAAACAAATTTACTAGTATCAATTGGATAGTTCACCATCATTGCCTTTTTGCCATAAATACTTTCAATACGGCGGGCAACAACACTAGAATTAGCAATGTAAAGGTCAGGTTCCTGTGCATATTTCAGGTCTACCTTTCTCATTACTTGAAATACTTGTTCAATTAAAGGTGCAAAATATCTATAGTCTCCGTATTCTCTTAAATAGGTTGCTGTATCCCATAAGAAACGGGTGACGTTATGGCAAAAGCAAATGTGGTGGGCGTTGGGGTTTTTTCGTACTGCTTTGGCGAAGCTGGTGCTACTGCTAATAATTAGATCGTAGTCTTGCAGATCCAAGGAGCGAAAGGCAGGAAAATATAGAGGAGCCATTGACCTAAAATACTTTGCTGCACCAGGGATTTTTTGTAAGAAGGTTGTGTTGACTATGCGATCGCCTAGATCAATAGTTTTTTGAGGATCGTACAGAGATGTGAAAATGTCTGCTTCAGGATAACGCTTACAAAGCAGTTCAAATACACGCTCTGCCCCACCTCGCTGGGTTAAATAATCATGGACTAGAGCAATTTTCATGAATTTGACCTAAAGTTTCGATCGGGTTTGTTTCAAGGCTCCCCAGCAAGTTATTATCAACAACTTTAGTGTCCCGCAGTATAGCTTCCTATCCTCTTTACGAAATTCTGGCGAGAAATATGTTGGTAGGGCTTCGGAGATCCCCCCAACCCCCCTTAAAAAGGCAGGGCTGATTCATTCCATTTCAAACAGGATTTGTCAAGATGGTTAGCAAGAAAATTGTAAGTAAGTGTGACGAAGAGATGAACATTTAAGCACTGAAATATCAGTAAAATAGTTGGTTTCATCGGCACGCCAGTAACAAAATAACTAATTTTTAATCGCTAGAACCCTTGATTTTTAAAGCTCTTTGGGGAATGAATCAGCCCTGCCCTTAAAAAGGGGGGCTTTTTCTGATTCTTTCACCCCCTTTTTAAGGGGGTCGCCGCAGGCGGGGGGATCTTATCCGTTATAAGGGGCGTACAGCTGTACACCCCTACAGCCAATTTATTTGTCGCAAATATTTTTGGAATCGATATTACCCAACTGCTACCAAGATTTTTTCTGGGGCGAAATAATTGTTTTGCTCAGTTCTTAGTTGGTCGCAGAGTCTGCCTTCAGGTAATTCTACATCCTCATAAGTGAGAACTTGATCCTTATTAATATCCCGTTTCAGGCGACATCCTTCAGCTAAACCAATTGGTAGGAGATTTTGCTGTTGGACGATATTGGAATTCTCACATTGTCCGTAGGTCATGTAGTAACCGATGCCATCTAGGGTTTCTCCAGCTTTCAGGTCGATTTTGGCGGTGGTGACAACATCTACTAATGGGCCTGCTAGCGGAGACATAACGGCATCACCGAAGAGGACAGCACGCGCTACAGACAAGGGAACTTCAAAATGACAGAGGTGATAAGGAGTATAGAAGCTGTAAAGTGGGCCTTCGCCTAATTTGTATAAGTTGAGATAGTGGCGTTGCTTGGGGTCGTCGTGAGTGGCAAATACATATACGCCTGGGCCTGGTTTTGCTCCAACTACATAATCGACAATACCACCCAGTTCTTTGAGTTGTTCAACATCATATAAATGGGTCATTTCCTCGACATAACCGTTGAAGTCATATCCCAACATTCCCCGTTTGGCGACTTTCATCCCTGTGGCATTGGCAACGATCGCTTGCTCAAAGGAAATTTTGGTTCCGTCAGCGAAGCTAGCCACCATGTGGGGCTTTTGACCCCAGCGTTTAGCAAATCCTTCCTGGGTGGTGGGATTGCGATAGGGGTCTTGTAGTCCTTTAATGTTACCGCACAATAACGGAGTTAAACCAATGCTTTTTACAAAGCGGTAGAGGTTCATTTGCACCCCTGGCTGATCGCCATCACAGGCGCTGAGAATCACACCTGCTTTGTCAGCATAGACTTTGAGGATGGGGCCAATGGTGCCGTCGAGTTCGGCATTCATCATGATCACATGCTTGCAATGAGCGATCGCTTCCATTACGATGTGAGCGCCAAATTCCACTGCACCTGTGACTTCGATTATGGCCTCGATGCCCTCAGCCCGACACAGTAACTTAGCGTCTTCTGTGACTGCATACTTACCGTTTGCGATCGCATCTTCTAATTCGCTGACAGTTGCAACAACTTGAATATCTTCAATTCCTGCTTCCGAATAAGCTTGTTTAGCTGCATCAATCTTGCGATTGGAGATAGCAACTAACTCCATTCCTGGCACTGAATTGACAATTTGGTTGGCAATTCCTCGACCCATAAAACCAGCACCGATCATTCCCACTTTGATAGGATTTCCTTCTGCTGCACGGGCTTGTAAGGCGCGATCGATAATAATCATGAACTAAACTCCTTTTTGGAACTGTTGGTTGTGATACAAATTCTCTATAAACTTGCACTTAATGATTTTTTACAGCTAAATATTAAGTACATTTTCATGGGAATTAAGATTAGCAGTTGCTATTAACTGGTTGTTTGCTAGATGCTATAGCAGCAGTCTGTTTTTTCTGGCTGTGATTTTCGATAATTTGCTCCACAACATTTCTGTAAACTTGAGCAAACTTTTCTTTGGTATGATTTGCTCTTGCATATTCCCAAGCCTTCAGAGACATCATCTGTAAGTTTTCAACAGGCAAATTGGAAATACTTCTAACTTTTTCCTTAATTTCTTCAAGGGAAAGGTTATCAAAAATCACACCAAAATCATGAACATCAACACCAGATTCGTAGCTTAAAATGGGAATTAGCCCAGCTTGTAAGCAACTAATTACAGCTCCTGACTGTCCTTCAGAAACGGAAGGATAAACCAGCCCTAAACAGTTATTTGTAACCTCTATAAAGTCAGGGCTGCTAACATCAATCCACCCATAAGTGTGAATGTTAGGTGTTTCGTACAGTTCTTTATAGAAAGCTTGTTCAAATTCTTTGTCACTACTTACCGGGCCACAAACTGTTAAATGGTATTCCGGCATTTGGGCAAAGGCATCTAAAACTAAATCTAATCCTTTCAGGACTAAAGCACTACCACCAAACCACAGAAAACGTTTTCTTACCGCTTCAAAATCTTTCTTGTCAGGATAGGGATAAACAACAGGCGAAGAAATTGGGATACGATACATCGGTTTGTTGGCATACTTGAATGTATCAGTTGTGAAATTGTTACCCAACACAATAGCACAATCGGCATACTCAATTCCCAGGTTAGGAACTTCAAATCGCTGTGGTTTTAAAGTTACACCTTTGCGCTGTTGTACTTCTAAAAGTCTGTTGCATTCGGCTGCATTGCGAAACACCATATTTGCAATGTCAACGTGGAAAATTTTGATGCAATCTTTATTGAGTTTTGGTGCAAGTGCTTCCATCCGATGACGGATATCAATGAAAAATGCGTAGTGCTTTTGCGGAACGAATTTATCATTGTGGAACTGGATAACATCAACGTTATAGCCCAAGTCTAAAAAAGTTTGGGCGATTTGCCAAACTTCCCAGTACCAAGTATGGTCATTAGGCATTGGCTGACCAGGTTTTAAGAGGAATGGCTCAATTCGATAAGAAAGAAGTACATTCCCCTTAGAAGGTTGTTTTGGCTTTAGAGAAACAACCTGTAATGTTTTCGCGTAATTAATTCGAGCTTGAACTTTTTTGGAAACAAAAGAGATAGTATTTTCGACACGAGATAGAATTTTTGACATTTATTTCTACCTAATTTCATTAATTTAATATCTCAAACTTTAATTAGTAATTGATAGTTATATCTACATCAATTCTAATTTCTTTCTTTACTTTGCGCTCTACCCTGCGGGAAGCCGCAGAAGCGTCTATGCGTACTTTGCGGTTCGTTAAAAATAATTTTACGAACCATTCATTTAATACCCCTAAATTTATCTAGAAGTACCGCCAACAGTCATCATTCTCAACAAAGGCCAACTTAAATCTTTCTCAGAAATTTCAGTCACATCTAGAGGCCAATCAATGGCAAAGAATGGGTCATCATAGCGTAAACCTCTCTCATACCCTGGCGTGTAAAATTCGCCTACTTGATATACCACTTCAGTTTCATCCGTCAGTGCTTGATAGCCGTGAGCAAACATTTCTGGAACATACAAAGCTCGGCGGTTTTCTGGTGTTAGTTCCACCCCAATGTGTGATAAAAAGCTAGGAGATTCAGGACGCATATCAATAATTACGTCATAGATAGCGCCTTTAGTACAGCGAATTAATTTTGTTTCTGCTGCTGGCAGAATTTGATAGTGCATTCCCCGGATAGTGCCTTTTTTGTAGTTAAAAGACAGGTTGCATTGGGCAACTGTTGGCTTTAATCCGTGGGCTTCAAATTCTTGAGCGCAGAAAGACCGAGCAAAAAAACCACGGTGGTCTGGCTTTTCTTCTAAGTCAATAATGAATGCGTCTTTGAGTTCGGTTGCGGTGAAAATCATTATGTTTCCTTTGAGATGAATGTTGTTGCTAACTGCTTAACGAACCACAGAGACGCAGAGGGCACGGAGATATGAGAGTTTGAGAGATATTTTGTATCAATTTTAAACCTACAAATTTGATTTTTATAGCATTTTTGAACTGACACATAAACTCTTATTTCTAGCTTTACGTGAAACTCATTCTCTTTCTCTGTGTTCTCTGCGCCTCTGCGGTTAATTAAATTTACGTTTTTAATTCGAAACTTTAACTGCATCTGATGCAGACTGTAACTCTACTCTGGGATAAGTATCATCCCAGTATTGGGTGCAGAGGTCTGGCCGTTCAGGAGGATTGGCGGTGTAACAAAAGAATAGTGTTGAGCGGTCTTCTGTACGAACTGTGCCGTGATGTAAGGCATTTTTCGTATCTACAATAATGACTGTACCTGCTGGCCCTGGGCAGGATTTCCAAGCTGATTTGGGGATGACTGGTTTTACTTGTTCATCATCGATACCCATATAGCCTGACTTCCAAAGTTTGTAGTAAAGTCGAAAATAATTCCAACTAAATAAGGAAGTTAGAGAGCGAGGGATGTATTGAAAAGGCCCAGTTTTTTCTTCTACATCATTCAAGTAAATAATGATTTTGATAATGCGCCGGTCTTCGGCATCACTATGCCATAGTAGTGTCCCAAACTGATATTTGCTCTTGAAATCTTTGCGTAAATGTACACCATGAAAAGCAATTGGAAGACCAATATAATTTTCGATGATGTTGAGTAGCCTTTTCTCTACCCCCCAGGCATAAAATTCTGGTAAACCTGTAACTGTATAAATTTGTGGCAACCTTTCATCTAAATGCTCATTGGTGGGATTTTCCATCTGAAGCAATTGATGGTGAGCAGCTTTGAGCAGTTCTGAGCTAGAGTCGAACCCTAAATCTGCCAAGTTTGTGACGCAAACACCATCTTTTTTGAGAGTCTTAAGGATGTTGCGATCGCTTCCTGCTAATGCTGGCAGATTTTTGCTATGCTTCCAACGAGCTAGGTAATATTCAAAGTCAGATGAGAGTGTAGTTATTTTGCGTTTAATCGCGTCGAACATGGCGCAAATCCTTCTCTTATTGATATATAGTTGTTAGTAATTAGGTCGTTTATGGCTTATAGGTACGTACTTCTTCAGTAGATATTTCGCTTGATTCTGCTAAACCGAATTCTTTAGAAACCATCACATCAAAAGCACATAAGCTGACTAAAGCCAAAAATGGAACTACTGTTTTGATGGCGGACATCGGCCATCTTCTTAAAGCACCCAAGAAAACTTTTAAGTTGACTTCTTTACCGTTCTGCAAAAGCATCCGTCTACAAAATTGCTTAGAATATCCACTTTGCTCTAATTTCAAAATCACTTCAGGAATGTGTTTATATTGCATTAACAGTGCTGATTTTGGTTCTTTCTGCCAATAACTCACACCAACAATACATTCTAAATAAGTCTCTTTAGTGACAATGACACTACCATTAGCAGCACAATATCCGGCTAAATATGCTAAAGATATCCAGTTATTCTCAGCATCTTGCCAATCTTGTAGAGCGCGTTTTACTAAGTCAGTGCGATAGACTGTAGCAGTCAGAAAAATGACTGCACCGACACTTTTTGAAAAACAATGTTCAAATATGGCTTTACCATCACCCTTACCATCTTCACTATCAACATCAAACCAGCGATTTCCAACTATTTTTGGTGGATGAACTGGTTCACCAGTAATTTGGTTACGACCGGAAAAGTTGAGGAACAATAATGATAAATCTTCGTGTTGTCTGAGTTTGCTAATCACATAAGCAATTGCTCTATCTTGAATTGGGTCATCATCGCCGATTGTCCAAACATATTTTGTTGTTGTAGACTTTAGGCAATACATAATGTTTTTAACTACGCCTAAATTCTTTAAATTCTTATTTGATTTAAATGTAATATTGTTAAGTATCGCTTGCCATTTTTGGATTACCTCTTGAGTATTATCTGTTGAACAATTATCAGATACTAAAATCTCACATTCATCTTCAAAACCTTTGATAGCTTGAGCTAACCATGTTAGCTGTTTATCAAGTAACCCGGCACGATTATAAGTGGGTATGGCAATAGTCAGGAGTTTATTCATATTAAGCTTAAATCTATAGTTAAGAGGCTACTAGCAACAGCTTGTTTATTAACAAGCTGCTTTTAAGTTGATTTTTTGATATTTAACAACAAAAGCTTTATAAAACTACGCCTTTTAATTACTTTTTACCTATTCTCTATGCTCATATTGAAAACAATAAAATAGTAATAAAAGGCGCCTTTTGGGTTATATTTAGTAATTACGACGCTATTAAAAGCCTATCCGGAATAGGAGACGGATAGATTTTTACTTCAGGAATTGGTACAAAAAACTGTCCACCCCACTCGCCAATAAATGCCATTTGCTCCATAATTTCCTCTTTGAGATTCCAAGGTAAAATTAGGACATAATCTGGTTTAGTTTCGCGGATTTTGTCTGGTTCAAAGATGGGAATATGAGTCCCAGGCAAAAATAAGTCTTGTTTGTAAGGGTTGCAATCGACTGTGTAATCGATAAAATCTTTCCCAATCCCACAGTAATTAAGCAATGTATTGCCTTTGGCTGGTGCGCCATAACCAACAATTGATTTTCCTTCTGATTTTGCACTCAGAAGGAAATTTAATAGCTTATGCTTTGTTTGTTTGACTTTTTCACCAAATGTAATATAAGTCTCTATCCGATGCAGTCCAGCAGCAATTTCTTTTGCTTTTAGATGGCTAACTCGGTCACTGATGCTAGGACTATCAGCATTGTCATGTTTGGCATAAATTCTTAGTGAACCACCATGAGTTGATAATTCTTCCACATCAAAAAGTTGCAAATTGTGTGCTGCAAAAATCTTTTCGATAGTCAGAAATGAGAAGTAAGAAAAATGCTCGTGATAAATAGTATCAAATTGATTTTGTTGAATCAATTGCAAAATGTGAGGAAACTCCATCGTCAAAATACCATTCGGTTTGAGGATGAGTTTCATTCCAGCTATGAAATCATTTAAATCTGGTACATGAGCTAAAACATTATTGCCTATCAAAAGATCGGCTAGTTTTCCTTGTATCACAAGTTCTTTGGCAGTCTCAACCCCAAAAAACTTGTTGATACTAGGAATACCTCTATTTTGAGCTATCTTAGCTATATTTGCAGCTGGTTCTATTCCTAAAACGGGGATTCCCTTTTCTACAAAATATTGCAGTAGGTAGCCATCGTTGCTGGCAATCTCAATAACTTGATTATGATGATTAAAGCCAAATTTCTCTACCATCATATCGGTGTAAGCTTTGACGTGCTTTAGCCAACTTACTGAGTAAGAAGAAAAGTAAGCATAATCGCTAAAAATATGATCGGGAGTTTCAAATTGTTCTAATTGAACTAAAAGAGTGTCTTCAGACACATAAGCATGGAGCGGATAAAATTTTTCGGCATGATTTAGCTGTTCTGCTGTCAGATAAGCATTGGCTAAAGGTGACATTCCTAAATCAATAAAGGTTTGGTGCAGAGGTTGACCACTAAAACGACATTTTGCGTTCGCCATAAATTTCAACTCACTGATTACAAATAATTTGATGGATGAAATAAGTCCGAACCAAATATTGTTGATTCGGAAACTTAGATTATTTCTTCTTTGCTGTTAGGCAAGTCTATCTACTTTTTATTCCAGAAGAAATCTTTGTCAATTTGTTCGGTGCGGATTAGATACTCTAGCTGTTTTAAGCGAGTAAATCCTCTAAATAAGAAAGTGTCTTCAGCCATATCTATTTGACTAAATAAATCAAATAGCTGCTGGGCACCAAGTCGGGCATTCCAATCACATTTAAATCCGGGGAGAATTGTGTTGATTTTCTCGAAGGATACCCGATAGCTGCGGTTATCTGAGCCGTTGTCACCAAAGGACAATTTACAATCTGGGAAAATATCAGCAATAATTTCCGCGATTTCTTTGACGCGATAGTTGTTTGCTGTGTCTCCGACGTTGAAGATTTGGTTATGTACAATATCCCGTGGTGCTTCTAAAGCACAGACTATTGCTTTGCAAATATCCAGTGCGTGGACTAATGGCCGCCAAGGTGTACCATCACTGGTCATTTTGATTTGTTTGCTAGTCCATGCCAACCCAGCTAAGTTGTTTAAAACAATATCAAAGCGCATTCTGGGAGAAGCACCAAAGGCTGTGGCATTCCGCATAAAGGTAGGAGAGAAGTCATCGTCAGCTAGTGGTGTGACATCCCTTTCTACTAGAGTTTTGCACTCTGCGTAGGCTGTTTGGGGATTAATTGGGGATTCTTCTGTGACATCACCTGCGGTAGCAACACCGTAGACACTACACGAAGACATATATACAAAACGACGTACACCCATAGCTTTAGCTAGGCTAGCGAGACGAACTGAACCTACATGATTAATTTCGTAGGTAATATTGGGTGCTAATTGTCCGGCTGGATCGTTGGAAAGTTCCGCCATGTGAACTATTGCTTCAACGCCTTCCAAATCATCGGGGGTGATGTTGCGGATATCTTTGTTAAGGGTTTTGGGTGTTACCCCATTAGCGTTGTATAGCCAACCAACTTTATAAAAGCCGGTATCTAGACCGATAACTTCATGTCCACGTTCGATTAACAGAGGTGGTAATAATGAACCTAGATAGCCTTCTGTTCCAGTTACTAATATTTTCATTGTGGTTAACGCCTTTGTATTGATGAGTTAAATTTTTCGTTTAGTAGGGATGCACAGATGTGCGTGCTAAAGGGTGTTGCATCCAAGAGGGAACCGCTATATTTTTCGTTTGTATGCAATAATTTGACCTCTCTCCAAACCTCTCTCCTAAGAGGAGAGAGGCTTTGAATCTTGCTCCCATTCCCTTGTAGGGAAGGGGTTGGGGGTTAGGTCATTGGACTCAACCCAGAAACGCTATATATAACTCGGCTAACAGTCATTACATAGTTTGCCGACTTACCTATTGGGTAACAGCACTCTATAGCGGTTCTTAATTGATGCACTACACTTTTTTCTTGTGAGATAGGTATCTTACCCGTCTCTTATATTTCCAGGCTGGAAAAGATGCCCACTATACAAGATTCATCCTTTTATTCAGCAGCCCGGAAGTAATAACAATGTTATCTATGCAGTTACTGCAATATCTAGATGCGAGGGTTGGGGAATTTCTGCTACAAGAGCTTTGCCGATTTCTAGAGAAGATGTGGCAGCCGGAGAAGGAGCATTGCAAACATGGATGGAGTTTTGACCGGAAACAATCAAAAAGTCGTCCACAAGTTTGCCGTCGTTCATTAAGGCTTGAGCGCGAACTCCTGCGTGGGTGGGAACTAAGTCTTCTGCTTGGACTTCGGGAATTAGTTTTTGCAAACTTCTGGTGAAGGCTGCTTTACTAAAGGAACGAATGATTTCTTGGATGCCTTCATCAGCGTGTTTGGCTGCCAATTTCCAGAAACCTGGATAGGTGACGACTTCAAGAAAATCTCGTAAGTCAAAGTCGGTTTTTTTGTAACCTTCGCGTTTGAGGGATAGAACCGCGTTTGGCCCTGCGTGGACGCTACCATCAATCATTCGGGTAAAGTGGACACCCAGGAAGGGAAAATCGGGATTGGGAACTGGATAAATTAGTGTCTTGACGAGATAGCGTTTTTCTGGTGTGAGTTCGTAGTATTCTCCCCGGAATGGGACGATTTTAGCTTGGGGTTCAACTTTACCTAATTTGGCGGTGCGATCGCTATGCAATCCCGTACAATTAATTACAAAGCGGGTTGCAAAGTTGCCTTTGTTTGTTTCTAGTACCTGATTTTTACCACTTGGGGAGATTTTCAGAACTTTTGTATTGAGATGCAAATCTCCGCCCTGTTGTTGAATTAGCTGGGCATATTTCAAACAAACTTGCTTGTAATTAACAATCCCAGTTGAGAATACCCGAAGCCCACCTACGCATTTTACGTGAGGTTCAATTTCCCTGACTTCTTCGGGGCTGATTCTCTTAACTTCTATACCATTGTCTAAGCCGCGTTGGTAGAGATTTTCTAGACGTGGTAGTTCTTGTTCTTCTGTTGCAACAATGACTTTACCACAAACTTCATGTTCTATTCCATGCTCTTGGCAAAATTCTACCATAGAGCGAGAACCATCACGACAAAATTTAGCTTTGAAACTCCCTGGTTTGTAGTAAATACCAGAATGAATTACCCCGCTATTATTGCCGGTTTGGTGAAATGCCCATTGGCTCTCTTTTTCTAGTACTAAAATACGCGCATTGGGATAGCGTTTTCCTAAAGCCAATGCTGTAGAGAGTCCAACTATTCCCCCACCTATAATCGCAAAATCATACATTAGTATTATCGCACTTAAAATTACAGTAAATTTATTTGTCATTAGTCATTAGTCATTAGTCATTAGTCATTTGTCATTTAACTTCTGACTTCTGACTTTTGACTCCTGAATTCTGAATTCTGACTCCTGACTCCTGACTCCTGACTTTCTTTCTACCATGCCTTCCAAGGAGCCTGATTGTTTTTCCATAGCCCCTCTAGATAGTTTTTATCGCGTAAAGTATCCATCGGTTGCCAAAAACCATCATGTTTAAAAGCAGATAGTTGTTCCATGTCAGCTAACTTTTCTAATGGCTCTTGCTCCCATACTGTAGAGTCATCAGCAATCAAATTGATTACTTCTGGTTCTAACACAAAATAACCGCCATTAATCCAAGCTCCATCACCTTCAGGTTTTTCCCGAAAGCTGGTAATTTTAGTTTGCTCATATCCCAAAGAAATGGCTCCAAAACGTCCGGCTGGTTGAACCGCTGTGAGTGTTCCTAATGTATTTTGCTCTTTATGAAACTTCACTAGCTCGGTGATATTAATATTACTTACACCATCACCATAAGTAAAGCAAAAGGTCTCATTACCAAGATGTTCCCTAATTCGCTTTAAGCGTCCGCCTGTCATGGTATTATCACCCGTATTGACTAAGGTAACACGCCAGGGTTCTGCATAACCAGAATGCACGTTCATCTGGTTAAATCGCATATCAAAGGTAACATCTGACATGTGTAAGAAGTAGTTAGCAAAATACTCCTTAATTATGTAACCTTTGTAACCGCAACAAATTATGAAGTCATTAATACCGTGGGCGGAGTAAGTCTTCATTATATGCCAGAGAATTGGCTTACCACCAATCTCAACCATCGGCTTGGGTCTGATACTAGTTTCTTCACTGAGGCGTGTACCAAGACCACCAGCCAAAATCACCGCTTTCATGCAATTACCTCGGAGATTTGTAGGGATATTATTTTATTTGACTTTTCGACATGAAGAGGATGCACTTAGATAGAGAAAAATTGATTTCTGATTTGTTTTTCTCCGTCAACAATCTAACTGTAATTTCCCCCAAAATTATAAAGGAAAGATAAATTAACATCTTTTCTATATAAAAGCTCTATGAATATCTATAAACATGAGATTGAAGAAGAATTCAGAAGTCAGAATTCAGGAGTCAGAATGAATCAGTGGATTCATCCACCAGTCGCACAAAATTCATTATGTTAGCGGATAGCTAAGGTTTAGCCCATTCTGGCTCCTGACTCCTGAATTCTATTTCGATCAATTACTTAATTAAATAAAAATGTTACCAAATAAATAACTAGGGCTAGCTGATGCTAACCCTAGTTAGGCTTGATTTCTCCAATCAAAACCGATAATATGCGAGTAAAAAAACTTACTTGTTTTTAGTTAGTTTTTTCCAAATTACTTGAGCTTTGAAATAAAGGATCGCATTTGTTTTCTACGACTACACATAAGTTACTGAGTGCTTGCTGATAATTATCCATATCATCTTGCTCAAGAAACATTTTCGCAGATGCCTGTACATCTTCGATCGCTTTCGCCTGATTTTTGTTAGATTCACTACCACCATATTGTGCTAGTTCATAACGAACCATACCTCGTTTGAGATATACTTTTGCTAATTTAGGGCTTAGGGTTAATGCTTGGTTAAAGTCAGCGATCGCTTGATTGTATTCTTGTTCATAATTGCTGCTATATTGAGCAATTTGATAATAGACAACACCTCGCTGAAAATAAGCTTCTGCTTTCGATACATTACGTTTTATAACCTGAGTGAAATCTGCGATCGCTCTTTTGTAAGCTTGTTGAGATTCACCGCTATATTTAGCCATTTGGGTGCGGACAATTCCCCGTCTGATATAAGCTTCAATTTCGTTCTTATCCAGACCGATAGCTCGATTATAGTCTGCGATCGCTAGGTTATACTCTGCATCAGGATCGTTGCTATATTCGGCGAGCATATAGCGGGCATTACCCCGATTCACAAGGGCTTTGGTTTGATTGGGATTGATTTTAAGAGCTTGACTATAATCTGTAACTGCTCCTTCGTAGTCTTTGAGGTTATAGCGGGCATTGCCCCGATTTACAATTGCTGTGGTATGTGTTGGTTGTTGTTCAATTGCTTCGGTTAAGCTGGCAATTGCTTTTTCGTAATCTCGGTCTTTGTAAGCAGTTTGACTCTGCTGATAGTAATCAGCGAAGCTGAGTTTATTAATTGTCTGGCGAGACTTCAATGTTTGTTGAGTGTAAGCATTTTGGGAAACCAACGGCTGAGTAAATTTAATCATTACGTCGGCATATCCCAATAAACCGAAACCCAGCAAACAACAAATAACCGGGTACAATTTTGACTTCTTGGAACGTTTATAAGATGAACCGCTTGGAGTAATTACTGGCTGCCAATAATTACCTAAGTGCGGTGACATACTGCGCTGGGGAAAATGCGGTGTCTGGGTGTAGCGCTTTTTCGCTTTGATTCGCGGTTGGAGATGTTCTCTCGCTTCTATGGCCCGATGTGATGGGAAGGGGTCGCGTCCGCCTAATCGCACGGTACGTTCACACCACGGACAGCTACGCATGTGGTTGTTGTAGCGATGCTGGGGATTTGTGGTGCAGGTAATTAAAGAATCTTCGGCTTCAGCGATGGCTGAGAGCCAAGTCTGGGCATTGGGACGCAACTGTGGGTTGTTGTGACCGTCTTCAAAACAACGGACAAATAGTTCTTGTAGGCTGGGATGAAGAATTTCCCAAGGGGGTGCAATGGGGGTAGGTAGGTAGGGTACGTACCGTTTTTGGCTGTAAGTAAAATGCCCCGATGCAATGCGGGCTTCGTAGGGTGGTGGCTCAATAGAACCTTGAAAAATCCCCGAAAATGGGTGAGTGCCTTCCATTAAAAGTTGGAATACCAGCACTGCTAACCCAAATAAATCGTGAGAAATTTCGCGATCGTGTTGGGCAAAAGTTTTATTCTGTAGTTCTGGTGGTGTAAACTCTGGTTTCCCGACTGGGCAGCGATAAACAACATTGCTGTTGGGGTCGAGTACTTGGAAAGAGTCTGTGTCTATCAAAGTCACTAGTGCGGTGTCACTGACGAGGATATTTGACTCGTTGACATCACCTATACAATATCCACTAGCGTGCAAAGCGGCAAAAGCTGCCGCCAAGTTACGAGCCGTGCGGAGCAGGTACTGATAGTTGAATAGGGGGCAGTGTTGACGACGGGTTCTGGGGTTGTAAAAGTCGATGATTGGACGCATCCCCTGAATCCGTGGCATCAAAAAGCCCAAGATGCTATTTTTGCCATCTGGTGTCCGCAATAAATCCTCTGGCCAAGCGATAGAGATATGACCCAAACTAGCTGTCGGGTTTTCTGGCGGGTTGGCAAGCATCGCCTGTAATTTATCAGCATGGGCTGTAGTTGGCTTGTGGTAAATCTTCGCCACCAAGTCATTATCAGATGGCACTGCATAAACACAAGCTTCACCGCCACGCCCCAAACTGACATTGAGGCTGAGGATTTCTTTTCTAGGGGAACAACGTAGTACCTGCATAATGAAATTACCGCTAACGGAAGTTATTTAAGATGTGAAACCTGTAAATTGATTGCTCATGAGTCGTTGAATGCAGCTATAATGAGTGTCAAATCATCATCAGTGCGTTGTGTAATTCGGTCTGAGCGTAAAAACTTTACTAACTGCTCCTTCGCTTCTGTCTTATCTTCGGTATTAGCTACAAATTCAAACAGTGGAAAAAAGAATGGTTTGTGAGGTTCTCCAACAACCATATTCAAAGCCAGCATTTGTAGTCCGTCGGTGATGATACCAACATTAACTATGTCGGTGCGCCATAATCTCATCTGCGCTGTATCTAAGGCCGTAGGAGAAGTTAAAAAAGTGGTTTCGTTGATGTACTCGCCGCTATCAGGTATAGTTAGAGCGAGGAGATTGCCAGTGCTATCTTTTGCCACTGCCAAACCATCACCTATTTGCACTACAGCTACAACTTCTGGTGTGGCAACCATCATAATTAAGGTAGTTGCTAGGTCTTGAGGTTGTTTGTCACAAGTAGCCGCTTCAGCCTCCACAGCTTTTTTGGCGGCTAGTATGGCATCATTTAAGAGCGATCGCACAAACGCATCATCACTCAAAACTTTTTGGGTGATTCCTTTGGTAGAAATGCTTTCTATTGCTGTCTCCACAGCAATCATCGCTCCCACTTTCCCAAGGCTAGCAGAACCCGCGCCATCTGCTGCGGCTGCCACCAAAACATTATCAGACAATATTTGCCAGTGATGAGCATCCTGACATAACTGCTTGTTTTTTAAGTGACTTGTACCACATACCGACGCAGCCACAATCCGCCATTGAGCAATCTGTTTTGATATTTTCATAGATTTTTTTTCAACAGCTCGCTGTGTCAACATTAAGCTGCGATTTTTAATTAAACAGTCCCCCAACCAATCGGCGGTAGTGCTACCTGTTCGTCTACCTGCGAATGAGAAACAGCTGACATACTAGTTGATAGCCAGACAAACATCTCGATGAAATTTAGCCCTTTAAGTTTGAGGGGAGTACGTACAGTTATTTGATTTAAACGTGTCATATTCGCATTTTCTACACCAACTGTAAAGAATGCTACACGCTTGTTCGCCTCGTCTCCCTGTAAGCGCACAGATGCTTGCTCCACTACATTCTCTAACTCACCTTGGGGTTCTCCATCGGTAATCATGAATACCCAAGGACGATAGTAAGCAATCCCATTGGTACGATACTGAGATTTCCGCTCTTGAATTATGTCCAAAGCTTTATGAATGCCTGCACCCATTGTAGTCAAGCCCTGTGCCGTTAAAATGGGCGGATTAAATTGATCGGCAGTCACAAAGTCTTGTACTACATTGACATTACTATCAAAAGTGACGATCGCCACTTCTACACGTCTTGCGGCTAAGGAATTTTTGACCAATTCATCCTTTAAACTGAGTAAACCCTGATTTAAAGCCTCAATCGGATCTCCTTGCATTGAGCCAGATGTATCTAGTAAAAGTACACAAGGACAACGAGGTTCTGGGTTCTCAGCAAATTCTACTACTTCATCAAGTCTTAATGTATCATGCATAACTTTTTGTGTTATGTTAAAGTTCAAAGCTTTATTTCCTTTTTGTCCGAGTATATAATTTCAGCCGTCGAGGTCACTACAGAATATAGTATCTAGTGGTAGATGCTCTAATCTTTATTAAACAAATTATTTTCATGAAGTTCTCAATATATTTTTTAAGAAAAACTTGAGTACAGCTTAGTTTAGCAAAAAAGAGTTTATCAAAACCCAGTGTTACCTGTTGTAATGTATCTACCAAAAATTTATATCCATTAAACCTACAGTACAATAAATACGTAAACTTTCCCAGATAAGTTTTTAAAGATTTTATGTAGAAGAATTTTTCCTTTACAGAAAAATTATTAACCATAATTAATATCTTTAGCTCCAGAAGTATACCAGCGTAACGGCTTTAACGTGGAATCAAATTTGCCTGATTTTTGTGAGTAGGCATAAATAAACGTCATTACTAAGGTCTGAAGGTAAGAGTTGTCAGGAGTTGGTAAAATCCAGAATTAACCAATATTTACTGATAGGCTAGCTATGATAAATGTTTCTCTTTATTCATACCTACTTGTGGTTTGAGACAAATTAAGTAAAAAGTACCAAATGTAACAAATAAGTTATAAAACTTATAATTTTTAAAATATATACATATTTTAAAAGGAATAACTTGTCCGTAGATAAATATTACAAAGAAGAGAAGACTTTATCGTTGATATTTTCAATCTACAAATGTTCAGTTGTTGATTCCGCAAGAAACTTGAAAAATATGAATAACTCAGGCGCATTCACCAAACTACGTCCTCTAAGTTTGTTAAGACAGTTATCCAATTGCTTTGATAGTACTTGTTTACAAGCATTAAGTAACTCAGTTCGTTGGTCAATTTACTTAGAACAGGGCAAAATAACTTACGCGACTCATTCAATAGAACCTTTTGATCGACTAGAACGCCATTTGCGCCGCCTCAGCCACCAAATTCCCTTGCTTACTAGCGAAGTGCGGGTTCAAGTCCGTCTGATGTTTGAACCTGACTCACACAATCAGTTACTCGAATATGACAGCAATTCCAGAAGCCACCCTCCTGAATATCAGGCGATATCCTGGCTTGTTAGTCAACAACATCTACATTCTACACAAGCAGTAGTGCTGATTCAAGAATTAGTTAAAGAAGTGGTTGAATCATTTTTGCTTATTAAAGAAGGTACTTATGAATTAACAGAACCACTTGAGAGAATGCCAAGAATTTGTAGGCTAGATGTGGAAAAGATTCTAGAACGTTGTCAAGGAAGACTACAGAATTGGCAAGCTTTTGTTCCGCAAATCTCTTCTCCATATCAACGTCCATATCTGTTGATTAACAGTAAAATTGAGGAAAAAGATTTACCAAAACTTCAGCCAGATTTGATTAATTGGATGAAGGGTTTCAGCTTGTGTCATCTGGCAACAATTTTGAATCAAGATGAAATTCAATTGGCCCGCAATTTATACCCTTACATACTTAATGGTGCGATTATCTTGCATGAACCCGATCCACCATTTGATAAGTTACCAAAGCTATTTGAAGAGCAATCGCTTTTCTCAAAATTAATTCCAGAGGTAGAGAACACCACAAAAGAGCTAAATAGCAGCATCAACTCTTACCCTGATATTGCTGAAGAGAATATATCTCCTGTTCCACGATTACCACAGATTTCTCTTCCTCCCCAAGAAAACTTTCAGGAACCAACACTATCAAATAACATAAATCCTGCTTCCCAAAAAGTAACAGCTGCTACTGTAACGGCACAAAAAGTCCACAAAATCGTTTCTGTAGATGATAGCCCGACAATTCTCAAAGAAATTAGCCGTTTCTTAGAAAATGAAAATTTTTCTGTAGTGACTATTAACGATCCAGTAAAAGCCGTTTTATCAATTATAAGGCACAAACCAGACTTAATTTTGTTGGATTTAAATATGCTAGGAATAGATGGTTATGAGTTGTGCCGGATTATACGAAATAATTCGATATTTCAAAAAACTCCCATTATTTTTGTGACTGGGAATAAAGGAATTGTAGATAAAGTAAAAGCCAAATTGGTTGGAGCATCTGGATATCTAACTAAACCATTTACTCGCGCCGAATTACTTAAAATAGTCTTCATGCATTTGACTTAAATTAACCACAAAATCTAATAATGATGAGCTAGTAAGGATAAATATGGCTACAGTTTTGGTTGTTGAAGAGGCATTACGAGAGTATGTGCAACGTCGAAAGCAACTGAAAATTCTAGAGCTATTTGGCATGATTGAATATGACGATGATTATGACTACAAGTAACATTATCGGAGTGGATGAAAGTTAACGAACCGCAGAGGCGCAGAGAACGCGGAGAGAATAAAGAGGGATTTTTATATCACAAAACTTGTCAGCATGTTTTTAATGATGTGCAACGGCTTACTAGGGGCGATCGCATAAAATGTAAAGATAAAGCAAAAAAGCGATATTGTTCTGCGAGTCTAACGTAGTAGGATTGTTCAAGTGAAAGGGTACGCCTAGCGGGATGAGTAGCCATCGATCGCTAGTAGGCACCCTAAAATAAGAACAAAAGACGATTCCTAAAACAAGCACACTCCATGCGTATTTCTCTAAATTGGCTGCGCGAACTAGTAGAGATAAAACTAAGTCCAGAAGAATTAGCCGAAACCCTGACAATGGCGGGGTTTGAGGTTGAAGATATTGAAGATCGCCGCACTTGGGCAAATGGCGTGGTTGTAGGGAAAGTGCTTGAGCGTCAACCCCACCCCAACGCCGATAAATTAAGTGTTTGCCAAGTCGATATCGGTGCAGGTGAAACTTTAAATATTGTCTGTGGTGCTGCCAATGTGAAGGCAGATATCTATGTACCGATAGCAACTACGGGTACTTACTTACCCAACATCGATTTAAAAATTAAACCTGCAAAACTCCGTGGTGTCCCTTCTCAGGGCATGATTTGTTCTTTAAAGGAACTCGGTTTGCCCACCGATGTAGACGGAATTCATATTTTTACCCAGGAAAATTTACCATTAGGTAGTGATGTACGCCCTTTATTGGGTCTAGATGATGTAATTTTAGACCTGACTGCAACTGCCAATCGCGCTGATGCTCTCAGTATGGTAGGTGTAGCCAGAGAAGTAGCAGCTTTAACTGGTGGAAAGTTGAGCATCCCTGAACCTGGTGAAGTTTCTATTAGCAAAAATACTGGAAATTTAACTTTAAAAATTGCTGATACACAAGCTTGTCCTGCATACATCGGTACGGTAATCGAACAGGTAAAAATTGCTTCATCTCCCGAATGGTTGCAACAGCGTTTGCGGGCGGCTGGGGTGCGTCCTATAAGTAATGTGGTGGATATTACTAACTACGTTTTGCTGGAATGGGGACAACCACTGCACGCCTTTGACCGCGATCGCTTAAAATCTGTTGCAAGTAGCGAAAATTTAAGCATCGGCGTTCGTTTCGCTAATAATGGAGAATCCCTCAAAACCCTAGATGGACAAACTCGCACCCTCTCAACCCAAAATTTGTTAATTACCGCTAACGACAAACCCGTTGCATTGGCGGGAGTCATGGGTGGGGAAGAAACGGAAGTCCATGAAGGGACTCAAAGCCTAGTTTTAGAAGCAGCTTTATTTGATTCCGTGGCAATTCGCCGTTCTTCCCGCAGTGTTGGCTTAAGAAGCGAGGCTTCTGGCAGATATGAACGGGGAGTTAACCGTGCTGAGTTAGAAATAGCTAATCGCCGCGCCTTATCCTTAATTAGCGAATTAGCGAGTGGAATTCTTGTCCAGCAGGAAATTGCCGACACTCGCCCCGATCCCTCTACCTGGAGTCGTTCGATCGCACTGCGTTTAGACCGAGTTAATCAGATACTAGGGCCAATCGATTTGGGAGAGGATACAGGTGAACTCCAAGGACAAGATGTTGAGCGCATCCTGACTGCGCTAGGATGTCAGTTGACTCCTTCACGTGAAGATAGCAACCATCAACCTACATGGTCAGTTTCCGTCCCACCCTATCGTTACCGCGACTTAGAGCGAGAAATTGATTTAATTGAAGAAATCGCCCGTCTCTATGGTTACAACCGATTCTGCGATACTTTACCAGAAAAATCGGAAGGTGGTTATCTGCCTTTAGATGAGGAACTGATTCGCAAGTTACGGGCTTTCCTCCGGGCTGAAGGATTGACAGAATTAATCCACTATTCTTTAGTTAAACCAGGAGAAGACAGACAGATAGTACTGTCAAATCCTTTATTTGCCGAATATTCAGCGCTGCGAAACGATTTGCTATCTGGGTTGATTGATGCCTTTCAATACAATTTAGAGCAGGGTAATGGTTCCCTGAACGGCTTTGAAATCGGGCAAATTTTCTGGCGAGAAGAAGACGGTTTGCAAGAAACAGAAGCCTTAGCTGGGATTATAGGAGGCGATCGCACTGTTGGCAAATGGTCAAAAAGTGGTCGCGAAGAACCCATCACCTGGTTTGAAGCTAAAGGCACTTTAGAAAGTATATTTCGGCAACTTGCCTTGCAGGTAGAATTCCAACCCGATTGCCGAGATCATCGCTTACATCCAGGACGCACCGCTTCTTTGTGGATTCGGGGTAACAGGCTGGGTATTTTTGGCCAACTCCATCCCCAACTGCGACGAGAAAAAGGTTTACCAGATTCCGTTTATGTTTTCCAGTTGGATCTAGATGTGCTTTTAGATTCTCTGGGAGAAGATGAAGTTCTAGTGCCAACATTCCAGCCATATTCTACCTATCCAGCTAGCGATCGCGATATCGCCTTTTTCGCACCTGTGAAAATCTCAGTTTCCGAAATTGAAAAAGTAATTACCAAAGCGGGTAAAGATTTGCTCGAATCAGTGGAATTATTTGATGAATATCGCGGCGAAAATGTCCCCGAAGGGCAGAGGAGTTTAGCATTCCGCTTAATTTATCGAGCTAGCGATCGCACTCTGACTGAGGCTGAAGTCGAACCAGTACACAATAAAGTCCGCGAAGCCTTGGTGGAAAAATTCGGCGTGAACTTGAGAAGTTAGGAGTAAATACGGGAAAAGGTTACAGGTGACAGGTGACAGGGTACAGCAAAGAAAAACTATTCCCTGTAACCTGTACCCTGTAACCTATAAACTGAGATTTTAAATTTTTAATTGATTAACCATGCCTAAATATGTACTCTGGGGAAGTTACTGCGAAGATGTTCTTGAAAAACGCGCCCCCCACCGTGAAGCTCATTTAGACGGATTAGCAAAACAGAAAGAATCCGGTGTGCTGATTACCATTGGCCCCACCAAGGATGTCACAAAAGTTTTTGGAATTTACGAAGCCGAAGACGAAGCCACTGTGCGCCAGTTGATTGAAAACGATCCCTACTGGAAAAATGGCATCTGGACTGAATATTCTGTCAAAGAATGGATTCAGGCTTTTTAAATTGGGCATGGGGCATGGGGTATAAACAAATGGCACTAAGTTAATCGCAAAGCCCTGATATAACTTGCTTTTTGAGTGTGGGGAGTGTGGGGAGTGGGGGAAGTGTGGGGAGAAAGAGGATAAATTGAATAACTGCATATCAACAAATGCTGCATTGCCTCCCCATCCTCCCACACCTCCCACACCCTGCCAGCAAGGAGGTTTCAGCTTTTCTTAGTGCCATTCGGGTATAAACCTTAAACCTCTAAGTATGAACTTTAAACCTCTGAACTTCAAACTTTCCCTCATCTCCAATTCCCTCATCTCCAATTCCCAATGCCCAATGCCCAATGCCCAATGCCCACATAATTATGAAAATTTGGCAGGTTGATTTTTATCGTCGTCCTTCACAAGATGCGTCTGGACAAGTTCTATGGGAGTTGTTGATTTGTGACGCAACTCGCAGCTTTGAATATGAAGCTACCTGTCTTCAGTCAGCAGCCAATTCTAATTGGGTTGCTGCTCAACTTGAGTTAGCGGCTGGTGAAAAATTGCCAGATGTGATTCAGGTGTTTCGTCCTCAGTCTCTAAGCTTAATTGAGGCGGCGGGACGCAATTTAAGTATAAATGTCGAACCTACGCGCCACACTTTGGCGTTGAAACAGTGGTTACAAGAAAAGCAATATCCCTCAGCGCTAGATAAACCACCTCCAGCACCATTACCAGAGAACCTCTGGGGAGAACAATGGCGGTTTGCGACTTTAGCTGCTAGTGATGTAGAAACGAGATTTAGCGATCGCCCCATTCCCATTTTGCACATCCCAGAACATCTTAAACCCATCAATTTGGGTTTAGCGTCAACAGTGCCCGTCCCTGGTGTAATAATTTATGGTGGACGGCAATCGATGCGCCTAGCACGCTGGTTACAGCAAGCCCGTCCTGTAGCGTTAAACTACATTTCTGGCGCACCAGATGGCTTAGTATTAGAAGCTGGCTTAGTAGATAGGTGGATTGTTGCCACTTTTGAAGATCCAGAAGTTACAACAGCAGCCCAAACATATCAACAACGAAAAAAGCATTGCCGAGGATTGCATTTTTTGTTAGTGCAACCAGATGATTCCGGGATGACTTATAGCGGCTTTTGGTTATTGCAGGCAGAAGATTGATATTAATTGCCAAAAATATTTGTCTGCTTAATTTCTATAGCTAAAAAAATCAACTAAAGCGAAGTCTGGCTGCAAACCGATTGTCTACACTTTATTGTAATTTGCCTATATAGGTAAGGTACATAGACTTGGCAAATTATAGTATGATAATTAAATCATACTAAATAGTAATACTAAAAATTCATATAGATGCTCAAAGTTACAATTACCTTAGAAGAAGACATTCTGCAATTTGTAGATCAGTATGCACAGGGAAATCGTAGTGCATACATCAATACCCTACTAGCAGAACACCGCCGCCGAATTTTAGCAGCCGAAATGATTGCAGCCCTCAAGCAGGATGCTGAAGATCCAGAATATCAAGCTGAAATTGCTGCTTGGGATAGTGTTGTTGGGGATGGCATAAATGCCAGGGAGTAATTTAACTTATCAGCGAGGAGAAATACATTGGGTTAATCTTGATCCAACAGTGGGGGCTGAAGCAAAAAAAATCCGTGCTTGCTTGATTGTGCAAAATGACATCATGAATCAGTATGGGTTGCTGACAATTGTGATGCCATTTCGACCCGGAAGTAAACAAGCCCCCTACGTTGTAAATGTGAAAGCAACACCAAATAATGGACTAGACCAAGACCGTTTTATAGATATTGGCCAAATTCGTGCTGTTGATCATAGTCGTATTTTAGGTTTGGTGGGCGTGCTGGAGTCAGAATACTGGGAACTTATTCGTACAGCCTTAAATATAGTTCTGGGTTTTGTGCTTTAGGGGTGTTAGTGAATAAAAGTAGAGATTATAAGTCAATACATTTCAGATAAGACCAAAACACTTGTAGAAACGGCGATTTATCGCGTCTCAAAACCCACGATTTTGTAGAAGTAGCGCAAAAAATGCGAAACCAGGTGCAATATTATTTAAAGTAATACGCAATAAATTACCGTCTCTTCCCTTAAGCAAACCGTATTGATGCCCACCCTACCACTGCCCTGAATTATCTTCCTGTTGCAAACCTATCAACTGTCGCCGCTTCCAAGCATAGTGAAGAATATTAATTCCTAATTCTTGGGCTGTACGAATAGTCAATCTGGGTAAACTCAAATCTCTATCCAGTCCCCAAGCAGTTGCTAAATCTCCAATTGCTAAAATAATTCCGCCACCGATTAACAATTTAATTTGCTGTTGATTAACCATTGGTAAAGCAGCAAATAAGAAAGGTTTTGTCCTTAAAGGATGACTCCGTTGCAATTCTTCTAAAGGTCTTAAAGGACTTTCTAATTGTTGTGCTAATGCTTGAGTACTCTCAATTAGAGCATTAGCATTTATTGGTGCATCAACGAAAAGCACACCACCTAAATTTAAGTAATTTTTGAGGGATTCAAATTCGAGACTATTTAAAGAAATTGCCTGTCCACCTGTCAAATAAAGTAGGTCATAATCTTGAATATTTTCACTTAAAGAAACCTGACCTGGTTCATCAGCCCCTCGCAAACTGGGATATAGGGGTTCTACCGCCTGTAACAAATACGAAAGGCTGAAAAAATTACGCGCACATTCCGGATCGCTATGAGTTGCTTGCGCCATACACACAAGTGCTTGAGGACGCATTTGTGCTTGACGGCGATAACGTAAATCAATATTGTTATATCCAGGAAAGAAAGCATCCGCAGGTTGGGTAATTTCAGTATGTCCTGGTTGCAGAAGTATTCGACATATTTCTATTTCTGAACTGGCTGGTATAGAGTTTCTTTGGTCAATTCGATAGGTTTCTTGAACAATATCTCTTTGCTGTCCACGCCGCAATTCATCAGGGTCTACATAGCTAACTACTAAGTAGATCATGAGTGGTTCAGAACTGACTACTTCTATATCAATAGGAAAATCATAAGAAGTCGGTACAACAATTAGATTACCTGCTAAATCAATTGCAATACCAGGTTGAATTTGCACCCAACGCCCATCTCGATATCTAGCTTCTACTTGACTTGGGGCTGTCACATCTCGAACGCCTAAACCACAGACAATTCCTGGTTGGTTTAAACTTTGATATTGAGCATTTTGCCGATTTCGATGATACTCATGGGCTGTGCGCCAGCGTTCTGCATTTATTAGTAACCCGTCTGCGGCTTGCAGGCGTTCCAAAGATTTGATTGGTGGGGGTGGGAAAGGATGGGACATAATAATTTTAGATTTTAGATTTTGTCTGTTTTAGAGGTTGTTTGAAAAGTAGTTGGCTGTATCTTTGCACTCATTGATCCCCCCTAACCCCCCTTAAAAAGGGGGGAACCGGAGTCAAAGTCCCCCTTTTTAAGGGGAGCCACTGCGATCTTGGGGTCTCCCCAAGTGGAGCATGTGGCGTGGATTTAGGGGGATCTAAACGTTTTTTTACTGAGAAGAGGACTTTTTAAACATCCTCTTAGGAATTTTAAACAATAATACCTATTGGTGTATTTAATTATTTAATTATTGGGATTTTCAATAGATAGTTCGTATGTGCAGAAAGCAGGCTTTTCTTGTTCTATGATTCTTTGGATAAGTTGCTCGTTAATAATGCCACTAGAAATATTTGAACGCAAACGTACTATAAAATGATATGGTTGTCCACCGGCTAAAACAGCATTTCCTAATTGGGCATCTCCTATTATGAAACTTGGACCAAAAGGTTCTGTAATACTGATATGTTTATCAGCTTCATTAGGTAAATCTTCGTCTAGCGGTAAACCAGTATAAAGATGTAAATAGAGACGCAATCCTTTGCGAGTTCCCCGCCAGCGATAAAGTTCTACAGCCCGACGAATTAAACGCCGTTGTTGCTGGAGATCCCAAACAGAATCTACTTGCCAAGCAACCCAATGAGCCATAAAAGGTAGTAATGCTTGGGGTGCTGTCAAGGGATCGAGGTTTGCCCACATGACATTGTAACTATCAACTATTGGTTGAAAAGCTTGCTCAAATATCTTCATGAAGCGACCAATAAAGTCTACTTCTCGATACAAAATTGGCAAGAACTCCATGTAGGCAGTGTAGGGACGAATATATAAATCGAAATATTCGCTTCTTTCGATTTGTTCGTTCTCTGTGCCTGCATCTATATGTAGAGTAATTAGGCTGCGAAAATTGAGAGTTAATTTGTTTTTTGTCCCAGGAGAAATTGCTTCTTGGTCTTCAAAAAATGTGTCGGGAATTGAGAAGTAGAGAACAGCATCCATTTGTCCACGAGGCGGTATTTCACTACCTTCTGTGCCAATTTGACACCACTGAGATGGAAAGTTTCCCTCAACACTTAAGCTTACCCGCAAAGGACGTTGTTCTAAGTTTTGTACTTGCACAATCATCTCACTGGGATGTCCAGGATGCAAGAGTAAAGTACGTCCAGCTACATCCATATCCGCGTTTGCAAATCCTAAACCCGCCACAGGTAAAGCTTCGGGTATTTGCATTGGTGTTAATTGAATGCTTACAGCCGGACTAGAGCGACTTTGAACCATAGGATTTGGTATTGGGAATTGGGAATTAGGAATTGAAAATAACTACTGACGAATGACGAATGACAAATGACAAATTACGAATTACGAATTATTTGAATGTCGTGATTTGAACGTAGATTGGTATCAGCCCAAGAACATATTAAACCTTCTGATCCTGGATCAATTAATTGTTCTGGTGATGGTTGTCGTCGCCAATTTTCTCCTTGCTTGCGGATGGGAAACAGCAGAACGGGGCCTAAATGACGCACACCTTGAGTTTGTTGCAGTAATGCGACAATATCTGATGTATAAACTGGTCGTCCAAATGGCCAACCTTTACCGTCCATTCCTCCAGTTAATGGATTTAAATATTTATACAGTGATACCCTTAAATTCCGGCGAATTTCTTCTCTGGCAAAAGGATTATCATAAGCAGGTTCTAAAGCAATTTCTGTCTGTACAGAAACACCTACATAATTCGGTTCTTGTAATTCTATTTGTACCCCTAATAATCGTCTTTCATCTAAGTAACTCATAATTTGCTCTTGCAGGGCATTACTAAGAGCAAAATTTTCTGGTGTCATGCCATTGCCTTGCGCGATCGCATCTGTATTTGCATAAGGTACTACCAGTAAACTAACTATACCAGCTTGTCTACGAGAATTTGCTGCCAAACATCGGACGCGCGCGATCGCACCAGCACCCGCCTGTTGAGTCAAAACTTCAAAATCTTCAGCAGTAACGGCGCGATCGCGCGTGCGGAGGATGCGGGGAGCCTTCATTACAGCCTGTTCCAGAGATTCGGCATCCGCGCCATTGATTGCAGGTACGCGATTGACCACACTAGCAATGTATGGATACGCAGACTTCAAAAACTGGATTGCCCCAGTTTGCACATTGCCTTCCCTACCGCCACCTGTGCGATAAGCAACCATTTTAATCTCTGCACCACGGGGAGGAATCGCCCCATATTGGTGTTCCGACTGGTTATTTTCTAGAACTTGTACAGATGTGTTATCTAGCGATGGTTCTTGGATTCGCGATCGCATTTGGGTATGCTGTTTAAGTTGGCTAGGTTCCCGAATCAGCGGCCCAAACTGGATTGTCCCAGTGATCGAATCGATGGTGTAATGAAAGTTATGCGGCCCAGAATCAGCAAAATCTCTTACCTCAATCCACTTCTGAGGCAAACCACCACTGGGAGTAACTAAAATATATTCATTTTCTCGGCGTTCTAAAATTGGTGCTGTTTGTAACTGGAAACTCTGACCGGGTGTACCATCACTAATTCCCAATCGCTCATCTATAATCAGCGTACTGTGACTAGCCCTAACAGTACCGCCAATTGACCGCGCTGCTAAACCAATAATTCTTGGTGGACGATTGTAACCAGTTTCATTGGCTTCTGTGGAAACAAAACTACAGCGCAACCAGCGACCCCGGTAAGAGGTAAAATTAGCCACAGGCCAAATTTGAGGTAGATGCAAACGCACCTCTGCACCTTGAGATGGGTTTCCACCCTGTTGGGCGATTTCATAAAAACTGAAACCGCGAGTTTTATCATCCGACTCTTGTAATAAAACTGGTTGCCAATTTTCCCCATCCCAGGCTTCCCATTTGCGTGGTGGTTGATTGGGGTTAATACCAGCAGGGGTAGCCGCAGCCCCTTGGAAAATAATTTCTAAAACATTAGCGTCTAAAGGATCATCAGAATTAATGGCTAAATAAAAGCAGTTACCAGGCTGGGGTTCCTCTTCAAATATCGGTTGTTCATTACCTGTCCAGAAACCGTTAGATTGACGAGTCCATGAAGTTGTGACTCTTTCGCGCAGAGATTGGGGAATATCTTCGGTAGTTTGGGCAGTTAAGAAGTGTTGGATGCGGGGATTGCCGATAATTAGAGGATAATCTGTGCTGAAGGTAATAGATTCTGTAGTTTCAGTGCGGATAGTTGAGGCTTCTAATCCGGCTGGAATCGTGTAGGCTTCGGGTAATGCAGCGCTTAAATAAAAAGTTAATTCCGTGCGGGCTGGGGCGGGAGGCTGGAGACGAATACCCAGTAATTCTAGGAAAGCGACATAATTTTTTCGGGGTACTTGGTTAAATCTGAGCAACATTTGGTCAGTCAACCAAGCAAATAACTCAATTAGCGTAATTCCTGGGTCGCTGAGATTGTGGTCAGTCCATTCTGGACAGTAGCGGGGAATACGCATAATACATTCTTCCACCAAATCATCGAAGGCGCGATCGTCTAAGTTGGAAGAAGGTAATTTCGGTAAAAAATCAAAGTTCATACCAATTTTAAAAAGAATGTGACAGATACAAGCCTAGAAACCCAGACGAAATTGAGCTTTCTTAATTTTTAATTTTCAATTTTTAATTCGTATCACGATTCCTCCCCTGCTGAAACCAAATAATAAGGATAAACAAAACTATAAATATCGGGGCCGTCTTTGAGTCGATAATTGATAATGATGTCCACTCTGCCACGCACAGGGTCAGGATCGGTGATAACTTCATCGATAATAATGCGCGGTTCCCAAACTTCTAAAGCTTCCAAGACATAAAGACGGATTCGCAGTAGGGTATCGCTACTTAAAGGTGCAAACGCCAGTTCAGACAAGCGCGAACCAAAGGTAGGTCGATAAACCCGCTCACCTACTCCCGTGCGGAGAATAATCCAAATAGATTCTTTAACTTTTTGATCTTCACGGCTAAGTTGTATCCCGCCTTGCACACTTAAATGCAGTGGATAAGCCCAACCTGTTCCCAAATAGGCTCGTTCACGACCGTAAACCATATCTGGCACTTAGACAGTTGTACATGGATATCTTCAAAGATATCGGCACAGAAGGTTTAAGCCTATTCGCCAAAGGTCGAGGTTGAGGAGATAGGGGAATGGGGAATGGGGAATGGGGAATGGAGTTTGAATCTATGCTGCGTCCGCGAGTAAAAAAGTCTCATTAATGGAGTTCAAAGACTCATTAACGGAGTTCTGAGCCTCATTAATGGAGTTCAAAGACTCGTCCATGAGTAAAAAAGACTCATCTATGAATCTTAATTTATGGCAAATTACAATTACAAATCATTCTCCCCCTGCCTCTCCAATCAGCCGCCAATCAAAACAGTAAAATCACCTTTGATAATTTTATTCGGCGGCCCTAATGCTTCTAAAACAGTGTCGCCCATCCGAGAGGCAGGTAGATTGTTAATCAGCACTGTCTGACTACCGTCAATCACAACCCCAGGACCGTGGGGAGGTATGGGTAAAGGTGTGGCGCAATTATGAATATCAGCTCCTGCTGCTGCTGCTGCGATCGCACTACCCATAGTAGCTGCTGATGTTGCCTTTGTAGTTTGTTCGGTAGCTAAAGCAGCAGGTGCGCCTGGTGTACCTGCTGCCGCTAGGGTAGCAGCCTCAGCCACTTGGATAGCCGTATCAGAAATTTGTTTGGCGGATTGTAAAGCTGGTACTGCTGCTGCAAGCACGCCCCGCCACGCAGGTAAAGACCCAATCAATACATTGGGACTACCCGGCCCCCCTGTTAAGACTGGGGGTAAAGGGTGCGCCACATTATCAGTAATTCTTGCTGCCGGTTTACCCATCACAACCTCCTAATAGTGTCTTTAATCTCTTACCTCTGTGTTCTCTGCGTCTCTGTGGTTAGATAAATTACTTTTAAACCACAGAGGCACAGAGAGCGCTGAGAAAAAACATAGAAAATTAATTAAGGCGAATCATCGCACCTTTAACTGTAATCACGCCGTTGGCTGTAATGTCTATATTTCCAGCAGCATCTAATGACATATTACCTGTTGATTTCACTGAAACAGATTTACCCATATCGTCCATTTTGATTTTATGACCACCTGTGGTTTCAATCTCTATGCAGCGATCGCTATCATTGAGATATATTTTGTGACCGCCTGTGGTTTCTACGCGAATACCTTTTTTACTACTTCCTTTATCCTCTTCAACAAACTGTAGAACATGACCAACACGAGTTTTAATTGTGCGTAATCTGACACCACCTGTAACCGAATCACTCACCTTTTCCGGTGGTGCATCTTTCCCGTTCCATACCCCGCCAATGACATAGGGACGATGGATATCGCCATGTTCAAAACCTACCAAAACTTCATCGTTTACCTCTGGTAAACAGTCAAAACCTCTGTTTGGGCCTGCTCCCACAGCTACAACTCTGGCCCAGTCACTTGTATGGTCTTCTGTGAGAGTGGGAAACTTGACCTTCACTCTGCCCATTTTCTCTGGGTCTTGATTATCAGTTACAATTCCCACTAATAAAGTCTCAGATGGCTGTAGACGTTTTTCTGGAGATAGGGTTGTGAATAAGTTACCAGAACGTAGTCCCCGGACGCTGAACTCAGTTTCATAAACGCGCTGATTAAAGAAATGGCGGGTTTCTGTAACATAATACTTACCACTATAGCGATCGCCCATACCCTGAAGCTTAACAACTCGTCCAGGACGAATCTCCGGATTCCCTGCTGCTTTAGCATCTGCATAAACAAATTCTCCTCCCAATTCATCACATAAAGCCTGAGCCATAGCTTTTGCTTGCTTTTGACTGGCGACAGGCTTATCTACAACAATCATTTTGGGAGACTTAAGATTAGAAAATGCAGTACTGGTACTACTTCCTAACTGATTACCTGTCTCGGTTACTTGCTTTTCTTTATTAGCTGTTTGGCTAATCAATTTTTTCTGAGTATAGTCCCAGGCACGTACTTCCACAGAACTCACCTGTTCAGCGCTGGTGACGCGGGTACTAAATTTACTAATATCATCTAGCCATTCTAATGCTAGAGATTCCTGAACTTTTGGTTTACAAAAATTGATCTTATCCTCTGTAATAAATAGTTCAAAACCGTTAAGAGCTGCCCTTTCCCGCAGAAACTCCATATTAGTTTGGTTCTCTTGGAAAACATACTTATTAACTTCACCTGTTGAATCGATATTGCCAGGTCTTATACCTACTTCCTGAACTATTTTTTTGACTATATCACTATCAGTTTCATTCAAAAAAGAACGATTATAACGACCTCTGTGAAGACGATGAGAAATATCATAACCACGAACAATGATATCAGCTTCAGATTTTTCATTGAAGTGAACTTCCATCGCGGTAATTTCACCTTCAATTAGGATTTTTTCTACCTCATCTTGAAAATTATTATCTAGAGTAGTACTCGAAGTAAAACCCAACTTCACTTTTTTGCCAATTCTAAACAACTGCTCATGTCGCCAAGCCTTATTTTCTGGTCGGTCAGATGTGGGAATATAGCTATTATGGATTACTAGCGTAAACATTGCTGGTAAATGAAGGCTTTCTTCTATTGTGATTTGCAACAAATCCTTCATTAATTCAGGCGAAGCAGGTTGTCCATCTATCTGTATTTTAGGTTCGCTTAAATAAAGGCTTTTTTTAGGAGGCATAACTATTATTTGATAATTTATAAAATGTTTAGAGCAGCCTTTAATGACAAAGTAAATACTAATTTATTACTTTATCGAACAGAATTCAGGAGTCAGGAGTCAGAATGGGCTAAACGCCCCGCTACCGCTAACAGAATGAATTTTGTACGACTGGCGGATAGCGCAGCGTTAGCGAATCCGCGTTCGCTTTTAGCGTCTCGTAGAGGGGAACGAGCGTCTTGATTCTGACTCCTGAATTCTGAATTCTGAATTCTTCTTCAATTATTTTACTTACTCAGTTTTTGACCCTTTTTATCTGCTGCACGAGCGTTGCCTTTAGAATCAGATTTACGTCCTCCAGGCAGGTTATTCTTATCTACTTCTTGCAAGGCTATATCTACCAGTGCCCTGACTGGTGTACCATCACTCAAAAACATATTTAAAGTGTAGGTTAAACTCGTGATTACACAATAAAAATACTCATCTCCCCAGGTAAATATGTAGACAGGTGGTCGTTTGTCAGTGGCTTTAGTGATAGTTTCTACACCTTTTTTAATGTTATCTATGTACTTTTTCATCACCGACTCTTTCGTTTCATAAGTATCATAAAGTAACTGTTTAAGTGTAAATTTGTAAGGTTCAACGCCAGAAAAGTTTACTTTCGGAAGTAGAGTGGTTCCTCTATTACCATCCTTACTTTCCCACTTAACAGTCCGAGCGAAACTAATATCTGTAGGATTAAACATTAATTCAATATCTGGCGCTTCATTGTTATAAGCTACAAGTTTGGCTTTCTCAAGTTGGGGTTTAAGCTTTTGAATAACAATAATTGCTGGACTTGCCATTTGAATATTTCTCCAAAAATTAATTATTGAATGAAAATTTACCAAGGTAATCGACCGGAGTAACCGCCATGACGCTCTCGTTCAATTTCTATACGTTGTCGTAATCTGTGATAAATTTCACGAGCTAGAGCTTCCAAATCAGCTGTATCATCTTTTTCATCTCCTAGAGACGATGAGGATGCACTCTCTATGGTTTCAGTTATCGGTTCTATTTCCCTAGATATGTCGGGTGGAGTGACTTCTCCACCATTAGCAAAGCCTCTAGCTGAAGGAAGGTGTTTAGCAAAAATTTGTGGCGATTCTGAAACATGAGAAAAATCATAATTTTGGCTATTAGAATCCCCATCATTAAAATTAAAGCTAGTGAATTCATAATTATTTCCATTTAGTAAATCTTCTACACTTGACCATTGAGAAGGTGTATCTGACCATTGGGAAGGTGTGTGAGTGCTGGGATTTGCTTTTCGGAAAATCAGGGGAGGTGATGAGTATTGAGGTGAAGATTCACCGACATCTGTTGTTTCATTTTGAAGAGTATGAAGCTGGGGAGAATTGAGGATAGAAAGTTTCTGTTTATTACTATTCAACCCCAAGAAAGGAGGAATTAAAGAATTTGATATCTCAGGTGAATCAGTCTCAGCGCTTTTTAGCTGTAATGAAGTGTCTGAAAAAGAATCGACTTTAGTCGGAGTCTCTGGAAAAATTGTTGCTTCTGGTTCTATGGGATTGGGTGTTTGTAAACTTGGAAGAATAATATCCTGCGGTGTTCCCCCCGTGTTGATGTGATGTAGTAGGGGTAGATTCTTCTGTGCATCCCTGGTATTAATGACAAACTCCCCAGGCGTAAGCATTGCAGGTATTGTATCTGAGGGTGCTATCTGCTGGCGATTTTCAACGGGGGAGTCTGTAACATGACCACCAGTAGCATAACCTTTAGGCGCGGGCAAATTTTCTGCGATCGCATTTTGCTCAACTTTAGGTGCTGTGCTTACCTCATCTTGTAGAGAAGTTGGGTTGTCTAGAATATCTGGATTATCCCAGGTATCAGCAGTTGATATTTCAGGATTTTCTGATTCTACTGTTTTTTCATTATCAATAATTTCCCTAAAAATACTTGTTTTCTGAACAATTTCAGGCGAATTGGCGGTAACTACCAATGCTTCATCAATTTCAGGTGATGTAGCGGTAACTATTGGTGTTTCAGCAATTTCAGGCGAATTGGTGCTAACTACCAATGCTTCATCAATTTCAGGGGAAATGGCGCTAATTGTTGGTATTTCAGTAATCTCAGGCGAACTTGCGCTAACTACCAATGCTTCATCAATTTCAGGTGATGTGGCGGTAACTATTGGTGTTTCAGCAATTTCAGGCGAATTGGTGCTAACTACCAATGCTTCATCAATTTCAGGGGAAATAGCGGTAACTGTTGGTGTTTCAGCAATCTCAGGCGATGTGGCGCTAACTACCAATGCTTCATCAATTTCAGGGGAAATAGCGGTAACTGTTGGTGTTTCAGCAATCTCAGGTGATGTGGCGCTAATTGTTGGTGCTTCAGCAATTTCAGGTGCTGCTAAGATGGGTTGACTTTCTGTAAACTCACTACCAGGATTTTGAACATTGCTATCACGTTGTAGTGAAGTCACATTTGCTGAGATATCTGAGACATGAACCACCATCGCAGACTGTGATTCTGAAGTTACTAACTGTTCATCGCTATCAGGGTTGGTGAATAAACTAGGTGTGTCTTCAATAACTGCTGAGGTAGGTATTAACTGAACAGGCACAATATCTGGAGACTCACTCGTAACACTGGAATCAATTTCCTGACTTTTCATGGAATCTAGAAAACCTTGATCCTGAAAGGATAAAGGCTGTAAAACCGCCCCATTATCTGCTAGTAAAGGGGGCTGAAGGGTTAGATTTTGCGTTGCTTTTTCTACATTGTGTGAAAAGTCAGGATCGATTTCTTGTTGTACTGTAATAGGATTTTTTGCAACTGAAGACTCAGAATTAAACGAAGTAACATCCGTCTCTACGGTATTTTCATCATTCTCCAAAGAATGGAGTAAAGTAGGTGAATTATCAACCTCAGATGAAGTAAGTGCTGAAGACAAAGTTAAAGAATTCTCAGAGACAGGATTATCTGTGACAAAATCATTTGTGCTTTTTTCTGATATTAAGTCTGCTTCATCAATAGCTGTAACTTCCTCAAGCTTAGTATTAATATTTGGTGATTCTTCTTCCTGCAATAGAGAGTTTAAGGTTAGTAAAATCTCTTTTGCTTGGATTAAATTTGTCTGACTTACGCTGCTTTTATTGTCAACTATAGACGGAACCTGATCTCTTTCAATGTCTTGTTGTGGTTGCGTTTGGCTAATTTGCATACCTGACAGATTAACTGATTCTGAGACTTCAGGTATTAGTTTTTCTTCATTATCTGTAAAGTTACTATCCGGTATAAATATTTTTTCTGTATTCCTTTTAGAAGGAATTTCTATAGACGAACTGTTGACTAATTCACTTGTGCCATCGTCTAATTCAATATTTTCTTTCGATGTTAAAGACAAATCTGTACTAGAAAAACTAGATATTAGCTCAGAATTTTCTGACAGATCATCGACAGCAAAATTCTCGAATAAAGTTGATTTATCTTGAAAGCTAGGTGAAGTATCTACGGTTGGAGTACTGACAGAATCACGATCCTTTGTAGTAGTATCTAACACAATATCTAGTTGTAAATCTGGTGTTTCCAAATTAGCCTCAATAGGCATAGACTCATCTGATATTAATAAGTTATCTTTGTTAAGATGAATATTAGTTTTATCAACAATTGGCTCAAATTTTTTAGCCGTAGATGATTTGATAGCTTTTTTAGTTCTAGATTTTGACTTTGGTTCTTTTTCTAGTGGTTTCTGAGATTTATTTGTTTTTTTGGGCTTAGATTTATTTTTTATATTTACTTGTTGAGATGTGCCATTACTCGTATTTGTCTCGATGGGAGTTGGCATTATCTTTGGAATACTATTTTTGACTGATTCATTGCTATTGTCTAATGCAGCTATTGAATCAGAAGCATCAAATTCAATCAACGGAACTTCACTAAAATCACTATTTATATCCTGAGTATCCCAACTATCCCAACCTATTAATGGTTCAATCGATGGTTCATACTGACGAGACAAGAAAAATTTAGAGGATTTGACTAATGGTGGTTTAGTTTGGATTGTACTGATAAAATTATTTCGTGAATGCAAAGAATGAGATTCTTTTCTCAATATTATTCCCTGAGAATTATATAAAGATGATATTACCCCAAGGGGATGAATATTGTTTCCTAGTGAAGATTGAATAATTTGCATAGTGATAGTTTAAGAGTAGCCAATTAGCTAGAAACGAAATATCCTGATTTTTGATCTCGTTGTACAGAAGAGCCTCCTCCTGTAGACCTTGCAACTTGTAAACCTTCATAAGCTAAAGTTAATTCTTCAATCGCAACTGCCTTCCCATCTGCTTGAAGTGCTGGTGTTTTCCAGGTTATAGGAATAGCACCAATCAAAGTCCAACTCATCATCGTTTCACCGGCTTGATTGAAAATCAGAATATTGACATTGCGTCGAGATGTTTTCTTTTTTTCATCAAAAACTGCATTCATCCAGTTCCAAAAACCTGGATGATCGGTAAATCCTCGTTTAAGAGTTATGTCTGCAAATTCTGTATGACCTAAATAAATTCTTTGCTGGTCGTTAACACCACCTTCCTGAAAAACATTTTTCTTAATTTGAACACTTAATCCTGAACATTCAGCGAAAGATGCAGCAATAGAACTATCTATCTCTACGTAGAACCGATTAGTAGTGACATAATTTAATTCGTGAGTAATGTTGCCATTGTTAGCGCCTGTAGCCATCACAACCACCTTTGAGAATCATAACTACCTATTCTTTCGCGCTGCGATCGCAAATCTTCTAGCATAAGTTTATATACGCGTTCTGTAAGCTGGTTCATCAGCCGTGAATCGTTGAGGTATTTACCCGCAGCAATAGCTGCCTTGCTAGCATCAGATGCCACCGAAGCCCCGGCGTAGCCAGCAGTACCGCCTATATCTCCATCGAAGGTGAAAAAACTTTGTTGCTGTTTTGAGTCCATAAATAAAAAAACTCTCCCTAAATCCAGGCTAAAGGTACTGCATCAGAATCAAAAGTAGCCAAAAGTCGAACTTAGTAGGGGCGCAAGTCCTTGCACCCCTACGTTCGCTGAAAATCCCTTACCTTAGAGGAATTGTGTTACAAGTGCGATCGCTGTAATATCGATGTAAGTAACAGCGTATTATTCATCTAACTACTGCTTGGGAAACAGGAGAAGAAAATGAGAGAACACGTCAGCCGGCAGAAGAAAACTACTACAGACTTCTCAATTCCATCCCTGAAACACCCTACACCCGGCTTTGGTTTGGAGTCGTCGGCAATTTCACGCCAAGCATTTCCTGAAATACAACCACTTAATAAGCCACTTACTCACGATATAAGTCGCATACCACTGCGTAGCCAAGCAAAACTCTCAATTAGCCAGCCTGGAGACATTTACGAACAGGAAGCTGATAACGTAGCACAGCAGGTAATGCAAAGAATGGCGCAACCTGGAAATCGTCAGTCTATCCAACGAGAAGCAGTGCCGCAGGAAGAAGAAGAATTGCAGATGAAACCTCTGGCAAATTCCATCACGCCTTTGGTGCAACGAGAAGCATTGGCAGAGGATGAGGAAGAATTGCAGATGAAATCTCTGGACAATGGCACATTGCAACGAGAAGCATTGCCAGAGGATGAGGAAGAATTACAGATGAAATCTCTGGACAATAGCACACTGCAACGACAAGCATTGCCAGAAGATGAGGAAGAATTACAGATGAAGCCGAGTCAGGGTGAGGCTGGAATGGCTGCTGCGCCTGACCTAGAAGCGTCCATTAACCAAGCGCGGGGTGGAGGAGTGGCGATCGCAGACAACATCCGCGAACCGATGGAACAGGCGTTTGGCGCAGATTTCAGTGGAGTGAAGGTTCACACCGATGGTCAATCTGACCAGTTGAATCAGTCAATTCAGGCGCGTGCTTTCACAACGGGACAGGATGTGTTCTTTCGCCAAGGAGAATATAACCCTGGGAGTCGGGGCGGTCAAGAGTTGTTGGCGCATGAGTTGACCCATGTTGTGCAGCAGTCAGGTAGGATGGTTCAAAAAGCAACAAGAGGCAAGCCGCATGAAAAGCATATCAGGCATGGGTCTAAGGTTGTCCAACGCGCTCTTGATAGCACTCAGGTCAGCGGAATCCATAAGGAATCCTACGGTTTGGTCAGTGTAGATTGGAATGCAGCAACGAATGAAGCAGGGGCGCATGTAAGACCAGCGGGGCAAGGGGAACATTTAAATAAAGCAGACATGTTGGCTGCTGTCAATGATATTTATCAGGCATTACATACAAGAGAGCAAAATGGCAGAGTAAAGGGATATGTGCAAGTAGACCCACAGGGAGCGGCAGTAGTCAAGAGTGTAGTAGAACTCCTTGGAGCAGCGTTAGGCGGCACATGGGGCGTGTTACAAGCCAAGGGCTTGACGGCGTGGCGTAAGTCATTTAGTAGCGTGAATAAGAACAAATCTGGCGTGATTGCCCCAGAGATCGTATCAGAACACATCGCCTGGCTAAAAGCCCTTGAAAGCAGAGGTGTATTTATTCTGCCGATAGGGCTAGACGAGCCTGGATTAACGGCTGACAAGTTCATGGAGAGTATGGTTAGTGGCAGCGACATAGGCAAGCAAAGGCTAGCTGCGTATGAATCTTGGATTAATCAAGGCAATGAGGTAGGCTTAATCATCAGGCTTGATCTTGCCCAGCTTGGGAACGTAAGAAATGTACTCCAAGGATAGTGCGATCGCGTTCTCCATTCTGACTCAAAATGCGATCGCTCAAATAAGAAGGTTGATCGAGTGCGATTTTCTCATCTTCGCAATTTTATTTCATATAAATACTGTAATGAGGCATCGCCAAAATTTAAGGGTAGCTGATCGATCAACTACCCCAGGAAATTTGATAGCTTTTAGCTACGCTATATACACCGTAAAATTAACTAGGTTGTCCTGACCAAATCGCAATGAATCTCCATTAAGCAGGCGATATTGCATACCAGGAGTGAGAGGATTGTTGTTTAAATAAATACCATTTGTACTCATATCAACAATCATGTATGCATTTTGCGACCAGTCCCAATCGACTCGCGCATGACGACGAGAGACTATTCCCTCACTGGGAATACCAGTCAAATCAATTTCTGGCGGAGCTATTCCTGGACTTTGACTGCGGCGACCAATATAACCTCCTTCCCCAACGAGGTGAAATTCTCTGCCAGTAGTATGAATTAGCTTTAAGGCTGGCGCTCTTTGAGGCGGAGGGACATAAGCAGGCGGTGTTGGTTGATAAGAAACTCGTGGCTGATAGACTGTTGAATAATCAACGGGGGGTTGTTGGGGAGGTTGGTAATTAGGTTGCTCTGTAGGCGGTCGTTGATACTGAGCAGGTGGTGGTTGACTAGGTTGTTGCTGAACAGGTGGTGGTTGACTAGGCGGTTGTTGTGGTGTTGAGGAAACTACATTACCCACAGGAGTGGAACACCAGGGACAAACCTTAGCATTGTTAGGCAGGGCGCGGTTAAAATATTCGCAACTAGGATTGGGGCACCGATTTGCAGGCATAGGAATTTATATCATCAGGCATAGGTTGTAAAGCTACGAGACCTACTTTACTAAGTAAACACTGACCTTGACGAGTGGTTAGCATCTGGGCAAATGTAGAACCACCAGGCAGGCGACTGGTGTCTTTAGGGTACACTACAAAAATAGGGTATCCCAAGGGGTAGCTTTGGAATGTTGTGACATCAACATAATAATCATCATGTTGACACAAGTCATCTGAGGGATTAATTGAGCGGCGATCGCGCCGTTGAAATAGAGGTTGAATCGCTGATTTTTTGCCATCTGCGATCGCAAGCGGATAACCAGTACACTGACTCGAAGTTTTACTGATAATGCCAAAACTGATAATACCAGTGGTTCGCCCATCTAGAGTCTCGCTGCGTATCTGATTTTGGGTTTTTGTTGTATCCAGCTTAGTAACATTTGCTGCAAATAAAGCTTCGTCTTGAGGGACGTTTTTGAGAACTATTTCTTGAAATTTACTGATTGCTTCCGGTTCTGTTGGGGCAAAAGGTTTCACAGATAGATTTGGAAGTTTGGGACTAATTTGTTGCCAATTGGTAATTTTACCTGTGTAAATTTGACGCAATTGCTCAAGACTTATTTGCCCTCCAAGAGCATTAGCAAGATTTGAATCTCTCTTATTAAATGCTACAAAAACAAGTAATCCATCATAAGCAACTTGTTTTTTAGAAAGTTTATCTGTGATGTTGTCTACCAAACTAGTAATTGCAAAATCTTTTTTGTTTGTTTCAATTTCTTCGATACTTTTAATCGGATTCTTGACGTTTGCTGACAAAACAGGCTCATAGTTAAATGTTGCTGTCGCATCTGGCTTTGGTCTGGTCAATAATTCTCCTAAACGACTATTTTCTACTGATTGCGTTAAAACATAACTCCACGTACTGTCCTTTTCTCCTGTGTAAGTAAATTGCCCGGCAGGAACATTGGGAACTTCGGAGAAATTTCGCACAAGTCTAGACCATAATATATATTGATTAGGGCTATCTGTTTTCTTACCCAAAAGCCAATACAAAATTCCTCCGCCGAGTAGTAATAAAGCCAGAATTCCTATTAGGATTAAAGGCATTGGTAAACGTTTTTCTATTGTTTGAGAAGCTGGCGATGACACTGAAGTTTTGCCACGATCTTCTTTGGGAAGTTGCAATAGTGCTTGACGAGCCGTTTCCGCATTCTCGAAAGGAGTTTCTAGACCAATGAGGCGATAAATAAACTGCTTTAAATGGCTATCGGTATCCGGCCATTGTTGATTATCTCTAGGGTCTAGAGGCTGGTTGGATAAAAAATTAGTTGTTCGTCCTGTCCATAGATAAAAGGCTAGCAATCCTAATGATTCTAAATCTTGCTCAGGTCTGGCGGGCGCGGGTTGAGGAATTATAGGTGGAATAAATAAGTTTTCCCAGGTCGCTAAATCACAAAAGTATATAGAGAATTTTTGATTATTTTCTAGTTTAATTAAAGTACTATCTAAATTGATATTGCCGTGAGTTATACCCAGTTGTACTTGATTTGAGGGAAAACGCAACTTTTGCGTGTGGAGAAACTGGAGAGTTTGTAAACTTTGATTTAATACTTCTCGCACATCAATAGATGTCATTGCGCCCTTTTCTATGAGATATTTCCCTAAAGTTTGGGATGATTCGATTCCTTGAGTGATTAGATAGCAGCGTTCTCCTTTTTCATCTGCGATCGCTTCTTTAGTTTCGACAAGACGAAAGTTTTGAATTCGACTATCGGCTAAACTTACCCCACCCACCCGTTTGAAAGTCTCTTTGCGTTTCAGAGTCTCGCTTTCATTAAAACAACGATTGGGTAGTAGGTATTCTTTGATGATGACAGGCTGTTTATCTTTAAGTTGAACACCTGAGTATAAGCGGCCTAAACCCCGTACACCAATAAAACTAGCTATTTGATAAGTTCCCTGACTTCCTTTAATCTCAGCCTCCTGTGGTAAAGTTGCTGGAAAACCACATTCCAAGCAAAACTTAGCCCCCTTGATTTGCTGCGCGGTTTGGAAAGGGCGATCGCAACTTAAGGGAGAATTATACGAGCAGGGGTATTCTTGATAAAAAGATTCAAATGAAGGCATATACAAAAAGTTTCGTGAATTGCGCCGATTACTTTCGTCGCGCTCAAGCGTGAACTAATCCTAACTTGAGGGCAGCTACAATAGCTTGAGTCCGACTAGTAACCTTCAATTTTTCAAAAATACTGGTGAGATGCGCTTTAACAGTAGCAACTGTTACATATAAATGTTTAGCAATTTCTTCATTAGAAGCACCTTGAGTTAACCAGTATAAAACTTCTTGCTCTCTTTCGGTTAAATGCACCTCATGACATGCTTTCAGGCAAGAGTCTGAATAAGCCTGAAAAAACCGGAAAAATCGACTAGCAACTTCTGAAGGTAAATAAATTTCCGCTCTTGTAACAGTGTCAATAGCCTCACACAATTGTGTTGCCACACGATTTTTAAACACATAACCTGCGGCTCCGGCCTGCATTGCTCTAAAAATCCAGTCGTCTTCTTGATGAGCCGACAACACTAAAACTTTTCCAGTGTAAGCAGTTTCCTTAAGACGTGCCAGAACTGTAATCCCATCACATCCCTTCAATTGCATATCCAGCAAAATTAAATCTGGACACTTCTGGGCTGTAAACTTTAAAACCTGCTCCACAGAATCTGCATCACCTATAACTTCTACAGGTAATGCAGAATTAATACTATAAAAATTCAGGAGAGTACGTAATCCTTGGCGGAAGCGTTCTTCATCATCTACCAGCAAAACCGAAAGTTTCTTACTATCATTAGCCATCTTTTTAATTACAAATTACGAATTAATTCATACTCCTTGGTCGAGGCAAAATTACAGAAAATTGCGCTCCACTTTCTGATAAGGCTTGTGCCCAGATACTTCCTTGATGATCCAAAATAATTTTCTTAGCAATAGTTAAGCCTAGTCCTGTACCTCCTCTGCGCCGGGAATAAAATGGGGTAAATACTTTTTGTAAATCCTCTTGAGATAATCCTGGCCCTTGATCTGAAATTTTAATTAAAACTTCATCTTGAAAAACTTGCCAGCTACAGGTAATAGTTCCTGAGTTAGGACTGAAATGGACGGCATTACTGAGGATATTATCAAATACTTGTTTCATTTGTAATTTGTCTATCTTCAGTATGGTCGATGTATCTGGAATCAATATTTTAAGTTGTTTCTGATTAATTAGAGGTTGTAAATTTTTGATGCTTTCAACAACTAAACTTCTTAAATCTTGAAGTTTTACCCTCAGTTTTGCACTTTGTCCACAATCAATAAGCTCATTTAAATTAGTATCTAAATCTTGTATACTTTCGCCGATAATTGTTGCTTGCTCTTGCCAAGGGCTATCCTCTAAACCTAAGCATAAGTTATGCGTATACAATCCTATAAGTCCTAGAGAGTTACGCAATTGATGGCCTATTCGATGCAAGATATCTTCCAGGAGTTGAATTTCAGTTTTTTGTCTTCCATAGTCCAAGTAAATATCTGCATACTTACTCAGCAGCATAGCAGAGCGTTTTACATATAATTGCAAGCTCTCTGACAGAGGTTTATGAGTAATGATTTGAATGTATTCAGGTTTTTGATTCCTATAGGCAAAAGGGCAAATGTAAGAAATGGATGAAAAATCCTTAAGTTTAAATTCATGCAAAGTCAAAGCAGGCGGAAAATCTGTCAGCCATGCTTCAGAGCGCAAATAAGCTAAAGTTTTTTGGGAAAAAGGAGCTTGGTCTTGACCATAATTTATAACTTCCTGATGATTTTTCAGCAAGTAATCATGATAGACAATCCGAGCGAAAAAAATTGGATATTGACTAGTTAACTGTTCAGACTCCAACTGACAATAGCTCTGAATATCTGAGGAATTCAAATAATTCGAGCCATTCTCCAGTTTTTGTACATAAAAGCCTAGTGTCATAGCTTCACTCGCTTTTTGCAACCAAATGTTTTTATTCTTCTGCTGACCAGTATAAAATTATGCAGTCTCAGTAATGTTTATTTTTTTATTAAGTTATCTTCTTAGATAATCAATACAAAGAATTATTAAGTTTACGTTTATATATATTTATCATTTTTCTAAGTATATATAGGTACGTAGAGCAATTTTTTTATTACAACGCATAAATTTTGTGGTGTGGTCATCTCGCCACTCCTATTAAGAACTGCTCCAGACTAATCTACAAACTGAAGTTACTGCTTTTCGGATTTTCGAAAATCTAATATCTTCCAGCCCACTCAAATGGGGAGCAGGGGAGCAAGGGAGAATGGCACCAAGAAAAGCTGGAACCTCCTTGCCGGCAGGGTGTGGGAGGTGTGGGAGGTGTGGGAGGATGGGGAAGAAGTCTTACCCCCCACACTCCCCACACTCAAAAAGCAAGTTATATCAGGGCTTTGCGATTAACAAGCGTGCCATTCGGAGCAGGGGGAGAATTCGTAACTCCTAACTCTTCACGGGCTAAACCTGAGCTATCCGCTAACGGAACTGTTTTGCCCAATCCCCAATTCCCAATTCCCAATCCCCAATCTAAAAATATCGACAAAAGTCTAATTACCTTTAGAAGGCTGATACATATACTGTAGATGCATCTGGATTAGCTACCAGCAGAACACCTTCATGCTTATCTTCGTTCTTCAAACTTTAGCCGAAATTCTAGCTGGAGGAACCTCACTTACCAGTACAGAGCAAATTGACTTTAGCCATCCTGGTAATCGTAGGGAAGAGGGAGCAGGCCCGACTCTCAATTTATACATTTTTGATATACGTGAGAGTAAGCAGGTACAACATTCTGGTAGGCAAGTTGAACGCAAGCTAACACGCGCTCTACAACCTGCCACTGTAAATTGGGCACCCGCTTGGTTTGATGTTTCACTGCTATTAACAGCCTGGGATAGAACAGCTTTAGGGGAGCATCACTTTATCAGTGAGGCGTTGGCTGTGCTGTTGCGCCATCGCACCTTGGAAGAGGAGTTTTTGGTTCCTGAATTACGGGGCTATGGTAATTTGAACATGACAGTTGCCCTAGAGCCGCCAATTGAAATTGGCTCTTTATGGAGCGCTCTCAATGTGCCATTGCGTTCAGCCTTATATTTGACAGTTACAATCCCCTTCGAGCCACAACCTACGCCAGTACCTTTGGTTTGGGAGCGGATTTTCAATTTGCGAAATCAATTGTCTCGTGATAGCGACAGTCTAGTATTAACCAGGCGAGTTGCGATCGCAGGCATTGTCAAAAGTGCGGTGACAAATCTGCCGTTGGTAGCGACAGAAGTAGCTGTGAGGGGAACTGAAAAGTCCATATCAACTACTAAAGAAGGGCTGTTCTTCTTTGAAGACCTTCATTTAGGTAATTATGTTTTGATTCTGAATCATCCTGGCTATTTACCCCAAAACGTCAATGCATTGGTAGATAACCAAAGTAATACTTTCAAAGAAATATTTCTAACTCCTGAATAATTAGATTTTTACTGACTTGGAGAGACTTTCATGGCTAGACTTGATTACTTTGCTCCTGGTGTCTACATCGAAGAAATTGACCGGGGTAGCCGACCAATTGAAGGTGTTAGCACAGCAGTTGCCGGATTTGTAGGCTTTACTGAAGATGTTCGCGGTGGGGCTGAGTTATACAAGCCCATGCTAGTAACCACTTGGACGCAATATTTAAACTACTTTGCCCGTCCCAACTCTGACGGCTTCACCGACTTCAACGCTTATTTACCCTTTTCAGTCTACGGCTACTTTATGAATGGTGGCGGTCGTTGCTGGGTAACAAGCATTGGGACTCAGTTACCAGGCGCACCCAGACCTGCAACTCCAGAACCGGCGACTCTCAGAATCAACTCTAGAGGTAATCGTCCAGCCCTCCGCTTTACTTTGCGTCCTGAGCAAGCATCAGGCGGATTAGTAAATCTTGTAATTATTGATGGTTCACCCCGCGCCTTACCGGAAGGTACTGAAGGAGAAGCGCCTCCAAATACAGGTGAATATTTCACCATTCAAATTCGTCGGGGAGATGAACTTTTAGAGCAATACGAAAACTTGACAATGAACCGCGAGCCAGCTGCTCAGATAGCGACTTATGCGTTAGCGGCATTGAGAAATTCGATGTATGTCAGTGTAGAAGACATAACTCAAAGTGGACAGCCTTTAGCTCGTCGTCCCGTGAATGGTCAATATGAACTAGCGCCACCCATTGTTGCCGCCCCACCCGATAGATTTTCACAAAATTTAGAAGGGGTTCGAGACGATCGCACCGGGGTACGCGGTATCTTTGAAGTTGATGAAATCACAATGCTGGCTTGTCCTGATGTGATGCGGGCTTATCAAGAGCAGATACTGAATTTAGATCAAGTCCACGGCATCATCGAACTGATGATTAGTATGTGCGAGGGTTCTGCCAGTGGCGATATTCCCAATCCGCCCAACCGCATGGTTGTACTTGATGCGCCACCGGATGCCGTCAAACCCCAGCAAGTAGTTGAGTGGTTGAATAGATTTAACCGTCGTTCGATGTTTGCGGCCCTTTATTATCCTTGGATTAAAGTACCTAATCCACGCGATCGCGGTAATCCAATTTTAGTACCTCCTTGCGGTCATGTGATGGGTGTTTGGGCCCGCACCGACGAAACCAGAGGAGTTTACAAAGCCCCCGCAAATGAAGTTCCCAGAGGCGTAATTGGTTTGGGCTATGAAACAAACTTCCGCGAACAAGAACTATTAAACCCCTTGGGAATAAACTGCATTCGCAGCTTCCCCAACCGAGGTATTCGCATTTGGGGCGCACGCACTTTAGTTGAGCCAGATAAAACAGAGTGGCGTTACATCAGTGTGCGTCGGTTAATTAGCTATATCGAAAAATCCCTAGAACTGGGGACTCAGTGGGTAGTTTTTGAACCGAACGACCAAGATTTATGGGCACGTGTCACCCGTACTGTGAGCAACTTCTTAGAGCGTATCTGGCGTGAAGGTGCTTTATTTGGCGCATCTCCAGCCCAAGCATTTTATGTCAAATGTGACGAAGAATTGAACCCACCAGAAACCAGAATTTTAGGACGTTTATATATTGAAGTCGGTGTTTGCCCAGTCAGACCGGCTGAATTTGTTGTTTTCCGCATCAGCCAATGGAATGGCATTGAAGATAGCGAATAGGGCATTGAAATTAGAGGACAGGTGACAGGTGACAGGGAATAATCTGTAACCTGTAACCTGTAACCTATTCCCCTCTTCACTCCTAATTCCCCATTCCCAAATTAACCACACACAAAGGAGTCTAAAAGTATGGCAGGCGAATTTTTAACCTCTTGTAAGTTTTACTTCGAGGCTGATGGAATTACTGATAAGTTCATCAAAGAAATTAGTGGCTTAGGCGTTGAGAATACTCCAGCACAAGAAGTTCACGGTTCATCTAAAGGCGCTAAACTAATGCGTCAAGCTACACCAACTGTTGTTAAATTTACTAACATCACAGTAAAAGTCATCGCCACTGATGATATAGACCTTTATACTTGGTATCAAAAGTGTAACGAAGACATGGGTGATCCTCGTCAGTGGGCACAGAATCGTAAAACTGGTTCAGTGGTTGCTTATGACCAACAAGGCTCTGAAAAAGCACGCTGGAACATTGTCAATTGTTATCCCTGTAAATACACCGGGCCTACCTTAACAGCCTCTGGTGGTGATATGGCAAATGAAACAGTTGAATTGGTTCACGAAGGAATTAAACGAATCAAATAATTAGGGACTTCCAAATTAAAAAACATCCAAAAATCTCATACAACAATCCTCTCTCTTCTTCATCTCTCCGTGCCCTCTGCGCCTCTGTGGTTCGTTTTTTTGGATAATTTATTTCTTGGAAATCCCTTAGCATTTGCAGTAATTAACAGTGGTACAATCCGCAAGCCGAATTCCAGAAGTTCTTACGGCCCATCGGTTCTATTTAGAACTGACACTAGAAGGTCAAAACGATGCCAATTGCTTCTTTTTGGAGTGTCAAGGCTTCAAAAGAACCCAAGAGGTAATTGAAATTTCTGAAGTTACTTCTCAAACCTGGGGTAAAAAAGGGCAATCAAAAGGTCAGGTGGTGAGAACTAAGCTTCCTAGCAATCCTAAGAGTGGTAATCTCACTCTGCGTAGAGGTACTACCAACTCTATGGATTTTTGGAAGTGGTTTGAAAAAGTCGAAAAGGGTAATTGGTCTGAGCAACGTAGACTTGTTGCTTTGTCTATTTATAATCAGGCAAACCAAGAAATAGCTAGATTTGAATTAGCTGGTGCTTGGCCTGCAAGTTACAAAATTGCCGATGTCAACGCCCGCAGCCATGACATCGAAATTGAGGAAGTGGAGGTTGCTTTTGAGGAATTTAAACGTGTGAAGTAATTAGGAGAAGTATGTTTCCCACAGAGTTTGAATTTACATTGCCAAAGGGGTATCTAGACTCTGAAGGCAACCTCCACCGCAAAGGTGTAATGCGGTTATCAACGGCGATAGACGAGATTGCACCCTTGCGTGACCCACGCGTTAAAGCTAATCCTGTTTATGCCACAATTATTATCTTGTCACGCGTGATTACTCACTTGGGTGCTTTATCAGAAGTTACTCCTGCAATAGTAGAAAACTTTTTTGCCCAAGATTTAAATTATCTCCAAGATTTTTATCGGCGAATTAATGGCTTGGAAGGTGAAACTTCTATACCAGAAGATACAATAAATTCCCCCGAAGCAGTTCTTCATAATTGAATTGGTCATGGGTTATAGGGCATTGGAAATAGGGAGTGGGGAGCAGAAGAGCAAAGAGCAAAGACTCATTAATGGAGTTCAAAGACTCATCCCCTATTCTCTAATTCCCAATTCCCAATGCCCAATGCCCAATTCCCAAATTAAATTACCTATGCCCCGTAAAAAGGATACTCTCTCCACAGAATTTGCCTTCACTCTTCCTAGAGGATTGAGTGATAGTGAACAACGAGTACATCGTCATGGGGTGATGCGTTTAGCCACCGCCAAAGATGAAATTTTGGTGCAACAAGAGCGCAAAGTTAAGGAAAATCCAGCTTACGGTGTTTTGGTGATGCTTGCACGCGTTATTACTCGCTTGGGTAGTCTTAACTCTGTTAGCCCTGATTTACTTGAAGAACTTCTTTTACATGACATTGCCTATCTTCGAGAATTTTATAATCGAATCAATCAGCAAGGCGATGTACATATTCCTACACAATGTCCCCATTGTAATACTCAATTTTCAGTGGAGCTAGAACTAGCGGGGGAGTCGTAAGCTACCCCTCTGATACTTTATATGAGGAGGTAGCTTTTATTGCTTATCATTTCCACTGGTCACAAGATGATATTTTAAATTTAGAACATACTACCCGTCAGCGATGGGTGGCAGAAATCAATAAAATTAACCAAAAATTAATATGAAAGTAAAAGTTAGCTACTCACCAAATCTAAGTGAAGTCAATGAAGTTGACCTGACCACAGAAACTCCAACGAGAGGAGAATGGTTAATAGGTCGTTCTCCTGATTCTGATTTAGTCTTAGACAGTCCTGATATTAGTCGGGTACATGCTAAGTTTTTTGTTAAAGCTGGAAATTACTACTTCTCTGACCTTGGCAGTAGAAATGGCTCAATATTTAACGGAAAACAAGCCGAAAAAGATCGACCATATTCTTTGAGTGATGGAGATATTATCAGGATTGCAGATTACGTTCTGATCTTAGAAGCAGTTGCTCCCGCTTATGAGCAACCAGAGACAGTCTTTAGAATTATAGACCCTTCACTGTTTTCTCGGCCGCGATCGCCTGAAAATGTCAGCGCTGCCAATGTCGTTAATCCATCCCCAGAAGTAGTTAGCGAAGTTACAGCACCAGTTAGTCAAGAAGTAGAAACACCTTCTCCAGAAGTCAGCGAAATCCCCGAAGTTGTTGCTACTCAACCCGATGATGCCATTCCGGTTGTTGAGATAATCGCCCCTGAAAACATTATTCAGTCACCAGAAGCAGTTAGCGAAGTTCCACACGATGTCTATGATGAAGTTGTGGATTTGCAAACGTTAGTTGCGCCAGAAGTCAGTGCAGATGTTGAGGAAGTAGAGATTCCAGAAGTTAGCGAAAATGGTGAGGAAGTTTCTTTTACTGTAGCCGAAGCTGCGATCGCAGCACCTGAAAATATCATCGAAACTTCTGAAGAGGAAATTACATTTCCAGAAGCCACTGACGATGAGGTTATAGACTTTCAAACAGCACTGGCGACAGAATCTACTTTCGTGCAACGGCGTGATATAAATAGCATTCCCGAAGCTAATGACTATGAAGATGTAGAGTTAGAAGCAGCATTAGAAGCAGAAGTCACCTTCGTACAGCCACGTGATATTTTCCACCAAGTTCCCGAAGCAACCTCCCCAGAAGATGCAGAGTTAGAGGCGGCGCTGGAAGCAGAAGTCACCTTTGTGCAGCCGCGTGATATTTTCGGCGAAGTGTCTGATGAAGAAAGTACCGTTCTGGAAGTTACTCATAATGAAAATCAAGTAGTAGATTTAGATACACCAGTCGCAGAAGAAGTCAGTTTAGAGTTTGGCGAATTTGTCAATGAAGTCGCTGAAGAAGAGGAGATTCAGCCGCAAGAAACATTGAGCCAACCTACACAAGATATCAATGATGAATTAGCAGATTTAGATATTTTATTTACGACAGAAGACAGCACAAATATTGACGAAGTAGAACCTAGTTTTGCTGTTGATGAAACAGGAGGCGAAGTTGCTGAAGTATTGACGGAGCCTGATAATATCGTTGCAGAAGTTTCTAGCAATCAATACATTGATTTGAATAATACAACTACAGAAGAAGCCAGCGTAAATGTTGATGATGTTGTTCTAGTAAGTGAAGTTTCTGAATTAGCTGATATTCAATCTTTGGAAACAACAGAAAGCGAAGTTCCTGAGAGTATCAGTCAAACTATTGAAGAGGTTCCTGAAGTAGAAGCGGCTCAATTTGATGAAACTCCAGAAGAAATAAATGTAAGTGAGCCTCCCCAAGTGATCATTGAAAGAAACATAGTACTCATCGCTCACGAGAGCAAGAAATCAGAACTTGCTGAATTTGTTTCTCAACATCAGGAATTTTTCTCACAGAGCTTTACAATTACCTGGCCATCTGTTGGCGAAGTCTTACATCAACAAGCAGGAATAACTATTAGTCAGCAAACCCCAGCACCGATTTCTGGAGGATATCAAACAATTGCTTCATTAGTTGGAGCGGGAGAAATTTTAGCAGTTATTTTCCTGAGAGATTTGCTGCAACCTCAGCCTGGTCAGGCAAATGAAGAAGCACTGCTCAGATTATGCACTATTAATCAAGTTTTGCTGGCAACTAATTTGCCAACAGCAGAAGCGATCGTGCATTATCTTAAACATATATAGCCCTACTTAATCATTCGTGATTAACAAAATCCCCGATTTCTTAAAGAAGTCGGGGATTTGCATATTTCGAGAAAAGTTGCAAATTGCATAGAATAATTTCAATGGTGAAAATTAGGATAAAAAATATGTATATTTTAAAATAAAACTTATCTAGAGAAATGCTTACAAACTTAAAAACTTTATTTAGACAACCAGTTATTCTTTCAAGTGCGATCGCTACAATTTTACTAGTAGGCATTCAAAAACTTGGGGTTTTCGAGCCTCTAGAAATGAAGGTCTACGATCAGATGATGCAATTACGTGGCGACCCAGGCCCAGACTCTCGTCTATTGATTGTTGCTTTAACTGAAAAAGATATTCAAAAATGGAATTGGCCCCTATCTGGCGAACTTCTAGACCGACTATTGGGCAAACTTGAAGGTTATGAACCACGAGCCATTGGTCTAGATATTTTCCGTGACTTACCTGTACAACCTGGTCATGAAAAACTACTGCAACGCCTACAACAGAGCGATATCATCATTCCTATCTGTAAACATTCTGGTTCTAACAATCCGGGAATACCAGCCCCAAAGGGGGTTGAAGCAGAACGAGTAGGATTTAATGATGTAGTAGAAGATACTGACGCGACAATTCGTCGCAACCTATTATTGGTAAGTGCAGAAGAGTCAGATTCCTGTCAAAGCACTTATTCTTTTAGCTTACAACTAGCACTTAAATACTTAGAAGTTGGAGGCATCCAACTAAAATTTACTCCAAAAAAAGAACTACAACTACGAGATACTGTATTTAAACCCCTACAAAGCGACGCTGGCGGTTATCAGAAAGCAGATACAAATGGCTACCAAATTTTGCTTAACTACCATTCTGGTCATCAGATTGCCCAGAAAGTAACTATTACAGAAATACTTGAAAATCAAGTTAAACCAGATTTGGTGAAAGACCGCATCGTTTTAATTGGTTCAACAGCCAATAGTTTAAATGATATTTTTAACACGCCATTTGCTACTGGTAAGTCAGATAATTCCGGCAAAATGGCAGGAATTGAAATTCATGCCCACAGCGTTAGTCAAATTCTCAGTGCTGTTCTTAACAAACAGCCATTATTTTGGTTTCTACCTGAATGGGGTAAAGTCTTGTGGATATGGGGATGGACTGTAGTTGGTGGGTTGCTGGTATCGCGGATTCAACATCCACTAGGCTTAGGACTGGCAGGAGCAACAGCCCTTGCAGTCTTATTTGGAGGCAATTTTGTCATTTTTACCCAAGCTGGATGGTTCCCGGTAATACCTCCGACTTTGGGGTTAGTATTTACCGCCGGGAGTGTTCTTGCTTATAGTGCTTATAAAACGAAACAAGAGCAACAAGAAATTACCCAACGGGTTCAAGAACACCAACAATTAATTGTGGAATTGCAAGGTCTTTTACGGCAGCGCGGCGATGCCTCAAATGAAGCACCAACTGTAATTGCTGATTCCATCGGGCAAGAAATTTCACTAGGAACTCTACTAAACAACCGCTACAAAATTACTCAAGGCTTGGGTTCTGGAGGATTTAGTAATACTTATTTGGCTGATGATATCCAGCGTCCTGGTAATCCGCAGTGTGTGGTTAAACAGTTGCGTCCCCCCCGCCAAGATGCAGAATATTTAAATGTCGTCAGACGATTATTTGACGCTGAAGCACAAATTTTAGAAACCTTGGGTAAGCATCCACAAATCCCTCAACTGCTAGCTTTTTTTGAAGAAAATCGGCAATTTTCTCTAGTGCAAGAATTTGTTCGAGGGCACGCTATGGACAAAGAAGTAACCTCTGGAAAGCGACTAAAACAAGCTGAAGTTGTGGAAATGCTCAAAGAAGTTTTACATGTTCTTGTTTTTGTTCACAGCTATGGTGTAATCCATCGAGATATCAAACCTAGTAACTTGATTAGACGAGAATCAGATCAACACATTGTTTTAATTGACTTTGGCGCTGTTAAGCAAATTCATCCTCAGCAGCAAGAAGCTCAGACTATTTCAATTGGTACGCCTGGTTATGCACCTTCTGAGCAAATGAGCGGTTTGCCAAAACTCAACAGCGATATTTATGCGTTGGGAATTATGGGAATTCAAGGTTTAACTGGGGTAGATCCTAGAGAATATCGCAGAGATGTAAATACTGGTGAAATAATTATTCAAGGTGGTGCTGATGGCAATCAACAGACTTGGCAACATTGGCGCGAACTAACTGAGGCTACAAACGAGTTAGTTATTATTTTAAATAGAATGGCGCATTTCGATTTTACTCAACGATATCAGTCAGCAGCAGAGGTTCTCAAAGCTCTCGAAAGTCTTTAGTAATATGTTATGTAGCGTTTCATAGCTAACTGAGGTATACCCTAATACGGTTTAGTTAAGGCTAAAATTCTTTGTCAAAGTTAATATTTTTACGAACCACAGAGACGCAGAGGGCACTGAGAGAATAAAGAAATGCTTAACTGAACTGTATTGAGGTATACCCAAATATTTTTTACCAAGCTTAGTAACTTTGAGAAAATACCACACTAAGCTAAGAAGCGCTATATCGTTTATTAACATCTTCCTACAACTGCCTGACAGTGCTGCATAAATCTTGAGATTATCTCAGTTAAATACATATCTGTTCAAGTTTATCCTGAACTTTGGCCTCGATATATTAACCAACACAGCATCAGCGATGAAACTCTTTCCTTCGCTTAATTTTGTACATATTGTTAGTTCTAGCGTCTTACCTAGAATCGCTCGGACTCAAATAGGCACTCATAACAAGATTTTCACATCAATCAATTCTCATACTTTACGCAGCCATTCTACAAATATCAATTACCTTAAACCCTTTGATACTGCTGTTATTGCTTATCACATGATGGGTCTTAGCAACTATGAATGATCTTTTTCAGTTCTTGCACTCCATTAGCTCATCCTAATGGGTGAGGAATAAATCAACCGATCGGGTAATCTGAATGCAGGAAGTTAAGACAGATAAAAAATAAGACTCTATTACCTAAGAACACTAATTACACTTCACTTTAACTAAATAGAACCTTATGAAACTTTCTATCTTGATAGATTCTGTACTCATTGTTACTTCGATTGCTTTATTGCCTGGAATCGGTGGCGCTCAAATAGTTACTCACAATAGTGGCGAACCTATAGCTGTCAACTCTAACAATTTACCCACTCATTCTACAAACGTCAGCTACCCCATACCTTTTAATGTTGCATTTCTAGCTCATCAAGGAGGAAAAGCTTCTGTTTCCCCCTAATCATCATCACATTACCAAAAATTACTTTAACCCTTCCAACTTTGGAGGGGTTTTTAGTTGGTGGTTGCTTTTAGTGTCGTCCCCTTTCGCCAATGCACCTTTTCATATTTCTCCCAGAGGAAAGCGCGATCGCATCATACACAGTACGTTTATTTATATAATGCTTGTATAGCAACACTTTCGGCTATGTCACAAACGCTCAGATTACCCTGCTCCCACTGTAGCGCAGCCTCTCACACTTCCGAAAAAAGGGGCGGGTAATAAATTATTTACTGTTCTATCAAATTAACGTTGTTAAGTTACTCAGCAGGTGTAGTTCTCACCTCCAGGCTGTGTTAAATTTGTGGCGCGAAACAGGAGTATAGATACGTTGCTAAAGCTTTCTCCAGAATCTCCTCTATTTTTTGTCTTAATTATTATTAGTTTTTTAATAGTAACTTTGTCAACTTGGTTATCATCTAAACCGTTTATTTTAAAACCATTTGGGTTGAATGATATTATCCAAATACTCACATTACAGTTATTTATCTCTTTATTATTAGAGCGTTCTTTAGAAGTTTTTATAACTACTTGGCGCGGCCCATTCATTGAACAATTAGATATTAGTATTCAACAAGAAAAGGCTCTTATCTCCGAGAAACTAAGACTTATGGAAGTCCAACAACAACAGCTTCCTTCTTTTGAATCAAATCAAACCAGTGGACTACCACCTGAAGGAATGAGTTTAGAACAGCAAATTATCCAGAATTTTACGCAAAACGAACAGGAATCATTAAAAATATTCAAGCCACAAATGGATAATTTAAATGAAAAAGAGCGCCAAAAAACAGCTTATAAATCTGATACACGAGTAATTGCTCTATGGACATCCCTTTTATTTGGACTTTTAATGAGCGCAATAGGTATTCGCTCAATTGAGCCACTTGTAGTTCTTGATTTCGATAATCCAATTCAAGTAATTATTTTCCGTTGTTTAGATGCGTTACTGACAGGAGGTTTAATAGCTGGAGGTAGCGAGGGAATTCATAAGCTTATAAAAGTTTTCATTGACTTTATGGAAGCCACATCTAAACAAATCAAAAATCAAGGATTATCTTGATCCAAAGAAGCATTTTATTTTCCAGAATGCCGGAGAATCTTGCAATTACTATGATAATTAAATAAACAATATCTATTATAAATATATGTTGCAATTTCTCCATGAATAATTCTTAATATCTACATAATTTTTATTTAAATCTTTCTCTACATTTGTCTCTGCTAAAACCTTAACTCCTTCAGTTTCCAACTTATTTTTTTGTTGGTTCACATAATTTATTAAATAACCTTTAGAGTCTAATATTCTATGTATTGGATAATCAGTAGCCGAGGTTTTTTTCAAATATGTAGGAATAGCTCTTAGATAACTATTATCAACTCCTATAGCTTTAATTATCTGCTTATATGTAACTACTTTTCCAATGGGAATTTTGATGATAAAATCTAGAAATCGTTCATAAGGATTTTCAGATAATGCTGGAAATTTATGAACTTGAACCTGAAATTTACTACCAACTTGAATTTGACCTGATTTAGTAACTACGCCTAAGATTCCTCTTTTACCCTTGATGCTCTTGAATGATTCTACTAAGTGGGCTATTCGCTTACACGGTTCGCAGTAAAAAGTTAGACGAATTGCCGCACCACTTTCAAAAGTTAGTAGAGATCCAGGAATAAATTTATCAAATCCTATACCTGTAACTACAATATTTTCTCGCAATTGTCCTGGTTGAATTGATAAGTCTAAAATATCTTCATACCTAACAATTAAAACTTGCCTAGTACTTATCGGATCGGCATTAATATCTTCTTCTATACCATAACCTAACTTGAAATTTAATGTTTTAAGCTCTACCATCGCAGAAGCTGGTTTTACCTTAGTGAAAAGATGCGTTATTGAGAGAGCCATATTCATTCATCGGCGCGATCAATTTTAAATTGAGGAGCTGAATTCAGGTAACTCATGGGATTTACTAAGAATGAATAAACTTCCATCTCCTCCACGTCCAATTCTTAAGGTTTCATCTAAATAAGTAATGTCTAATGTCGCAGCTCTGCTAGTAGGATTATTAGCTGAGACAACCTTAAATGGGTTTAATCGAGGAGTATTAATACCAACAATTTTTTCAATTGATAGGTAGCGTTTGTCAAAATAAACGTTAAGGCGTTTGTTAGGTAGAGGTTCTAAATCTTCTTTGGCTGGCTCAAAGCTAGCTGTTACTTTAACATATCCTGATACTATCCCCAGAGGATGTTTAACCTTAGCTAGATTGAAAAACAATTTATTTGCAACATCAATTACTTGATAAACTTTACCAAGCTTTAAGCCCAATGGGAGAGAAGCTAAAGACCGGATTTCTCTAGCAGTGGAGTATTGCAGTTGCCAAGCTCCGTTTAACAAATGAGTCGCGTTGATCAGAGGATTAAGATTCGGATTGACGCTCTCTAGTTCCGTCGTCAATTCTTCAATTTCTTCGGCTAAGGTTTTGTCTAGCTTCAAATCGGTAACAGGAGAGCCATCGCTCTTAGCTTGAATCTCCTCAAGCTTGGCTTGTAATTTTTCCTTAAGCAATACATGGGCTAAGTAGCGATCGCACATTTTAAATTAGTCTTTGGATGAACTGAACCTGCTGCTTACAGCAGTTCCGGCTGTTATGAGGTACAGTAGCAGCAATTAGCAAACCAGTTTCTTAAATGTTGAGGATTTATTAAGTCGAGTGCAACTGATATTAGTTTATCAAC
>NZ_JACJSF010000210.1 GCF_014698035.1 Desmonostoc muscorum FACHB-395
ATATCTTGGTAAATTAACTGTAAGGGGAAGATGCGTAGAGGGCCAATACGATTGTTGCCATAAAGGTCACTACCACGAGAAATTTCTATTGCTTGTCCTTGACTAATCGCTTTTTCTACTAACGGCAATTGGTGAAATAATGTATCCTGATGTTTACCCTTTTCAGCCATTTCTTCGGGGTCAGAATATACAATTGTGCGGTTAAGATATTGTCTGGTTGGGTAAAAAAAATCCCCCTTGAGTTCCATATCTAATCCCCGCAATCTTTTGCTGAGAGTCTCATAAATTCGTCTAACTTGGGCATCTCCTTGGTACTGAGCAAGGGAAGCCAAAGCATTAAATGCTACTTTTAACTCGGCTGAGGACAAAGCGCCAGTACCAAGATAATAGCCCCAACGATACATTCGCTGATCGAGAATAGTATAGTGACGCAGAGTTTCTAAATCCTTGCGGAGGGTAGAAACAGCAGGATAACCTGTCGGTAATTCTATCTTTAGTTCAGTCGCTAATTCCTGTAGGGTTTTTTGCACTGTTGCTAGAGCATCATGGTGTTTATCATTCCTAGAGTCCATAAAATCAGGACTACCGATACCTGGATACTTCAGCAGAGTCGCAATTAACAGCATTAGGCGTTCAAAAGCTAAGTGTTCTTTATAGGGTTGGGATGCAATTTTTTTGGGCATAGTTAGAGGGAAGTGGATAATTAAGGTTAAAGCATTCCCAAAAAGAAAATATTACAGTGATGCCAAGAGAATACCTGTAAAGCTTTTATAACAGCCTTTTTTGCAAACATCAATCAAATTTTAATTTATAGGCTTTTTCAAGATTTTTTATGATTTTAAAGCTATAGTAGCCAGTACAAACATTGAAAACAAAGTTAAATTTATTACTATATATATTTCACATCGGTCTGCTACTGTACGTAATGCTTTAGTCTCTGTTGTTAATAATGGTGTAACTTTGGTGAGTTTATTAATTGCACCTATGGGTTTGACGGTAGTAATTATTAATACTTGGTTGATGACGTTTGGTACTTATATTATTTCGAGTGCAGCTGATAGGGTAGTGAAGTGGTTGCAACCAGGGGGAAAGGCAGAATTAATTTCCCCTTCTCAAGTAGAATCTTAGGGTGTGGGGTCAGCTGTGATTGAACCGCCTAGTTCGGTGATTATTTAATGATGTTACCGAGGTTCAGGGAAAATAGCTGAAATGCTTATTTGAGCGTTGTGAGCTTCGGTTGCTTACAGGGTAAGGGTTTGGGGTATGTTAGTGATTGATGGAATGGCAGTTTGGCGATTAATTTTTGTGACCTTCGGAAACGGCTTCTGGATTCCTTACTGGGTAAGGGTTTAGAATCGAGGAATTCCCACTCGCTGGGGATATTAATTGAATGGAAACAAACTTCTTTTAACAGCCGTAGCATCAGATTTCAAATTCCCACTCGCTGGGGATATTAATTGAATGGAAACTGATAAATCCAACCATTTTCGCAAAATGCCCGTATAAATTCCCGCTCGCTGGGGATATTAATTGAATGGAAACGTTCCGGTATATAGCTGATTAGGCATAATATTAATAGGAATTCCCACTCGCTGGGGATAGTAATTGAATGGAAACAAATAACCTAGACTATAGATTCTATATCCATAGTCAGATTCCCACTCGCTGGGGATACTAATTGAATGGAAACTTGATACCCTTCCACTGCTCTTGTGGGCTTATAGGCATTCCCACTCGCTGGGGATATTAATTGAATGGAAACTTCTGAAGAATGTTTACGCGATCGCATCTCACCTCCAATCCCGAATTCCCACTCGCTGGGGATACTAATTGAATGGAAACCCGTTGTTTGTTGCACAGTCAATTTCAAAAACATTCAATTTCCACTCGCTGGAGATACTAATTGAATGGAAACTCTTGATCAGCCTCTCTAGTCTTGCCATCAACGTGCAACGCAGATATATTCCCACTCGCTGGGGATACTTATTGAATGGAAACAAGTCGTTACCTTTGAAATCCCATTGTCCATCACCTTTTCTAGACTTCAAATTCCCCTCGCTGGGGATACTTATTGAATGGAAACTGACTGCGATCGCGCTTCGTCGTTGGGCTTGGTTTCTGATTCCCACTCGCTGGGGATATTAATTGAATGGAAACTCAGCAGCTTTGAGAGCCGCTTTCTCAACAACATCATTGATAAATTCCCACTCGCTGGGGATATTAATTGAATGGAAACTCCAGACTGCGCGATCGCTTCATTCAACTTTTCTTCAAATTCAAATTCCCACTCGCTGGGGATATTAATTGAATGGAAACGTGGTTTTAGTAGGCGGTAAGGAAGTACAACGTTTTGATTCCCACTCGCTGGGGATATTAATTGAATGGAAACCGATCGCTACAAGGCTCCAAAAAACTTGTCAGCAATTCCCACTCGCTGGGGATACTAATTGAATGGAAACTTAATAGGCTTGGGAGTACGACACATAACGGTTTCATATTCCCACTCGCTAGGGATATTAATTGAAGGAAACGCAATTTCTCAATATTCCCTTGAGTTAGCAATCTGGGGATTCCCACTCGCTGGGGATAATAATTGAATGGAAACTTTTGTAATACTGATTCAGGTACTAAGTTCATAGATTCCCACTCGCTGGGGATACTAATTGAATGGAAACTTGATACCGTTCCACTGCTCTTGTGGGCTTATACGCATTCCCACTCGCTGGGGATAATTATTGAATGGAAACCGATAGCGATCCAAGACATCTTGGGTTAAAATCATAAATTCCCACTCGCTGGGGATACTAATTGAATGGAAACTAATCAATTGCTAAATCAGCAATATTCCTCTCATCAGTATTTCCACTCGCTGGGGATACTAATTGAATGGAAACCAGCAGCTAACAAAAATAAACAAGAAGCAAAAAGATGGCATTCCCACTCGCAGGGGATACTAATTGAATGGAAACTGCACAACTAATGCAATTTGTCAAAAAATAAAAAATATTTAGCTAAAACCTAATCAATTAACTCAAAGCTTTGCCAAAAGGGAATTTGAGGGATTTAGCTCTATTAAAAATGAATATTGACTATTATTGGACATTCCCAATATAAATTTATACAATCAAACCGGACACCATAGAAAGGGATTCACCCATGTCAGAAGCATACTGGCAAGCAAAAATATGGGGATTACTCCATGATCCGGTGCTAAAAGCGTTACACAATAACACTGGGCGCGGTGACAATAGCTTTTGGCAACAATTAGAAGTGATGCAACCTTGGGTGCAGAACAATTATAATCCTGAAGAGTCCGGGCGTAAAATCTTAAAACATATACATTTGGCTGATTACATTGCCTCCGCCAGTGATAGAGGTGCAATTGGCAGCGTTGCCCAAAGTATAAATTATGCACCTGGAAAGGATTTGCAAAAAGGGTTAGAAATCTCTCATTTGCTGTCTGGCGAAAAACAGCAATGGAAAATTAAGTCACATTCAGAACTGTTGGTAAAGCGCAAAGATTACTTAAATAGTAAAGAACAAAAGCTGTTAGAAGCAATACCAGAATCTTTGAAGACAGATGTTAAAGGGTTGTTTTGGTGGTTATGGCGTTGTTTACCATCAGCTACTTGTCAGGAATTTGACGATGCTTCCTTAATGCTAATGCCAGCCGAAACCCGCTTACCAGATAGTTCAATATGGAGTCATGCAAGCATTACAGCATCGCTAGCTGGTGCTTTAGCAGGGTACGATTTGACGATGGCAGATATAGAAAGATGGCCATCAGACAAAGAATTATCCCATTCTTATTTGGCAGTTTTTAGCTTTACGCCAGTGCAAGAACTGATTAAAGCCAGTCGTAAAATGCGCGACTTTTGGGCAGGTTCTTGGTTATTACACTATTTATCTGCTAAAGTCTGCTGGAAATTGGCACTGCAATATGGGCCCGATACCTTACTTTATCCTAGTCTTTACCAACAGCCTTTAATTGACCATTGGTTATTAGAAAAATATCCAGAGTTGAAACAATGGATAGATAAACCAGAAGAAGATTCACTATTAACGGCAGGATTTCCGAATGTATTGGTGTTGGTTCTGCCGAAAGATAAAATCCAAGCTGCCATGCAAACAGCAAAACAAACGCTGCTCAATGAATGGCAAAATATTAGTAAGTTAGTGTTTACTGATTTAAAAACTCGCCATTGGATGCCAAAATTGCAACCAGAAAGTAGTACTTGGCAGGGTTGGTTAGAATCGCAATGGCAGTTTTACTGGACTGCTTTACCAATTGGAAAAGAAGGAGAAGACCTAAAAAATGCCGCCATTCCTAAAGATAGAGAGGTAGAATTTAGAACTTGGCTAGATGCCCAAAATCAAGCTTATAATTTAGGTGGAAAACAGAAACTTTTTCAAGAAGCTGAATTAGATTTTCTCCGGGAAGCATATCAACAACGTTGGGAAAAGCAAGGTAGAAAATTTAGCGCTAATGTTGGCTCTTGGTGGGGAAATATTTTTGACCAAACTCGATATGCTTTAGCGGCGGTGAAAAATGCCCGCAATTGGGAAATTCCTACAGCATTTGGCCCTCGTTCGACAATTTCTGG
>NZ_JACJSF010000211.1 GCF_014698035.1 Desmonostoc muscorum FACHB-395
GGAAAAAACAAGGAAAAAAAGCCCAATCACCATTAGATATCACTGAATTACTAGTTATTGCTCGTGAAAGAGGCTATAAAATCGCACTTTCTCAGGCTTTATTAATTCTCCAAGTCTGCGGACTATCTGAGCAAGATGAGTATAGCCCAGATGAGTACGAACGCTTTCTTGAAACCTACAAATCAATAAAAGAGCAAAACAAATCCTTTGAAGAAGTTGCATCTGAGTTAGCTGCTCTAAATGAGTCTGGGATTTCTGAGCAACTAAAATTAGATGCAGTGATTGAGAATGTTAGTGAAAAAGCTGTAGCTGCCAGAGATGATTTATCTAATCTTATTGATAGGATTACTGCTGCCGAAGCTGAAGAAATAACTGGCTTAGTTCAATCACTTTACCTGAAAAATGTCGCATTGAAATTGCAACAGAGCGATTCGGAAAACAATCTGTTTGCTCAATTAGAAGAAAGAATCATGGCTCGAATTGCCCAAAAAAAGCAACAGAGGGCACAGTTATCTGGAATGAATTGGGAGACGACACCCTCATTGCCTTCTTCGCCAATGCCGATGCTGTCGCCCAACGTATCCAAGAATGGAATGAATACCGATTAAAACAAGAAATTGCAGCCAAAGAACGCACTATTGATATTCAAGTCGAAAAAGCCTCCGATGCTAAAGCCAATAAATTAGCTGCCCACAAGCTGGAAAAAATACAGGCATGGAACGAAGCACAACTAGAACGTCAAAAACTTCGTCAAAAACGCTTTGAACAGTTCAAAGGACTTGTTTTTTGGCTCGGTGGTTGGGTCGGTTCTGGCCGCTCTGGTATTTTCTTTTTCATCTGTGGCGTTTTGATTTCTGCAACTGCTACAGCCGTGGCAATCATTAATCTACCAACTTTCTTGTCTTGTCCTAATAGCAAAAGTCTCTGTTATCAGGTATATCAAATGCGGTTCAATAATCAAAGTGTGATTCTTCCGGGACAAGCAAAGGATATCGTTGCTGAGTATGAACGTAATAAGAGCAAATCTAAACGACGCAAGTAATTAAGTTTTTGGGAAAGAGAAAGTGTCTGTTTTGGTTTTCCCTATCTTTGGAACAGCATCAATAGTTTGATATAGGGATGAAGTTATGAACGAACTAAAAGAAATTAAACTTTGGGATGATTGGGACGATATTAATTTATCTACTCCAGAACGTCGCATTGAACGCTTAGAAATTCTGCTGTGCCAAAAAGTACATAAAGGCGAAGATATCTCTCAATGTCTGCAAGTTTTGGAGTACTTGAAAAATTGTACGACTCACCAGAAGTTGGAGTCTGTTTTCTTTAAGCGAGTTCAGCCTCAACTGACTTTCAACTGCTGGCAAATAATTGGTCAGGCTACTTTAATCTCAATAGTCGCTATTTCTTGCTGTTTTGCCATATATAAAATAGCTACTTCACCAATATCTAATAATTCTTCGTCGGAATTATCTCTTGGCAAAGAATTATCAAAAAACACCCCACCACACTGTAAAAAACATCATAGATAAACACAATGACAGGGCGGTATATTTATAAGAAGAATTCAGAAGTCAGGAGTCAGAATTCAGCATGAATTCTGTACGAGTGGTTCATAAATATTGGTTAAAACCGTACTTCGTCCCGCTACGCTAACGCCCGAAGTCAAGCGAAAAAATTAAAATATTCTTCCTGAATTAAAACTTCATCCCTTCATGGGTGGAGTATTCTGACTCCTGAATTCTGACTCCTGACTCCTTTTTATTTACTGCACTGCGATTACTGACTATGGTACTCCATCAACAATCTCTAAAATATTTCAAGTTAACGGAGTAAAAAGGCAGTTTATGAATATTTACTTTCATGCCCAAGGTGAGGCGATCGCTTTCTTTCTTCTTTCACATATTCAGGTAAAATCACTGTATTTGATGGATAAAAACTTTCTTTACAGTGTGACTCACCAACTTTAATAAGAGGTGTCCTTGTCGAAAGGCAAACTGTCTTCCGGCTCAAAGTTACGCAAGTCTTCCTCCATCTGCTGACGACGTTGGACGTATGTTCTGCTAGCGCCAATCAGAGCATTCATTTTCTGCTCACCAAAGTTAATACCTTGTTCTGCGTAATCAGCAGACACAGCATCATAATTCTCGACTTCTATTTTCTTACGCCACTCAAGCTGTTCGAGGGCACTTTCACTAATACCAATTTTCTGAGCGTACTCTACATATTCAGGTCTGAGAGAACCATCAGGGTTAAATTGCTTTTTTTCTTGTTCAGTGAAGAAATCGTAAGCTGTGTAGATTAGCCACGGTTCTGGATCAGTCTCGTCCAGGTGCTTCCACTCGTCGTATTCTTCTTTTAATCTACGAGCATAGTCATCGACTGCTTCTGGATGTGCGCCAAGAGATAACTTTTGTTGTCTTACTTCATCTTTTAAATTTCCATCTGCATTGAACTCTTTTTTATTCATGTTTATCCAACGCTTAATTCTTGACATAAAAACCTCCCAAAATATTAACCAAGTTTCATCAATTTATTAAAATAATGACTCTGGAACTAAAACATTTTGATCCCAGGCTCAATCAATGGATTTATACAGATGAGCGCAAAACTATTTTAACCGAAAAGCTCAGTAATACTTTACTGGAATCATATTTACCTGATAAAAAGTTTTCATTTGGACATTCAGATGAATACAGTACAGACGAAGATTTAAGGAATCATCCAGATGGACATATTTTATTACTATCTTCTAAGACTCGCTTACTTTATGGAGAAAAAGAATGTTTAGAAAGTATTCAAAAAATTTGTCCAGATAGTAAAGACAGAGGTGCTTATGGTTCAATATTTCTCGGAGCTTGTAAAAATGCAATTTCGGAACGGCTAAATATTCTAGTAGTAGATGATTCTACTGACAACAGGGGTGAAAATGGAGGAATATTATCAAATGATTTAGCATATAAATTAGTTGGTGACTGTTATGGGCAGATTTCAACCCAACTTTATGATAAGCTCACTTCAAGAGAATCACAGCCAGAAAAAAGCTACCGTGTTATCCAGCATCGGTTCGGTTGGGTAGAAGGAGACGGAGCAGACACTACTAAATATCGTTTTGGCAAAGGAACCCTCCGACCATACAAACTAGACAAAATAGAATATGCAGATCCAAATAACAAACCTAAAATCGATATAATTCTCCCTGTAAGTAGTTTCAAAGGAACAGATAAGGATAGACCAGCAGGGGCGACTAAACCTCAAATTAAGCCAGGATTATATCAGCAAAATATTTGGTTGGCTGAAAAAGGACAATCTCAACAAGGTCAAATGTCTATCTCCCAACTATTGGCATCTTTCCCTCACGGGCTTAAAGATTTTATTGAGTCACTAGAGGTACAAGCTCAAAGATTAACCTCTATTCAAGATGATCCAAGACTTGTTGCTGCTTACTATTGTGAAAGATACGAAAAACGTAAACAATCATTGAGCCAAAATAAGTTAAAAACAGGCGAAGTTACAAATCTTGAAACAGATATTAAAAACTTAGGGACAAATGATGACTTAGATGCAGATCAGGAGTTAGATGATGACCCCGCCAAAGATGACTTGTTTATGTACAAACTCATTAAAGCTGATTTACTAGGGCATCAACAGCTTTTAGAAACAGAGAAGGTTAAACAGGAATTAAGTCGGTTTGTCCAAAGTGAGTGGCGAGATATTGCTATTGGGAAAACGCTCACTTTTGACCGAGGGATGATTATTCCCTCCAAGGAACTCAAAAATGGTGAAATCTGTGTTTCATGGGAAAAAAAAGAAGAGAAAATTCTTAACTTCCGTTCTCCTTTTCTGAATTCTAATGGATTGTGTGTGTCTACCAACAAGCACGTTGAAGATCAAATCGGGCCAGATGGGAAGGTTTTAGAAGGCATAATTGTAGTCAATGACGAAGACCACAAGCGCATACAAGCCAGAATTACAGAGTTAGAAACACAAGGGGTTGATGTTGATTTTATCGACCCAGCAGAAACCGAATCAGAACGCCAAGCACGAGACTACGATGGTGATTGCATTGGTGTAGCAAGAGCTAGCTTATATCCCAATCTGACAGCAGAGGCAGAGCGAAGAAATCTTCCTCAAAACGCTTATTGGCCCACGGTTAAGCTCAAAAAACAATCATTTTATGATTCCACCGATGGAAGCCAGCCCCCATTTGAAAAAATCGCTATCCACATGAGCGATAGCATCAGCGTGGGCATAATCAACAATCAAGTGACAGCACTGGAAGCATTAGAATCAGAAATTGAGGTACTAAGGACTTACGGTACTTTTGAGCAAAAATCAAATTATCTAGACCAAGTTTCTAACCATTACGAAACCCTGTTTGAGCAAGAACGCCAGAAAGATCCAAAGTTAATTCGAGAAGAATACAAGCTTTATATGCAAGGGGTTGTTGAAATTGCTCATTCTCAAAGAACTCCCGAAATTATCCAGCAAGCAATGGACATTAACCGTCAAATGTACCGGAGCATGATTGAAGAAGGATGTTATCAAAACCAAATAGCGGTTGATTTATTCAAAAGTGCTAAAAAA
>NZ_JACJSF010000212.1 GCF_014698035.1 Desmonostoc muscorum FACHB-395
ACTAGAAAAAATAAGTTTCTCCGGCTATGGTGTACGTACACTGTTATTGATGATGATGAACGTTCTCATGATTTTATCGAATCGATTATCAGAAAATTAGAAAAAGGTTGGTTTTCTTTTACTGGAGAAGTTCATGCCCATAATAATACCAGAATTGAAAATATCCTCCAAAATTCCTTTAGCAATGGTTTTTTGCAATGGTCAGCCATACTAAGTAATAAAATGAAACTTGGGATTAGGGTGCTGAGTGCCCAAGAAATATGGGAAATGATTTGGCAGCAATTCAATTTGTCATCGCCACCAGCAATTCCTAATCCTCTAAAGATAGATTCCGTCAACGGGCTAGTAGAAACTCAAACTAGTGATTTTCACATCCGCCACCAGATGTTAGAGAATGAGGAGTCTGTGCCATTCTTTGATAGGAAATGGGTAAAAATCCAAAATAAATATATTGGGGCGCTCAACTTCAGCCAAAAGCCAGGGGGATGGTATGACGAACAAGCCCAACTGCGATATCTATGGGAATTAATCTCTAGAGATAGTATTTCTGATACAGAGGTGATTTGTCAGCTAACAAAGGCAAATCAAGCTATTTCTAAAACAAATCTTCAACGCATTACCAAGCAATCAATTACCAGCACTTCTTTATCTACAGAGAAAGGAAATATTGATGTCAAGTCAGGGATGAATATTGAAGAAGCGGTAGAGGCGCAGAAGACAATATATAAAGGTAGTGTAGTAGTGCATACCGCAGTCGCTTTTCTCGTTCACCGCAAGACTATAAGAGAATTAGATGAGGCTTGCCGATATCTGGCTAGTTATTTTCTGCGTCCGGCAGTAGTAGACCGGGAGATTGAATACGCTTGGAAGACATGGTTGCAGTGTTGCCCATTTGTTTGGGAGCCGTTGTTAACCAAGCCTTTTAACCGCCGACTGCCATATTTTAGTTCGGAAGCACCAGGGCTGATGCCATTGATCAGGACTGCCACAGGCGATCGCACTGGCTTTGAGTTAATCGCAGAAGAAGGGGGCACACCAGTACATTTAGACTTGTACCAAAACCACAAGAATTTGGCAGTCTTCGGCGCAACTCGTTCAGGTAAATCTGTACTGGTGGCAGGTATTCTTACCCCGGCGCTAGCACAAGATATTCCGGTAGTGGCACTAGACTATCCCAAGCCAGATGGTACTTCTACATTCACCGACTACACCAATCTGCTGGGTGAGGATGGGGCATACTTTGACATCTCCAAAGAATCAAACAATCTCTTTGAACTACCTGATTTGCGCTCTTTGGATGCAGAACTGAGAAATGAGCGATTGAACGATTTTAAGGAATTTCTCAAATCAGTGCTGATGACAATGGTGATGGGGACGAGCATGATTGGTGTCAGCCCAACGATTACCACCAATATTGAGTCAATCATTGCTTTAGCTTTAAAAACATTTTTTAATGATGATGAAATTAAATCACGTTACAAGTCAGCAATACATTTTGGATTTGGGACTAAAGAATGGAGCGAAACTCCGACGCTCAAAGATTTTTATAATTTTTGTTCTCCAGCTTTTATACAATTAGATTCTATTGCTAGTAAGAGTCAAGAGATTTCCGAAGCCTTAGAGCAAATCAGGCTGAGAATAAATTATTGGTTGAGTACCAGGGTCGGGCAATCTATCTCACGCCCATCTAGTTTTAGAACTAATGCCAAATTGCTAGTATTCGCTTTACGTAATTTATCGAGTGAAGCTGATGCTGCCATACTCGCTCTTAGTGCTTATGCTGCTGCATTACGTCGCGCATTATCATCAAAAGCTTCAATATTCTTCCTGGATGAAGCACCAATTTTATTCCAATTCGATGCTATCGCCTCGTTAATTGGGCGATTGTGTGCCAATGGCGCTAAGTCTGGTATCCGCGTTATTATTTCTGCCCAAGAACCAGAGACTATATATCAGAGCGCATCTGCACAGAAGATATTTGCCAATATCACTACACGTTTAGTAGGCAGGATTCAATCATCAGCCGTTGACCCGTTCATTGTTCGCTTTAAATATCCTACCGAAATCATCAGGGTCAATAGTACAGAAGCTTTTTATCCAAAAAATTCGGGGATTTACTCTCAGTGGTTGCTTGATGATAACGGCAAGCTAACTTTCTGCCGTTATTATCCCGCTTACTGTTTATTAGCCTCAGTTGCTAATAATCCCAACGAGCAGGAATTACGCAGTTTGTTTCTCAAATACTATCAAGATAATCCTCTGCTTGGATTAGTCAAATTTAGTGAGGATTATATCAGGATGATTCGGGGAGAAGAGTTGTCAGAATTGGCTAAACATTTGATTTCCCGCTCAAAAATCAAACAGGTTGCTTAATATGAAACCGATCATGAAGAAATTGACTATTGGTGCGATAGCTGCTGCTACTTTTGGCAGTTTATTTATTGCTGCACCTAGCTATGGCATCAGCATTAACGATTTTTTTAGTTCTATCGTTTCGGATCTTCAAAGTGAAGTTGGTGAAATTCAAACCTGGGCATCTGATGAGATTAACAGTGCTTGGGCTGACATCAAAGAAAACGCCTCAGCTGCAATTGATAGTTCTATCGGGCAATTGGGTGCGCCTGACCCGATTGCTTCGGCTGATCAATTGAAGGATTCACTTAAGGATGATTATTCTTATCCTGTCGCCCAAGAAAAAGCACAGAAACTCTCACGTGACCTAGCTTTGGCTTCTGTCGCTAGCGTGGTCAGCGAAAAAGGACAGCAGCAAACTCAAGAAAAAATTGATACTACTGCACAAATTGCTCAAAAAGCCAGTGATATCGCCTCCCAAGCTCAGAATATGGACGCTTCTCAGAACGTCCTCAAAGCGATCGCTGCTCAGAACGGCTTAATTGTGTCGATGTTAGCAGAACAACGTACTGATTCGCTGTTAGCCCGACAGGACAATGCTTACTCTAACCTGATGCTGACCCAAGTGGCAGATCATCTTGACTCCCAACGGAAAAAGGAGAACTCCCAAGAAGATGGCAGATTGTCTCTACTACATGAAGTCGTACTTAATGCACGGCTAGATCCTACTTCTGCTGACTGATGTACCGTTCAAATATCTTTCAAAATTACTGTATTGAGCAAGGATTCAAATCATGTTTTTACTAGCGCAATTAGATGGTGGCGATTTAGCTGATTTAGCAAAAGAAAATGCAGCTTCAATAGCGCAAGGATTTGATGAGCTTTGGAACGAAACTATTACAGGTGGTGTTTATTCAGCAATTTGTACAGTCGGAGCTTTATTCGCTATAGCAACACTAACTTTCTTCGTCGTTGAATGGACAAAAAAAATGATGGCGGGGGAAGAACAAAGAGCTTATACTGATTTTATTTGGCCGTTAATAGTAATTCTTTTGCTCAGTAATAAGGGGGATGTACTAGGAAAGTCAACTTTGGGGATTAGAAACTATATTAATAATGTAAATAATATAGTTCTTAGCGAAGCGGCGGCAGGAATCGATCTCAAGCAAGCGTATGAAAGTGCATTGGGAACTGAAGCAGCACGTAGCGCTATTGGTATTGCTGTAAATAAATGTAGAAATTCATCTTTAAGCCAACAAGAAGAAATCAACTGTTTGAATCAAGCTAAAGAAGATTTAACCAAAAAATATCCAGATAAGTTTAACAAAAATAATGGGGCTTTTTCTTGGTTTGTAGATGCAATTGATGGCGCTATCGATGCTTTTAATGATGTGAAAGATGGTAAAGCAAATGGAATTGATTTAATTTTATCTCCCATTAATGCTTTTGTCGGGTCTGCTGTTACTGACATAGTTACGATAATTTTAGTCGGAATGAATGGGGCTTACCAATGGGGAATTGAATTGACTATGCTCGTAACAGCGCTGCTGGGGCCTATAGCTGTTGGTGGTTCTCTGCTACCTTACGGAGCTAAATCAATCTACAGTTGGTTAGTCGGATATTTCAGTATAGGTTTTGGCAAGCTCTGCTTCAATATCATTGTTGGCTTCGCCGGGCAATTAGTCGCTGATTCTAAATCTTATCAGCCAATGTTCTTCCTATTTACAATTGGTATAATTGCGCCATTCTTAGCTACAGGTTTAGCGGCTGGTGGTGGTATTTCTGTTTTAATTCAAATTAATAAAGCGGCTGAAACTTACAGTGGAATTGCCATTGAGGTTGCTAAAGGTGTTGCTACTAAAGGTGGTAGTTTAGTCGGAAAATTAGCTAAATAAACCCTATGCTAAATCATCAAAATAAAACTCAACCAAAAGAACCATTACAATTACTTAGTTACAACAAATATGTAACAACAAGAGTTGGAATAATTTCTCTAGCTGGATTTTCAATGGCTGCGCTTTCTCTGTTATTACAGTTTCTAAGTTATGGAGCAATTAGTGTCTTAAATAAAAAACAATTGGCATTAGTACAACTTTCATCAGGAGAGACAATCGCCGCTAGAGCAGTAGACCCAAAAGAACGGTCTGATGAAGTAATTAAAAAATTTGTATCTGATACATTTATTACTACGTTTAATTGGGATGGATTAGTAAAAGCATTTAA
>NZ_JACJSF010000213.1 GCF_014698035.1 Desmonostoc muscorum FACHB-395
CATTCTTATTGTATTTTCTACCTAATTCTCTGAAAGCCCTGTGTGGTGTAGTGTTGGGGAATTCAACCTTGATTATCGACCTTTAATATTTAGATGCGTTTGCCCTAGGGTTAGGGGGGATCAATAAGTGCCTAAAATCACAGCCAACTACTTTTCAAACAACCTCTTATATCCATATATTGAAAGGGCTTTTCTTAACTACAGCAATTCTAGTAAATTTAACAAGTTGCTCAGGTAGAGGCAATTCATGAATTGCCCCTACCTAAAAACCCGAAAATTTGCCCTTCAAAACTTTTTGATTTCGAAGGGCAAATGCCAGTTTAAATGCCTTAATCTATAGGGGCTTATCTCAATACTTTTGGGATAAACCCAACAATCTCTCTTTTGATCTAGGTAAAGGTAAATTCAAACCTTTTGCCCCAAAAACCGAAAAGTATTGAGGCTTATCTGCTAGCTAAAAAAATCTTTGTGAGCAGCAACAAGCATTTGAGCCTGTCTTAAAACGTTTCCGAATAAATAAATAGGAATCTGCCAAGCTGCAACAGTAACTTCTTTAACTATATCTTGTACACTAATTGCTATTAATTCATGCTCTGGCGGCTCTCCTTCAACTGCTCCAGACCAAGTAAAAGCTAATAAAAAATCTTCATCTCCAGGCAAGGATGCAATTAAGCATTCTTCTGGTGTTGGCTGGCAAATAATCCCATATTCGTTTGCAAGTTCTACAAGTCTTTGAAAGTTGTTTATGTTCGTCATTTGTCCTTTGGATGTAATTGAATTTCAGTTTTAGAAAAAATCATATTTTTATCTCCATAACTCAACTTAGTTGCTCTATAGCATAAATTAAAAATTACGAATTATTAAGGAGTTATTGGAGTTGGATCGGGCTTAAGTCCAAAATCTTACCGCGATCGCTTGGTTGCATCAGCAACAATTGCTACTGTTTTAAAAAAAATCTGAACTACCTACTTTTTCAGTTAACCTGATTTATATACACCTCCCTTCGTTACCATTTAAATATTGATGCCCTAACCTGACTCAGGCTGACGCAGTGCATTGAGCATTGCCATCGCTTTTGGCGGAACGGCTGTAAACCGAAGCAGAAAAAGATGCTTGTCAACATTAGACTGTTGGATCACCTTGGCATAGATATGTTCTTCTTCTGTAGCCATTTCTGCTTCAATCAATAGCTTGAGTTTGAGATTACTCAATATTTCTAAAGAATCTAACGATCGCAATTGTGCCCCTTTTTCCGAGAGGCTAATCAATGCTCCCAGAAATACTTTGCCCACCGCATATTTTCCCTGCAAAATGGTGTATTTTACAGGTACTTCTTGATTGAGAACGATTATTTCTTCATCATCATCAGGCAAGAATAAATTATATTTACCGCCAATGCCACGAATTTCACAAATTGTCACAGGGTGTCTCATCCCTTTGGGTTCTATTTGTAGTTGTCCAGCAATTTGGAGGTCAATATTGGCATCTTTACAGGTATTTTCAGAAATTAAAATCTGTCCTCCCACTGTATAAGATTCAATTCGAGCAGCCAAATTAACATGACTGCCAATAACTGTATATTGAGCGCGTTTTTGAGAACCAACATTTCCCGCTACAGCCTCGCCTGTATTCATCCCAATTCCCATTTCGAGAATTGGGAAATTCATTTGTTGATTTTTTTCGTTTACTTGCTGCATTGCCAATTGCATAGCAATAGCACAGGCGATCGCTCTTTGAGAATCATCTATGCGGCTAATTGGCGCACCAAATATCACAAAAATGCCATCACCCATAAACTCATTAATCGTGCCTTTATACTGATTAATCACATCTGTCATTGTTCCCAAATAAAGATTCAAAATCTTTACTACTTCTTCAGGTGGTAATTGTTCGGAAATAGCTGAAAATCCTCTTAAATCAGACACAAGAACTGTAACTTTTCTCCGTTCTCCCCCTAGCTTTAATCCAGAAGGAGTTTCTAGGATATTGGCGACGATTTCATCAGTTAGATAGCGACCGAGGGTTTTTCGCATCTCGGTAGCACTTTGAGCAATATACTGAGTAAGTGCGATCGCAGAACCAGCGAATGCCAGCAATGAAGGGACAACGGGAATCCACCAACCAGCCAAAAACGCTAGAAAACTACCACCAATTAAACCGCCACCTGCTAGCAGAACACTAACAGCCATAAGGGTTTTCTGGTTGCTACTGTGGCGTTGTAGCCAACACAAGCTAGCACCAATAATTGACCAAATTAAAATTGATAGCCATTCTAGTGGCTCAGGTAAACACTTAATCAATGGACGACCATCCATTGCCGCACTTAAAATTTGACTAATCAAATTAGCATGAATTGTTATACCCGCCATTCGTTCTGGATCAGTCAAGACATTACTGCTGTAAGGCGTATAGAATAGATCCTTCAAACTCTCAGCAGTAGCACCAATTAACACCACCTTGTCCCGCATTAAGTCTGGTGGAATGGGTTTATCTTGAACTTCGCCCAGAGAAACTTTGGTAAACTGCTGTATCCGTCCTCGGTAGTTCAACAGCACTTGGTAACTTCCCGCATCTGCTCGGACATAACCCCCATCATTAGCTTCAAAAATCGGGAAAACGCCACGATTTAACTGCAAATAATTAGAGTTAGTTGCTGATGGCTTGGCGGTAATGTCTTCAGGTTTCAAGTACAACAATGCGAGCTTTAACCCAAAGCTTTCCAGAATCTGATCATTATTTAAATTTACGTATAATAGCGATCGCCGAATTTTGCCATCCCCATCTATGGGTAAATCATTTGACCCAATTTGATCGAGTCGCTTTAGTTCTGGAGACGAATCAACTGCCGAACTATCAACAGTATCAGAGACTTTTTGGACTCCAATCAAATTTGGAGTAGATTTAAACACCTTAAGTAAAGCTTCATGACCAGGATTGACGGGTAAATCACGATAAATATCTAAACCAATCGCTCTGGGTTGTTGCTGTTTGATTTTTTCTAACAAACTGGCAAGTTTTCCATCAGACATAGGCCACTGTCCCTGCTTGCGGACATCTGCCTCATTAATTTCAACTATGACGATGCGGGTATCAGGCGATTCTTGTGGACGGAGGAGAAAAAATTGATCTAGTGCTGCCAATTCCAACAATTGCAATAATCCAGTCAAGCGTAGTGCAATCACCAGGGCTGTAATATTGGGAACAGCAAGTAAAACACCACGCCATTGCCAGATTTGCGATTTCAGCTTTGCCCACATAAGATTTAGTGCTGAGTGGGGAATAGGGAGTGGGGAGTTGAGAGTGGGGAGTTGGGAGTTGGAAATTCTACTTTAGCCCCATGCCCTTCTTTCTTAGATGTGCAACAATCGATCAATGGTTCTGAAGCAATCGCACTCAAACCTACAGACTTCAAAAATTGTCTCCAATCTAGCTTCGCTTTAAAATTATTCGGCTCAGTTCGGCGTAGCTGCACCAAACTAGTCAGCGCTTCATGCCAAATCCCAGCTTCTGCATAGATGGTGGGTAACTTGTACACATTTGCCTTTGCTAACGCCTCCGACAACGATGAGCCTGGTTGAGTGCGTTCCACCCAACCTTCTACAGTCGGATTATCGCTGGAGTCTTGAGTATTACAAACAATTGTTAGATACCAGTGATAAGTTTTACCTACAGCAAGTGCAGGGGAACTCTCAGGAAGTTTGAAGCTAATAATTCCAGGTTTAGCAGGAAGCTTAAAAGACGTTTCATAAAATACATTCTGGTCTTCAGCTAGCAGCACAAACTTAGCTGTTTTAACTTGAAATGGAGGTACATACCAGAAAAATGTTGGATGTTGGGCAAATGTCAGCCCTAATTTATCTGGAGGCATTAAGGGAGTTATTAGTTTTTTCCCTATTAGGCAAGAGCCGCCACGGGTAGAACCACCAGCACTTGCAGGAGGTTTGCCTCGCTGTGGTGGCTTAAATGCCTGACTAATTTGCCAAGTTTTGTTGGGATGGTACGACTGAGCGTGTACCTGTGCTGTTAAAGCAGAAAGCAAACCCAAAGGTAAGGAAAAGGTTAGAAAATATAGGAATGGTTTAATCCGTTTCATATTGATAATGCCTAAGTTCTAAATTATTCAAGTGAATAAATTAAGTATTCCCAAAAGCAAGATCAAATTTTTCACTCAACTACAAACTATTGGGTATGGGTAATTAGGAATTACTTATTTTTCCCTGCTCCTGTGTCTAAGAGGATGTTTTAAAAGTCCTTTCGTCGGTAGCAAAACATTATCGATCCCCCCAACCCCCCTTAAAAAAGGGGGGCTTTAATTCCGGTTCCCCCCTTAAAAAGTAAAAAGGCAGGGTGGATTAATTGTCTAGAGAGAAAAATTAAAACCCTCATTCTTGCGTTCATAAATCCAGTTCCCCTGTTAGCAGGCTGACGAGGTTACGGGGATTACAAATTTTCTCTCCGCACAATTAATCCACCCTGCCCTAC
>NZ_JACJSF010000214.1 GCF_014698035.1 Desmonostoc muscorum FACHB-395
CTCTTTTTTCATTTTCTATATGAAATATTTTAACTATCTCGGAGGATTCAATTAAAAGCCGAATTTCCTGAAAATAATCTTCAATCAACAAAATCAATCTCCTCTATAGATTCTTTTGTTTGTTGTAAATGTGCCAACATTCGAGCGTCTCCAATCCACTCATCAAAGTCAAAATTATGGGATAATTCATCATTATTAAACTGAGTGATAAAATCTTCAGTCGATAATTTATATTTGGTTTCAAATTCCTGAATCCGTTCTTCTGTTCTTTTGATTCCTGCTGTCACGCTCTGTAATTTTTCTGACAAAGCACTTTGAATAATGCGTCTGAGAGAATCTGGATCTTTTGACCGGAGTTTGAGTTCAGCCATTATTTTTCCTCTCTTGCTACTGTTGAATGAGCAGTTGTTATTGTATATGAAAATGGAAAAGAATCTGTGAGCAATAGCACTTTTTCGATTTCACTTTCTTAGGCTATCAATTAAAACAGTTATCAGTTAAAACCCAAGGACTTTACGACTTGACTGATAACTGTTTACTGTTAAAAGCCATCGCTTATCTAGAATGAATCTTTTATAGTAAACTTATACTATTATTTAGTGTCTGCTTGCACACGCCTTTTTGTACCTTGTGTCACCTTCGGTTCTTCTGACTTACTGGAGTTGACCATTTTCACCAAGTGCTGATTTAGATAACTCTGCGCCGAAATGTACAAACTTTCCCAAATCTCTTGGTTGCGGCTGATTTTTGTACCTACTGTATTACCTGCTGTTTTTTCCGACACCAAGTATTTGCGGAAATAGTTATTCCACAGGTGTTGGAGGAAATCTTCAGCGAATTCGTTAAACGGCAGAATCCATTTATAGTCCTTGTCCAAAAATACCCGATAGGACGCAATTATCGGTAATGCCAAGTCAGTTGGCGCACCAAACCCGAAAGAATATTTACTGTCCGGCAACAACGTCGTTTTACGTATATCAATTGATGCTAAATCGTTACTACCCTTTCTTCTGGGGTTGCTGATATGTTCTTGGATTATTTCGTACAGTCTTTGCTCTATCCACAAAGCATGAGTTAGCAGAGGTAAAAGTGCAGTTAATCTTTCCCTTTCTGCATCTGTGATGTTACTTGGAAGACTCATTCCTACTGGATGCTTGGTTCGTTTATTGCCGTCGGGGTTGTATTTATTTCTGTCGAGGCAGTAAAGGAGCTTGAGCAAATGGGTGACATTGCACTGGGCGTTTCTAGGAGCGCCGCTTTGGTTTTGGTAATAAGCGATGCGGAATTTTCTATCTTCCTTCTGTTCTAACTGGGCTAAATACTGCTTGATGAATTTGTAATCACCCCTGGCGTTGACTTTGGAGCGAGAATCTACTGGTGTTGTAGTATTTGAAGCTAGGGCTATATCTTTAGCTGATTCTTCAGTCAGTCCGATGTGAATCGTAACTTTTACCCTGGCTTCGGTTAAATCATATTTGTAATTTTTCGCTTGCTCAAATGCTAAAACTGTGTGACCTCCGTTGATAATGCCGTCGCTACCGCCCTCGTTAGCTTCTAAAACTTCTAGCTCCAGTTCAGTTTTGTTCTTGATAGGCTTAACTTTATTGGCTGACAGAACGATTCCACTGTGGCGAGAGAAGAATTTTTCGGGTTCGGTCGTCAGCGAGTCGAAGATTTGTCTGTAGGTTGCGCTTTTGCGGTTGGGTTCCCGGATGTTCGGTTCTAGGGGGAGGTCTATCGGGAAGCTATCTACATGGGCGGTGGCGATGATGCAATTGGGGTTGGCTTGAAAATAGTTATCTATCTTGATGTTCCAAGTCTTGGGCATACTTTATTTTAGTTAAATTCGTCTTGGGCTTGTTGATTCGGGGATGGGGAAATTAGGCGATGCCCAATCTCATTGCTGAGTGTCTGTTGTGGACGACTGGTAAATTTGACGCAATTGTGAAACAGTACTAGCCGTATCTATCCCTGACAAGATGGCTTCTAGCAGATTTACATCTTGGATAGATTCGATTTCAGGTAATAAATTTTGACCAGTTTCTCCAAATTTGAGCTTTAATCCCAAGGCTATACCTTTCAACAAAGCTTCAAGCTTACCTTTTTCAATACCACTGCGTTCAAAAGAAGTAACATACTGCATACGTTGCTCTGCCTCCAATTGTTCTACTTCAAAAAGAAACTCTCGCTCTAAATCTTGGGGGAGTGTCAACACCCAGTCTACAAAAGCCAACAAGTTTAGAACATCCTCACGTTCAAACCCCTGCTGGTACAGTCTCCGCACTAAACTTAGTTTCTGCTGCTTACGTTGTAACCTGTCGCTCTTGGTTTGTACTGCTGCTAAATGTGCCATCACCACAGTCGCCAAAGGGTTACGGCTGGCTTCTAGCTCAGACTGACGTTGTTGATAGTCTAACAATTTGACAATTGGAAACTGAAACTCTACTTTAGTGCCAAACAACTCGTAACCAAACCGATTTGGTCGCCAGTTTACCTGCTCATCACCTAAAATTGCCAAGGATGCCACCGATCGCTTATATCTATCGTAGATGCGGTAGTTATAGGTAAACATCCTTTCGCTAAAGTCTGACTCTGACTGGGATTGGATTTCTAAGTGTATCAGTATCCAAGTTTCTTCACCACCAATGCGGTATATTTTTACCAGCTTATCCGCCAGTCTTTTCCCTAATTCGGCATCACGCACTACCTGCTCTAATTCTTTGTCCAAAAACTCAGGCTGTCGTGTCCAATCTATTTCCCCATGTGCTTGGGGGAAGAAAAACAGCATAAAATCTTCAAAATAAAGTTGTAGTATCTGTTTCCACGGCGAATCATATTCGGTTTGAGGGTTGGTATTGGTCATACTCGTTCCAGAACGAACTCACGCCCCTGATTGTATTACTACTTGCGAGCCAGTGTATGATTTGAGAATTGTGTTGAAGTTGCTTACCCATTAATCTTAATCTGGGAAGTTTTCTTAATCCCACAGATAAATCGAAGAAGAAAATATGTTTAATGTGAATTCATTAGAGTTACCTTTTACCAGTTTGAATTAGGTTGGGCGAATGAGCGCACTGCTTCACTCACCCTTGAGACAACAAATCACCCAGCTATATCCTTCCCACTCTTATAGTTCATCGCTCTGGGTTTCCTCTTGCCTATAGGGACTACTTTCGATTGCTTGGGAGGTTGAGGCGGACGGCATGTTTCACAGTAGAGCGGTCGCACACCAAACGTTTCTCTTTGGGTGGGTTGCTCACACTGCTTACATACGAAGTTGAAAACGCGAGTGTGAATTTCCCGTTTGTGCGCTCTGACGGTGTACTCTCGGACATCAATTGTTTTACTGGGCATTGACTGATTACTGTTGTGGACTTACTTCTTTAATATAGTTTTTCGTCTTAGTTCTACAAGATCCGTGCATCATTTGACGAAAGTAATTCTACTTAATCAATTAAGTACTCTTGCATGTCGCTTTGTCGATGGCGGAGAATACTTATCGCCTTGACCTGGATTTGACGAATCCGCTCTCGGCTGAGGTTTAGCTGTTGGCCAATCTGAGCGAGATTGAAATGCTGATCATTCTCTAGCCCAAAGCTTAAAGTCAACACTTGACGCTGTATAGGTGTCAATGGTTCTAAGAATTTAGCCACGTCTTGGGATAGAAGTTCTTGGGTAAGGAGTTTTTCTGGTGAAACACCAACGTCTGTTAAAATTTCGCCCAATTCTGTTTCTTGCTCATCTCCAATTTTTTTATTTAAAGAAATGGCTGTACGAGAGGCACTGAGATATTCTCGAAGCTTATCGGGGCTGATGTTTAATGATGCAGCTATTTCTTCAGCAGTGGCATGGCGGCCGAGTTTTAGAAAGCTTTCTCGCTGCACCTTCTTAATTTTATTAAGGATTTCGGTTAGATGAACAGGCAATCTAATAGTCCGGGATTGTTCTGCAATTGCTCTGGTTATTGCTTGGCTAATCCACCAGTAGGCGTAGGTCGAGAGCTTATACCCCAGGTTCGGGTCAAACTTTTCTATACCCCGTTGTAAACCTATTGCTCCTTCTTGGATCAAATCTAAAAATTCCAAATTGCGGTTCTGGTATTTCTTGGCAACAGAAACTACTAGTCGCAGGTTAGCTGTCACCATTTTTTGTTTAGCTTTTTGACCAAGGTGTAGTGCTGCTCGGACTTGTGCTTCGGTTTTTTCAACAGCATTGGCTAATTCTGTCATTGTTGGTTCACGCTCTAGCTGTTGAGTGAGTTCGTTTTTAGATTGCTCAATGGCAATCATTTGTTGTACCTGTTTACCATAAGCAATTTCTTCGTCTGGTTTTAATAGAGGATACTTACCAATTTCTTGCAAATAGATGCGAACCATGTCTGAACTGAGGCTGGACATACAAACTTTTGGG
>NZ_JACJSF010000215.1 GCF_014698035.1 Desmonostoc muscorum FACHB-395
TAATTTTTTTCTTCCCGTGTATTACACGGAAAGGGTAATCTACCTTCCCATGTAATACACGGTAAAATCGGCGTTTTTATGTTAAGTAATGTTTCGCCAACAGTATCAGACACTTGGCCTACACCATACGGGGCTCCTTTAGATGAGCAAATGCCAGGAGTGTTAGTACAAGCCCACATGATCAGCCAGATCCTCAGTGCTGTGCAGGATGGGCGGCCATTGCTGCGGGTTTGGTCGCTGTGGGTTGAGGTGGCCTGGATTTGGGTTTGGTCTTTGGTAGGAGGAGTTTTGGCTTGGCGAAAGCTTTCCTTACCTTGGTTGGCATTGGCAGTTAGCATTACCTCTGGTGTTCTCTATATAGTTTGCTTTGGTCTATTAATTTCGGGTGCATGGGTGCCATTTTTCCCGTCGATTTTGTCGCTAGTAGCCACGGTTAGCCTGCTATCAATTTATAATTCAGCAACTAAAGTGCAGGTAAAGAATGGGCAATAGGGAAAGATTTTTTTGATTAAATTTTTGGATAAGCAGCAGATAAATCTACCAGGCTTACATAGTTCAAAAAGGGTTTTTATGAAGTCAAATTCACAACCGATAAAACTGTTTTTAGTAGTAGCTTTTAGCTGTACCAATTTATTAGTTAGCCTGACTCCAGTACTGGCAAAACCAAAGGTCGGTTCTTCAACTAGCGATGCTTACGGCGGTCTACGCCTACGCTCTGAAGCTAAAACAAGCCATACTAAATCCACATTTAATCAACCTGCAATTCCATCTGGCCCTCCTCCTGGAGGCCGCGTTCGTGGTGGAGCGAAGCGCAACATAAATGGATGCCAAACTACTAAACATGACCTGACTGCTTTAGTGTCCTTTACTCAGGAACCTAACTCAGTAATCAATGTCTGGGGAAAGACAACGCTAGAACACCCAAGTTGGTTTTTCTATGTGCCATATACTAAAGATTTTCCTTATGCAGTTGAATTTGTGCTGCAAGATCAAGACTCTAACGAGATTTATAAAAAACCGATCGTTCTACCAGAGAAAGCAGGAGTCATCAGTGTGTCTCTACCTACCACTTCTCCTGGCTTGGCACTAAACAAACAATATCGCTGGTTTTTCACCATTAGCTGTAACGAGGAAAAGAATTCCCCCCCGACTTACGTAGAAGGGGTAATACAAAGAGTCGAACTCAATCCCGCCGTAGTTAAAGAGCTAGAAACGACAGAACTTTTAAAGCGCTATGCTATCTATGCCCAAAACGGGATATGGTACGACGCACTTAACACACTGGCTCAACTGCGCCAGAAAAATCCTAAAGATGCAAAATTACAAACAGAGTGGCAGAATTTGTTAGGCAGCATTAATTTAGATGATATTGCAGCAGAACCGATTTTTTGGGAGCAACCTTAGACTAAGAAACACATTTTCAGAGCAACTAAGTAGTTAGCCATAATTCAACATAAAATAAAATCCTAGTTGGTAGTGAGTGGTTTATCGCTCACTACCAACTAGGATTACTAGGACTAAATTACTAGAAACTTTAATTAATTTCTTTCTAGCTACTTGCCTTTATCCAAAATCCAAAATTGATTAATCTTCTTTTTGTAAAATATCATCATCAATCCCTTTCTCCCGATTAACATCAGGACTATCTGCTGTCCAATAGTCCTCTACTTCAGGAGATTCAGAAACTATCACAAACTCAGTCTCTTTTCTATGGTTATTTCCCCATTCATCTAAAACATCTTTAATTAACACTTCTTGCAACCAAATCTTAGCCACAACAGTCAGGGGTAGTGCTAGAAATAGTCCTAAAAAGCCAAAGAAAGTTACGAAAAATAGTTGGGCAATTAAGGTTATGGCGGGCAGCAACGAAACTTGCTGTGCCATCACAATGGGTGTGATGAAATTACTCTCAACCTGTTGAATGATAAAGTAGAGAATCAAGACAGCGATCGCTTTCCAAGGTTCATCTAAGAAAGCGATCGCCATTGCTGGGATTACACTCATTGTTGGGCCCAGGTTGGGAATCAAGTTAAAAAATCCCGCTAAAACCGCTAAAGCTAGTGCTGCCTTGACATGCAAAATTGATAAGCCAATGAGACTCATCAGCCCTACTACAAAGATGGCAATGAAAGCGCCTGTAATCCATCCTTCCAAAGAGACTTCACATTTATCTAAAATCCCATCTACCCGTCGCCGATAAAATGAGGGGAAAAGCCGCACAAATACTTTCCGGTAGGCCAGGGGATCGGCTAACATCATTCCTGTTAAAACCAACACTAGCAAAATCTTGAGGACGACTTCTAAAGAGCCAGATACAAAAGCAAAGGAGTTTCCCAGTAATCGATTGGCGAAGGGCTGTACTTGTTGGATGAGACTATTGATATCTGGGATATAAGGAACTAGCTGGTCAGGAATACGAGTTCTCAGAGCATCAAGCCAACTATTAAAGCGCCCAAACCCTTTAGGAACCTGATAGGTTAGTTCTTGAAACTGCTGTGCAAATGGTGGGACAATAAGCCAGAAAAAACCCACAATGCCTGCGAAAAAGATCGCTACTGCCAGGAGAACGGCGAATCCACGCTTCATCCCAAAGCGTTGAAAGCGTTTTGCTAGCCGATTCAAAGTTGTGGCTAACACAACTGCGGCAAACATGAGCAAAAGCACTTCCCGAATTTGCCACAGGATGTATAAAGAAAGAACTATGGCGATTAAGCCGATCCATTGACCGAGGTTCACAGGCTAACTCCCAACGGTTGGCGAGATGCAATTTTGTTGTAATTCAGCTAGGTTAGCTGATTTTAGTCACTTGTGCGTAGATCGTTTGAGTTAATTTTGTTTCTGTGCTTGAAATCGCCACAGTAGCGCGATCGCTATAATCACAATCGGCAACAATACTATAATTAGCGCGTTGGTTCCTGTCGCCGGAATTGATAGACTTGGCCCCACATACTTAATTAATAATGATAACAAAGCCGATAGTAAAAGCAGTTTCAGAACAAATCCTAGTTGATTTCCCATAAAAGTACGGCATAAAATTTTTTGTGGTACATACGAGTTTGCGCTGTACCGTTCAGTTTCTACAATAAACCTACAGATACAATCCTTTCCAACTTTCTTTAGGAAATTCGTTCGCTTTTTTACGTCAAACTCAACCAGGCAAAAATTTGTTCTACAGTCAGTTCCAACTCGATACCCTCTAGGATGGGTAATTTATCTGCACCTTCGTATAATTCCACCCTCTGTCCAGGAAACACCCCCAGCACACTTTCGTCTTCGGAGTTGATTAACCAGCCTAATTCACTACCATTGCGCGAACAAAGCAATAATTTACTCAACACTTTTTTTAACTTTTGGTCTGGGGAAAGAATCTCAATTGCCCAGTCGGGATGAATTTCAAAACGATTAGAAATTCTGCCAGATGCAGTTTTAGGAATTCTATCCCAACAAAACACAGACACATCAGGGACGATAGAAGCACCGCCAAAGGTACAGCGTAGTTCTGAAAAAGCTATAGCAATTTTCTGCCTTTTAGCTATACCGTTAATTGTTTCGCAAAGAGTAACCTCAAGTAAGCTATGTTCACCTTCAGGCATGGGTTTTTGAATAACTTTCCCGTTGATAAAGTCTTATGCTGGCTCAGTTTCTGACAGTTTGAGGAACTCATCTAAAGTTAGTTGGGGTTGAGTTGCGATCGCCATCAGCAAATAGCATAGAGGGGATGGTTTAATTATGTGCCTTAGCGATCGCCTAGATGATTCACTAAATTAAATTGTCTCTTTGCTTTATAGTCTTGACAAAAAGCAGTATTTACGCTGATGATGGCTGTAAAAAATACAGCCATTATAAATAGTGGTACATCGCTCGTTACACCAAAGTATCGGGGATGAACTGAATGTAAAGAAAGAACCATTGAAGAAAAATTCAGAAGTTAGATTCAGGAGCCAAGCCAGAGACGTTTCCGTTACTCCGGTCAAATCGAGACCACTAAATCTGCCTATTTAGCGTGGGTCTTAAACCTCTCTATTCAGAGGATGGCGGACTTGCTACTGCTTCTTTGGTCAGAAGAAACAACTGAATTCTGGCCAAAGAAGACATCCGGCTCCCCTCCTGACTCCTGAATTCTTATTTAGTAAATTTAAGGAGAAGGGTGCCAGTGAAACAAGTCGTTACAGAGAACTCTATTATTAGTTCAGTATTTTCTAAGCAACAAATATTAAACAAGCCTGTAAGTATAATCTCTGGACTACGACCTCTGGCATTCGGCTTTGTTTTAGCAGCCGTATTATCTAATTATCAGCAAGTAATTG
>NZ_JACJSF010000216.1 GCF_014698035.1 Desmonostoc muscorum FACHB-395
TTAACTGCGTATTCCAATCCCGACTTTCGCACTTGAGTTGAGTCGAGTGTGGCAGCAGTTCTTTAACAGCCCGTGCCACTGTTGGTTGACTAAAAGCTACCTGTACACAAGGAACATTACGTAATCTTTCAACAGGTAAATTTGAAGTGTCATCTACTGCCATGTAAACTGTTCTGTTTTCTGGTATTCCTTTAACCTGATATTCCAACATGGCTACTGAAATGGTATCAATGGGAGAGTCAGACAGTACAGCAGTGCTAGTTTTATCACTAGGCTTTTTCCCCAAAGTAAAGTAAAACCAGCTATTACGGCGAACAGTACCTAACTCATAACCAGAGAATTTATTGGTTGTACCTTCTAAGAAAGCCCCTTTGGTATTCCCTTCCAAGTCCCGCATCACAAACACTACATTTGCTTTTGAGTCGGCATAAACTAGACCCTGGTTATGTAACATTTGTACGCAATCAGAAGGTATGCCTCGTTTCTGTTTGAGGTAATGTTCAACGACTGACCAATTAGCTTTATCCTCAACGGGTGGGGTGAATTGGGATGCTGGTTGAGTTTGGATAATGTCAGCCGCAACTTTTTGAGCATGAGCGCTCGCTGCACGTTTTGCGCCGACTTCACCAAATCGCTCCCCGATCCATGCGATCGCTTGGACTTGGTTGCATTGATTAACGTGTTTCACTAAATCAATTGCATGATTACCTTCAAAATGAGAACCGGGAGCAAGGTCACTAAATTTAGAGCCATCTATATTAATGATGTGGTTTCCTCCTACCCATTCATTCCCTTTACGCCATAGCCCTAACTCCCAAGCAACATCATCTAAAGCTAAATCAGTTGACCACTCGGTAAGCTTTTTTATTGATTGATTATCTTGTTCTAATTGTGCAATTCTGAGCCGCAACTGTTCATTTTCAAGTGAGAGAGCTTTGGCTGTAGCTTCCATTTCCTGTTTACGCTGATTCGCCCTGTCTCGGTCGGCAGCTTTGGCCTTCAATTGCGCTGCACTTAGCTCATCAACTTCTAAGTCACGCCCCTCCTCCACAATGCGGTAAAAGTCTTTGATGTCCTGGTGCTGGGCTTTGCTTCCCTTGATACCCCGCTCTAGCCCAATTAGCCGCATCGTGTTGTAGTAAGAATCCTGAAACTCATGAATTTTCTGCCGTCCGTCGAAGAAATGATTGCACCGTAGCTGCCCTTGATCATCAAGGGGGACAAAATAAGCGTGAATATGGGGTGTGGCTTCATCCAGGTGTAACTCGGCGCGGACAATGCGATTGCCATATTCATCCGCTAACCACTGGTGAGTCGCTTCTACCCAGTCATCCAGCTTTTGGGGTTCATAGTAACCGGCATTAGTTGGGCAGTTGGGACGGAAATAACTGGGCGATGCACTTAACAGTAACTCCACGCAGTACACCGCATCAGTGCGAATCTTTCGCTTTTGTTCATGCTCGGCAATTTTGGCTAGTACCAAATCCTCTAGTCGTTCCTCTGGGGCGAGGCTACCGATGAACCGAATATTTTTTTGAGTGGGGTCAGCGTTTGGGGTTTCTCTTTCTCGTGCAGTGTGAGATGCACTCCCTGATATGTTACCCCGCTTTAATTTTTTTAATCGCGCGATCGCGTAGCTCATGGCTTCATATCTTGGATAAACTTGGTATGATTTTGTTATTACGCTGATTTTCCCCAAAATCGGAGCAATTGCGACTAGTCGCCAAAATAGCTAAATTGCTCAAATGCGAAAAAGTGAAGATAGTCGTAGTAAGTACGATTATTTTAGCGGCTTGAAAGACTTTTTGAAGGAACTCTAATACCTAACTAGCTCAAGTGCTTACATAGCAAAGACTCCAGGCATTTAGTCGCCTGATTCTAAGCAGTGAATAATTTGGGTACGAATTACGCACGAATACTCATAAATGAGGGAAAAAGCGCAAGGCAGTGAAAACACAGTGGAAACGCAATTGAGAGAAAAAGGGGGATTTCTCCGCCTAAATACTCATTTAGACTACCCGCAATACTCATTTTTGTATCAAGTGTTGCAAATGTAAAAAATAAGACAAATGTACTGATTTTTAAAATGAACAAACAAGTCAGCAAAGACGTTGAACTGCCAAGAGTAAAACGGAGACATGATTCTTGGGATGGAAGAACTATTGAATACTTGGTGAATCATCGCTCAAAAAAGTCGGCAGGTGAACTGACAATGGAAGCAGTGACAAGTTACTGGCTAATAGAAGCATTAGTGGGAAAGGTAAGTAAAGAGGAATTTATTGAAGCTTGCTTGTCGAGTATTGGGGAATTGGAAGGAAAGCTAGTAAAGATTAGAATTTTAATGCAAAAGGTTTCTAATTCTTTTGAAGTAGATAGTAGTGCGATTTTGCCACCACAACAAATAGAGCAGAACAAATCACCGATTTTAGAAAAAAGCTTGCCAATCTCAACAAATGTGATTCGCAAAGAGAAAGAAGAACAAGAGGAACTAGAGCAAACAAGTCAGCAGGAAGAATCCTTACTATCTGATGATGATTTGGGATTAATGGACTTGAAAATGACACCAGACTTATTAATGGCTACTCAATTGTTGGGATTTGACGAAACAAGCGGTAATAAAAATTTATGACAACTACAAATACTAATCAGGACAAATCAAGCCAAGTCGTACAGTTTATACTGACGGCAGACTTGGGGGGTAGTTCAACCAAAGCGATCGCTCAGATTTATCCGGCGGGAGTGCCATTTGCATTGTGGATGAGTCCAGAAGTTGCCGATGTGGGAGAGGGTTCAACCAAACATTTAACTGTAGATGCGCTGCCTGATGATAGCGCTTGGGTGAGAATTGGTCAGGAATATTCTGTCTTAGGGAGTATTGCAAAAAGAGAGTTTGCTGGAACTGCGGCACTGCAAGATTTGAAGTCTGAATATGCCTTATCAAAGGTTGCTGGTTTGTTGTGGTTAGCTAAACGTCAAATAAATGTAGATATTCACGAAATGTTTCTCCAGATTTTGCTACCACCTGGAGAAGAGAAGAATGTACAAGATTTGGCTAAAAAGTTTGTCTTGAACTATAGGCAAGGAGTAATAACGCCAACGGGAAGAATGAAAATTAAGGTCAACAGCTTTAAAATTCTTCCTGAAGGAACAGGTATTATTTCTTACAGAAATCGCGCTCTAGGGAATGTATTTTCTCAAAAAAATATAGGATTGTTAATGCTGGGTCATCGTAATGCTAGTTTTACCCTTTCAGAAAAAGGGAAAGTAGCAAAGAAAGAATCGACAGACTTGGGGATGAATTGGGTGTTACAAAAGTTTGTCGAACGTACTAGCGTAGGACTATCGAAAGATGATCCGTGTATAGCGGCGGCTTTAGTGGAAGCAAGTAAAGGTAATTTCACTGCATTACGAAATTTGTCACGTAGGAATACACCATCAGGAATTAACTCGGATTTAGAGTTGTTTAAATCAGTTTTAGAAGTGATTCGGGATGAATACTGTCGAGCATTGCTGCGGTGGGTGAAAAACCATGTACCATTAGATGAAGTTCTCATCTGTGGTGGTACTGGTGAGTTTGTGCGTCGAGAATTGACACAATATTTTCAAACAGAAAGCATCCCTATCGTTTGGAATGGTGGAGTAGTTATTCCCAAATCATTAGATACCGTTGGCTTGGGTGAGCGACTGGCTGATGTTTGGGCAACTCATATTAGTTATGTGAGAATGCTGGATGAAAATTTTTGCTATGAGCGCAAACAGAAATTAGTACCAGATTCTTATTCTCCAGCAGTTAATCATCTCACTTCTATCAATAGAGTGTAGTTCATATCTTGCACTTGATGTTAGACAGATATTCTGTCTAACATCGTAAAAGCCTCTCTTGGTAAGAGATATGCTTAAACTTGCACCTTTCCTCATCTAAAAGTGCGATCGCTCTAACACTAACAAGCGTGAACAATTAACATTGGCAAATTAAGATGGCTGAAACGACACATTTGCAGGTACAAGAATTATCACGATTTGCCCAAGAGCAAGACTTCAATCAGCAATATCGTCAGTATTTTGGCGATGTCTGGGACGAAGTTGGAGTTAAAGATATCTCCAAAATGACCATCCAAGATGCCGAGCAAACCTTGAAGGTACTAGCTGATAGTGAAGCATCTCCCCAATTCATTAAATCCCTACTAGCACAAGCAGCAA
>NZ_JACJSF010000217.1 GCF_014698035.1 Desmonostoc muscorum FACHB-395
AAGCATGAACCCTGTGATTCCAATTCTAGAAATTCAGAGCAAACGCGGGCAGATCCGCGCCTCCTATTCTTCTAGAATGACTGGTATTTTATTTTCTTGCAAGCCCCTAACTGTCAGATTCGCTTTCTGATTCACCAATCAATTGATTTGCTTTATTAACCTCGGCTGGCACAACTAACACTTGAGGCGTTCTCCTCTATCCGTTTCGTTGCTGGTATTTATTAGACTGAATGAATGGGAAAAAGGTTCAACTCCTCGCCGCTTTGGGACTCAATACTTGGGACTGGGGACTGGGAAAAGTTTTTTAAAATTTGGTAATTTATTTCTATATACATCACTTTGCGCGACTAACTGGTACAGTAACAGCAGTGAGAAAAATAGTTTTGGAGTTGCTGGCTTGAGCATAAGAGGACTCCTAGAGACAACAGTTGTACTACTGCCAAAATATTTTTCGGTGAAAACTTGCGGATAAATGCTTTGAGTTGCCACCAGAGATGTTCTATGGGGTTAAATTCAGGTGAATACGGTGATAAATAAACTACCCTTGCGCCTACGGACTCGATCATTTCAATAATCCCCTTCATTTTATGTGCTTTGAGATTATCCATGACCACTACTGCCCCCAATACTGCTCGGTTAAGGAAAATAAAGGGTAAACTTCTAAGAAACACATTCGTTAGGTGTTGAAATAGGGATGAGTTCTAAGCCAAAAGCTTGAGCTTTTTTCTTGAGGTTTTTCAACGTGCGCTCTCGATATTGTTGCTCGTAAGCATCAATACCAGGGTCAGTATAGCGATCGCCAGATGTCCAAAGGCGATAGAAAATACGTGCCAATTTATGAGCGGTAGCAGTAATTGCCTTGGGAGCGCCCATTCGTGATTGCATACGACGGTAATATGCACCCAAAGCAGAATGACTGCGACATAGAGTTTGTGCAGCCATGCGAAAAGCGTTGGCGGCTCGATTGACAACAGAACGGGTTTTAGAACTTTTAACTTTACCGCCAGTAACACGACTACCGGGGCATAGACCTAACCAGGAGGTAAAGTGCTTAACAATAAGTATGTAACTGTTGTAACCACTGACAATCTAAGACATCGGTTTTACGACCTGGTACAGTTTTGACGTAGTGAGCATTCACAAGTTTGACTTCAAAACCGCGACTTTCTAAAACTTGGAATACAGGTATCCAATAAACCCCCGTTGATTCCATTGCGACAGTCTCAACACCACATTGCTTTAACCAATCTGCCATTGCATATAAATCAGCAGTAAAACAAGCTTTCACTACGTACATTCTCCTCATCTCTTCCCAAGGGTATACTTACCCAGTGCCTATCTGCACCAATATCAATGCCTGCTGCATTTGGGTTTATTAGTGAGAAATTCGCATCTAAATTCTGTTTTTTAGGCTTTTCGGGTTTTCTCATCAGAAGGATGGAGTTGCTTACTTGTTAGCGGTATCATGCCTGGGTGGGGCAAATAAATCTAATCTTCTAAACGGGATAGTGACATCACTTCACCAATATTGCCGCCAACAGCACCCAGAACCAGGCTCATATACGGGCGCAAAAAGCACCATTGTTAACACGGTTGTAACTGTCATGACACCAATAAGAGTGTAATATTTATTGACCTTAACGCTCCCAATACTGTGTTTCTTTTATTTGTTGCTAGTGGCGTAGTCCGCTAGTTGGAGGCTCATATCTTGCACCTGATAAAAACAATCAGTATTACAGCACTTCCGGCTGTTATGAGGTACAGTAGCAGCAATTAGCAAACCAGTTTCTTAAATGTTGAGGATTTATTAAGTCGAGTGCAACTGATATTAGTTTATCAACCATTTCTGTTGTAGTCGGAGCAAAACTGCGTAAAAAAGATTTAAGTTGTGACCACCATAATTCAATTGGATTAAAATCGGGGGAGTATGAGGATAAACAAATAACTTTCGCACCTACAGCTTCAATCATTGGCACAATTGAATCTAGTTTATGTGCGGATAAATTATCCATCCATTACTACCACTGCTCCTGACCATAAATTTGGCACTAAAAACTTCTCAATAAATAATTCAAACGCAATGCCATCCATTGAACCATTCATTGTCATTAATGCAACTACTTTTTTAAGACTAATTGCTCCAATTACTGTAACTTTTGAGCCTCTATAAAAGGGGTTAAGAGAGTAAGCTCTTGTTCCCATTTGTGAACGGGCATGAGTCCTCATTAACCCAAGCAGGACAACAGTTTCATCCAAAAATACTAAATTTTCTGGCTCTATATGTTTGACCTTTTCCCAATAATCTAATCTTAAATTTAGGACTCGCTCTGTGCCTGCTTGGGTACTCCGCTTCGTTTTTTTTTTCGATTTAATCCTAATTTCTGTAACGCACGACACATTGCACTTTGACCTACCCAATTACCAGTCTTGTCTGCAAAAAATTCACACAACTCTATCAATGTTGCATCTGGATATGATTCCACTAATTCTCTCAACTCTATATCAGCATTTGTTAAATGACTAAATTGTGGCTTTCCTCGCGGCTTCGATTGTAAATTACCTTCAAGTTTTTGTTGTTTTACAAGCTTTTGCACTAAACTCTTTGAGACGGAAAAGATGTTAGCCACTTTCCTGATTGAGATGTTTTTCTCAAGATGTGCTGCAACTATTTTTTCTCGAAGATCGACAGAGTAAGACTTCATCTAAAAGTATTTATATTTTAATCTACTGTACCTCATAATAGACGCAAGTGCTGTATCGTCCGATAACTACCACCAGTGCCTGCCCAACGAGAGATTCCTAACATCGTGACTCGTCCGCTCATTGCTAACATGGCTATGATTATCTGGTTCAATTGCCGCATAGTTGTAGCGTTTATCTTCGGTAGCAAGCATTGTAGCAATGATAAGATATCGAGCATGGGCTGAACAGTAGTTTTTGAGTTGTCGTTGTGAGAGACAATAACTCTACTACGACAGCCCTATCTCTTCATACTCTTTTTTGGCGAAGGTATTGCAGATGTTAGGAATTTTGAGGCTTTAAATATCTACATACTTTTGAACTAGGTGAGGACATGGCTTTGATTCAAATGGATCAGGCATCAGCACATCAAGCTAGGGAAAAACTATGAATAAAAGTTGGGTTTTGGCAGTTCATCATTTAACGCCCAGTTTCCTATCTCTTGAATTTTGTAATCTACTGGATCGTGGAGAGTGAACGTGCGGAGATTACGCCAATAGCGATCAAAACCATATTTTGCACTAGTAGCGCGTGCGCCCATAACTTCAAATATCCGGTTGGTAATGTCTAAACCAACTTTAGTTGCGAAGACTTTGGCAGTAGCAACCAAAAGCGCACATTCTGCCCGTTGTTCGGCGGTAAGTGACCATTCCTGCTCCCAAGCTGCTTGTAGTAATTCTCCCGCCTGCTCAGTAAGATACACGGTTGCTTGGAGATCGACCCAGATTTTGCCGTAGTTTTGAAGGATGTAAGGATCTTGGGTTGCACTCTCTACACCTGATGTCAGCCAAGGTTTGGTATTAGTGGAAGTATATGTTTTAGCAGCTTCAAATGCTCCCTGTGCAATTCCTAGGTAGATATTAGCAAGATTCAATTGAGTTAAGCAGGCGCGAATAGTATTGAAGGGTTGATTGGCTTTGTCTCTACTACCAAGAATTTCTTCAGGATATACCAACACATTTTCAAAAGTAACACTACCACTGTCTGTTTGGCGTTGCCCCATATTATCCCAATCATCATGAACTGTAACGCCTTGCCGTTGGGTGGGAATTACCAGAATATTCAATTCACCAGTTTCTTGATGAGTGGCAGTAATCGGTAATATATCCGAGTCTTGAGAGCCAGAGCAAAAGCTTTTAATGCCGTTGAGACGGAAATAATCATTTTCTGGTGTCAGAATAGTTCTTTTATCTAATGGGTTAAGAGCATTGCACCAAAACCAATTGTTGTGAATAGTTTCTGAATAATATCGCTGTTTTTGTTGTGCTGAACCAAAGATATGAGGAATTACTACACCTAGATGGTGGTAAGAAAAGACGTGAGCAATAGAGCTAAGCTGTTACGCAGTTAAATTTAATAAACTGCATTACCTTTATTTTTAATTCTACGCTCCCATTTAATAATAAGACCTCCTTTATTTAGCAGTTTATTTAGCAATT
>NZ_JACJSF010000218.1 GCF_014698035.1 Desmonostoc muscorum FACHB-395
TTGCGCCGCTATGGTGGTTCTGCTCCTTTGCACAGCATTAATTTCTCACGAACAGTAATCCAATCATTACTCGATAGAGAACTAGTACGAGTGCAGAATACCAAACACGGTTTTTTACTGACAATTACACAAGATTCTGACAAATTGCCGACTAACTAAGCCCATTAACTCACTAAAACAAACACAACAAATACAACACCATCATGGAAACCATCAAAATCAACAACAGCGTTTTTCTCATCCCACCCAGTCAACCTAAACTGCAAGCTAACTGCGCTAAGGAATATGGTCAATTCTTACTCGATTGTCCCCCGAAGCTGACAATTCTAGAAGCACAAGCCGGCGGATATCTCAAGGGAAATAAGGCTGATTTTGCGATCGCTATTTCTCGCCCTGACCGTGCCTTGACCATCAACGAGAACTTTACCAACGAACCGTTTACTGAACTTTGGGTGATTCCGGTCGCTGGTGGACTCAAGGATCAGTTTAAGGGCCCAGCTTCCATGCTGCTTTCTTTCCTGATCCACCGCCGCAGTAAAGATAATTTCGCTGGACTCTACAATCACTTTGCCCATCGCGCATTTCAATCGTGGTGCGAGGAAGGGATGCCCGGAGATCCAAAGGAGTTCTGTTATCACGAGTTCCAAAAAGTGGAAGGGACGCTTGGAACGTACTGGTTTATTCAATGGTCGTACCGTAACCCACAGTCTGACTTTGAGAAAGATGCTCTCGTTGCAGCAGAGATGATTCGTAGTGGTGCAGAATCTGGGGCAACAGTTCACTGGGTAACAAACGAAACTTACGAGCGCTGGGCTAGTAAGGCTGTCACTGCACCAGCATTACCACCGGTTTCGGAAACTGAGGCACGGGCATCTCTGCAAGCGCAGAATCAAACAGTAATGCCGCAAGGTAACAAGCGGTAATTAAACACGAAAAAGGCGATTCACCTCTGAGTCGCCACTACATAAATTAGCGGTTCAAACAAGTCAATGAAAATCGGTACTGTCTCAGTTAGTTATTCCAGAAAATTTAACTTGGGCAATTATGAATCTCTCGAATTAGGTTGTTCTTTATGGGCGCAGGTTGAAGATGAAGAAGATGCGGACGGTGTAGTTCAATTTCTCTATTATCAGGCAAAAGCAGCAGTCAAAGAGGCTGCAATGCCAGTAATTAAAGCTAACGAATTCCAAATTAGTAAAGCCAAATCTCAATCGCCTTGTGGCAACTGATTTCGGTGACATAGATGATTTATGAAACAACTAACAGGCTTTATTCCCATTGCCGCATTACCTGAATCTACTGCGGCTTCTGCTAAACAACAGTTAATAGAAACAATTGAATGGCTCCAATCTGAAGGAGCGGCAACTGAAACCAACCTCAAACTTTTGACTGCAATTGTCGAATCGATTCTTTGCTCGGAAGAATCATACACCAGATTTTTACAATGTGGTTTTGATGCAGCCATTGAGTTTTTCGATACCAATTCTCAAAACTGGGACTTTGAAGAATCAACGTCATCACCTCATAATCCGAGGAATTGGAATGAGTACAGACTACTAGAACAAACTCGCAATTTGTTGCAATCGACTAATCAGTAAATCAAGCAAGTCCCTCTAAATATTTCTACCAGCAATTCTGGAGGTTAACAAATGAAGAAAAAATGGACTCCCCAAGAGTTAGAAATTCTTGATGAAATGTCTGAAGCTTACACACCTAAACAGATAGCATACAGACTTAGAAGACGAGGCTATCATCGCACAACTTTAGCTGTTCATAAAAAGCTCTATGCGTTGGGTTATTCTGCACGTCCCACTCTCGACAATTATAGTTGTAGCCAAATTGCTCAAGCTCTTTCATTGAATCCCTGTACTGTAGCTAAATGGGTAAAACGAGGCTGGCTCAAAGCTATTCGGCGTTCTGCGACAAATTACCTCGTTAAGAGTCGGGATTTAAAACGGTTTTTCAAGAATCCTCCACATTCTATTAAAAAGCGGATTGCTGCGATAGATCCGCAGATTATTAGCTATTTGGTAGGTTAGCTAGTATTTTCAGTCATGCGAATAACAATAGAGAGGTGATTGATTTGTACAGTTGTCAACAAATTTTAATTCATCCAAACCAAGAATTGAAAGCTATTTTAGAGTTCATCTGTTCAGAATCGAATAAGTTAGCAAACTGCACCATTTACTATGCTCGTCAAATCTGGTTTAAGGCGAAACGCTATATAACTAAGTTTGAATTACACCACCAGTTGAAATCAAATCGACATTTTCAAACACTTTATTCTCAGGCTTCTCAGCAGTTGTGCAGCTCTGTGTATGAGTCGTTTGCATCTTTCAAACAACTTAACACATTGTACAAACGTGGTGAATTGACAGATAAGCCAAGTCCTCCAAAGTATAGAAAAGATGGTTTGAACTTGGTTACTTATCCTAAACAACCATTAAGGCTAAAAGATGGACAAATCAGAATACCTCTTAGTTCCCTAGTAAAAATATGGTTTAAGTTAGATTACTTTACTCTACCTATGCCCTCAAACTTGCGATTTGAGGATATTAGAGAGTTAAGAATTTTACCGAAGAATCGCTGTTTTTATGTAGAGTTCGTCTATAAGACTAATCCTGTTGCATCAGATGTAGATAAAAGTAGGGTGTTAGGAATTGACCACGGATTGAATAACTGGTTAACCTGTGTTTCTAACCTTGGCAAAAGCTTTATTATTGATGGTCGGCATTTCAAAAGTTTAAATCGTTGGTATAACAAACTCCTCGCAACAATTAGAAAGAACAAACCTCAAGGTTTTTGGTCAAATAAACTTGCTGCTATCACTGAAAAACGTAACAGACAAGTTAGAGATGCCATTAATAAAGCTGCACGAATTGTTATTAACCATTGCATAAAAAACCGAATTGGACGGGTCGTGTTTGGCTGGGGACAAGGAATCAAACAACAGACTAATCTAGGGAAGAAACGCAACCAGCAATTTGTACAAATCCCAACTGCTAGGCTCAAAGGGCGAATTAAGCAACTGTGCCAGCAGTATGGCATTGAGTTTATAGAGACAGAAGAAGCTAACACCTCAGCAGCATCATTTGTTGATGGGGATACACTACCAAAACACGGTGAAAAACCCGATGGGTGGAAATCTTCTGGTCGCAGAGTAAAACGCGGATTGTTCCGCACGAGCCAGAATTGGTATATTAATGCAGATTGTAACGGAGCAGCCAATATCATCCGCAAAGTAAGCACAACACTTAGTTTAAACTTGAGTGGAGTGTCTAGGGGGTCATTGACTACCCCCACCCGGATCTATATCTGGGTGACAGCTAAGAAGAAACGGGGTAACGAGATTTTAGCCCGTTCCATAGTTTCCGCTTAGAGTCTCCGCGTCTAAAGATGGGGGAGTGTCAAAAAGATATGTTCGAGATTAGTCCATCTCATTGACGATAAAGTTGAGTTAGAAGATTTCTAAATTTGTGTCAAAAAGATATGTTCGAGGTTAATCCATCTCATTGCCCAGTGCGACCCTGCCCGTTAAATCCTGAATTGTAGCAATGACCACATACCGCCAATTAACCATCTGGGATGTATTAGATGAGTTGTCCGAATCTCCACCAACTTCTTCTCTTGATGCTATGTGGGATTGTTTGGATGCCGAGCTAGAAAGTTTACCCTTGGAGGCACAGTTATTAACCGCAGCGCTTGCCTTCAGTCAGATTGCAGATATTCTTAAGTCTCGTGCCGAAGTGCTGTTGCAAGATACCCGCGATCGCAATAGTCTTTTGGGGCCTGTTGTTAACACTGATCTCTTTGCTGGTCTAGTGCGGACAACAATGCACCTAGATTTAGATGATTTAATTGAACCGCAAACACCACAAACCTTTAGACCACATGGCCCACACCAATTTTCATCTCCTAACCAGGAGGGTGATTCTGTAGCAGCACCTGTTGAAAAAGCAAATGTTTTGGCAATGCTTGATGAGGTTACAACTTTAGAAGATGTCCGCAATTTGGCATCAGATGAGGATATCC
>NZ_JACJSF010000219.1 GCF_014698035.1 Desmonostoc muscorum FACHB-395
TCATTCGCTTAAATTTTTTTGCAGTAAGCTGCTTGGCTTTCTCTATTTTCACTGCTCCTCAAAGTCCTAATCACAAATTGCCAAACCCCTAATTATACCACAAAACAATTTTGCAAGAGTTCTAATACTTTCAGCCATTAAAAAACCACCTAAGCAGATTTTTTGGCTTAGGTGGTTTTTTAATGCCAGAGGTGGCGCATGAATTAAACCTATTCTTATTCTATATCTTTTTTAGCTAATTCTATAAAATCATCGTTACTTATGCCTAAAATGTTAGGCAATTTTAAAAATGTTGCTAAAGTTAATTTGGGGTGATCCTCAAACAGAATTTCTAATAAATCAGTGCAACTAATTTTATCTTCACCAACTAAAGATTTATAGCCATATTTATCTATATGCTTTTTAATTAAAGATTTTAAATTATAATCTGGTTTTTGTTCTAACTTTGGTTTTATATCAGATTTTATATCGGGTTTTGGTTCAGATGCGATCGCACCTACGGGATAAGTACGAAATTCATTCTCACGTTCTTTCAAGACTTTGTTACCAATTGATAACAAGTCATCAAAACTATATTTTTTAGTAAACAAACTAACGATTTTTAAACTATCTTCACGTACTTCCTTGGCATAATGATCTCTAGCTGGATTACCTGTGTGAATCAAACGATCCAGTAAACTTCGATTTATAGCAGGAAAGCCAAAAAATTCTTTAATTAATTCAATAAAGTCATCTAGAGATAAACCCTTTTTAGCACCTACATTATTCTTTTTGAAGATAATTTTTGTCCACTTTTCTCTAAGTGCTTCGTTTTCTTTAGGTGTAATTTTAGACTCTGGCAATACTTCTGTAGGTAGATCAGGATTTTTATAAATCTCTCTAATTGCTTCCCCAAATTCTGTTAGGGGGATCTGAGATTGTGCCATAAATGATGCTTGGAACGCCTATAGAGCAAAGATATCATAAATCAACCTTTATCCATATATGCGTTTATCCTGAGATAAACCTGAGTAAGTAACAACAGTATATTTGAAAATACCGATGGCTGCTTAATCAAAGAACAATCAAACTGACTATTAGCAATAGCTTGTGACATCTTCACCACATTTATCGGCAAGATAACAGAGTGCTTTAAAACGCAAACCAACCACTTCCTCGTATAGTGGATTTAATTTACACATCGGAGGAATATGAAATAGCTTCCGACCAAACAGTGTGATATCTTGCTCAAAGGGACACTGAGCAGGAATAGCTTTGCACAAGAAATGAGCCAATTTAGAGTTATGAATTTCTATCTTTTCCAACCACTCGCGTACTGGGTGTAGTAAATCATTGTGTGACCGTACTTGAATAAAGCTTGTCATAATTTTTCACCTTAATAATTTCAAACTAGATTGAGTTTGTTCTATTTGAACCTATATAAATACATACACTTAGGTTCTATAGTTTTATGCACTGATTCCTAGTTCGTTCTCTACAAAGATAGAATGAATCTCTAGGTACACTGTAAACTACACATTCAAGGGTCAAAATTCCTGATGATTTCTACAATTTCCAAAAACTTTTGCAACAAATGAATCGGCTAAAGCTCTATCTCACTGCGTCGATAACCGCTATATTGTGCCAAACGCTAGGCTAGATATTACCGAACTGCAAAATATAACAAAATTCTGGGAGGCGCAGCTAAACTTACCCTAAAAAAGCATCAAGCTTTAAGAAAGCTGCGAAAACTTATGACTGATAACTTCTTCAGTAACAAAAAGCTACTTTTTGACCGATGGGCACCAAGTTATGATTGGCTCTTTCCTTCAGTGTTTTATCGAGCCATTCACAAACGCTTGCTGGAGTATGTCGATTTACCAAAGCCAGCAAATGTACTTGATATCGGTTGTGGTACTGGCCGCTTACTTGAGCGCCTTGCTACTCAGTTTCCTGACCTGCGGGGTACTGGATTGGATTTCTCTGCTAATATGTTGCGGTTAGCAAGACAGAGCAACCACCACCGTCCACGTTTAATTTATATTGAGGGTAAAGCTGAGTCTCTTCCCTTTGCTGATGGTCAATTTAATGCTGTCTTCAGCACTATCAGCTTCTTGCACTATTTAGAACCGAAACAGGTAGTTAGTGAGATAGCACGGGTACTTTCTCCCGGTGGACGTTTCTACTTAGTTGACATTAACATTACTTCTAAAAAAGACGCAGAACCTCAATTATTGCCACTTACTCCCCGTGGAATTAGACTCTACAGCCCTAATCAACGTCAACTTCTTGGCTCTTCTGCTGGGCTATTGTGTTTGAATCACCACTATTTATTAGGGCCAGTCTTACTAACAATTTTTGCTAAACCTCCGATTTGAAAATAGAAAATTGGAAACAGTAAAAGATTGTAAACAGCTTGTATCAGTCATTATTCTCTATATCTTAATTACGAATTACGTTAGCGTGGCGGGCGTTCGCTTTTAGCATCTTCAAGAGTTGCCCATTACGAATTACGAATTACGAATTAGTATGACCTCGATATTCCATAAACACCACAGGAACTTTGAGCAGCTTTTTAGCTAATTGCGACAAATTTAGGGAGTGTCGGAAAAGTCGATAATGGAATAGTTTCAGTGAATGCTTATGGACTTTACTCTAATATAACTTTTCCTTTAAGTGTAAAAATATTCAAACCAAAAGGGACGCTAAAAGAAGGAGATAAATATCAAACTAAAATAGAATTAGCATCAGAAATTATTACAGAGCTAATTGAATCAGGCTTTAATATTGAATTAGTACTAGCGGATAGTTTATATGGTGAAAGTAGCCAATTTATTAGAAACCTAGCTGAATATAAACTAGATTATGTTGTAGCGATAAGAAGTAATCTCTGATAAGCAAGGTTATTTAATAAAAGACTCTGACGGACATACAATTTTACTTATTGCAGAAAGATATTAGGGAAATTTTCATAAATCAAGAGCGCAATTTAGTGCGACATAAATTTTAATACATTTAGTCATGCTTTTGTCACAGTTTTGCAATAACTTTGTCAATACAACGTGTGATGCTATAGCTCTGGCTTCGGAAATAGTCTCAGACTAAACCCACACACCAGAATCTACAGAGGAAAATCTACTTAAGGCACAGTCCCTTATCAAGATGACTCTTCAAATAGAAATTACAAAATCTCATACAGTTGGAAGGAACAAGAAGATGAATTGGAAGGTAATTGCTTTGCTCCCTGCTTTGACTCTAGCTACTGCTGTGCCTGCTTACTCTTTAACTAATAATAGAAGCCAAACTTCAGCTCCTGCTACCCACATTGCCCAAAGTACTCAGCAAGGCAACACCATGAAAAAACCTAATGCTGTACCAAAGGTTAATGCCAAGCACAAGTCCAATAATGTGGCAAAGCGTAGTACTGGTACTGTATTAACAGTAGGTAGCAGGGGAGATACAGTGAAAACTGTTCAGAATTCTTTAAAGCAACAAGGATTCTATACAGCAAGTGTGAATGGTGTGTTTGATAACAAGACTCGGGCCGCTGTGATCAAATTTCAGAAGTCTAAAGGATTAAGAGCAGACGGAATAATTGGACACCGGACTTTAGCAGCTCTAAAATAAAACAGTTTACTAATATCCCATCGGTTAGAGGTTAAGATAAAGCCTCTTTTGTCAATCAGTTAAAATACTCAAAATAGTCTGATTGAAAATGATAATCGTGCTTAGGTAGGGGAAGGAGGCAAGCGCCGCTTGCCTTCTTCCCCTTATTTGATTATCATTATCTTTGAAATTTTTGACAACTTAACCCTGTTTTGCCACTCTGGCAGTAGTATAATAAGGTACAAATGCTAGAACCAAGACACAGAGTATGGTACAGCCCCGTCCAGCCGCACCAACAGTAAAATTTGTGGACGAATATTGCC
>NZ_JACJSF010000022.1 GCF_014698035.1 Desmonostoc muscorum FACHB-395
GCATCCCTGTCTTGATGTGACGAGCCAGCAAGGGTTTTGCGATTCGATTGTAAACTATACCCTAACCAATTTAACAAGGTATGCACTGTCCGTGAACTAACTTTGTGCCCCATTCGTTGCAATTCACTTGCCAATTTCGCTCCACTTTTGCTCGTCCAACGTAAAGGTGACTCTGGATCTCCTAATGTTGTTGGTTCTACTAAAGATTGCAAGTCTTTTACTAGGGTTAAGTCAATCTCTTCTATTAGTTTTCTTCCCCCACCAGGGCAGCGAATTTGCTCTCGATTGGCTGATTGATTTTGATTGTCTAGTTCCTTTAGCCCTACATAAATTGTCGTGCGCGATAGCCCAGTGGCAAGAGATACTTGGCTCACGCCGCCTCTTCCCAGGATTTGAGCTTCTATTGCTGCCCAAATGCGACGGGTTTTCTCATTCAGATATGGAGAAAAATATTCACACTTTGTTTTGATTGCTTCAACTATTTCTGCTTTTGACATGGGTTGCTATGCCTGCCCGTTCCCATGCTTTGATCATAGGCCTATCTTCAAAAAACGTTCAACTTATTTTTTCTTAAATCCTATACAATCTTAATCGGGTGTTGCACGATCGGATATGAGTAAGCTGATATAGCCACTTTCAACCAAAATAACTGGGTTGGTTTCCGGGTTTCCATTTAATATTGCAACCAACACTCGGCTTTTGGTCGCTTGTAACAGGTTTGCCTACCAGCACTGCTTCAATGGCTGCGCGTAAATCTGCGCCTGTTACAGGTTTACCATTACTGGGACGGCTATCATCTAATTGTCCCCGATAAACAAGTTTGCGTTGCTCATCAAATACAAAAAAATCAGGTGTGCAAGCTGCTGTGTAAGCTTTTGCCGTCTCCTGACTCTCGTCGTAGCATAAGGTAAAATTAAATCCTTGTTCTGTGGCAAATGCTTGTAACGACTCTGGCGCATCATCTGAATAATTCTTGGCATCGTTAGCACTTATAGCAACGATCGCTAAATCACTTGTAAAATAATCTTTTCCTAACTGCACTAATTCTTGTTGGATGTGCTTTACAAATGGGCAATGGCGACAAATAAACATTACCAACAACGCTTTTTTATCTGCAAAGGTAGAAAGTGAAGTTGCCTTTCCAGATACCACTTCAGGTAGATTAAAATCTGGTGCTTTTGTGCCTAGCGGCAACATAGTTGAAGCAGTTAAAGCCATAGTTCACCTAATATTTTTACGCTAATAAGGGCTTTTGCTATCAGTATATTTTCACTCTAGCACTAAGCTTTCCATAAAAGAAGAGACGGTAAATTTACCGTCTCTTAATTATTTATTGAGAATTACGTTATAAAAAATTAGTTTTTACAGATTTGCCAAAACACCAACAATACCGTGTCCTGTGAATACTTCTAATGCTATTAGAGAAACAAAACCAATCATTGCTAAACGACCGTTGAGCATTTCTGCATAGGGAGTGAAACCAGTGCGATCGCCTTGCTCGTCTATATAAACCTTTGGCTCGATCGCAAAGTTGTTCAGTTTGCCTTGGTCGTCAATTATAGCAGTGCTTGTACGCATGGATTTTTCCCTGTTTTCTCTTTATGTAAACAACTGTAACAAAGTTATTAATATTTGTAAAGTATCTTAATCTCCTCAAGTAGAAGTCCAAGGCAGAGATATGATAGTGGATCGAGTTCAAAGCCATGTCTAACGAACAGGCTCCGCTTCTTCTGCATAAGCACTTTCAGTCACAAATCCATTCCTAAAAACTAATGCATCGATTTCGAGTAGAGGTTATTGCCAAAACGCCAAACCCACAGCAGGTGATTTATGCCGCGATGCACCAGGACTATACCGATGGGTTCGTGTTTGATGAGCGCGACTCCTGGCCGTCAGAGTCACAAAGCGGCGAAGTTATTGTTAAGCGACTTTTAGCAGGTGAGAGGGGACACTATGGGCCTCTAGAGCATCCTCAGATTGTTTTCAACTGTGGTTACTTTCCCCACAGTGTTATGCAGCAGGCTCGTACTCATCGTGTGGGAGTATCATTTGATGTTCAGTCTTTTAGGTACACAGGCAACCAATTTATTGATGTACTAGAAGGTAAGAAAGACATAGAAGATGTTTTTTACCTACGCCCTGTTGGTTATTACACTGATAGACAAGGCAAAAAATACCATTATTCACCAGAGCAACGAGCAGCAGATTTGGAGTGGTGTCTGGAAGCAGCTAAACGATATCAAGCTGATTTTGAGGGTGGAATGTCTGAAGAACACGCAAGAGGTAAAGTGCCTTTTGACTATCGCCAGCATTTTGTGGTGAGTTTCAATTTAAGGTCTTTCTTGCATTTTTGTGATCTGAGAAATAAGAAAGATGCTCAACTTGAAATTCAGAAATTGTGTGAAATGATGTGGCCTCATTTTGAAGATTGGGCACCTGCGATCGCACAATGGTATGAAAAACAGCGTCTTGGTAAGGCCAGACTTGCACCATAATCATATTTTGGGGCTGGATTGAGAATGTCCCAGTTGGATTTTTTGAGCTACCACGTTCTGGCTCAAGGGGATTGTCCAAACAGCCACCAGAAAATCATAAATAAAAAATTAGTAAAATGTTTTCATGCGTCGAGACTCAATATTTTACAAACTGTTTCAACAGTCTCCAACTTTGCTATTTGAACTGTTGACAAATCCTCCAACTAATGCAAGTAGTTATCGTTTTGATTCAGTCGCCGTCAAAGAACCAAAATTTGAAATTGACGGAGTATTTCTACCACCTGAAAGCGATGGTGCTGGAGTTGTATATTTTTGTGAGGTTCAGTTCCAGAAAGATGAACAACTTTATGAAAGAGTATGGGCTGAATCTTCGTTATATTTCTACCGCAACCGTGTCAGATTTAGCGACTGGCAAGTAGTGATAATTTACCCGTCGCGCAGTATTGAACAAAGCGATATTCATCCTCATCGTTCATTGCTGAACGGTGAACAAATACATCGGGTGTATTTAGATGAGTTAGGTGATATTCGTCAATTACCTATATGGGTAGCATTGATGGTTTTAACTACAGTGGATGAAGAACAAGCACCAGAAGAAGCAAGGTATTTGTTAACAAGAACCACTCAAGAAGTGCTATCACCATCAAGTCGCGCCATAATTGAATTAATAACGACGATTATGGTGTACAGATTTGAACAATTAACTCAAGCGGAGGTAGAGTCTATGCTAGGAATCACGCTTAAGGAAACGCGAGTTTACCGAGAAATTAAGGAAGAAGGACGTGAGGAAGGACGGGAAGAAGCAACAGCTAATCTCATTCTCCGGCAATTAACTAAGCGATTTGGGGAGCTTTCTGAGGAAATACGCTCCTCAATTTCTGGTTTACCTTTGCCTGTTCTGGAAGATTTGAGTGAAGCACTGTTAGATTTTGCTAGTTTAGCTGATTTACAGGTTTGGCTAGAAGCGCAATGAAAAAATGGCCCTAAGCCAAGCCCAACAGTAAACGCAACTGCCTACTAGATGCATCTGCAATCAAATTATTACCAGCACTGTAATAGGTGAATAGATTTAAGTTCTATATTTTGTGTAAACTTTTTTTAGATATCATTCAGTCTAAATACGAGCCAAAGTCACAATTTCTTGCTGATCCTGATATTTACCCTGGCGTGCTTCGTAACTAATAGCGCAGGGTTCACCTTCTAAAAATAGTAATTGCACCACGCCTTCATTAGCGTAAATGCGACAGTCAGCACTAGAAGAATTAGAAAATTCTAAAGTTAAATGACCTCGCCATGCCGCTTCAGCAGGCGTTAAATTTGCAATTATGCCACATCTTGCATACGTAGATTTCCCTATGCAAATTACTGTAATATTTTCAGGAACCTCTAGCTTTTCTAGAGCAACCCCAAGTCCATAGGAATGAGCAGGTAAAATAAAGTAACTGCCACTAGTATCAGTATGCAATGCTGTTGGCTCTAAATTATCGGGATTAAAGTTTTTGGGATCAACTACAGTTCCGGGAATGTGTCGAAAAATGCGGAACTCAGCCGGGGAAAGGCGTATATCGTAACCATAAGAAGACAAACCGTAGCTAATTACAGGTTGAACCGCTACAGACTTATCTTTTTGCACTTTTCGGATTAGGCTTGGCTCAAAGGGCGAAATCAAGCCCTGTTGAGCCATTTCAGTAATCCAGATATCGTTCTTAATCACAAGTTCGTTGCTAACGTTAATTTAAACAGACTTGATATAGTAGCACGAACCGAGTACTTACTTTGTTTAGGGTCGATAACTCCGACGGATTTCTGTAATTTGATCTGCTACATCCAAGAGAGATTTTGGCATCTCTGGCCCTGTGAGAATGATATCGACGTGGGGAGGACGTTTTGCCAGAAACGCTAAAACCTCCGTTTCAGGAATTAAACCAAAGTTAATCGCCAAACTTAACTCATCTAAGACCACGAGAGAATACTTGCTCTCACACACTACTTGTTGTGTATATTGCCACAGTTTTTGTAAGGCTTGATTTTCCGTATCGTCTAAATGTGGTGTATCGATACAACGAGGCAAATCACAGCGAATCCAATCTAAATTTTGTCCTAATTGTATGGGTCGATCGTGTCCTTGACGAATACCTCCTTTGAGGAACTGCACGATTAATACTGACGTTCCTTGTCCAGCTATTCTCAGTGATTGAGCTATAACGCTCGTAAAAAAATTACGATGTGAGCTAGTGAAAACTTGCACTAGTCCTTCAACTGGATATGGCAAGGTAAGGGTTGAATTGATGTTTTGAGTTTCTAGCTGGGCAACCATAGGGTTAAGTTCAAAAAGATACAATAATTAAGTTTCTTTTCTGTCAGTAATTAGTACAAATCTGCCTGTATAATCAATCTGTTTTTCACAGGTATGGTGGATTTGACAAATTGCATTCTTAGTCAAACACTACGTTTGCGTATAAGTCAAGAGTTGTTTGGATTTAAATTTACGTCTTTTCCATGAAAATAGTTGTAAAAGTTAAAACATAAGAGTTACAGTTCCAATTATTTAAAAAGGCTGGGTATAACGTCGGAAAATCCCTAGATGTTAGATTTGTCGGTTGTTTGGGCAAAACAGACTTAGCAAGTAGTGAATTTGACAGCATGAGGAGTGAATTGTTGTGAGATTGGTGATTCTGGGAGGTTCAGGATCGGGGAAAAGCACTCAAGCACAAAGGCTTGGCAGATACTTTGATATTCCTCTGATTTCTACAGGTGAGATTTTACGGGAAGCAATATCTGGCAATCAGCCCCTGCCGGAATTTCGATGGTCGGAAGCCGATCCCCGGACTTCTCTTTCGGTTTACGCTAGTCTAAATGAACTAGGTTATCATGCACTGCCCTACATACAAAAAGGGGAGTTAGTTCCAGACGAAATGATCGTTGATTTGATCAGAGTTCGCCTCAGACAACCAGATATTAACTGCCATTGGGTCTTAGAGGGTTATCCTCGTACTGCCTTCCAAGCTGAGGAATTAGATTTTTTATTGGATGATTTAGGGCAAAAGCTAGATTGGGCAATTTATCTCCAAGTTCCAGAAGCAGTGATGGTTAGTCGATCCTTGGGGCGATCGCTACCAGATGACCAACCCGAAATCGTGCAGCGCCGTGTAGAATTATTCTACGATCGCACCATTCCAATCCTAGAATATTACGACCGTCGTCGCTGCCTATTGACTATCAACGGCGACCAATCACCAGAAATGGTGCAGCAAAATATTTTAACTCTACTTTCAGTTCCTTGATGAGTGCTGAGGACTTAGTGCGGAGTGGGAGAGTTAGAGTTAGGAAAAATTCTTGGCAATGCCCAATGTCCAAAAAGATGATTTACAACACTAAGGTAATCTTAAGGCAGTATTGTAAAATTTGAGGCAATTCTAATGGCTTGGCAGCGTCCAGACGGCCGTCTTCCTTACGAACTACGTCCGATCAGCTTTTACCCCAGTTTCACACACTTTGCCCCCGGTTCTGTTCTCGCAAGATGCGGTGATACTCAGGTACTTTGTACTGTTAGCGTTAATAAGGGAGTCCCGAAGTTTCTCGAAGGAACTGGTAAAGGCTGGTTAACTGCTGAGTACCGAATGTTACCATCCGCCACTCAAAAACGCCAAGAAAGGGAATTATTGAAATTATCTGGACGGACGCAAGAAATTCAACGTTTAATTGGGCGCAGCTTACGTGCAGCAGTGGATTTTGAGGTATTGGGAGAACGCACGCTAACTGTAGATGCTGATGTCTTGCAAGCAGATGCTGGAACTAGAACAACAGCTATTACAGGCTCCTTTGTGGCGCTGGCTCATGCGATTTCTAAATTGTTGCAGGAGGGCGTGTTAGAGCGATCGCCTCTGTGTGGACAGGTTGCAGCAATTTCCGTAGGATTACTGGAGGGAGAACCATTTTTGGATCTTAATTACATCGAAGATGTGGCGGCAACAGTAGATTTTAACGTGGTGATGAATCAACACCTGGGAATCATTGAAGTCCAAGGAACAGCCGAAGAAGGGAGCTTTAGCCGCACTCAGTTGGATCAACTTCTCGATGTCGCCCAAAAAGGAATTCAGGAATTGTTAATCCTTCAACGCGAAGCGATCGCTGATTGGGAATCATTGGTTGTGATTAATTAGTTTTATTAATTTTTAATAAGAATTAATAAATTTATCCTCTGTGGTGTTAATCAACAAAGTATCAAGTAACTGGGTGTAAATAAAAATAATTATGAGAAGAGTTAGTAGTTAGTACAACTGACTACTGACAACTTATCATCAATGGTGATAATAAGCATCTACATTTTCCAGCCTACTTAATCCATGATGTTAAATGTTTCAAAAGTTAAAAAGGAGGATTGTAATAAGTTCGGTATGGTATTGCTGGAAGCCAGCAATATGATGATGAAGCCATGAGCAAAACCGTTGAAGTTTTACCGGATCAGCCGACGCTGGTTGCACGAGCGCTAGAATTAATTCTGTCTAAGTTAGAAACTGCTATTGAGCAGCGAGGGCGTTTTACCATCGCCTTATCTGGCGGCAGTACACCTAAACCGTTATACGAAGCGATCGCTACTCAAAAACTGCCTTGGGATAAAATTCATGTATTCTGGGGGGATGAGCGTTACGTACCACCAGATCACCCCGATAGCAATGAACTGATGACTCGTCGTGCATGGCTAGATCGTGTTGATATCCCAGCAGCTAACATTCACCCCGTACCAACTTTAGAAGCCAATCCAGAACTCGCGGCTGCAAAGTATGAACAACATCTCAAAGAATTTTTCAATTCTTCTGGGGTAGAGTTTCCCGCATTGGATGTAGTATTACTAGGAATGGGTGATGATGCACATACTGCATCTTTGTTTCCCCACACAGAGGCACTCAAAGTACGCGATCGCCTAGTGACTGTGGGTAACAAAGACGGAAACCCCAGAATAAGTTTCACATACCCCTTCATCAACTCTGCTCTCAATGTGATTTTTCTGGTTGCTGGTGCTAATAAACGCCCAGCTTTGGCGCAAGTCTTTGCACCTGTCGCCGATGACTTAGCTTACCCATCCCGCTTAATTCGGCCCCAAGGTGAACTTTGGTGGCTCCTGGATGCGGCAGCAGGTTCGGAACTTCAACATTAAATTTGGGAATTGGGAATTGGGAAGAGGACTTGGGGACAAGGAGAATTGGGGACAAGGGGAAAGACTTGTTTCAAGTTCTCACTTTTTGTCCCCTTATCCCCTTGTCCCCTGCTCCCCTGCCCCCTGCTCCCTTTTCCGTATCAAATCGGCAGTAATTGCTAGAATCTAAAGCTAGGGCCGCCCTCTGCTTGCCAGTCCTACCTATATTTATGATGATCTTGAACAAAGGCTAAATATCGATGATCGTCTGCCCTAATTGCAATCATCCCAACCCTGATGGTGCTGTCCAATGTGAAGCTTGCTATACACCGTTGCCTGCGACTACTAACTGTCCTAGTTGTGGGGCAAGTGTGCAAGCAGATGCTGCATTCTGTGGCCAGTGTGGCTGTAACCTTCACTCCGCAGGAGTTCCACATGTTCATAGTGCGGTAGCTACAACAGTTACTCCCGATGTTCCTGTGGAAGTACCGCCGTTAGTTCCACCCGATCCACTGTTAGAACTTTTACAACCAGATGCTTTGGGAATGAGCGGTTCTACTAACTCTCATCCACCCAGTTCATCTTTACCAGCAACAGAGGTGGCAGCTCCCCCAGTAGCTCCCCCAGAGGCAGCTGTTATAGAAAACAGCCCCCCAGAAGCAGAGCCAAGCGTCGCAGTACCCGTAGTTTCTGGACAAAGTATTCCTACTCCACCACCGTTGGAACCAGCGCCACCCTCTGAAGCGGAACTACCTCCACCAGCTGCACCAGCACCAACTGTAACCGTTGCCAGAACGCAATTGCAGCAGGTTATGGCGCGGTTAATTCACGTTCAAACCGATCGGCTAATTGAATTGCCGCAAAATCTCTCTGTGATTCATATCGGCAAGCCTAATGACCGGATTCCTCCAGATATAGACGTTTCAGGATTTCCCAATTCAGAAGTTGTCTCACGGATTCATGCAGATATTCGTGTTGAGGGAGACGCTCACTATGTAGAAGATGTGGGAAGTTCTAATGGCACTTACATTAATAACTTGCCCCTTTTACCAGGGAATCGTCATCGATTGCGACCAGGCGATCGCATCAGTTTGGGTAAAGGAGACTTAATGACATTCCTGTTTCAACTTGCTTAACTGATTTTCCATCAATTGTGACATCAGTCTAAGCATGTTCTGCCCATCCTCCGGCATCCTTTTTGGAGGAGAAACGAATGCACCGCATCAGACAAGCGACGGATAACTATGTTGTTTTTGATAGCGCCATAGTTTATAGCCGTCGCTTTGATGTGCGAATTGTTGCATTGTCCAGCAACTCCACTACCTCAATAATTACACTAGGATGGATAAAATACACTGCCAATTTAAAATTTTGAATTTTCCAGAAAATCTAAAATCCAAAATAGAGTGACCTATGAGGGAACCAAGTAAAAATTCTGAACCCTTGCTCACCCAAGAAGCCCCGTCAGTTGTTGAGCGTATGGGGCTAACCTGGCTAATTGCAGCAGCGATCGCAACTGCTTTACTGTGGCAAGTACCAGGAGGTGATTATATCTTATACCCATTTACAATCCTGGCAACCTGGTTCCATGAAATGGGTCACGGTTTAATGGCACTCCTATTAGGGGGACAGTTTCAAAAATTACAGATTTTTAGCAATGGTTCCGGTGTTGCAACTTATGGCATCCGGTCGTCATTGGGGCCAATTGGCCCGGCACTGGTCGCCGCCGCAGGACCAATGGGGCCGCCTCTTGCGGGCGCAGCTTTGATTCTGGCTTCCCGCAGTTTTAAAGCAGCTTCCCTAAGTTTGAAAATATTAGGGAGTTTTTTGCTATTTTCCACATTAATTTGGATACGTTCCTGGTTTGGATTAGTGGCAATTCCCTTGTTGGGTTTAATAATTTTGGGTATCGCCCTGAAAGCACCTCGTTGGGCGCAAGGGTTTGCCATTCAATTTCTGGGTGTACAAGCTTGTGTGAGTACGTACCATCAACTTGATTATCTATTTAGTAGTTCTGCTGGCCCCCTTGGACTCTCTGATACGGCGCAAATGCAGCGATATTTGCTTTTACCTTATTGGTTTTGGGGCGGGTTGATGGCGATCGCATCTCTGGTGATTTTAGTCCAAAGTCTCCGCGTTGCCTATCGTTCAGAATGAATATACAAATTAGCGATCGCCAATCCTTACCTAAGCTGACGGTTGAGGGCGAATTTCATTAGCGCAAGGACGACCATTTTCAACATCAGCAATATTAGCAAAAGTTGTTTCTGCAATATTGTGAAGAGCTTCTGCTGTAAAAAAGGCTTGATGTCCGGTAATTAGTACATTAGGGAACATTGTCAGACGTTGGAAAATATCATCTTGAATAATTTCGCCAGATAAATCCTCAAAAAACAATTCCGATTCTTGTTCGTAGACATCGACACCGAGATAGCCAATCTTACCAGACTTCAATCCCTCAATCACTGCTTGGGTATCAATCAGCGCTCCCCGGCTAGTATTAATTAGCATTACGCCTGGCTTAATCTGTTCTATAGCCTCAGCGTTAATTAAGTGATGCGTTTCGGGAGTCAGGGGGCAATGTAAGGAAATAATATCAGAGTTGGCAAATAGCTCAGGTAGTTCTACATACTTTCCACCTAGCGCCTCCAATTCTGGATTGCGATAAACGTCATAGGCGAGTAGGTTACAGCCAAACCCCTTCATAATCTGTCCTAAAATCAGACCAATTTTACCTGTGCCGACAATCCCCACTGTACGCTTATGCAAGTTAAATCCCAACAGTCCATCTAGGGAAAAATTGCTTTCTCGGACACGGTTATAAGCCCGATGAATTTTGCGATTCAGGCTTAAAATCAATCCTACGGCATGTTCTGCTACTCCATAAGGTGAGTAAGCGGGAACACGCACAACAGTAATTCCTAAATCTGCTGCGGCTTGTAAGTCTACATTGTTAAACCCAGCACACCGAAGGACAACCAGCTTAGTACCCCGTGAGGCGAGAAGTTTTAAAGTTAGGGCATCAACCTGATCGTGTACAAATACGCAAACCGCCGGAAATCCGGCGGCGAGGATAGCAGTATCCCGATTTAAACGGGGTTCAAAAAACGCTAATTCGTGTTGTGTGGGAGAATTTACAGTTGACAAAAACTGTCGATCGTAGACTTTTGTACTGAAGACTGCTACTTTCATACAAAACCTCAAGCTTTATGCTGCACGGTATCCGACTACATAATACCTTGGCAGTTAGAAAAGCGATGTCTAAGACGGGCTATTCGCTATCGTATTTTTGAATATTGCCAGCTTTCAGAATTACAGTTAGCTAAAAACCCCCTTAAGGGGGTTGGGATATCTCTTCCGTGTAAGTCTGAAACTAAAGCAAAAATTTAGAATTCAGATTGAAAAAGAATTCATAAGTCAGAATTCAGGAGTCAGAATCAAGACGCTCGCAAACTCGCTAACGCTGCGCTATCCGCTTTTTCGTTCAGAATTCATTCTGAATTCTGACTCCTGACTCCTGAATTCTGTTCGATAAATAATTAAGGTAGATTACTGACTTTTGGCTGCTCGAAGTAGCCATACATCACTCGCGAAACTTGACGAATAAAATCTCTAGCTCTAAGGTCATTATTTGGTCTACGCACAAAAATTCCTGCTAAATAACGCTTACCTGATGGTGTTTCAATAATACCTGCATCACCCAATACAAATCGCAGAGTACCTGTTTTATGAGCAATATTTGCACCAGAACCTAAGCCAGATGGAAGCAATGCTCTATTATGACAACGAATCATAATACCTAAAACTTGGGATTGACTTCTATCAGAAATTAACTGATTATTTGTAACCAAAGCTGACAGTCTTACCAAGTCTTTGGCACTAGTTTTATTTGTTCCTTTAAAGTCTCCTAACATATTGTGAATCACAGTGCTTTGCAATCCCCAACGGCGAAACTTTTGATTTAATTTAGATACACCACCTAAACGATCGATAACCATATTTGTAGCAGTGTTATCGCTAATAGTCATCATCTTGGTTGCAGTTTGCAAGAGACTCAGCTTAGTTCCCACTCGTTGATACTGCAAATCTCCAGAACCGCCAGTGACATGTTTCCGTCGCATCACCAAAGTTTCACCAAGTTTGATTCTCCCTGCATCTACTTCTTGAAACAATGCAATCAAAATCGGATACTTAATTGTGCTAGCAGCAGAAAATGCTTTATCACCATTAAAACTAAAATAATCACCTGTTTTTAAGTCCATAAAAAAGATTCCGGGAGTGAGGAATCTATAGCGAGCCATTAATGCTTTAATAGGAGTTTTTAGTTCTGATATCTCGCGTCCTAGAGGAACTACACCAGTAAATTTAGAACTATTTATTGGGTTGGCAGGATCGCCTAGAGGAACCGGAGGAATAAATTTAAGTTTTGGTAATTGTAAATCAGATTGATTTGCACTCCAGTCATTTACGTTGCCAAGTTGATTGGTGTTAGGATTCGCTTTTACTGGAGACGAAAATAAAAAAATACTTGTAAGGCTGAGTAATAACCAGCGTAGTTTCATGTAGTGCTGTAAGGATAGTGTTGGATTTATTTACAGAGATTTTCTCAAGAAGTTAACGAAATCCGGATTGATTGATATAGTAATCACTAAGGTATCCCATGTCAATAGATATGAAAAACAGATTTATTGGAAAATTTAAAATAAAATGTATGGTAAAAAAACACAAGGTAGAATATGGAGAATATGCTTTTATCACATCAATTGATTATATTTTTATACAAATAGTAAGAGATTATAATTGCAGTTTTAATTCTGCTAGCAATGATTTATACATACATATCGCTCTGGATAAAAAAGCAATTGCTTCTATATAATTCATAATTATTAATTCATGATATCAACTTAGGATAACTAGTTATGGTTTTTACACTTAGTAACTAAGGTGTTAAAAGTTATTTATAAAGTGTAAAAATAAAATTACTGTAGTGGCGTGGGACAGCTAAAATAGTGCAGTCGAAAAAGAAATGGTATGACTATACTGGATCGGTAGAATAGTCTATGTAGTTTCACTAATGCCAATCGACCCACGCATCTGCTAGAGATTTGAAAGGTTTACTGTTATGTAAGAAATGCTTGCCAGAGTCTGGAGTGCATCAATTGTGGGCATCGATGCCGTCAAAGTAGGCGTAGAAGTCGATGTCTCAGGGGGATTACCGGGAATTGTTGTCTTGGGACTGCCAGATTCAGCGATTCAAGAATCGAGAGAAAGAGTCAAAGCAACGCTGAAAAATGCAGGTTTCGCCTTTCCTATGCGGAAAATTGTGATCAATTTAACTCCGGCAGATTTACGCAAAGAAGGCCCTTGTTTCGATTTGCCTATTAGCGTGGGAATTTTGGCGGCTTCTGAGCAAGTTAGCGCTGATTTGTTGGGGGATTATCTATTCTTAGGTGAAGTGTCTCTAGATGGCAGCTTGCGTCCGGTGGCTGGTGTTTTACCGATCGCAGCAGCAGCCCAAAAAATGGGAATTGCAGGTTTAGTTATCCCTGCTGATAATGCCCAAGAAGCCGCAGTGGTTCAAGGCTTGGCTGTTTACGGCTGCAAACATTTGTCTGATGTGGTAGCTCTTTTAAATAATCCAGGGCGTTACAAACCTGTGCAAATGGATAGTACAGTAGACATAGCAACAGTATCTTACCCTGGCGCAGATTTGCATGATGTTAAAGGACAAGCTCATGCGCGTAGGGCTTTAGAAATTGCTGCTGCTGGTGGGCATAATTTAATCTTTGTCGGGCCGCCTGGTAGTGGGAAAACCATGTTAGCACGGCGCTTACCAGGAATTTTACCGCCCCTAAGTTTTGCCGAATCTTTGGAAGTGACTCGCATCCATTCGGTGGCTGGTTTATTGAAAAATCGCGGTTCTTTGGTACGCGATCGCCCTTTTCGCAGTCCCCACCACTCAGCATCCGGGCCTTCTCTTGTTGGTGGCGGTAGCTTTCCTCGTCCTGGCGAAATCTCATTATCTCACAGAGGTGTCCTGTTCCTTGACGAATTAACTGAGTTTAAACGTGATGTGCTGGAATTTCTCCGTCAGCCTTTAGAAGATGGCTACGTTACAATTTCTCGTACCAGACTATCGGTAATGTTTCCGGCGCAGTTTACTTTGGTGGCGAGTACCAATCCCTGTCCTTGCGGTTACTATGGCGATACCATCCAACAATGTACTTGTTCTCCCCGCCAACGTGAGCAATATTGGGCAAAACTTTCTGGCCCGTTGATGGATCGAATTGATTTACAAGTTGCAGTAAATCGCTTGAAACCAGAAGAAATTACCCAACAACCTACGGGAGAAACATCAACATCAGTGCTACAACGAGTTCAACAAGCAAGCGATCGCGCCATTACCCGCTTCCAAGAAGAAGCAAATCTGCGTTGCAATGCTCAGATGCAAAGTCGTCATCTCCAGAAATGGTGCAAGCTAGATGATGCTAGCCGCAGTTTATTAGAAGTAGCCATTAGAAAATTAGGTTTATCGGCAAGAGCTAGCGATCGCATTCTCAAAGTAGCGCGAACTATTGCAGATTTAGCGGGAGACGATGAGCTAAAAACTAATCATGTGGCGGAAGCAATTCAATATCGCACAATCGACAGAATGCAGTAAAAAGGAGTCAGAATTCAGAATAACTCGACAGATGAATCTGCTTGCTTTAGCAAAAATGCTTTCCTTCTCTGCTGTTATATCAATGAATAGATTTGATATTTTTTACTCTAAACCCAATATTCTATTGACTTGCACTTTTATCCAGCCTGAATTCTGACTCCTGTATTCTGAATTCTTGCTTATGAAATTCCTCCTCAAGAACGCTTTACAAACTCCCTTGGGAGGATGTCGCCACCCAGAGAATAAGTATCAAATATATCAGGAAGTAAGCGATATCCTCTTAGAAGGAGACTGGTTGGATGAATTTGCAGGCAATTTGGAAGTTATTCCAAGAGACATTCAAAGAATGGAGTGAGGATAAAGCCTCACGGTTAGCGGCGGCGTTGGCTTATTACACGATTTTTTCGATTGCACCGTTGTTAATTATTGTAATTGCGATCGCAGGGGCAGTATTTGGAGAAGAGGCGGCAAGGGGTCAAATTGTCGGACAAATTCAAGGTTTAGTCGGCCCAGATGGGGCAGAATTTATCCAAACAGCGATTCAAAATGCGAACAAACCACAGACAGGAGCGATCGCTTCTATTATTAGTGTTGTAGTTCTGCTATTGGGTGCTACTGGTTTATTTACTGAGTTGCAAGATTCACTCAACACGATTTGGGAAGTTAAACCGAAACCTGGACGCGGCGTAACTAACATGATTCGCCTACGCTTTTTGTCTTTTGCAATGGTCATAGGTATTGGCTTTTTACTGTTAGTTTCTCTGGTAATTAGTACGGCTTTAGCAGCATTGGTAACATATTTTAGCAACTTGCTACCCGGTGTAGATTTCCTTTGGCAGATTCTCAATTTCCTTCTATCTTTTGCCATCACTACGTTCCTGTTTGGACTCATTTTTAAAGTCCTACCAGATGTCAAAATTGGTTGGAGTGATGTTTTAATTGGAGCTATGCTCACCTCCTTTTTGTTCTCGATTGGGAGATTTTTATTAGGACAGTATTTAGGTAATGGCAGTTTTGGTTCAGCTTATGGTGCTGCTGGTTCATTGGTAGTGATTTTAGCTTGGGTTAACTATGCCGCACAGATTCTTTTCTTCGGTGCTGAATTTACCCAAGTTTATGCTAGAAGGTATGGAAGCGGCATAACCCCAACAAAACATGCCATTCCTTTATCTGATAACACTGAATATAATGGCAAGGCTCAAACGAGGCAATCGTCCACTAATAAAAAGTCATCTTCTAACTTGATTAATCGTTTATTCCATTCTTTCAAGAAGCCCAGACGATTAAAACAAAGGAGGAAGAATCAGCGATTTTAACCCCATTATCCAGGGCTTATATGTTTGTAACTCTGATAAATATTGAAGAATTTAACCTCTAATAAAAATCAGTTTTATGAAATCAGATGCCACATAAATAAAGTAATACTGGATTTTTTCCAGAAGTCTATATGAAAAAGGAAGAAAATCAGTGCTAATGGAAAAATGGTTTTTTATCGATTGGCAAGCAATCTTTGTTCCTAGCATCAGCGTCTTTGAGTTGATTATCCGTGGTTCACTAGTCTACTTAGCGCTGTTCTCAGTGTTACGTTTCCTTCCTAGCCGACAGCTAGGAACACTAGGAATTACTGATTTACTTGTAGTTGTACTATTTGCTGAAGCTGCCCAAAATGCGATGGCAAGTAATTATACATCGATTACTGAAGGCGCTATCCTGGTAGGAACTGTGATTTTTTGGAGTTATTTATTGAACTGGTTAGGCTACAAAATACCCCAGTTCCAACGTTTTATGAATCAGCCACCACTGCTACTGGTAAAAAATGGTCGGATGATTCAGCGTCATTTGCAACGAGAGTTAATTACAGACGATGAGTTGATGAGCAAGTTACGTCAGCAAGGTGTAGAGTTTTTAGCCGATGTAAAGTTTGCATATATGGAGGCTGACGGTAGAATTAGCATCATCACCTTTGATTCAAAAACTAATTCCGCCCCTGAGCCAAAAGCAGCATTAAAAATTGATCTACATTAATTAGACTGTAAAATATGACGGTTGTATTCTGTGCCGAACTGTGATTGAGCGTTATACTTTGCCCGAAATGGCTAATCTGTGGAGTGAAACCTACAAACTAAAAACTTGGCTGCAAGTCGAGATTGCTGTTTGTGAGGCTCAAGCTGAACTAGGTTACATTCCATCTCAGGCGGTTGAGGAAATTAAGGCCAAGGCAGATTTTGACCCCAAGCGGGTGTTAGAAATTGAGGCTGTAGTCCGCCACGATGTCATCGCTTTTTTGACAAATGTCAATGAATATGTTGGGGAAGCCGGACGCTACATTCACCTGGGTTTAACCAGTTCGGATGTTTTGGATACAGCTTTAGCACTGCAATTGGTTGCCAGCCTGGATCTATTATTGCAACGTTTGGAAGATTTGATTCAGGTAATTCGTGAAAAAGCACGGGAACACCGTCATACAGTCATGGCTGGCCGATCGCATGGTATTCACGCTGAACCGATTACTTTTGGTTTCAAGCTGGCTGGCTGGTTAGCAGAGGTGTTGCGACACCAAGAACGCTTGAGAATTCTCCGCCAAACCATTGCTGTGGGTAAGATTTCTGGTGCAGTGGGAACTTATGCCAATGTTGAACCGCGTGTAGAAGCGATCGCTTGCCAAAAACTCGGACTCAAACCCGATACGGCCTCAACACAAGTTATTTCCCGCGATCGCCACGCCGACTACGTGCAACAATTAGCTTTAGTAGCCGCATCCATCGAACGTTTTGCTGTAGAAATTCGCAATCTACAAAAAACAGACGTTCTGGAGGTTGAAGAATTCTTTGCCAAAGGTCAAAAAGGCTCCTCAGCCATGCCACACAAGCGTAATCCCATCCGTTCGGAACGGCTAACGGGAATGGCCCGACTGGTGAGAAGTCATGCTGGTGCAGCTTTGGAAAACGTTGCTCTCTGGCATGAGAGGGATATTTCCCACAGTTCTGTAGAACGGGTGATTTTACCAGATGCTTGTACTTTGACGCATTTTATGTTGTCAGAAATAACCGACTTGGTGAAAAACCTATTGGTCTATCCTGAAAATATGGAACGAAATCTCAACTGCTACGGCGGCGTTGTGTTCAGCCAAAAAGTGCTACTTGCCTTGATAGACAAGGGAAGCAGCCGCGAAGAAGCTTATGCGATCGTTCAAGAAAGCGCTCACGTCGCTTGGAACAAGCCAGGAGGCAATTTCCAGGACTTAATTAGCAAAGACCCTCGCGTTACTCAAAAGTTGTCCCCAGCAGAACTAGAAGTCTGTTTTGACCCCCAGCAGCATCTCCAGCATTTAGAAGAAGTTTACCAACGATTAGGAATTTAGAATTAATTGACTTGTAGTGAGCGCTTAAGCGCTTACTACAAACTTTTAGACTCAAAAAATAAACAATAGCCGAAACCCTCGTTTTCAGGTAGTTTTGCTTAAAGATAATCGTAGGGACACAATATGTTGTGCTACTAACCCATGTACTTGATTTACCTGAAATACGCTGTATGAACCATTGAACCCAGGTTAAAAAAGAATATAAAAATATCAAAAATATTTAGTATTGCATTGCTGAAGGCTGGATGTTTGATGCTGGAATTATTCCTATAACTGGGTAGTATACATAACAAATAAGTAAGTATTTGTTAGTCCTACGAGTGCCTTAATGATTGAAATCCTAGCCACACTTTCTGCCTCTGCCGCAGCAGGAATGAGAATAGGCATACCTTTGCTAATTATTGGACTATTGCAGGGTAGTAACTTATGGTCACAAGTTCCAATTTTATCTCACATTTCCCCACCAATATTGTTAGGCTGCCTCACCTTTTGGTCTTTAGTTGAATTATTAGCCTCAAAAAAGCTATGGGGGCAAAGATTACTACAACTAATTCAGTTATTCATGTCTCCTATCGTAGGGGCAATTATGGGGTTAGCAGTTGCTAATGCCACAGCAACACCAAACTGGCTGATTGCCTGTATTGGAGGTTCCTTAGCTTTAGTACTCCAGCTAGTTCAAGTTGGTTGGTTCTATCGGTTACGTGGCTTACCCTTGTGGGTAGTCTTTCTTCAAGATACCTTGTGCATTGCTCTAGTACTTTTTGCCTTTGATGCTCCTTGGCAAGGAGGATTAATTGCTTTAATACTGCTCTGGTTTGCAGTTCGTAGCGCCAAGCAGTGGTATGACTGGTATCACAAGGGCAGAAGAGGGCATGGGGCATAGGGCATAGGGCATGGCTAACAATTTAGATGAGGAAATATGGGAAGTAGGAGAACTAAGGGGAGATTTGCACTAAGCTTTTCGCCTCTGCCCAATGCCCAATGCCCAATGCCCAATTCCCCATTCCCCCTTACTGCAAAAGCCCAATCATGTGCAAGAAGCCGTGACCGGTAATTAGCTCGATGATTAAGGCAATAAAGCCCAACATGGCAATTCGACCATTCCAGACTTCAGCACTAGTTGTTAGACCCCATTCCCAACGCTCTTGGGGGTACATTTTCACCATTTTTTTCATTTGGGCAGCTTGCGAAAGCTTGAAGCTGGGGTTTTTCAGCGCATCAATCACTAAGTCTGCAAGTGCATTAATAAATACTGGATGAGTATTAGGAGCAGGAACGCGACGGAAGTTGTGAATTCCTGATTCCTCTGCTACTTCCCGATACTCAATATCAATTTCTTGCAGTGTCTCAATATGCTCTGAGACAAAACTGATAGGCACGACAACTAAATCTTTTACGCCTTGTGCGCCTAGTTCTTTGAGCGCATCTTCAGTATAGGGTTGGAGCCATTCTACTGGGCCGACACGACTTTGGTAAGCTAAAGTATGGGCATTGGGACGATTGAGAGTCTGCATAATCAGGGCAGTACATTCCTCAATTTCTTGCTGGTAAGGGTCGCCAGCCTCTTCAACGTAGCTTTTCGGAACGCCGTGAGCGCTGAAGAATATATGAACCTCGTCTGGATTAGGAAACTGCTCAAGTTCTTGGGCTATCAGTTCCGCCATTGCTTGGAGATAGCCTGGTTGTTTGTACCAAGAAGGAATAACGGTGTATTCAATGGGCTGAAGTTTTGGGTCTTCTTGCCAAAGTTTATCTAAAAGTCGAAAGCTGGAACCACTAGTACTGATAGAAAACTGGGGATATAGTGGTAATATCACCAGGTGTTCTATATTGTCTTGCGTGATCTGTGCGATCGCTTCTTCTGTATAGGGATGCCAATAACGCATTCCGACGTAGATATTGGCTTCTTGCCCTAAATAACCCAACTGTTCTTTTAAAGCTTCCCCTTGCGCTTCCGTGATCCGCCGCAATGGTGAACCACCACCGATTTGCTTATAATTTTCTTGAGATGTTCTGGTTCGCCGCGAGGCAATAAACCAGGCTAGGGGTTTTTGCAACCAGCGAAAAGGTAGGCGAATAATTTCTGGATCGGAAAATAGGTTATACAAAAACGGCCCGACATCTTCTAGCTTATCAGGGCCACCGAGATTGAGTAATAATACGCCTACACGACCCATAGCTGTTACTTTCCCCCAATCTTTTCAGATTTTTTACTAATGTTAACAATATATCTTTATTAAATAATAAAGCTTAATAGCAAGGAAATATGCAATGGCAACAATTTTAAGGGATTGGAGTTACCGCTATCAGTGGCTTTATGATAGTATCTCTCGTTTAGCAGCCTTAAGTGTAGGTGGTGAAGCCCGTTTTCGGCAACTTGCTTTGCAAGCCTTAACAATTCACTCAGATACTCAGGTTTTAGATTTATGTTGCGGTAGTGGTCAAACAACACAATTTTTAGTAAAACTTTCACAAAATGTAACAGGATTAGATGCTTCACCTAAGTCTTTGCAACGGGCGCGGCTAAATGTCCCGGAAGCGTCTTATGTCGAAGCTTTTGCCGAGGAGATGCCATTTGCAGATAATCAGTTTGATATGGTGCATATCAGCGTTGCCTTACATGAAATGCAGCCTCAGCAATTACGAAAAATTATTAATGAAGTTTATCGGGTGCTGAAGCCAGGAGGGGTATTTACGCTGGTGGATTTTCACGCTCCAACAAATCCGATATTGTGGCCTGGGATATCACTGTTTTTGTTGTTGTTTGAGACAGAAACAGCTTGGCAATTGTTAAAAACTGATTTGGCTGGATTGTTAACTGAGACTGGGTTTGATGTTAGTAAGCCAATTTTATATGCAGGTGGTAGTTTACAAGTTATACAGGCAAAGAAGTGAGATAGAATTAAGGCGAACGCTGTAGCTTTTTCTTAGAAGAAAGCTTCGCTCCCTAATAGGGATTTTGTTTTATTGCGATAATACTGCTGCAATTTAATTTGTCTGTATTGCTCGTTTCCATCCCTAATAGTTTGGGTTGCACAAGACCCTTGGGAATATGCTCTCTCAATTGTTCTGAATTTAGATGCACTGAAATAATTGAGCTTATGGAAATAATGTAGTGCGTCAACGCAGTGTAACGCACTATACAAATAAATTAACCCTTAAACTTCAACATTCAAAGTCCGCACCAAAAAAGCCCATTTATCTGCGGCTTCCTCGATAATTTTAGCAGTGGGTTTACCTGCACCATGTCCTGCCTTAGTCTCAATTCTAATTAAGACTGGCGCATCACCTGCGTGAGCTTCTTGCAAAGCGGCGGCAAATTTGAAACTATGAGCAGGGACAACGCGATCGTCATGATCGGCTGTGGTAATTAAGGTTGCTGGGTAAGCTGTATCTGGTTTGATGTTGTGGAGTGGCGAATAAGCATACAGCGCTGGAAATTCTTCTGAATTATCTGCTGAACCATATTCGGAAGTCCAAGCCCAACCGATGGTAAATTTGTGGAACCGCAACATATCCATCACGCCGACTGCTGGTAAAACTGCACCAAACAAATCGGGGCGCTGTGTCATGCAAGCACCTACCAATAAGCCACCATTACTACCACCTGCGATCGCTAGCTTCTGTGTCTTAGTATATTTATTAGCAATCAACCACTCAGCTGCACCAATAAAGTCATCAAAGACATTCTGCTTTTTATCCTTCATTCCTGCTTGATGCCATTCTTCACCGTATTCTCCACCGCCGCGTATATTGGGCATAGCATAGATACCACCCATCTCCATCCACACCAACAGACTCACAGAAAAGCCAGGTGTCATTGAGGCATTAAAACCACCATAGGCATAGAGATAAGTGGGGTTATTTCCATCTAATTTAATGCCATTTTTGTGGGTAATAAACATGGGTACTCTAGTACCATCTTTGCTCTGATAAAAAACCTGTTTTGTCTCATAATCGTTAGGATTAAAATCTACCTCTGGCTGACGAAAAACAGTGCTTTTACCAGTTATCATATCGTAGCGATAGATGGTTCCTGGTGTGGTAAAACTGGTGTAACTATAAAAAGTTTCGGTATCATGACGTTTTCCTCCAAAACCTCCGGCTGAACCAAGCCCAGGTAATTCTACCTCACGAATAAACCCGCCTTTGAGGTCAAAGATTTTAATTTGGCTATGAGCATCTTTGAGGTAATCAGCAACAAATTGGTTATTGAGTATGCCTACACTTTCTAAGGTTTCTGCTGATTGAGGAATGATTTCGCGCCAGTTTTCCGGCGCAGGGCTTTGAGTGTCAATTGCAATAACTCTTCCCCGTGGTGCATTTAAATCTGTGCGGAAATAAAAGAAGCGATCATCATTGTCGATAAAGCTGTAATCTGCCTCGAATTGGTTAATTAATTCTACGACTTCAGCATTAGGGTTAGTTAAATCTTTGAAGAAAACCAAATTTTTGGAGTCAGTACCCAGCCAAATAGAAATTATTAGATAATGTCCATCTTCAGTAACACCACCACCAAAACCCCATTCTTTTTGGTCAGGACGATGATAAATTAGTACATCTTCTGATTGAGGGTTGCCTAGTTGATGATAGTAGAGCTTTTGATAATAGTTAACATCTTCTAATTGAGTTTTTTCATTCGGCTCGTCGTAGCGACTGTAGAAGAAACCTTGATTATTATGTGTCCACGATGCACCAGAAAATTTAATCCATTTCAGATGGTCTTGTAGGTCTTCACCAGTTTCAACATCGCGTACTTTCCACTCTTGCCAATCAGAACCAGAGGTTGATAGACCATAAGCTAAAAGTTTACCATTCTCGCTAATAGAAAATCCTGAAAGAGCAACAGTACCATCTTCTGAGAGTTGATTGGGATCGAGTAAAACTTTGGGTTGATCTTCGAGGGTTTTGAGAGTGTAGAGGACACTTTGGTTTTGCAGTCCATCATTTTTAAAATAAAAGTAGCGATCGGTGGAACCGTCTCCTAGAGATTCGCCTTCTTTAAAAGGGATACCATATTTTTCATAATCCCAAAGTTTGGTAAGGCGCTGTTTAATTTTTTCTCTGGCAGGAATTTCACTCAAATAACCAAAGGTAATTTGATTTTGTGCCTCAATCCAAGCCCTTGTTTCTTCAGAGTCAGGGTCTTCTAACCAACGATAAGAATCTGTGACTAAAGTACCGTGGTAGTTATCGACTTGATTGCTTTTGTGGCTGGATGGGTAGGTGATAGTTTTTTTAGATGAGGGCATAATCTTAGGTTGAAGTGCTTCTTTACATACTACAAAGATAGACCTAAGATGTGGGACATACATTGACCAAACCTGCGGAAAATTCTAATCGGAAAGGGTAACAGCCAGGTTACTACTTAGCAGCAAGCAGCCCTGTTAGGATTTGAATCAGTAAGAAAAAACTATAATTTGCTTACCTACTCCTTATACCAATTCTGTATGAAGATGCGCTAAACCATAACTAAAAGAAAGAAAAACGTGGACGCATTAGCGAAGCGGTAGCGACAAAGGAGCGTCAGAGGCTTGCCGCAGTCTACCGCAAAGGACGCATACTCCTACGGAAAAGCAAGCTACGCGCAGCGTCTCGTTAGAGAAGGACACAAAGAAAGAAGTTAAAAAGGTTTGGCGCAGCCTCACAAAGAAATGGTATTAAACCAACAGGACTTACGCAAAATAATGAAAAAACGAACCACAGAGGGCGCAGAGGACACGGAGAAATAAGAGTTTCAGAGAGTTCTTGCGTAAGTCCTAACCAAAAATTCCAGAGGTATCGTTACAGCTTTTCTTTTCTTACTCTCACAAAGACGAGACTCTACGGGATGAATTATTAAGCAATACTCCCACGCTTTCTGGCTTCTTTGTAGGAAGTTCCGACATTTTTTAAACCAGCTTTAATCATTTGTTGTTCTAGGAGGGCAAAGAAACGCGCTCTATCGCCACCTTTTACCACTGCTTGATTATGCGCTTCGGCGATCGCAACTGGGTAGCCATATCCTTTTTGTACTTGTGCCAGCATTAGCCCCAATGCTTGATCTAACATGGTTGCATTCTCCGCTACCCATGCCGGAACTTCGATTCGGGCGATTTCGGTGCCAACGTGGACATAGCAAAAATAAATGGTTTGATCGCCGTAGAGTTCGAGAATCGGAGAATTACTCCGCCAAAGGGTACTACGTTGTCCTGGTTTGAGTCTGGTTGCCCAAACAGAAGTATCTCGCAACTGTTCAAAAATTTTACAAGGTACTTTTTCTAACTGATTTGGACAATGACTTTTACAGTCTGGTACTGGATGAGGACAAGCCAACAATCGTAAAAAGTTCATTGTTTCGATGCTGCGAGAGGCACTAAGATAACCCATCAGGGGAATTTGAGTATCACGCATTTGCTGCCAAGCTTCCAGGATGGGGGGTAAAATGCGATCGCGTGCGTCCATCGGTAACTGTTCTAAAAACCAGTAAATTAACGAACCATCTACCATCGCTAATGCTGGTGCTTCCCCTTTAGCCGCACATGCAAGTTCTGCTAAAACCGTTGTTTCTGATGCAGTGCGGCGGAAACTCATCCATTCCTCGGTTCTAATTCCCCACTGCCGAGACATATATAAATCTTCTGGGCGGTAAAATACTTCTGGCAAACTATCGAGTAGCGGATGGCGGTTTTGTCCGTAGTGTAAGACGACTCTGCCAATATTGAGTAGATAACAGTAAGCAATTTCGTGATGGTTGGGGGCAATTTGAGAACCATCGGTAGCGATGACAGTATGAATTTTTGGCGGAACTGAGATATCGATGCAGGTTTCTAGCGGCTCAATTGGGGTAGCATTAGCAAATAGAATGCGATCGCGCCATTTTTCCTGGCGATCAATTAAATCTTGTTGAGATTCATAAGCATTTTTTAGATGTTGTTGTGCCAATTCTAAACGCTGGCGACTGGCAGCAGCTTCTAAGGTAAGATGCTGACTTAAGCCCTGCATTTGTCGCGCCAGTTTTGTTAAATCAAGCATAAAGGTAAGTGATAAATTAGGAGTTTTATAGGACTTACGCAAACAATAGTCAAAACCCTGAATCCTCCGATAAATTGGAGGACTTTGAGAGAGGTTTTTGCCCCCCTTAAAAAGGCTACGGTGTACACACATCTTTCTAGAAAACCAAAATCGTCGTAGATCCCCCTAAATCCCCCTTAAGAAGGGGGACTTTGATAGCTTTTTGCCCCACTTTTTAAGGGGGGTTGGGGGGATCAAAAGCTTGTGGGACAACTTTAAAAGACTTGTGTGTACACCGTAGCCCTGTGGGAGAGAGGTTCTAAAAATAAGTTGCACATTGCGTTACATCTTTTAAATATCTCGCTTCGTTGCCATTTTGCTAGAAAATTAAAATAATTCGTAATTGATAATTAGACTTTAATGATTGCTAATGTAATTCGTAATAAAAGTAAGTTGGAGATTTAGACCACTTACAAATTACGAATTACTTTAAAGTAGCAGGCAAAGCCCATTACGAATTAGTTAAAGCCAAGCACGGAAATCTCTGGCAAACTGAGACAGTGATAACAAATGAATTTGCGGATCATTTTGAGCCGCTTCTCTTTCTGCTTGAGTATTATAGCCCCAGTCGGCAAGGAACAGTTTCACGTCTCCAAGGTCTGTTTGCTGTTTAACTAACTGCAACGTCTTGAGTCTATCTTCTACAAACCAGAGACTAACTGGCTTGTTTTCTGTTTGTTGTTTTAATTCTCGCAAAATTTCATATTTGGGGCGCTTGACTTCTTTCCCAAAAATTGCTGCTGCTGGTAAATTAACTCCTTCTTGTTGGAGCAACTGCTGTACAAAACGTCCCTCTTTAGTGGTTACAATGTATAGCTTAACTCCACCGTCAAGAGTTAATTTGATTTTTTCTATTACGCCCGGATAAAATCTATGCAGACTTAGCCAACAGTCTAAATCCGTGGTAATCCATTCATCCCGTTGGTTATCTAGTTTCGCAGCAATTTCTCTTGCTTGTAACTTGTCATTTAACAAAAGTTGTGGGGCGATGCTTAACCATTCATGAAGAATTTTCTCATCAGGAATTCCATCTACTAGCGCTTTGATTAAAACGGGCATTTCCCAACCCGTCTCAATTACAGGCCGTAAACGATAGAATCTCAAAGCTAAATCATCTGCTGGTGTGTCATTAGCTGGCGACCAAATTTCACAGTAGGTACGCCATGCTACCTCAAAATATTCAATTAGTCCGTCGCAAATCACTCCATCAAAGTCCAGGGCTAAAATCGTGGGACTACTTGCGGTCATTGTTTTGAGGATTAAAACTGCTGTTGTCAGCTTACCCGACAAATTTAAATTATGCAGTAATTTTTGTTAGTCTTTTAGAATTTCTAACTTGCTCAAAAAGTATGGTGGCATTGTCTAATCTAATTTGATATTGGTAGCTTAACGAGGATCTACGGCAGGTTTATGATCAACTAAACGAACTTGGTTTTGCTTGACTACTACAGTGATTAGTGGTAAAGAACGCTTTGCTGGGCCATGAACGACTCGACCCTGAGAATCATATTGAGATCCATGACAAGGACAAATAAAATGATTCTTCTCAAGATCCCACTCAACTGTACATCCTAAATGGGTACAAGTTGGATTGATAGCATACTCAGCAATCTTTGGCCCGTCTTGAATGATGAGATAATCAACGCTATTGTCTGGCAAGCCTTTTACGAGAATCGGAATTCCAGACTTTGCAGTTGTCAATAGTGCATTAGTCTCAATTTGCTTGCCGTCTTTGTCTAGTGCCACAGATCCGGGAAGATAATTTTCACAGCGCGAATTCTTTGGATAAAGGGAACAAAGGGTTTCTAGGCTGATCTCACGACTTTGGCTGACTTTGGGAAATAGATATGCGATCGCTACTGATGCAACTGTACCACCTAGCGTATAAGTTAAAAAATCCCGGCGCGTTTTTATCCTAGCTGGAATTTTGCCGTTAGTAGAATAATTATCTTTCATGACCCGATATACCAAGAAAGGTCTACTAATATAGTACGGCGCGATCGCAGAAAATTATTCCTTGCCTTTAAGTTGTTTTACTCGTAAAAATACCGTATTTAGGACTAAATAGTAATGCCAGCAAAAATAACCCCGATACGACTAAAACGATCGCAGGGCCAGAGGGCAAGTTATAAAAGTAGCTGAGATACATCCCACTAATACTGGAAATTACGCCAATTACCGCACCCAAAATCATGACTTGGTTGAGACGCTTAACTAATAAATAAGCGGTGGCTCCTGGTGTAATTAAAAGCGATAATACTAAAATCACACCCACAGCTTTCATGCTGGCGACAATTGTCAAAGCTATTAGTACCATCAATCCAAAGTTTAGCCGATTAACCGGCAAACCCGCAGCTTGAGCGCCTAAAGGATCAAATGTGTAAAATAAAAGCTCTTTATATAATAAAACAACAACTATTAAAACAATAGTGGCAATGATCGCAGTGTCTCGCACTTCATCAATGGTAACGCCAAGAATATTGCCAAAAAGGAAGTGATTTAAGTCGATTTTATTATCTTTTTGAATAACAGTAATTAGGGTGATACCAAGGGCAAAGAATGCTGAAAAAACTATACCCATTGCCGCATCTTCTTTGATTGGCGATCGCACTCTAATCCAGGCGATCGCCATTGTACTCAGAACACCCGCAATGAATGCGCCAACATATATATTTGCTCCCACCATAAAAGCGATCGCTAGTCCGGGTAAAACTGAGTGACTGATGGCATCACCCAACAAGGCTAGGCGCTGTACCATTAGGTAGCTGCCTACAACTGCACACAACATCCCAACTAAAATAGCAATCACGAGCGATCGCTGCATAAAGCCGTATTGCAATGGCTCAATTAATGCTTGTAACATATTTTGTCATTGGTCATTGGTCATTTGTAATTTGTAATTTGTAATTTGTCATTCACTAATGTTTCATACTCAATGACATTTTAGGCAGCATCAGAAAAGTACATTACTTTACCGCTATAAGCACGATGCAGATTTTCTTCGGTAAGTACTTGTTGCCGTGAACCTGTGGCGATTACTTCACGGTTTAGTAATATTAAATCATCAAAGTGAGTGATTGATTCCCCTAAGTCGTGGTTGACTACTAGCACGATTTTGTTTTCGGCAGCAAGTTCATGGAAGACTTCAAAAATCACCGACTGGGTTTTTTGATCGATGCCTACTAGAGGTTCATCAAAGCAGAAAATTTCTGCTTGCTGTGTTAAAGCACGGGCTAAAAATACCCGTTGTTGTTGTCCTCCTGATAATTGTCCAATGGGGCGATCGCAATATTCGCTCATTCCGACTCTTTCTATGGCGTTTTTTGCTACTTGGCGGCTAACTGCTGAGAAGCTACGCAACCAGCCTGTTTTCTTTACCCGTCCCATCATGACTACATCCCAGACTGTTGCGGGATAAGTCCAATCAATTTGGCTACGTTGTGGTACGTAGCCAACTTTCTCTAATTGTTGCATCAAGGGTTTGCCTTGGCATAGCACCGTACCACTACTGACAGGAACCAAGCCTAACATTGCTTTCATCAACGTACTTTTGCCAGCACCGTTGGGGCCAAAAATACCCGTCAGTTTTCCTGGTTTGACGATACAGCTAACGTCTCTTAAGGCTTCTTGTGTCCGGTAGTATACGCCTAAATGGGCAATACTAATTGCTGCTGTGGAACTCATATCGAATTTGATAGTTTTTGCAGGAAAAGAGACATTTTTCATATTCGGGTTTCAATATTTATTTCTTGAGCTTACTATAAAAATGAGAGAAATATGAAAAAATCTATAATTAGATGTAATATCCAAGATAAATGAAACTAATACCAGAGATAGACGGCACTAATCCTTACGGCGAGGGAATAATTGGCAGGATGAAGGGAAAAATTCTTTTCCGGCTTTGTTTGGGAATGCTTATACCTTTGGCTTTATTAAGTTGTACACAGAAAGACTCTAACCCCAACACTGCCAAGGGAGATAAGCCGCGAGTTGTTGCAACTAGCACTGTCATTGCTGATTTGGCACAAGAGGTTGCAGGAGACGAAATTCAACTAAGTGGAATCCTCAAACCGGGTACTGATCCTCATGTTTACGAACCAGTACCAGCAGACAGCAGGGTTTTGGAAGAAGCTAACTTGATTTTGTATAACGGCTACAATCTGGAACCGGGACTGATTAAATTAATGAATGCTTCTGGTGGTAAGGCGCGGAAGATCCCAGTGGGGGAAGCTGTCAAATCCTTGCAGCTTGATAAAGGCAAAGGCGAAATAGTGCCAGATCCGCACGTTTGGGGTAGTGCAGAAAATGCGATCGCAATGACAAATGCAATCCGAGATGCGTTGATTGAGTTATCACCTGAAGATAAAGACAAATTTACTCAAAAGGCATCGCAACTTACTAATGAATTAAAACAGTTGCATAGCTGGATTAATCAACAAATTCAAACTATCCCCGCAGATAAGCGGAAACTGGTGACAACCCATGATGCGTTCCAATATTATGGGCGTGCTTATGGGATTGCGATCGCAGGTACTTTAATTGGCATTAGTACCGAAGAACAACCAAGCGCTCAAACAGTCCAGAGATTAGTTGAGTCCATTAAAAAGATCGGCGTTCCCGCAATTTTTTCTGAAACTACAATTAACCCAGCTTTAATTAAAACTGTTGCTCAAGAAGCAGGAGTGAAATTAGCACCAAATCAACTTTACTCTGATTCAATTGGTGCAAAAGGAAGTAATGGAGATTCTTACATCAAAATGATGGAGGCGAATACCCGTAGCATTGTAGAAGCATTGGGGGGAAAATACACGCCATTTCAACTAAAGAAGTAAATTTATCCGAGTAAATATCTAACCTAAGACGTGTTCTTTTCAAAGTCTCTCCAGAGAAAGAACTTTTTGTATCTTTGATTTTTTAGAGTGTTATTAGCAAAGCTAGATTTTTTAATACCTGAAAAGCCATGACTGATAAAACTCAAGAAAATCAAATTAATCAACCAGTAAGTGAAGATACACATTTACGCGAAGAACCAAATGTCAAGGAAAGAAACTTAACAGCGAATCCTGGAGATAGAATTTCTGATAAGTCTGAATCTATTGAAGAAAAGGCTCAACAGGTAGCTGTGGATGATGTACCAGACATTACAGGCGACAAAATCACAGTCCCGACTTACTTCGTTGTGGATGAACCCGACGGCGAAAAGAAAGCGCTCCATCACGTTAAAGATGCTGAAGAGATTTCCGATGTAATCCGGCAAGCACGAGTTGACGAAAATGGAAATCGAGTTTGGTGGTAGTCATTCATTAAAGAGATACGGGGACACGGAGAGTTCTTTCTTTGCGTCCCCGTATCTGTTTTCTTGGATCAAGTTAGTTTATATAATCACACATCTGGAACTTTTCCCAGGATGAACGATAATGCTAGATGTCACAAGTACCAAAGAATTGACATATTGGACTACACGAGAAATTAAAAATCAAATTTTAGAACTTGTTAAAGATCGCAATCTAGAGCCATTAAAAGCCAAAGTAGATTTTTATAAAAATGAATTAGCACCATACTTTGCAGAATTGAGCCGACGTAATCCTTTTGGGAAGGTTGCAGATCAAGTAGCGATCGTGACGGGAGTATGGGTACCAATATGGTCTACTATACCTTTTCAAGATATTTTACCTGGTAGGATACACGAGCAGTCTTACCAAATTTTTCATACTGATGGTTACTATGCAAATATTGCCCGTTATGCACCAGGACATCAATCTGGTTTTTGGCAAAAAATTGCATCAAAACTACCAGCTTATGACTTAATGTTGTTGCAAAAATATTCAGTTATAGATGAGAAGTGGGATATTAAAAATGTTGGGATATTCCAAGCATTGAAAAATAGAGAAATCCCGTTGACAATTGATGATGCAGATGAGTGGTTTACGACAACAGTCGAATCTAAATTTCAGGAAGCAGCACCAAATATAGATTTACAGCAAGAACTTATAGTAAAAGATATGGACAGAAATACTGTCAAAAAATTTAAAAAAGTTTACCTAGCTACTTCTTTTTTAGAGCATCTATATATAGATAATGATTTTCGGTTAGTTAAGAGTCAACGAGAAGCAACACAACGACCAAGTTATACAATAGCTATTCGTAGACGTTAAACTAACAAAATTTTTTAATTTTATGCAGCCACTACAACAACAAATTACTTCTACCGACAGTTATAACTACCTGCTATTCTTGCCCAGTGGACTGCACCAAGACGGAAGTCGCAACGAAACACAAGAGCCACTTTTACCAACAATCTTATGTTTACACGGTTCGGGTGAGCGAGGCTCTTACTTAAATCATGTGAAAAAGCACGGTGTCGCCAAGGTTGTAGAACAACAGCCAGATTTTCCTTTCATTGTCATTTCTCCCCAATGTCCGCGTGGTGAATATTGGAATATAGAGCGATTAAGCACCCTTCTGGATGAGGTTATTGCATCCTATCCTGTTGATCCAGATCGGGTTTACCTGACCGGTTTAAGCATGGGTGGTTACGGAACCTGGCATTTAGCAGCAGCGCAGCCAGAACGATTTGCTGCGATCGCGCCTATCTGTGGCGGTGGTAATCCAGCCCAAGCACATAAGCTGAAAAGCCTTCCTGTGTGGGCATTTCACGGAGCAAAAGATAATGTCGTTCCCCCAAGGGAGTCCGAAATTATGGTTTCTGCACTCAAAGCCCACGATGGGAATGTGAAATTTACAGTTTATCCAGAAGCCGATCACGACTCATGGACGCAGACATACAATAATCCAGAGTTGTATGAGTGGTTTTTGCAGCATCGGAGACAGCCGACTGTAGATTAAAGATATTTTTTTCTGCATTTTAGTACATCTCTAAATGATAGCTATTTTCAGGTAAATAGGCCACGCGGTAGGGGCGCAAGACCTTGCGCCCCTACTAAAATTTACGCAAGAGCGATTGCCCTAACTTCAACATATTTTCATCAAAAATATTTTTTAGCGCCCAAAGATTAAAACTTCTAACAAGTCGTCACTTGCACCTTTGACATCAGAGTATATAACTTCAATAATGTTCTTACGTAAAAATCCGTAGTCATATAGGATTCTTATTTGATTTTTGCTAAATATACTGAGAACTAAAACCCAATCTGGCTAGCTCTCAGTCAGCTTTGCTTTGACAAATCAAATGAGATTGCTATATAAACCGGCATTAATAGGGTTGCATTATGCTTTTTTCGAATTCAAAAACTACCTTAAAAACTCGCCAAAATAATAAAATAGGCAGAGTTTTTTGGACTCCTACTAACGTTCTGATACTCACTGGATATTTAATAATTTTACCAATTTGTACATTGACAACTTTATCCTTATTATTGCCCTTATTCACTGCTAGTTTATTCGCTTCCATTGGAACCTCGCACTACTCTACATCGATTCCTTGGATAGATGATGCCTCTGAATGTGAATATACTGGGAGGAGCTGGCGCGATCGCAAGTGTTGGGATAATCAACACGATCCCATGTTCTAAATGAACATTGCACAAAGAGGTGTGTAAATAATTAGAACAATTGCGTAATTTGGCAAAACAGGCTATCAGTCTTGAAATTAGATCAAAATGGATATGTAGCCTGTTGTTTGTCAAATCTTGAATCAACCTAACTTTGTGCGAAATCTGCAAGAAACTCATTTAAATCGTGCCCGCGCTAGTCTCAGACAAGCACTGTCTTGGTATGGATATCTCCGCAAATCAGGACAGTTGTCATCTAACCCAGAATTGGCAGGTTTGTTAAAACCGGAATTGGAAGCTTTGAACTCTACACTCAACAAGCTGGACTCTAACGTGATTAGAATTGCCGCTTTTGGTTTGGTGAGTCGTGGTAAGTCAGCAGTTTTAAATGCTTTACTGGGAGACAAAATTTTGCAAACTGGGCCCCTAAACGGTGTCACTCAATGGCCCCGTTCGGTGCGTTGGCAGCCAGGAGGTAAGGTACTAGTAGAGTTAATTGATACTCCAGGATTAGATGAAATTGAGGGTGAGTCACGGGCGGATATGGCACGAGAAGTTGTGCATCAGGCGGATTTGATTTTGTTTGTCGTGTCTGGTGATATCACCCGCACTGAGTATCAGGCATTGCTGGAATTGCGGCGATCGCAAAAACCCTTGATTTTAGTATTTAACAAAATCGACCTTTACCCAGATACAGACCGGGGAGCGATTTACCAAAATTTACAACAATTGGGTGCTGGGAACCCTCAAGCCAAACCTCTATTACCTGATGAAATTGTCATGGTGGCGGCGGAACCAGCAGCAATGGAAGTGCGGGTTGAGTGGCCTGATGGGCGTGTCAGTTATGAATGGGAGACACCACCACCGCAAGTAGACGAACTCAAAGAGACAATTCTGAACATTCTAAATCGAGAAGGGCGATCGCTTCTGGCTTTAAATGCCCTCATCCAAGCACGGGATGCAGAAGCTGCGATCGCTCAAAAAACCATCGACTTACGCGAACAAGAAGCTGAAAATATCATTTGGCAATTTACCAAATACAAAGCTTTGGCAGTAATGCTCAATCCCATCGCCTTTTTAGATATCCTTGGCGGAACTGTTGCCGATTTAGCTTTAATTCGCGCTCTAGCTAGATTATATGGTTTGCCGATGACTAGCTATGAAGCCGGAAAAATTTTAAAAACGATTTTATTTAGTTCTGGTGGCTTGCTACTGGGGGAACTAGGTACTAGTTTTATTTTGGGCTTAGGTAAAACTACTGCTGCAATAACCAGTGCTGACAATCCCAGCAATATTAGTGCTTTTGCTGGCAGTGCGATCGCTCAAGCTGGTATCGCTGGTTATGGTGCATACTCCGTTGGTAAAGCTGCTCAGGTGTATCTCGAAAAAGGCTGCACTTGGGGACAGTTGGGTGCTAGCAGCGTAATTCAAGAAATTCTCTCTCAAGTCGATCAAAATACAATTCTGTATCGTTTGCGACAAGAGCTAGGCATAAAATATTGAGAATAGTTAAATTTTGTTAAGCATTTGTTACTGTTTACAAGTGTTTATGAACTTCTATCAAGCTCTTCTGACAATTGACTGACATTTCGAATTTGGTATGCAAGATTGAGGAAACAGGTTACAGGGAGAAGGTTATAGAAAAAACTATCCTCATCCCCTAATATCTATCTGCGTAAATTAAAGGTGAAAGGATCATGACAACTACCCTAAATTCATTTGAAACTGCTGGTGCAGGAAATCTTGAAGAAGCGATTACTGAAGCGATTACTGAAGCTCGTACAACTTGTGAGCTAAATGGCAGCGATTCTGCGGGTTGTGCCGTAGCCTGGGACATTGTGGAAGAATTGCAAGCTGAGAAAGCGGATCAGCAGCAAGCAAAAGCCAAGAAAAACTCTTTAGAAAACTATTGCGATCGCCATCCAGCTTCCGTAGAATGTCTAATCTACGACGTTTAATAAGAAAGAATTCAGGAGTCAGGAGTCAGAATGGGCTAAACCTTAGCTATCCGCTAACAGTATGAATTGAAGTCTGAGTGCAAATGAATATGTGGGTTTAAGTCCCCCACTAATTGATTCAGAATTCTGAATTCTGTATTCTGTATTCTTCTTTAACTTTTCCGTAAATCAGTTGTTGCTGATTGCGTTATTTGCTTAATTTCCTCTAAATCGGGTAATGGTATTTCACTTTCCATTCCCAACCACAAAAGATATTCGATATTCCCAGCCGGGCCAGTGATCGGCGACCAAGTTAAGCCTTTGTATTTCCATCCTAATCCGTGGGCTGCTTGCAACACCTGGAAAATAGCATCAGCTTGGTCGTTTGGATCTCGCACAACACCTTTTTTACCCACACGGGATCTACCAACTTCAAACTGTGGCTTGACTAACAACACAGCTTCTCGGTTAGCTTGAGTTAGTTGCCACAAAGCAGGCAGAATCTTAGTTAAAGAAATAAACGATACATCAACCACCGCCAAATCAGGAATCGGATCGTTTTCCCTATATAACTCCTCTGGTCGTAGTTGCCGTAAATTGGTACGTTCTCGCAAAATCACCCGCGAATCATTTCGCAACCGCCAGTCAACTTGTCCGTAACCAACATCAATGCCGTAAACTTGTTTTGCTCCAGCTTGCAAGAGACAATCAGTAAAACCACCTGTAGAAATCCCACCATCTAAACAAATGCGATCTGTTACAGGGATGGCAAATACTGACAAAGCTTTGGAGAGTTTTTCACCGCCTCTAGAAACAAAAGGCGATCGCTCTTTAATATTTATTTGAGCCGAAATATCAACTTCTGTACCAGGCTTATCAACTAGCTGCTGATTAACAGTCACTTCCCCCGCCTGAATTAACCTTTGTGCCAAGGCGCGAGAAGAACATAAATTTAGCTCTACTAATAGTGTGTCGAGTCGCTGTTTAGCCAATTAACTAGACTCTCCTGGTGAGATTAAAACCAAAGCACTTGAAAATACAGCTAGAAACATCTTACTGCAAGGATTGGATACGGTAGTCAATACCAAAACCTTTACGACGCTTGAGCAGTTAACACTTTCAGCCTTACACCAATTTTTTATGAAGCTGCATAGAATTCGATCCCCCCTAGCCCCCCTTAAAAAGCAGGGTGGATTAATTGTCTAGAGAGAAAAATTAAAACCCTCATTCTTGCGTTCATAAATCCAGTTCCCCTGTTAGCAGGCTGACGAGGTTACGGGGATTACAAATTTTCTCTCCGCACAATTAATCCACCCTGCCTAGCCCCCCTTAAAAAGGGGGGGAACCGGAAAAACATCTATCAAAGTCCCCCTTTTTAAGGGGGATTTAGGGGGATCAAGATATATGCAACTTCACATTAAATTGGTATTAGAGAGACTGATCCCGCATCCCGTATATTACTATGAAAAACAAAACCCATCTAGAAACTATCTAAATGGGAAAATTTTTGGTGAATTTTTGAATTCGCCAACAGGACGCATTTTTAGCTAAATACATATTTTCAGTGGTAGCCCATCCTGAAAAACTAGTAATTCTCCCGGTTGAATTTTTGTCCAAACTTCGTTGTCAGTCAGGGGAGTAGTTGCAATGACGGCAACGCGATCGCGTTCGGTAGTCACTTCCCGAAAATCTACAGTCATGTCTTGATCGATTAAATGGGCAGCTGCAAAGGGCGCTTGACGGACAATGTAGCTGAGGTTAGTTGAACAATGAGCAAAAAAGTGTTCTCCATCAGATAATAAGTAATTAAATATACCTCTTTCTGCAATTGCATCACTAATTTGTTTGAGTACAGGGTACAGTTTCTTGATGTCAGGTTTACCATCAGGAAAGCGCGATCGCAATGTTTCTAGCATCATACAGAATGCTTTTTCACTATCTGTATCACCTACGGCTTGATAAAATCCCAAATTTTCTGGATCAAAATCTGGCAAATTACCATTGTGGGCAAACACCCAATATTGACCCCACAATTCTCTGCGGAAAGGATGGCAGTTGTGTAAGGCAACTTCACCCTGGGTAGCTTTACGGATATGGGCGATGACATGGGTTGAGTGGATAGGATAACTCCGCACAAACTCTGCGACAGGAGAAGCAACAGAAGGTTGGGCATCTAAAAACATCCGACATCCCTTCCCTTCAAAGAAAGCAATGCCCCAACCATCGCTATGATCATCCGTTTTTCCTCCCCGTGCAGAAAACCCTTCAAAAGAAAAGCAAATATCCGTTGGAACATTGCAATTCATTCCGAGCAATTGACACATGGATGTTGTCGCTCTCAATTTTTGACTACGGCCTCAGGATCAAGATACTTCAGAATGCTGACTTGATTCTGGAGCGATCGCTTCCATCTTAGAATTGAAAGCTGAGATATTCCAAATGATCCCTAAAAATAAAGAATCTGCTTTAAGTGAGCAATATGACATTATGCCAAAAGATGGTATTTGCGGATATCTGGTGCGGCAGCCACTAAAGCTTCTAGTTTGGCTGCTCCCACTTGGAAATGGGGCGAATCTAGATGAGCATTTAGGGCTTCATGAGAAGTCCACTCTTCTACAACAGTAAAGTCTGTTGGGTCGTATTGGTTTTGCAAAAGTTCATACTTTATCGCACCTGCTTCCTGACGGGTTGGCTCAATGAGTTCCAACAGTACAGCTTTTACCTCTTCTACTTTGTTAGGCAAAGCAATAATATGGGCAACAACACGAATAGTTTGGTTAGTCATTTGTCATTTGTTATGGGGCACTTGTACTGAGCGAAGTCGTAAAGCCTACGGCATAGCTACGCTTAGGGTGCAGCCTCTCCAAGAGTTGTATTGGGCATCGGGGAAAGACTTTCTTGTCTCCCTATTGCTTTTGTGTTAATTTTTATTAAAACATCTGCTGTAAATATTGCTCATAGCCTAATTGTTCTAGCTTTTCTTGCTTTGCAATTACTGACTCACAGAGGGTTTGGCGATATTGTTGTACTTTTTCTAGCAATTCTGGTTGATGAGTTGCGAGAATTTGTACTGCTAAAAGTCCGGCATTTTTGGCATTACCGATCGCCACTGTTGCTACAGGAATACCCGCAGGCATTTGTAAAATAGAATACAAAGAATCTACACCTTGTAAGTTCCTGGTAACTACAGGAACACCAATAACAGGAAGTGGTGTTAAAGACGCTACCATTCCAGGCAGATGGGCAGCACCACCGGCACCGGCAATAATCACTTTAATACCGCGTTGGTGTGCGAGTTGAGCATATTGCACCATCCGTTCTGGAGTACGGTGAGCAGAAACGATCGCCACTTCGCTTTCAACGCCAAATTCGTCACAAACTGCGATCGCGTCTTTCATGGTGGGCAAATCAGAATCGCTGCCCATGATAATACCAACTAGAGGAGTCATAATAATTAAAAATTAAAAATTGAAAATTCAAAATTATCGAAACAGAATTCAGGAGTCAGGAGCCAGAATGGGCTAAACGCCCCGCTTCCGCTGACAGAATGAATTTTGAACGAAAGAGTGGATAGCGCAGCGTTAGCGAGTCTTCGAGCGTCGCGTCTTCATTCTGACTCCTGAATTCTGACTTCTGAATTCTTCTTCAATTGAGCTAGCTTATGGAAGCTAGGTTATGCCGATTTATCATCTCATTGATTGGCGTTGTTTTAATTGATTCATTGATGTTGGTTCCATCTAAAATCAGATTTATCTTTCTTCTTGCCAGTGTGATGACCCAAGCAACACAAAATCCTGTAGATATTATCAATGCTAGAGTGCCTGGTTACAAAGATTTGCAAATGCTCTTGGTTGATGAAGAGGGCATAATTGAGCAAATCTTGCCAATGGATACAGTAGAAGCACGCAGTCGTGCATCTCTAATAAACGTTGCTGGCGACTGGATTTCATTGGGTGGCGTTGATTTGCAAATTAACGGTGCTTTGGGATTGGCATTTCCTGATTTAACGGCTGAAAATGCTCATAAGCTCCAGGAAATCTCACAATTTTTATGGGATGTCGGGGTAGATGGATTTTTACCAACACTTGTGACAACTTCAGTAGAAAATATTCAGCGATCGCTTGCTATTATTGCTGAAGTTCTCCCCAATCAGCCAGCAGGTGCAAAGATTCTGGGAGTACATCTAGAAGGGCCATTTTTGAATTTTCAAAAGCGCGGCGCACACCCAGCAGAGTATCTCTTACCTCTAACAATGGATCAGGTAAAGCGCGTTTTGGGTGATTATGCCCATGTCGTGAAAGTTATCACCTTAGCACCGGAGTTAGATTTCACTGGCGAAGTAATTCCATATTTGCGTTCTCTGGGGATTACTGTCAGTTTAGGGCATTCTCAGGCAACATCTGCTCAAGCACAATGTGCCTTTCAAAAAGGTGCAACGATGGTAACTCATGCTTTCAATGCCATGCCAGCATTACATCACCGAGAACCAGGATTATTAGGGGCAGCAATTATCGATCCTGATGTGATGTGTGGTTTTATTGCTGATGGTGAACACGTTTCGCCCATGATGCTACAAATTTTGTTTCGCGCTAGCTATCAAGAACAAGGACTGTTCCTTGTCAGCGATGCCCTTTCTCCTCTGGGGCTACCCGATGGCGTGTATCCTTGGGACAGTAGGCAAATTGAAGTTAAAAACGGTACGGCACGATTGGCCGATGGCACTTTGTCAGGGACGACTTTACCCTTATTGGTGGGAGTGCAGAATTTGGTGAAGTGGGGAATTTGTGACGTAGAAAGTGCGATCGCCTTAGCTACTAATGCACCTAGAAAAGCGATTGGTTTACCAGGGATGGTTAAGAGTCAATCCGCTAACTTATTACGCTGGCATTGGGATGAGACAACAAAAGAATTAACTTGGCAACGTGCCATCACCGCAGAAATGCTTAAGAAGCCAGAAGGTGGAAATTTATCTGTTGTTCTCAACTCCATATAATTCAATACGGTTCAGTTAAGGATTTTTGGTATTGATTTTAGGTCTGTAGAGACGTTGCAATGCAACGTCTCTACAAAGGATTTCGGGCTTAACTGAACTGTATTGCCATATAATTCCAAAATAGCGAAAAAGGGAAAGGTTTTATTATCCCTTTCCCTTTAATATGAGTGGAGTCTAAGCTTTAAGTACGAATTACGAATTAGTAATTATTACGCAGGGTTTGGTTGAGTTCGGCTTTGAAGTAGCTGGATAATTGCAGCTTTTTCTAAAATTCCAACTAGAACGCCGTTCTCACGAATTACAGGAAGCACAGATAGCTTTTGTTCTTCGAGTAACTGTATGACTTCTAGGAGAGGTTGATCTGATTGGACTGTGGTAGATTCGGTAATTGGTCGCATGACTTCTTTTACTTGAGTTTCTGACCACAATGCTGTTGGTACATTTCGTAAATTATCAACTGCGATCGCACCTACTAATTGTCCATCATCATCAGTCACTAAGAACCGATGCCAGTTTTGCCCACTGATGACTCGCTCATCGGCAAACTCTCTCAGGCTAAGATTACCAGATACAATCGGGCTATCTTGAGTTACAGCATCTTCAGCAGTCAAACCTGTGAGTTTTTCTTGCACTCTGGCAAATTGAGCCGAATTACCAGCATTTTGTAACAAGAAGAAGCCAACTAACAAGTTCCAGAAGTTACCGGCGTTGCCAAATAATACTAGGGGAAGTACACCTGAAAGAATTGCTACCCAACCAAAGATTTGTCCAACTCGACTAGCAAAGGTTACGCCTTTATAAGGATTACCTGTAACTTTCCAAACGATAGCTTTCAGTATATTTCCACCATCTAATGGCAAGCCAGGAATCAGGTTAAATAGGGCTAATGCCAAGTTAACAGAAGCTAGAACACCAAGAATTGCAGTTAATGGCCCTGATGCAGTAGTAGTAACACCAATTGCTGTAACGATACCGCACAGTAGGAAACTAACTAAAGGCCCTGCGATCGCTACCCAGAAAGCTTCACCTGGGGTTTTTGACTCTTTTTCTAAGCTAGCTAAACCGCCAAATATAAACAGTGTGATGGATTTGACATCAATTCCCTGACGAATCGCAACAAAACTGTGGCCTAATTCATGGGCGACGACAGAGGCAAATAACATTAGCGCTGTCATCAATCCCAGTAGTAAAGCAAATCCCGCAGATAATTGGGGAAATTGTGCCGCCAGTCCACTGCTATAGCTCCAAGTTACCAAACCCAGAACTAAAAACCATGACGGATGGATATAGAAGGGAATTCCGAAGAGATTACCAACGCGAATTGTGCCATTCATGTCGTTCACCTTTGATTTCAGCTTCGAGAGGTTTGTTTTCGTCCTTCTCGATATCTTGATTGTAACGAAAGGTTAAGAGATTTTAATCTTGGTAATGGTAGTGGTGTCCGTCCGTAAAGGTGCGGTTATTGGCTATATTTGCGAATAATAGCTCACTATTTCTCTATAGCTACATCAGGTAGACGGCTCCACTCATTCCAAGAGCCATCGTAATTCCGAACATTCGGGTATCCCAATAAATACTTCAAGACAAACCAGACATATCCAGAACGCGCACCGATAGTACAGTAGGGAAAAACTTCCTTATCAGCCGTAATGCCCTTACTGTGATAAAGATTTTTCAATTCCTTGAATGATTTAAAAGTGCCATCCTCATTGAAAGTTAAGGTATGCTCAAGATGCACTGCACCTGGAATATGACCAGTAAGTTGACCTGCTTTTGGCGGCTGATCGAAAAACCACTCACCACAGTATTCTTGAATTGTTCGGACATCCAACAACACGCAATCGCTTCTACCAATCGATGCCTGAACTTCATTATGTAATACTCTCAGACTAGCATCAGTAGCTTTGGCACGGTAATCAGTGGCAGGAAACGTGGATAACTCAGTTGCTAGTGGACGATCTTCTGACTTCCATTTCTGGTAGCCACCATTGAGAACTTTTACATTTTCATGCCCAAAGACTTGCAAAAGCCAGAAAATCCAGGCTCCAGTTCCAGGATAACTGCCATAAGCAATCACTGTTGTATCATTAGTGATGCCTGAACGTGCCATCAGCCTCTCAAAAGCGATCGCATCCAAGTTCAGTTTCAAATCGGGCAATAGTAAATCTCTAAAGATGTTCCAGAAGACAGCACCAGGTATGTGAGCATTTTTGTACGGCTTTGGACTGATATCCACTTCAATAATGCGAACATTTGGATCGTTGAGATGATTTTCCAGCCATTGGGTATCAACAAGAACGGATGGATGAGCATATTGAGACATTTATATTTCTCCTGTAAGAGCGCTAAAAGAATTGAAAGTTAACTATTTAGTCTTGGTTATGGTTGGGAAATACAATCTGTGATGTCCGATGAACTAGGGTTGTGGAAATAGAGAATAAAGAAAAACCGATGAGTGGGTGGAAGACTGCTAAAGGAAAAGAAGTCTTCAAGTGAATTGTGAGAAATTGCAGTCCCAGCAAAACTGGGATACTTGCTGTAAGGTTCTGCACTCTTAAAGGAAACGGCATCAAAAACACCCATAACAACAAAATTAGTGAGAGTCCGCTATATCCTCGCACCAGCCAAATATGTAGGTTCCACCAATCAGAGTTGTAAAAGTAAGCCAGTCCAACACTGAATACCTGGGTTGCTAAACAGAGATTGAAAAACACTACTGCAATAAAAAAACTGATTTGAATCCAGCGTCCGGATATCTGTGTATCATCAATGGCAGAATTTAGAGTCATGCTTAAGTAATCCAAAAAAAGCAAATAAGGGAAAGACTTGATGTGACTAAAGCTAAGATAGGTCTGGTTGCTATACTGCGCCTAGACCTCGAAAGAGTACAATTTGCCAATCATGATTGCCTTACAAGCTCTATTTCATGCAATTGCTCAAGCTGAAGATGAAGAGGCGTTGCGATCGCACATACGCGCAGAAATGAGTGAATATTTTTCAGCTACACGATGTGGGCTGTTTTTCTTTGCTCAAATTTCTCTACTTGATAGCAAGTTCCAAAAAGCACTGCAAATTGCATTATCACCTCAACACAATCCAGTTGCACGTTACTTGCTAGAACGCCATGCTCCTGTTCATGAAGCTTTAGTAGTAGAACCTAAGACATGGAGATTGATTTGTCCTCGTGCCGATCACTGGCACGTTATGGCAGGGCCAATTGTCAGCAATGGGCAGTTAGTAGGCGTGGTAGGTTTTACCCGTCAGCAAGGAATGCCTACATTCGACTCACAAAATCTCATAGATTTGAGTGCGCTTTGTCTGCACATATCTACTTGGGTGGCAATGGCGCGATCGCAACATCCAAAACTATTACAGACAGAGCGTTTAACGCCTCGTGAAAAGCAAATTGCTAACTTGGTGGCTCAAGGACAAACCAATGCAGAAATTAGTACTGAACTTTGGATTACTGAAAACTCTGTTAAGCAAGCTTTAAAAAGGATGTTTCGCAAACTTGAGGTTTCATCTCGGACTCAGATGGTTGCAAAGCTTTCCACAATTTCAAAATAGGTATTGCTGATTGAAACTCACACGACTTTGAGTTGCGGTAGGGGCAATTCATGAATTGCCCCTACATTTTCTTGATGTGAAAAGCAGGGGAGGTTATTTTCTGGCTGAGGCATAAAACTTATGCTGGGATTGTCTCTAACTGCTGAGAATTTTTCTGCAACATCGGGGCAATTATATCAGCAGGAACAGGACGACTGAAGTAGAAACCCTGACCTTCATCACATCCACGCATTTTTAGATATTCAAGCTGTTCTTGGGTTTCCACACCTTCTGCTGTGATTTTCAAGCGGAGGCTCTTTGCTAGGGCAATAATTGCATCGGTGACGGCGGCGCTATCAGGATTAGACATGACATCCTGCACAAATGACTTATCAATTTTGAGCATATTCACAGGAAAGCGTTTCAAATAATTCAGGGAGGAATAACCAGTACCGAAATCGTCTAGAGCCAAGCAGATACCCAGTTCTCGTAATTGTTTTAAGGTTTTAACTGAACGATCAATATCAGCCATCAAGAAGCTTTCTGTCACTTCTAGTTCTAAGGAAGATGCTTGGAGTCCAGTTTCTTCAAGAATTTGGTTGACGATCTCAACCAGATAGGGTTGTTCAAACTGTCGAGATGACAGATTCACAGATATCCGAATTGGGGTAAATCCAGCAAGCTGCCAAGCACGGGTTTGGGTGCAAGCAGTTCGCAAAACCCATTCACCAATTGGTACGATCGCACCATTGGCTTCTGCAATGGGAATAAACTTTACTGGAGAAACCAAACCTAATGTAGGATGCTGCCAGCGAAGCAACGCTTCCATCGCTATAACTTGTCCGCTATGTAAATCAATTAGAGGTTGATAATAAACCAGCATTTCGCCACGCTCAAGCGCTCCATGCAATTCATTTTCTAAAGTCAGTCGCTCTTGCAACTGAGCATTAATTTTTGGCGAATAGAATTGGTATTGGCTACGCCCTTGCTGTTTGGACTGGTAAAGTGCTATATGAGCCTGTTGCAAAAGTTGATCTACGCTATTAGGATCGGTTAGATTATTAAGTGTGATACCGATACTGACGGTAATATGAATCAAGTTACCTTCTACAGGAAAGGGTTTACTCAGGTTACTCAACAGCATCTGAGATAGCTTAATTACACTTTCCAAAGAATGAATATCCATTCGGGCAAGAACAAATTCATCCCCTTTTAAATAGGCGAGAATATCTGTTTGTGCCGTGCAGTTTAATAATCTCTTGGCAACTGCTCTTAACAATAAATTTGTTGTCTGATGATCCAATCCATGACTCATGCCAGTGAAATCATCAATACTGAGCAAAAACACAGCTACAAGGCGCTGGTTGTTTTCAGGTTGGGATAAAATCTGATGGAGGCGATCGCGGAATAAATCACGATTGGGCAATCCAGTCAGATCATCATAATTAGTGATTTGGTGAATTAACTCATCTAATTTGTGAAGAGTTTGTGAGGTATCTGCCATCAATGTACCCGCTTCATCAGCAAATTCTGTGGGCAATTTAGGCAATGTTTTGGTGTTCAGATAATTTTGTAATGCAGCAGATGTGAAAATGACCGGTTTGAGGAGATGGTTTAGCGCATAGAGGGTGGCAGCTGTACCCGCTAATGTAGCCAATAGAGCAATAATCATAACTCGTACCGCCATCTCAAAGGAATAAGAGTTTGAGATGACGAAACTCAAAAGTAAGGTTAGAAGTGGTACATGAGTACCCAAAAAAGCCACCGACATGATTTTAGCGGTGTAACTTTTTTTGAGCCATCTAAAATTAGCTAGGAATGAGTAAAAGTATAAGTTTTGATTGAAATTCATAAATTCTGTTAGATAGTTGGTAAATTAGTTCCGAGCTATTTTGGCAAAAGAGTATTTTTGATTGAAAGCAAAAAGAATTAACTCTCCTGGAACCCAACCCTGATAAGGTTATATATTATGTTTCCCAATATTCTTTTATAGTTAATATGTATGACGATAAAGTTTCTGTGAAACTTATTGCACAAGCAATTCCATCATCAAAATAAAATTGTATTGATTCTTACACTGATAGTAATTATTCTTGTGATTAATGTGATATCAACGCAAATATCATCACAGATATTTTTATAAATTTCGATTTCACAAATTTCGATTTATGGACTTCCAAGAAATAAATTATCCAAATAAACGTAGATGCTTCTCTACGAGACGCTACGCGAACGGCTTGCCGCAGGCTACCACAGAGACACAGAGAACACAGAGGGAGAAGAAATAGAGAGAATTATTTGCTTTAGTTTTGGGATATTTTTTATTTGAAACTCCCTTATACCAATTTTTTATGAAGCTGCATAGAATTCGATCCCCCCTAGCCCCCCTTAATAAGCAGGGTGGATTAATTGTCTAGAGAGAAAAATTAAAACCCTCATTCTTGCGTTCATAAATCCAGTTCCCCTGTTAGCAGGCTGACGAGGTTACGGGGATTCCAAATTTTCTCTCCGCACAATTAATCCACCCTGCCTAGCCCCCCTTAATAAGGGGGGAACCGGAAAAACATCTATCAAAGTCCCCCTTTTTAAGGGGGATTTAGGGGGATCAAGATATGTACAACTTCACATTAAATTGGTATTAGATGAAGATATATTCATAGAACTTTAAATCCCCAACTTATCTAATAAGTAGGGGATTTAAATACTTGTAACTGTGCTATTATTATCTAACAATTATTTCAGTCTATTACCAGAAAAGAGCATATTTGTAACTTGCTCTAACACCTTTAATGCTGTTAATGAACCTCGAATTAGCCGAGTAGCTGCAAGCGGTTGTCTAAGCATTGCCTTTGCTAAGGGGAAAGGATTTAGGGAGCCATCAGAGTTAATTGCTGATGTGAGATCGGGGATATCGTGCTGACAATCGTCACTGACTACTCGCAGCATTGCCACAGCTACCCCACCCACATTGAAAAACTCTAGGGCAGTAAATCCTTCCATATCAACAACATCAGCCGCCAAAGTCTCACCCAAATGAAGTTTTTCGGCAGCAGACCAAATCATGCGATCGCTAGTTAATGACTTGACTAATGATACTTTTTTTGATATTGAAGAGTGCAATTGTGCTGTGAAAGTGCGATCGCACTCTAGAAGCTTCCCTTGATAAATACAATCTTGATACAGCACAATATCACCAACTTTGTAGCGATCGCTTAAGCTGCCACAGATACCCATAATCAGCACCTTGGATTTGGGAACTAAAAATTGTCCTTGGTGCAGATACTTAAGTAAGGGTTTCATCCCAACAGGTATGGCTGCTACCTTTGGGATGGAACCAGTAACGCCGCTTAATCCGCGACAAACAGCTTTATATTCTGCTCCTTGAGGCACCAGAATAGTATTGATGGGCAAAAAATTAGGCACTAGCTCTCTCGACAGTTGCAAGTTTGCGTTTGGGTATTAACTCAAGGGTACGGAGGGCGATGTTGGCAAGCTTAGGTAGTAATTGTGGTTGGAGTAGTCGGGGGTCATACTTGCTCATCCGGCGCTGATTTTCTACTAGACAAATGCTGAGAAATTTTTCTAATGTGAGGTCTTTGGTAAAGATGTCAGCACCTGTGACAGCGAAGCCAGTTTTACTAGGGTCGTCATTGCCAAAGACGGCAATCAAATTACTGAGAGCTTTGCCGTATTGCCAGAGGGTTTTGGCGCTCCGTAATGGGATGAATCCCTGGCCACGATGAATTTGTGTATAGGTAAACCAGTTGACAAAAAAAACAATATGACGTGTTTCTTCATCTATGATGGGATCAAAGATAGTGAAAATAGATTCTGGAAAAACATTAGCTTCACGGGCGATCGCAAATAACCCATAGGCAAAGAAAGTATCCAGACACTCTTCAAAGCCAAAACGCGTAAAGACTGGCTCGATATTTTGGGGAACTTGAATTGGTTGACGTTCTGGCATTTCGATGCCGTAACGATCAATTAATTTTTGAAGTAGACGGGCATGGCGTAATTCTTCTTTACCTTGGAGAGCGATCGCACTTTGTAAAATAGGATCGCTCACCGTTGCTGCGTAGCCACTAACTATTGCTCCAGCTTGTCGTTCTGTATCTAGAGCTTTCTCCCAGAAGGGAATACTGCGTAAGAAACTCAAGGCTGTATCGTCCAAATCTGGCCAGGGAAGAGACTCAGGTTCGTATTCCCTGTAGCTTTCGGTAAAGCTCCGGCAGAATAATTCCTTATGCTCGACAGAACCAAGTTTCATCTTTGAAGTTTCCTTTTGTATTAAAGATTGGGTCATATCTGAGTGACAATAAGTAATATTGCTGTTTAGTTGTAACCAAAGCTCGCAAACCGAAAGTGATTGCTGTAGCATGACTAAATAATTGTGTCACCCACACGATAATTTTCCAAGATGGTAAAGCTTCGTAACTCAAAATCTGCACGAGAAGTATTCAATATTTCCAAATTAGCGATTCAATTTTCGTGGCTGACGGTGAGTTTTTGGATTGCCGTAACTGTAGCTGGGATTCTGGCTTTCAGTTCTCTTAAGTATGCTTTGTTTCCAGATATTACCTTTCCAGTGGTGGTTGTGAATGCTACAGCCCCTCTGACAACTGCCTTGGATACAGAGGCGAAGCTCACCAAACCCCTCGAAGAACGCCTCCGTTCCCTAGAAGGACTGGAGAATATCCGCTCATCCACCTATCCCAGTCAAACAGCCGTTAGCCTTTCTTTTGCCGTTGGTACGAATTTAGAAACATCAACCAAAAAGGTGGAAACTGCCCTCAAGCAGTTGACTCTACCTCAAGGAGCGACTTCTAAAATTATTCCCCTGAACCTTAACGAGTCAGCCGCCATTAGTTATGCCATTGAGAGTCCCACCCGGAATCTTACAGATTTGACAAAGTTGGCGAAAGACGAGATTGTAAGTGCGATCGCTAAACTACCAGGAGTCCTGAAAGTCTCACTGTTAGGCGGTGCTACTGCAACTCTTCCCCTAAATCCAGCGAATCAGAGTGCAGCAGCCATCCCCCAAGCAGGCGCAACATTAGTTAGATTTAACGGGCAAGATGCACTCGCGTTTCAGGTAATCAAACGCGGTAACGCTAACACTTTAGAAGTGGTGAGTCGAGTTGAGGAAGAAGTGCAAAGGCTACGTTCTACCCTCAAGGATGTCAAACTCACCTTAGCTGCTACCCAAGCAAAATATATCCGCCAAGCCACCCAGTCAACTATTGATGCTTTGCTCGAAGCAGTCTTGTTGTCCATCGTGGTTATATTTCCTTTTTTATGGAATTGGCGAGCCACCCTAATTTCTGCCTTGGCGATTCCTACGTCTTTGTTGGCGACGTTTATCGTCATGGCAATTTTCGGTTTCAACTTAGAAACAATTACGCTGTTAGCTTTAGCTTTGGTGATTGGGAGTATTGTTGATGATGCGATCGTGGATGTAGAAAACATCATGCGACACATTGAAGATGGAGAAACTCCTCGCCAAGCGGCGCTTTTAGCGACCAATGAGATTGGATTAACAGTCACCGCCGCCACGTTGACAGCAGTAGCGGTTTTTCTGCCCATAGGTTTAATGGGTGGCGTAATTGGGCAGTTTTTCAAGCCCTTTGGCATCACTGTTTCAGCAGCCATGCTTGCTTCTATGCTAGTTGCTCGGACTTTATCTCCAGTTCTGGCTATTTACTGGCTAAAACCTAAACCCTCGCTCTCTCCGCGTCGAGAAGCAAGAATTTGGGTCGCATTTGCCCAATCTTACAGAAATTTGCTGAGTTGGTCTTTGAATCACCGGAAGATAGTTGTCGGGTTAGCTGTATTCAGTTTTATTGCAGGTATAGCGCTGATTCCACTAATTCCCAAAGGCTTTATTCCCAAACTCGATCGCGGCGAATTCAATATTGCTTATACTGCTCCTTTACCGAGTATCCCCGATTTTGCTAGAGGAGGGCAAGGGGGACAAGGAGGACAAGGAAGCAATATCCCCAATTCCCAATTCCCAATTCCCAATACTTCGACTTCGCTCAGTACAAGTTCCCAATTCCCAATCCCCAATCCCTTAAACGATTCTCTTCAAGTTGCTAAAAAACTAGAAGATGTAGTCAGAAAATCACCAGCAGTTGAAACAGTATTTACTACTGTTGGTTCTCGTGAGGGTGAGCCAAATAAAGGCACACTATATATAAAGTTAAAGGAAGACCGCACAATCACAACTGGAGAACTACAAGACCAATTCCGCTCCACTTTACCTGTCCTTTCTGGGGTAACTACCAGTGTGGAAGATATTCAGTTTGTTGATTCTGGCGGTCAAAAACCTCTCCAAATAGCTTTGCGCGGTGACGATCTCCAAGCCTTAAGTAAAGCAGTCAAGGCAATTAAAGAGAGAATTCAGAGATTACCGGGATTTGCCGATGTCACAGTTAAAGGTGAAACAAATCCCCAAGGTGAGGTTTTTCAGATCGAGCGTCTGAATAATCAGCGAGTAGCTTATGTCAGTGCTAATCTTGGCAAGGGTCTATCTTTGGGTGATGCTACTGATAAAGTGGTAGCTGAAGCTAAGGCGGTGTTACCTTCTAATGTTTCGTTAAATTTAGGAGGAGACTCGGCTAGCCAAGGTGAGGTTTTTAGCAGTTTTGGCAGTACTTTGGCTTTATCTGCCCTCTGTATTGTTGTAGTATTAATTTTGCTGTTCAAAAGCTGGGTAGACCCTCTAGTGATTGGTGTATCTTTGCCTTTAGCACTGGTGGGGGCAATGTTGGCACTACTGATCACTAAGAGCGATTTTGGGATGATCTCACTGATTGGTTTCGTATTTTTACTGGGGCTGGCCAATAAAAATGCCATCTTGCTTGTGGATTATATTAACCAGTTACGCAATGCTGGCACAGAACGCACAGAGGCAATCCTCAACACTGGATTAGTGCGTCTCAGACCAATTATGATGACTACTGCCTCCACTATTTTGGGAATGCTACCGATCGCATTGGGTTTTGGTGCAGGTTCCGAATTGCGATCGCCTATGGCTGTAGCGATCGCCGGTGGACTCGTAACTTCAACTATCCTCAGCTTGATTGTCGTGCCGGTAGTCTACACTATTTTAGATGATTGGTTTCCCCACTTTCAGACAAGAGAGAGAAGTTGATGCAAGTTTTTGTCACGGGGAGTACAGGTTTTATTGGTGCCCACTTGGTACGGTTGTTACTGAAAGAGGGTTACACAGTCAAAGCGCTGGTACGCTCAAGTAGCAATTTGGAGAATCTACGCGGTTTGGAGGTAGAAATTGTCAAAGGCGATTTGAACGATCCAAATCTCTGGCAACAAATGAGAGGTTGTCAATATCTATTTCATGTCGCAGCCCATTATTCTCTGTGGCAAACAGACCGAGATTTACTTCATCATAATAATGTTCTGGGTACGCGCAATGTCTTGGTAGCAGCTAATAAAGCTGGCATTGAACGCACCGTTTATACCAGTTCAGTAGCGGCAATTGGGGTAGGATCATCTGGTCAAGTGGTCGATGAAACACATCAGAGTCCCATAGAAAAGTTGGTGGGTAACTACAAAAAGTCTAAGTTTCTGGCTGAACAAGAAGCCATGCAAGCAGTTGCTACAGGTCAAGAGGTAGTTATAGTTAACCCAAGTAGCCCTATTGGATCGTTAGATATCAAACCTACCCCGACAGGTGATATAATCTTACGGTTTTTACGACGGCAAATGCCCTTTTACTTGGATACTGGTCTTAATTTTATCGATGTGCGAGATGTGGCGTGGGGGCATTTACTGGCCTTGCAACGAGGTAAGCCAGGCGATCGCTATATCTTAGGTCATCAAAATCTAAGTCTCAAAGAACTACTCGAACAACTTGCCGATATCACAGGTTTGATAGCACCTCAACGCACAGTACCCGCTTGGTTGCCCTTTACTGCCGCCTGGGTTGATGAAAATATTCTCGCACCCTTGGGAAAATCGCCCTCAGTGCCATTGGATGGCGTTCGGATGGCAAAACAGCCAATGTATTACAATGCTGCAAAGGCTGTACGAGAATTGGGTCTACCTCAATCTTCGCTGAAAACAGCACTCAAAGATGCTGTGGATTGGTTTGTTGCTCAAGGCTATGTCAAATGAAAAATATAGCGATTTATGTGTGGATGCAATAGACAGTAGAGGCGCAAAACCTTGCGCCCCTAAGAAGGTTTTATGTTTTCCCGTGGTGTTTTTATAAAAGAGGAGCGATCGCAACAATGGCAGTTAATATACAACAAGCTATGGATATCGGGAAGTATCTGGTTACTCAGCGTTTGAAAGGACGTAAACGCTTCCCCTTAGTATTGATGTTGGAACCTCTTTTTCGTTGTAATCTAGCTTGTACTGGTTGTGGTAAAATCCAACATCCCAAGGAAATATTAAAGCAAAATCTCACCCCAGAACAGTGCTTTACCGCAGTGGAAGAGTGCGGCGCACCAGTTGTCTCAATTCCTGGCGGAGAACCTCTGCTACACCCCCAGATTGATGAAATTGTTCAAGGATTAATTGAGCGCAAGAAATATATTTACTTGTGTACCAATGGTTTGTTGTTAGAAAAGAGCCTAGATAAGTTTCAACCTTCCCCTTACCTGACTTTTAGCGTGCATTTAGATGGAATGCGCGAGTTACACGATCATTGTGTAGACCGCCAAGGTGTTTTTGATATTGCCGTCAAAGCCATTCGCGCCGCTAAAGCTAAAGGTTTTCGTGTCACCACTAACACAACTATCTTTGAGGGTACTAAACCCCAAGATATGCAAGAGTTCTTCGACTTTCTGGAAACACTAAATACTGACGGGATGATGATTTCTCCCGGCTACAGTTACGAGTGGGCACCTGATCAAGATCATTTTCTTCACCGCGAACAAACCCGCACCCTCTTCCGGCAAATTCTGGCTCCCTACAAAGCTGGTGAAAAAAACTGGAACTTCAATCACAATCCACTGTTCTTAGATTTTCTTACTGGTGAGAAGGACTACGAATGCACGCCTTGGGGTAGCCCTAGTTATAGTGTTCTCGGTTGGCAAAAACCTTGTTATCTGTTGAACGAAGGTTATTACTCTACCTTCAAGGAATTACTAGCACAAACTGATTGGAGTCAATACGGCCGTGCTAGTGGTAATCCCAAGTGTGCCGATTGCATGGTTCACTGCGGCTACGAACCCACCGCCGCAATGGATGCAATGCAACCGCAAAATATGGCGCGTGCCCTAGGCAGCGTGTTTGGCAGGAATTAATAATCAGGGGAAAAGGGGAAAAGGAACCCCATATTTAAAAACCTTGTTTTTACCCCTATCCTTTTAATCTCTTGCTTCCTTGTCAACCCGCCTTGGAATTGATTCCGAGGCTAATAGCTCAATTCCTTTTAATGACGTAGATGTTGAGATAGGACTTACAAAAACAATACAAAACTCTGATTTTCCGGTAGGGGCAATTCATGAATTTCCCCTACTGCATTTACTATTGCGGAAGTCATACTAGAGTTTGTATGTTATACCATCTCTTTGTGAGGCTGCGCCAAATTTTCTTTCTCTCTCTTCCTTTGTGTACTTTGCGCCCTTTGCGGTTCGTTTTTTCTTATACTTCGCTCTAATATGGTTTAGCGCATCTTCATACAGAATTGGTATTAGGGAAAATTAAAGTCCACTCAAGTGGACTTTAACTATTACAGAAATGTAAGTAATAACAAATATTTAAAAACAGCCTAGCGCTGGATTTTATCAATCTTTTCAATCACTATCCACTTAATTTACCTGGCTTTACTTGGAACACCAGTAAAGGCGAAAAACTGTTGTTCTTTGGGTGCAGCTAAACTTTCACCAAGGTAACGATGAATACCTACTCCCATGTCTCCTGTTGCGGTGAGTTTGAAGTTCACTTCTTCAAATCCATATTCACGGAAAAATTTACGCACAGTCTCAGAGTGGGGAGTACCGTTAGAGTGTCCACGAGTCCAAATTACAAAAGCACCTTGTTTGCTCAGAAAACTCAGGTTCGCTAGCAAGCGATTTAGTTCAGCTTCATCTGCAAGATTGCCGAATACACCACAGACAATCACAATGTCTGCTGGCACTGCTCCTACATAGTTGGAGGACAGAGTTGCATCACCATTGATAAACTCAATTTGTTTTGTCAAACCCAAGGATTCTATTGTTTGTTGTCCACGTTCAACTAGGTGTGGATTTAGCTCTACAAGTCGGGCATAAACATCTTTTGCTCGTGGGTGATTTGATAGCGTTCCTAGCAAATCTCGTCCATCGCCCGCGCAAACACTAACTACACGGATTAACCCTGGTTCGGACAAATTCAAGCTATAGGAAATGTATTCCTGCACAATTTGCAAGCGTTGTTGCAATTTTGGTTCGTTCTTGTAGAGGTCGTGCCATTCAAACCAGTCTTTTACCATATAGATGATTTCCGTTGCCATTAACCACAAGTTTGCAAAATTACAGACATACCTGTATAACTCAAAAAGCTACAATAAGTCTATCGAATAACCGTAGTTTTTGTTGAACACAGAGTATCATGAAAAATTCTCCAAAATCAAGTCTTTTTTCTTTATAAAAGTTGAGAGCAGAGACGCGAAGAAATTGCACTTATTACTTTGTATCGATACAATGCAGCCGTAAATATGCTGTGTGCCCTTGGCAGAAGATGCCAAGTAGCAAATACTACAAAAGTTAAAGATGCGATACCTGCGGTGGACTACGCCTACGCATTCTTTAAGGGATTTCCCTGAAAGAAATTTCCAGTATTTATTGGAGTGCCGAGAAGTTAGCCTAAATGTAAAGTTATGTAAATGAAATTAACAAACATAACAATAATTTGTAATAAATAATGACGCGGCAGCATTGTATAAAGAGAACTTGGAAGTAAAAAACAACATCTTAATCAGGTTTTCCAGTCGTTCATAGAAGTTTGAAGTTTTTTAACAAAAGTTTTAATCTGAAAGCCTGGAGATCGTAAACTTATTTCGTGGATGTCTGTTTTAAACCTTTCGTAACTCGTCAGGCAGTGCTGACATCAAAAAAAGCTGAACCATTCAGTTTTGAGTCCAATTATTCTTAACCAAGCAAAGTAGGAGATTTAACGCAATGGTTTTAGATGCATTTGCAAAAGTAGTTTCCCAAGCTGATACACGTGGGGAATACCTCTCCGATGCACAATTGGATGCATTGAGTGAACTAGTCAAAGATGGTAACAAGCGTGCAGATGCTGTTAACCGTATTACCAGCAATGCTTCCGCTCTTGTTGCTGCTGCGGCTCGTGATTTGTGGGCAGAACAACCCCAATTGATCACTCCCGGTGGTAATGCTTACACCAGCCGTCGCGCTGCTGCTTGCATCAGAGACTTGGACATCATTCTTCGCTACATCACATACGCAATCTTTGCTGGCGATTCCAGCGTGTTAGACGATCGTGCCCTCAACGGCTTGCGTGAAACCTACTTGGCATTGGGAACCCCAGGAGCTTCAGTTGCTGTTGGTATTCAAAAGCTAAAAGCTGCTTCCCTAGCAATTGTCAACGATACAAACAACATCACCAGAGGCGATTGCAGCGCTTTATCAGCTGAAATTGCTAGCTATTTTGATCGTGCTGCTTCAGCAGTAGCTTAAGGCAAATATTGCTGCTATTGACTGAGATAGTTGTCCATTAGGACAAAACAAAATTTCAACCAAATTTTTGTAAAAGGGAAATACCAAAAATGACAAAAACACCTCTAACTGAAGCAATTGCATCGGCTGACTCTCAAGGTCGTTACCTCAGCAGCACCGAAATTCAAGTTGCTTTTGGTCGCTTCCGTCAAGCTCCAGCTAGCTTACAAGCAGCAAAAGCATTGAGTGCTAATGCTCAACGCTTGACCGAAGGTGCTGCTCAAGCAGTATATAACAAGTTCCCTTACACCACTCAACAACAAGGCCCTAACTTCGCGTCTGATGCACGCGGTAAAGGCAAGTGTGTTCGTGATGTTGGCTACTACTTGCGGATTATCACATACGCTTTAGTTGTTGGTGGTACAGGCCCCTTGGACGATTTCTTGATTTCTGGCTTGGCTGAAATCAACCGGACTTTTGACCTGTCTCCTAGCTGGTACATTGAAGCTCTCAAGTACATCAAAGCTAACCACGGTCTAAGCGGCGACCCAGCTGTTGAAGCAAATTCCTACATCGACTATGTAATCAATACTCTAAGCTAGAGTGTTTCTTTAGCCCGGAGAGGAAATCAGCTCTTATGACAAGTGAGTTCTATGAGTTGCTTACCTCTCCGGGCAGTTTTATTTTCAAAAGACTGTTAAAAAACTAGAAAAAAATTTTCTAAAAAGTTTTCAGTTTTGCAGTTAAAACTGAGGAGGTTTAAAGATGGCAGCTTTGGGACAAGCAGCAAGACTAGGGATTGGAGCATTTGAAAACTCAGCACCTGTAGAACTACGCCCCGATAGAACTGAAGCAGATGTGGCAGTGGTTATCCGGGCAGCTTACCGTCAGGTTTTGGGTAATGCATACCTCCTAGAAGGAGAGCGTCTGGAGAGTGCAGAATCACTTTTGCAGCAAGGTTTAATCTCGGTTCGGGGATTTGTGCAAGCTATTGCTCAATCGGAACTCTATCGGGACAAGTTTTTTTACTCCAACTCGCAAACTCGGTTTATCGAGTTAAATTATAAGCATTTATTGGGGCGTGCCCCAGAAGATGAGTCAGAGATTTCGTACCATGTTGAGCTTTACAACTCACAAGGTTACGAAGCTGAAATTAATTCTTACATTGACTCATTAGAATATCAAGAAAGTTTTGGCGAAAATGTTGTGCCCTACTATCGAGGCTTTAAAAGTCAAGTAGGACAGAAAAACGTTGGATATAGCCGACTGTTCCAACTGTATCGTGGTTATGCAAATAGCGATCGCGCCCAAGGACAAAAACAAGGACGGCTAACCTGGGAAGTCGCTAAGAATCTAGCTTCACCCATTTATCCAGTCTCTGCTGGAGCCTTAACCGGCCTCTCTACAGGTGGTCGTGGGGAAACATATCGCATCAGAGTGCTACAAGCAGCTTCCCCCAACTCAACTGTAGTGCGCCGTGGTACTGCGGAATTGATCGTACCCTACGAGCAACTGTCTAGTAAATTGCAGCAGTTGAATCGTAAGGGCAGTAAAGTTATTAGCATTACTGCCGTATAAATAGGGAATCGGGAATTAACTGAGGAGTTAGGAGTGAGGAGTTAGAAGTGAGGAGTGAGGAGTTAGAAGTTATGAGTTTTAAATTCCTAACTATACCCCTACCCTTAACTCCTAACTCTTAACTCCTAACTCCTAATTTTTCCAACTACTAATTACAAAAGGAAAATTACCAATGGCTATTACAACAGCAGCGTCCCGTCTAGGAACGGAACCTTTTAGCGACCAATCTCCTGTAGAACTGCGTCCCAATGCAACTAAAGAAGATATAGAGAGAGTAATCGCTGCCGTCTATCGTCAGGTGTTGGGTAACAACTATATATTGACATCTGACCGCCTTACAAGTGCTGAATCTATCCTGCGCGATGGAAAAAATACAGTACAAGAGTTTGTGCGTCAAGTCGCTAAATCAGAACTGTACAAATCCAAGTTTTTCTACGACAATTTCCAAACTCGCGTTATCGAACTGAACTATAAACATTTGTTAGGTCGTGCCCCTTATGATGAGTCTGAAGTGGTTTATCACTTGGACTTGTACCAAAACAAGGGATATGAAGCCGACATCGATTCTTATATTGATTCGCCAGAGTATCAATCTAGCTTTGGTGAAAATATAGTGCCTTACTATCGCGGCTTTAACACCCAAACAGGACAGAAAACTGTAGGATTCAGCCGGATATTCCAACTTTATCGCGGCTATGCCAGTAGCGATACTTCCCAACTCAAAGGCAAATCCTCCCGCCTTGCTGCTGAACTAGGTCGCAATAGTGCATCTGTTGTTGTTCCTCCATCTGGTGCTTCTTCAGGTTTTTCATACGTTGCTTCCGAAAAAGGCGTTACCCCCAACAGTACTTTTGGTGGTGCGGGAACATTTGGTAAAGAAGGCAGACTCTACCGGATTGAAGTGGCAGGTGTTTTTGGTGCCGGTTATCCTAGCACCCGCCGTGTCAATCAAGCGGTAGTAATACCTTATGAAGAACTATCTAGTTACTTCCAGAGAGTGGTAAAACAAGGTGGTAAAATAGCTAGTGTGAAACCACTTTAGTGTCATTTGTCAATAGTCATTAGTCATTGATTAATGACTATTGAAAACTTAAAATTTGAAATTTGGAAGTGATTTATGCTTGGACAAATTAGTAGTAGAAATAGTAATCGCTCCTTCCGATATGAAGTAGTAGGTTTGCGCCAAAGCGAAGAAACCCAAAAAAACAACTATCCGATTCGTTCTAGTGCCAGTGTATTTTTCACAGTGCCTGAAAACCGGATGAATCAAGAAATGCAGCGAATTACTCGCTTAGGTGGCAAAATAGTTAGTATTCAGCCATTAAACGCTGAAACGACAAATAGCGAACAAAGCGATCATCCTTCTTCCTAATGAATTCCAGTCCACAGAAATTTGAAGATTTATCCGCGACAGGTGATAATGCCGATGGTGGATCTTTAACAGTAGAACAAGCGATCGCTAATCTAGAAAGTGAAGATTTAGGTTTGCGGTTTTATGCTGCCTGGTGGTTGGGTAGGTTTCGTATAGGTGAACCAGCTGCGGTTACAAGACTGATCAAAGCTTTAGAGGATGAAGCCGACAGAACACCAGAAGGCGGATATCCTCTAAGACGGAACGCAGCTAGAGCCTTGGGAAAACTAGGCGATCGCCAAGCAGTATCACCTTTAATTGCGTGTTTAGACTGCTCAGATTTTTATGTGCGGGAAGCAGCAGCACAATCTTTAGAAATGCTACGCGATCCGGTTTGTATTCCCGCCCTGATCAAGCTATTAGCAGCAGGTTTACATGGAGAACAGCTTGTCTCGCAGCAACCTGATTTATCTCAACCCTATGAAGCCATCTTAGAAGCCTTGGGAACCTTGAGGGCGACTGAATTCACCTCTTTGGTAAAGCCATTTTTAGAGCATCCAATTGAATTGGTGCAATATGCCGCAGCGCGAGCTATGTATCAATTAACCGAAGAACCAGCTTATGGAGAACGGTTGGTAAAGGCTTTGACAGGTGAGAGATTGCAATTGCGCCGAGCAGTGTTAGCAGATTTGGGAGCTATTGGATATCTACCCGCAGCAGATGCGATCGCACAGACTCTTGCTGAAAATAGCCTGAAACTCATTTCTCTCAAAGGATTACTAGAACATCAAGTCAATCACACAACACCAACCACTTTGTCAGAAGATGCGATTAAAGTGATTAATTTGATGGACTCGCTATTGTAGTCATAAATTGTAGAGAGTAAGTTGTTATTAATACGTTACACAAAAATGTTTATCTGTGATAAACCCCCAACCCAACTGCAAAATCAGGGTTAGGGGGTTTATGTGTGATGTCAAATACGGATAACTTAAGCTACAATTGGCTGACGGCTAATTACTCATGAAAAATTGTTATGAATAACAGCGATCTTGCCCAAATATTGATCCGTGCTGTACAAGAAGCAGATTCGTCAGAGCGCTTAGTAGATGCAGTTCAAGAGTTAGCAGCAGCCGGTATAGAGGAATCTGTTCCTACTCTAATTGCAGCTTTGGGCTACAACAATCCAGGGGCGGCGGTGGCGGCGGTAGATGGACTAATTGCGATCGGAGAAGCCGCAGTATCGCCACTATTGGAACTAATTGATGACTATAACTATGGTGCTAGAGCCTGGGCACTTCGTGCCTTAGCGGGAATTGGCGATGTTCGGGCACTAGATACCTTGTTGGAGGCAGCAAAAACCGATTTTTCTTTAAGTGTGAGGCGAGCAGCTGCTAGAGGATTAGGTACTTTGCGCTGGCATCAAGTACCACCGGAGAAAGTAGAATCTGTTCAAACTGAGGTATTAGAGGCGCTATTATTAATTTCTCAAGATCCAGAATGGGTAGTCCGTTATGCAGCAGTAACGAGTTTAGAAACATTAGCTATTGCGATCGCAGTTACTTTACCCGATCAAGCGTCGCGGATTACAAATCAACTTCAGCAAATGCTCGATACCGATGCCGATCTTGGAGTTCGCACCCGTGCCAAGTTTGCAGAGCAAAAAATTCAGCAGCAACAACATCAAGAAGTATTTGCACCGAAAAGAAAGTTACAAGACACTGAAGTTGAAGTGCCTCATCGTGGTGGTGGTAGACGGTAAACAATTCAAAATTTCTAGCAATAGGAGAATTCGACTTGGTGGTTATAAACCTCGTTTAGACGAGGTTTTACCCGCTTGTGCGGGCTAAAAATAAAGGGCTTAACCCGTTGCTAATTTTTTCTTAGCTCAAGTCGCTGGTCTTTTTTTATGTAGCCACATTCGCCCTTGGTGTGCCGGAGGCATCATTCCATTCACTGCGACCGTGCTGTAAAATTAATTGGACAATAAAGACTGAATTTCTGCCTGGATATTGCCACGGGCAGAGGGTTCGGCGAATTCTAACATTAAAGGCGTAAAATAGATACGCGATCGCTGCAAAAATCGTTCTAAAACTTTCTGACGACCTGTGATATAGTCCTTCTCTGGAAGCCAGCCATATTCCTGGCGAATAGCATGGGCATATTCTTCATATTCCACTGAGTGAGCCGCTAAAATCGCTAAATCTGCATCAATTAGAACTTGGCTATCACAGTCATTCACCGCAGCTTCGTGGTCTTTAGTATTCAAAATAAGACGCGTAACAGTAGTTATAGTACTTTCTGGAATATCTAAAGTATTCAGCAACTCAAAAGCATAGTCTGCGCTTCGTTCTTCATTATCTTTAGCTTCAGTGTCATATACTACATCGTGAAACCAGGCAGCTAGTTGAACAGCAGCTAGATTATTGGTGTAGCCTTGTAATATCTGAATTGTGCTGAGAACGCGATCGATGTGTTTTAGTGTATGGTAATAGCGACTAGGGGTAGAGTAAGCTGCAACCAACGAATTAAAGGCTTTTTCAGCCGCTACCTGGTCAACACCAAAAGATTGGAGTGTATGTTGCCAGTTAGAAAATAAAATATCCATAAAGTTTTCTGTAGGCATAGAGTGAGTATACCCATTCTTAGTATTGGAAAAAACAAGTACATCCTGTTCAAACCACAGTGGGAAGATGCAATAAGAGAAAAAGCTGGAAAATCCTTCCCTTCTGCCCAATTATCGATGTTATTCAAAATTCTGCTTGTTAAAAGCCACTACTTAGAATTCTCTTGCTGTCAGACTTAAATTGCAACTTGGCAAACCATTAGATATGGTGACAGCTAAATGAAAGCGTCAAAATAGAAGACACAGGCTTTGTACAAAAAGCCTTGCCTTGATTAACGGAGTTTATTATCAGTGGTATTACAAGTACAAACAAGCACCTACGAAGCTAAAACCCAAGAAATTGCTAAACAACTTCTAGCCGCAACGCAGGAAAATCGTTCGTTTTTTTCTTCCCTGCGGGATCAAATGCGCTGGGATGATAAATTATTAGCTTGGGCGATGAGTAATCCTGGATTACGGGTGCAACTATTTCGCTTTATAGACACGCTACCTGCTTTACACAGTAAATCAGAAATTGCTTCACATTTACAAGAATATTTAGGAGATGAATCTGTAGAATTACCGGCAGCTTTGAAGGGAATGCTAAATTTTGCTAACCCTGACTCGATGCCAGGACAAGTTGCTGCGACAACCGTTGGTACAGCCGTTGAGACTCTTGCCCATAAATATATTTCTGGGGAAAATATTAAACAAGTCATCAAAACAGTTGAACGACTGCGAAAAGAAAAAATGGCTTTCACCATTGATTTACTTGGTGAAGCGGTGATTACCGAAGCCGAAGCGCAGTCTTATCTAGAACGCTATCTAGAATTAATGCAACAATTGGTAGAAGCATCAAAGAATTGGGCAGCTATCCCGGCTATTGATGAGGCTGATGGTGAACCGATACCCAAAGTTCAGGTTTCTGTTAAATTAACGGCGTTTTATTCTCAATTTGACCCTTTAGATGCTAAGGGTAGTGAGGAGCGAGTTAGCGATCGCATTCGGATTCTCTTACGTCGTGCTAAAGAGTTGGGTGCAGCTGTGCATTTTGATATGGAACAGTATGCTTATAAAGACATAACTCTCAGCATCCTGAAAAAACTCTTACTAGAAGAAGAGTTTCGGCAACGCACAGATATTGGCATGACAATTCAAGCATATCTGCGTGATAGCGAGCAAGATGCCAAAAACGTAATTTCTTGGTTAAAAGAACGCGGTTATCCCCTGACAATCCGCTTGGTGAAAGGCGCATATTGGGATCAAGAAACTATCAAAGCAGCCCAGAAGCATTGGAAACAGCCAGTTTACAACGATAAGGCGGCAACTGATGCTAACTTTGAAACCATTACTCAGCTATTGCTAGAAAATCATCAATATGTGTATTCTGCCATTGGTAGCCATAATGTGCGATCGCACTCTCGCGCCATTGCTATCGCTGAAAGTTTAAATGTCCCCCGCCGTCGCTTTGAATTACAAGTCCTCTACGGTATGGGTGATAAAGTTGCAAAAGCTTTGGTTGACAAGGGTTATCGAGTCAGAGTTTACTGTCCCTACGGTGAATTATTGCCGGGGATGGCGTATTTAATTCGCCGATTGTTAGAAAATACCGCTAATAGTTCATTTTTACGCCAAAACCTCGAAAATCGACCAATTGAAGAGTTATTAGCGCCGCCAATTGTCAAAGAAGAAAAATCTTTAACTCCTAACTCTCATTTCCTCGGTGCAGCTGATACCGATTATGCGGTGGAAGAGATCAGAACGAAAGCGGCGCAAGCTTTCCAAAGCGTTCGTCAACAATTGGGTAAAACTTATTTGCCGTTGATTAATGGGGAATATGTGAATACGTCGGAATTTGTTGATTCTCTCAACCCTTCTAATTTCAGTGAAGTAGTTGGTAAAGTAGGCTTAATTAGCGTTGAACAAGCTGAACAAGCCATGCAAGCAGCCAAAGCCGCATTTCCTGGGTGGAGGAAAACACCTGCGAAACAACGCGCTGATATTTTGCGGAAAGCGGGTGATTTGATGGAACTCCGCCGCGCCGAACTTTCAGCTTGGATAGTTTTGGAAGTTGGCAAACCAGTTAAGGAAGCTGATGGAGAGGTTTCGGAAGCGATAGACTTTTGTCGGTATTATGCTGATGAGATAGAACGGCTAGACAAAGGCGTTAATTATGACCTTGCTGGGGAAACTAACCGTTATATCTACCATCCACGGGGGATTGTTGTAGTAATTTCTCCCTGGAATTTTCCCCTAGCGATCGCATGTGGAATGACTGTTGCAGCCTTGGTTTCAGGGAATTGTACTCTTCTTAAACCTGCGGAAACATCTTCTGTAATTACCGCAAAACTCACCGAAATTTTAATAGAGGCTGGTTTTCCCAAAGGTGTCTTTCAATACGTGCCAGGGAAAGGTTCGCAAGTTGGTGCTTACTTGGTAAATCATCCTGATACTCATGTAATTGCTTTTACGGGTTCTCAAGAAGTTGGCTGTCGAATTTACGCAGAAGCCGCAATATTGAAACCTGGACAAAAGCACATGAAACGGGTGATTGCTGAAATGGGTGGCAAAAATGCCATCATTGTCGATGAAAGTGCTGATTTAGACCAAGCAGTTGTAGGAGTAGTGCAATCGGCATTTGGTTACAGTGGACAAAAATGTTCTGCGGCTTCCAGGGTGATTGTGCTGGAACCGATTTATGAAGCCTTTGTGCAACGCTTGGTAGAAGCCACAAAATCCTTGAACATTGGGGAAGCAGAGTTACCTAGTACCCAAGTTGGGCCAGTGATTGATGCCAATGCCCGCGATCGCATCCGCGAGTATATTGAGAAGGGTAAGGCAGAAGCAGAATTAGCCTTGGAATTACCAGCACCCGAACAAGGATATTTTATCGGCCCTGTGATTTTTAGTGAAGTATCGCCAAATGCGGTAATTTCCCAGCAAGAAATTTTTGGCCCTGTGCTGGCGGTAATTCGGGTAAAAGATTTCCAGGAAGCGTTAGCAGTTGCCAACGGGACAAACTACGCCTTAACTGGCGGACTTTATTCTCGAACACCTTCGCACATTCAGCAGGCGCAGACAGAATTTGAAGTCGGCAATTTGTACATTAACCGCAATATTACCGGAGCGATCGTTGGGCGGCAACCCTTTGGTGGATTCAAACTTTCTGGAGTCGGTTCTAAAGCAGGCGGCCCTGATTACCTACTGCAATTTCTAGAACCACGTGCTGTAACAGAAAATATTCAGCGCCAAGGTTTTGCACCAATTGAAGGTGCAGATTAAACTACAAAAGTAGTAAGGGCATATATTCCAAGAGGTTTGGGTCAAAGTTTAATCTTCCCTAACCATCCTAGAACTTACGCAAACAGAAAGATTTCCAGGTAGAGGCAATTCATGAATTGCCCCTACAATATGTAGTTTTGCGTAAGTCTTACATCCTTAAAAAGGTATCCAGGCACATTCCAAATTTAGGTTACTTTCCATCTGGAAAGGTAAAATCAGGGGTTGAAGCTATGAGTACACGATTTATCAGTTTTAGTATGAATAAAAAATGGGCGGTCAAGCGAATCACTATTAACCTGGCATCAAATGAAGCCAAGAACCTCGAAAAATATTGTGAACAAACAGGCAGACCAGCGACTGATGTGATTAGAGAACTCATTCGAGCCTTGCCACAGACAAAATAAAAGTAGATTTGCTAACCATTTCACTTTGGTTGATTCTCAAGATATAAATATTAGACTTTGGGTAATTTTTGGTAAGGATTGAGAGACACGGTATAAAACTGAATAAAGGCGTGCTGCGATCGTTTACGGCGATCGCAGCACGCCGAAAACAAGATGACGTGAAACTAAGTAAGTTGGCACAATAAAACCAAACTATGTAAAGAGAAATGAACTAGACTAAAATCCTTATACCTATTGCCTATTGACTGTTGCCTATTGCCTTATCCCAACGACAATTATTTACGCTCACTTACTTATATTTAGTTGCAACATGAGGGCTGAGAAACTGTTTATACGGTTCAGCGACTGTTTTAGTCTGTCGTCACTTCCATCAAAAATAATTTCTAACCCTTGTTTTTTAGTATTTTCGCAACAAACAACAGCAAAGAAAGTAGCAAATATCCAGTTGGAAGTGTTGAATTTTATGATTACCGCTCTTGAATTACTCTTGTCAGAGTAAACTGAAAACCTTTGTCCAAATCTACAATACCTTCTACTATGGTTATGATTTTTCTGGACTGGGATTTGACAGGTCAAGGTAAGGCTTCAATCAGTTCACGAATCACGTCTATTGCGGGTTTGCCTGTTTGTTCACAATACTTTTCAAGGTTCTGAGCTTCATCTAATGTCAAGTTTAAGGTAATTCGCTTAAGCGCCTTTTTCTTGCTGGAGGTTGCCAAATGAGGAAATTTAAGTGCAGCAGTTTTATTCATTGATTGATAGGCTAGATATATACAAACTTTCTTTATCAAGCTTGCCAATTTTGAAACGTCTTTACCAGTGAAAATCAAGATTTTGAGATTGAACTTAAGCGTTAAGCCCCAAACACATTACTGAAAAGAGAAGGTATTAAATTACTAGTAGCATACGGAAAAAATCAACTATTGCGGTTGATGCAAGAAGCTTTTGGCTGAATACCTTGTATCAGCAACGATCCACAGTCCAGATTTTATGTTAAATAAATTGTGTTAAATTACCGAAACAATTAGATTCCTAAAGATGGCTGACATTAGTAAGCATTTTGGACATACAACTATTTGAAATTTTCTGCAAGATGAAATTGTTCCTTTGTGATAACTATCACCTCATATCTATAGCAACCTAGTAGATAATCCTTTTAGTTAAAGGCGATTACCCAAACGTGAGTTAATAAATGACTTTACAAAATTGGAGACGAAAGCGTGGCGTTGCACTTACTACCAAGGGTTTACAAAAAATCAAGGAAGCCAAGCATCAGTCAGAAGCAAAAGAAAATTTTGGAAACAGATATACTCTCGAAGAAATGAGTGCCCGCTCTGGGTTATATTCTGCTACCATCTCGAAAGTCTTGAATCGCGAAGGAGGGGTTGATAAACAAACTATTGAAAAGCTTTTTTCAGCTTTCAATTTAAAAATAGATAAAAGTGACTATTTAAGCTCAATTAATCGTCTAGATTGGGGAGAAGCTATCTTTAACCCAGTTTTTTATGGGCGTACAGAAGAACTTACTACCCTAGAGCAATGGATTCTCAATGAACAATGTCGATTGGTTGCACTATTAGGGATAGGAGGTATTGGGAAAACCACGCTGTCTATAAAGCTTGCTCAACAGATTCAGGACAACTTCGAGTATGTGATCTGGCGATCGCTACGAGAAGCCCCACCTGTTAAAATTATTCTAAGTAACCTGCTGCAATTTTTATCTGACGAGCAGGAAACAGAAGGTAACTTACCAGAAAGCTTTAGCGATCGGGTATCAAGACTCCTCTACTATTTGCAAAATCATCGTTGTTTGGTGATCCTTGATAATGCAGAGTCAATTCTCCGCAGTGGTAGCCGCGCCGGACTTTATCGAGAAGGATATGAAGAATACGGTGAGCTTTTAAGACGGATAGGAGAAGCAACTCATCAAAGCTGCTTAGTGCTAACTAGTCGTGAAAAACCGAAAGAAGTGGCATTACTCGAAGGAGAAGCATTATCTGTTCGTTCGCTACCACTGAGTGGCTTGAAGGTAGCAGAAGGGCAAGAAATCTTAAAACTCAAAGGGCTATCTGCGGCAGAGGATGAATGGAAAGTAATGATTGAGCGCTATGCAGGTAATCCACTAGCCTTGAAGATAGTTGCTACAACTATTCAAGATATATTTAATGGTAATGTCACTGAATTTTTGCAACAGGACACGGCTGTCTTTGGCGACATTCGCGATATTTTAGAGCAGCAGTTTGAGCGCTTGTCAGATTTAGAAAAGGATATTATGTACTGGCTAGCGATTAATCGGGAGTCGATTACACTCTCAGAGTTGCGAGAAGATATTGTATCACCAGTACCACAAGCAAAATTACTAGAGGCTCTAGAATCTTTAGGTAGGCGATCGCTAATCGAGAAGGCTACACCTACACTTATTGAAAAAACTGGATCACTTTTTACCCTCCAGCCTGTGGTCATGGAGTATGTGACTAGTAGCTTGATAGAACAGGTATGTGAAGAGATTCGCACTGAAAAGATTAATTTGTTTAGGCATCATGCTCTGATGATAGCGACGGCCAAAGACTATATAAAAGACTCTCAAGTTCGCCTCATTATCAAACCAGTTATAGATGCGTTGCTTAATACCTTAAGAAGTAAAAGAAACATTGAAAATCATTTAAATCAAATTCTAGTGAAACTCCGAGAGACATCGCCGCTAGAACCAGGTTATACAGCTGGCAATATTCTGAATCTGCTTGGTCATTTAGAAACAGACCTAAGTAACTATGATTTTTCTTATCTAACTGTTTTGCAAGCAGATATGCGAAGTATGAATTTGCACAATGTAAATTTTGCTCATGCCGAGCTAGATAAGTGCATTTTTGCTGAAACACTAGGGGGAATTCATTCGGTGGCATTCAGCCCAGATGGAAAATTATTAGCTACTGGAGATAGCTATGGTGAGCTTCGCCTCTACCAGGTTACAGATGGGAAACAATTGCTTGTTTGCACCGGACACACAGATTGGCTCTGGTCAGTTGCCTTCAGTCCTAATGGGGATATCCTTGCTAGTAGTAGTAAGGATCAAACAGTCAAACTGTGGGATGTTAATAGTGGGCAGTGTCTGGCAACCTTACAGGGGCATAGTGGTGGAATTTGGTCAGTTGCCTTCAGCCCTAAAGGTGATATCCTTGCCAGTGGAAGTGAAGACCAAACAGTCAAACTATGGGATCTCAGCACTGGTGAATGCCTCAAAACTTTACAAGGGCATAATAGTCGAGTCTCATCAATTGCTTATAGCCCAGATGGTCTAAGCTTGGCTAGCGGGTGTCATGACCAAACACTTAAGCTGTGGGATATCAGCACTGGTGAATGCCTCAAAACTTTACAAGGGCATAACAGTGGTATTTGGTCAGTTAGGTTTAGCCCAAACGGTCTAATCTTGGCTAGTGGCAGCCATGACCAAACAGTGAAGCTGTGGGATTTCAGCACTGGTGAATGTCTTAAAACTTTACAGGAGCATACTGACTGTGTGTATTCGGTTTTCTTCAGCCCTGATGGTAATACACTAGCAAGTAGCAGTGATGACAAAACAGTAAAACTGTGGGACACTACCACAGGTATTTGCACAGCCACACTTTGGGGACATAGTAGCAGAGTATGGTCAGTTGTTTTTAATTCCAACAATCGTATAGTAGCTAGCGGTAGTAGCGATCAAACAGTAAGCCTATGGGATGCCAAGACTGGTCAATGCCTTAAGACCTTGCAGGGTTACAGTAGTGGAATATGGTCAGTAGCCTTTAGTGCTGATGGTCATATACTTGTAAGTGGGAGTGGCAATAAAATCGTTAAGCTGTGGGATGCTGATACTGGTCAGTGCCTTAAAACTTTACGAGGCCATAGTCATAGGGTTACATCAGTTACCCTAAGTTCAAATAATTTACTTCTTGCTAGTGGTAGTGAAGATCAAACGATAAAGCTGTGGGATGTCAGCACTGGTCAATGTCTTCAAACTTTGCAAGGGCATAGTAATTGGCTCACATCGGTTGCCTTTAGTCCAAACTGTCAGATGATTGCCAGTGGCAGTGATGACCATACAGTAAAACTGTGGGATATCAACACAGGGCAATGCATTCAGACTTTCAACGGGCATAGTGATAAAGTATGGTCTATCGCCTTCCACCTCAACGGTCAGATCCTGGCAAGTGGTAGTATTGACCAAACAGTAAAACTGTGGGATGTCAACACTGGGAAATGCGTTCAGACTTTGAAGGGGCATGAAGACTTGGTATGGTCAATCACCTACAGTCCTGATGGGCGTTTGCTAGCTAGTGCTAGCAGTGACCAGACGATAAAGGTATGGGATGCCAGTAGTGGGCAATGCATTCAGACTTTAACAGGACATATTAGTTCTGTATATTCAGCTACTTTTAGTCCAAATGGTTGTATGCTTGCAAGTAGTAGTGAAGATCAAACAGTGAAGCTATGGGATCTCAGCACTGGTCGATGCCTTAAAAGTTTTGAGGGACATACACAATTAGTTTGGTCTGTTGCTTTCAGCTCTAACAGTCAAACTCTAGCGAGTGGTAGTCAGGATGATACTATTAAAATCTGGGATGTCACAACTGGTGAGTGCATAAAAACCTTAAGGAATGATAGACCCTATGAAGGTATGAATATCAGCGGTATTAGAGGTATAACTAATGCTCAAAGAGCTTCTTTAAAAAATTTAGGAGCAGTTATTTATGTGGAAAACTAACCCTACAGTATTACTTCTAGCACTTTATTGGTACTTACCTTTCAGTCGTGAAAATTTACTTACTGCACCAAACAATAATAGCCCTAATATAGCAGAAGATTCAGGAACAGATGCTGACTGAAGTGTTGAAAATGCTAATTCTGCAATTAGCTTGTGAGTCGCAGTAGTTGGATGAATTTGATCCCAGAATAAAAACTGATCTGGAGTACAGGTGATTGACTGCGTGGGAATATTTATGGGTATCACCGATAAGTCTCCGATACATGAGTCGGTCACATTCGTGAATCCGAATTCCACTGGGTGGGCAATGATTCTAGTGTATAAGGAATTAACATCAAGAGGAATAATATTAACATCAGGACTTAGTTTCTGACTCAACAAGTTAAGGTTGGTAGACAAAATGGAGTTGTGTACATCTGTAAAAGTGCTAAATAAGTTTGAAGTTTGATTACTGATGTCTGTAACCGGAAAAGTACCCAAATTTGGCTGGTTAACCACCATAATATCTTTGGCACCCACGGACGAAAGTGATTGTACTGCTACTAATAAATTTGTGACAACCTGGGTAGGGTTGGGAATGGCATCAAAAAAGTAATTGAGATAATCATTAGTACCGGCCCATATGATATAGAGGAAGTTTGGATCGACAGACCTATTTTCGGTGGTAAAGCTATTAATCTGTTGTTGTAATCCTGGTAAGCTAGCTAGTCCAATATTCTGAAATCCAGTAGTCGCACCACCAAAGGCAAAGTTAGTTTGTGGATTAAAATTTAACCCTAGATCAAATGCGAGATCCTCTACCCAGACTGGGCCGTTGGAAAAACGTCCATTAAAATATGGTGGACTTGGAGGAATAGCTCTGTTTGTGGCATTAAAGACATTACTTGTATCAGAAAAGCTGTCTCCAAAGACATAAATACCCTCATAATCCTTTGCTAAAACTTTGAGCGGAAACATGAGAGATAAAATAAAAATTCCTGTTGCTAGAATCTGTTTTTGCACGGTCAACTTTTAAATATGCTTGCAATGTGTATAGAAAATCTTAACTAGAAATAAAGTTACTGTTTTCATTACCTTTTCTTGTTGAGTCTATTTCCTTGAGAGAGTCAAGACCTAGTGCCACTTTTCCCCAGCGCATTACACTTGCAGAGGCAGCACCGGCTGCACCAAATCCATAAATCAGAACCAAGTCATTTTCGTGAATTCTTCCCAATTGTGCAGCATGGTACATATTGGCTACAGTGATTACTGGTCCAATATTTGCATATTGTGGATAGAGGTTGATTGTACGCTCTGGCTCAATATCCAATACACGCGTGCAGAAGCTTGCAAACCAAGCACTAGTTGTATGGAAAAGAAAAAAGTCAATTTGGTCGAGGGTTACACCAGCAGCAATGACAGCACCCTGACAACAGGTACGGAGCAAATCCACGGATGTTTCACGAAACAGCTTGTTTGCACTTTTGTCAACCTGCATACGAACCAGGGGATTACCTCGTTCATCCTGTGTGATTACAGAAAATAAAGTATCACATAATACACTTGTATTGATTGTCTTGGTTGCAATAATTCCCTGATTAGGCTCAAGTGAGCCAACCACAAAAGCTCCACCACCATCACCGATACACCATGAGAGGGTGTCATTTTCATCAAAAAACCGAGAATAAGTGCATGAGACGACTACCAGCACGTTTTTGTATTCTCCCGATCGCACTAGAGCACAGGCAGTTTGCAGTGCAACTGGAGTAACCCCGCACGCTGCATCAATATTCCAAGCAGCACCTTGCAAACCTAGTTGACGAGCAAGGAAGGCAGCATTGCCAAATCCTATTTGTTCTGGCCAGACTGAGGCTACAATCATGAGTTCAACTTCATGAGGAGAAAGGTTTGCTGCTTTGAGGGCATCCCTTGCTGCTCGCTCTTCCAATGTCAGCGACGATTCATCTGAACCTAGAATCTGCCGCTCAACACTACCACGAAAGGGGTCTAAGAGATAGGGCATCATCTCCAAGTCAAATTCGTTCTCAGGAATAGATCCAGCGAGCGAAAACAACTTTGCCAAACTTTTTTGTTCAGCCTGTGCGAACATGTTAGGGTATTTTTCTATGTAATAATCATTCGTGCGTCTGATACTTGGAAGGCTCAAAGCAAGCGAACGAATACCTACTGGGGAATGCACCATATAAAAAAATTCTCTTTTATCTTAATAGTTGGTAGCGCCCTGTAAAATCAGGCTTAGATTACGACTTTGAGTCGGTGCTATTTGGGTGGGGTCGATGATTACGTCAACCACAAATGGGCCCTTTGCCGCGATCGCTTTTTCTAGCGCTATTTGAACGTCAGCTTCCCTTTCTACCCGAATACCATCTGCTCCCATACCCTGAGCAATCTTGACAAAATCTGCCTGCGGAATTGTTGCATCTACGTTCTTGAATCCTAGATATGCTATTCCCTGTTCGCAGATGTTGTAGCGCCCATCGTTGAGTATAATCCAGACCGCAGGAACTTGATATTTTACAGCCGTGTTTACTTCGCTGTTCATCAGCATCGCACCATCTCCGACAATAGCAACAGCTTTGCCATTCCGTGCTAAAGCACCACCTACTACACCTGTGACAAAATGCCCCATAGAACCAAATCCGTTGCTAATTCGATAACGACTTGGTGTGGTAAATCGCAGCAGATGAATTACCCAAGCAAACGAGTTACCTGACTCTGCCATTACTAATGCATCGCTTCCATCAACAATCACTTGTTGAATTACATTCATAAGCAGTTCCGGTCGTACTAGACCGTCCACACGTGGCTTGATGAGATCGCGTTTAAATCGAGGCAGCATTATTGTCCTTGAGCGACCAGTACTTTCTGGGAAGTTCTTCAGCAGGTTCTTTAGGAATATTGCTACGTCGGACTGGATGGCAAAAGTCTCGGCAGATGGATATGCAGTTCCTGGAACCTTTGTGTCGATGTCAACATGCAAAAAGCCATGTCTGGGAATCATCTCAGGGTTCCAGAATGAGGTAAACTCACCAAGACGTGTTCCCAGCACCAGCACACGTTTTGGACGTTGCTCCCTCATGTACGTTAAAACCGACTCATGCCCACCGAAGCCGGTAACGCCTACAAACTGAGGATGATCTTCAGGAAAAATACCTTTGGCCCGTGGTGAACACATTACCGCAGCCCCTGTTCTCTCAGCAAGCTGGCGAATCTCTTTTGCAGCACCCCGTGCCCCAAAGCCCACCCAGATTGCAAACGGCCCGTCACATAGTAACCGGACACATTTTGCGATTGTCTCCTCGCTTGTTGTTGCCACAGCCTGAGACAGAGTTACTTGTGGCAAAGATGTTTTTACTGAACTTGTCTGGATGTTTGTCGGAATACTGATATGAGCTACAAATCCTCCCGGTTGTGCTAGACCGAGGGCAAGCCTTCGAGCAACCTCTGGAAGTTCATCGCTGGATTCGAGGGTTGTCGCATAATGGAATATTGTCCCCGAAGTAAAAATATCTGCATTGGGCATTGTGTAGGTACTGGTTTCTTGGCAAGCCCACCGACCACGCTGTGATGCTGAGGTTGAAGCTGATACGAAAATCACCTTAGCTCCCTCCCAACGGGCAGCCAACAGCCCTGTCAAAGCATTGGTGATCCCTGGGCCTGTAGTAGTGAATACAACAACTGGGCGATCGCTAACAAAGTGCGCCTCAATGGCCGCAAAAGCTGCTCCAGCTTCGTGGCGAAAGTGCAGCACCTGGAGGGAACTTTGATGTAATGCAGCCCACACTGGGGCGATCGCACCTCCCGAAACACCAAAGGCATACTCTACTCCCATATCTCCTAGCATTTTAACCACTGCCTCTGCTACCGAAGAAGGTCTAGATGGCTTGCTGTGAGATTGCTGTTCAGTGGAGTTTAATTGTTCAGTGGTATTCGCTTGTGTGTCCTGAAATTTAAGATGCATACAAACTATACTTATTAGGAATAATTTCCCCTGTGAAGTAACATTATCCCACACGCTAAACTCAGCAATATTACTTTTTTTAGATAACTACCATACAAATTTTTTAGTACTGCTTTTGTAAAGCAGTTACTTAGAAACCTTAAAACTACCCTCACACTTTGCTTTGCCAACCTTTTAGCAGTTGAAAATCTGATATAGGGAATGTCTAGAGAATTCAACAATATGTGAATGTAGCGATGCCTGTGGCGGGTTGCGCCAACGCAGATAGGTTAACCTGTTTTCCAGTTTATGAGAACTGAACACTATAGAATCAATATCTGGAGTATAAAAAGGTGATTAACTTCAATCAGTATATAGCTTTAACTTTCGATTGTTATGGAACCCTCATTGATTGGGAGAACGGCATTTTAGGAGCGCTCAAGCCACTTTTGCTGGCACACAACACTGATTTAGATGACGATCGAATTCTGGAGCTTTTTGCTGAATTTGAAGCAGAACTGGAAAGAGGTGATTATATCAAATATCGGGAAGTTTTGAAGAGAGTAGTCGAGAAATTTGGCGAACAATTTGGCTTTGAGCCAACTGTCAAGGAACTAAATTCAATTGCTGATTCGATTCAGCATTGGCTACCTTTCCCCGATACAGTTGAGGCACTTAAAACCCTCAAGCAAAAGTTTCAACTGGTAATTATCTCCAATGTAGATGACGATCTATTTGCTTTTTCTGCAAAATACTTGGAGGTAGAATTTGACCAAATAATCACAGCAGAACAAGCAAAAAGTTACAAACCCTCCTTAAAAAACTTCAGACTGGCTATTGAGAGAATTGATTTGCCGCTAGAGCAGATATTACATGTTGCTGCTAGTGTATATCACGATATCGTTACAGCCAAATCTCTGGGACTATCAACAGTCTGGGTAAACCGTCGAGCAGAGAAAAAAGGATCAAAAACCACAGAATCAGCATTAAGTCAACCTGACTTAGAAGTGCCTGATTTAAAGACTCTTGCTGCTTTGAGTTCAGAGAAATGATACTGAGCAATAAGTGCTGAGTACCCAGCACTGTTTCGATGGGGATCTGTATCTGTAATGATTAGAACTCGAAGAGCTTTCACGCCAAGGAGTAGTCAAAAAACGAAACAGGGATTGCAACATAGATTGATTTTGCTTTACCCTGGAAAAATTACTACACCAGTTTGACGGCATGTCCGACCTCCTTTTGAGGGCGACACGCAAGGCACGAGTAAATCTCGTAGCAACGCTCTCTTTCTGGCTCTCCTTTCCTCAGCGCTCTGCCGATAAACTTGTTCAATAAAACACTTTGATAGCCTAAAACGATGAAAGCATCTGCTAATTTCGACTTTGAAGACGAGAAATTTAATGCACCGCCTTCTCAAGTCATCCCTTGGTGTCAGATGATTAATCCTCGGTATGGCACAGATGGTATGCAATCCCACGGTTTGGCGATTAAGCTAGATAACGCCAATGCTGTCGGCTTTGTGCCAGATGATAATTGGCAGCAGGTAGAGCATGAATTTAGCTCTGGAGTCGAAACAGTCTTTATTAGCACTACTCCAAACTTGGTTTTAGTGCGTCGAGGGCCATTGTCTGTCAAAGACCGGGAAAGTGGTCTAAAACTGGGTACGCTCAAAGAAAATTATGATGCCTTTTTAGCAGATAAACTTAAATTTAAAACCTTTACTCGCTATCTAATTTTTATAGTGGGCGAGAATAAAAAGTTTTTACACGAATCACCACTACAACTAACTCTTAATGGTGCTGCCGGAGCGAGTTTCAGCAAAACCTACTGCGAATATCAACAAGGTAAAGTAGTTAGTGGATTCGTGGCTGAACTAGAAAAAGCTTATGCTGTTTACCGCAAGCAACCTTTAACGCCAAAAGGCCCTTTGTTCCATGCTCACGGGATTTTTTGCCCAATAATTGAGTGTGAAGAAAGAGGTATTGAACCAAATACAGTTCTAGTCGCTTCAACTGTAGACTACAAACATCCCACGGTAGGGACTTTAACTCAATATTTAATAGCTTCTGATTCTCTAGAGTCTGCAATGATTTGCAAGACTTTTGAAGAATACAAAGACTTTGGGAAGGAACCTGTAAAATCAGAAACGCCTAAATTGGCAATGGCAGGAGTTTCTAACTCTTATGTTTATGCCGATGAAGATGATTTTGCTTATCCGCCGTATTAAGTGGGAATGGGGAATGGAGAATGGGGAATTGGAAATTGGAAATTGGGAATGGGGAATTGAGTATAATTCTCCTTGTCCCCTTGTCCCCTTGTCCCCCGGCTCCCTGCCCTCTGCCTCTTCTGCCCAATAACTATTCTTTGAGCAGCAAATAATATAGTGAACCATTGCCGCCTGTGATGCCAGCGCGATCGCCTGCTAGTTTACCAGATCCCATGAAATAATCCACCCGGCCCGGGCCTTTGATGGCGCTTCCTGTATCCTGATCAAGCACAAAGCGGCTGACAGTACGCCTCTCTAGTTTGCCACGACTGGCGGGATAGGGAAATGAATTGTAAATCAGAGCTAGCGCTCCCGGTGGCATGAGAGACTTATCTGTAGCAATGGAACGTTCTGCTGTCACTGGCACATGAATACTACCAGTCGCTCCTCTACCACCTGTTTCTTGGAAGAAAATAAATCGTTCCCATCGGGGCAGATAATTGTTCAACTCCTGGGGTTTTTGCCGGAAATAACTAATTAGACGTGGCATTGTCAATCCATTTAGTGGCAGTTTGCCATCTTTGGCTAGTTCTTTGCCGATACTAGTCCAGGGGTAATCTGTTCCACCTGCATAGCCAACTGACGTTGTTTTGCCATTAGTTAACTTAATTTGAGCAGAACCTTGGATATGTACCATGTATGCGTCGAGGCGATCGCGGAACCAAAGCAGTTCTAAACCGCGCAATTTGCTCTTATTCCCTTGTAACCCATCTTTCCCTTCCAAATCAATTCGTTTGGGGTGGGGTTTCGGCCATTGGCTGAAATCAGGTGGTAGCCGATAAAGGGGATATTTATATATTGCAGTTTTGACACGGCTAGCGGTGTAAACAGGTTCGTAGTAAGCAGTGAATTTAACAGTACCCTTGCCATCGTTGCCTACAGACTGGTAAAAGACAAACTCACGGCGGACAGCAGATTGTAATTGGGCCGGTGACTTAGAACTGACAACCAGTTGGCGGAAACGTAACAAACTCCGGCGGACGCGATCAAGGGTAATTTCCTTGATTGGATAATTTTGATATGCTGCGATCGCTTCACCTTTTGTTAAGTAGATCAGACTGTTATCAATGGAAGCCAACAACGCATTGCGATCACCTGTTTTACCTGTTTGACCCCAAATTTGATCATCCCAACCCAAGCACCTCTGCTGGAGCGTACAATCGCTTCCTATGGCGATCGGTTTTAGCGGCGGTGTTATCTCTGGAGTGATTGGTATTGGCACCGGAGAGAGATCGGGAGTAGTCGGTATTGGCAAGGGCAGTAAGTTAGGAACCTGAGCAACAGCCGACCAAAGAGGGTTTACAAGGACAACTCCCAGACTGAAGGAAAGTAAAGCAAGGGTTTTTCTCATCATTTAGTTGAATCTTTCAACACTGGAACTAAAAATAGGTTCTACCCGGATTGCCACAACCCGAGAAGGTCTTACTACCATATATTCCCCTTGAATATTTTTGATCGGCACACTAATAAAGTCATTGGAAGCAGATTTTGGCACAAGTTCGCCGCTATACCACTTCTGAAACTCTTGAATAGTAGGAAAACGGACTTCTTCCCGGTGGCCGCTTTCCAGTAGGAGGTATACGGCATATTCATTTGGAGTTCTAGCCATAAGATTGAACCATTTAAAAAAACATTCAACCCATTGTTAACCACGTAACCCCTGAATGAAAAGGGTAAGCATACGGGAGGTGGGGATGAGGGGAGAAGTAAGGGGGCAGGGGAGGCAGGGGAAGCAGAGGGAGAAGAGGAGTGTGGGGAGTGTGGGGAGTGTGGGGAGTGTGGGGGGTAAGACTTCTTCCCCATCCTCCCACACTTCCCCATCCTCCCACACCCCTTGGATTTCTCACTTGTGAGAAATCCAGGCTAATGCCCAATTACCAATTCCCAATGACTCCTCACTTTAGACGACTAATCCTTTAATCGGTTCCTTCAAAAGTGTAAGTTTACATTAGCTCCTGCATAACTCTCCAATCAACTTCTGATAAGTCATTGGCATTGTTGAACAACAGTTAGTTATTCAGGAGGCGAAATTTATGAAACTTTACTATCGTGGTCTGAGCTACGAATACAACCCAAGCAAAGTTGCCAGCGAGAAAACAGAACAGCCCTTTCAACCAGTTCCTCAACTCGGGCCAGCTTATAATTTAATGTACCGTGGCGTTAATTATCGTGTTGATCCAAATTCAAAATCGGCAGAAGTTCCTTTATCACCAGTAGCTTATAAATTGAGCTTTAGGGGAATTACCTACTTTGTAAATAAAACTGCACAGGGAGATGTGACTGTAGTCTCTCAACCAGCAATAAATTCAAAAGTTGTGGCACTGCCGATTTCTGAACAATTAAAACTTCAATAATAATATGGTTACAAGCTCATCTGAAGTCTAGGGAGTCATGAACTTGTGTGTAGTACAATCCTCAAAAAACCTTTGAATTTCAGCATTATCTACCTAAAATTCATCTTGCCAAAACTGGTAGTTGTGCCAAGATGAATTTTAGGACTTAAGGCAAGTGAGACAATGTTAGGACAATTATTAGACGGACGTTACCAAGTCCTCCAAGTCTTAGGGGGAGGTGGATTCGGTCAAACCTATATAGCTCAAGATACCCATCGGCCAGGTTTCCCGAAATGCGTTGTCAAACACCTTAAGCCTGTCACTCGTAGCCCCGAATTTCTCGAAACAGCTAGACGGCTATTTACCAGTGAGGCAGAAACACTAGAAGAACTGGGCAACCATGACCAAATTCCTCGGCTTTTAGCCTATTTTGAAGATAACCAAGAGTTCTTTTTGGTGCAAGAGTTTATTGAGGGACATACTCTAAAAGCAGAACTCTTACCGAATCAACTTTGGACAGAAGATCAAGTAATTCAACTTCTGCAACAGATGTTGGGTATTCTGCAATTTATTCACAGCCACAACGTTATCCATCGAGATATCAAACCAGACAATATAATCAGGCGGCAAAAAGACGGTAAGTTAGTGCTGATTGACTTTGGTGCAGTTAAACAAGTCCAAACTCAACTGCTTACAGTTTCAGGGGGCACGGGGGCTACTATTATCATTGGCACCCCAGGATATATGTCTACAGAACAGGGGCAAGGTAAGCCCCGTTCTAACAGCGATATTTATTCTTTGGGTATTATTGGTATCCAATCGCTGACGGGGTTACATCCTATCAACTTTGAGGAAGATCCAGATACTGGTGAAATTTCTTGGCAACATCAGGCTAATGTCAGTTCTGAGTTGGCATCTGTGCTATCTAAGATGGTGCTACATCACTTTAAACAGCGCTATCAATCTGCGGCTGAAGTTTTACAGGTGCTTAAACATCTTGATAGTAAAGTAGCAGCGCAATCACTTCAATCAGCATCTTTTAGACAATTATCTCAAGCTTCGCTTTCTCAACAAAACTCAATTGGGTATCCGTCTGCTTCCATCCTGTCTACGGAAAATTATAGCCGCTTAGAAAAGATTCTTTTGGAATTTGTCGGCCCCGTTGCCTCAAGATTACTCCAACAAGTTGCGGCATCAGCACCCAACTGCGAAGAATTAATTAATCAATTAGCCCTTCATCTTCGAGGAAATCAACAAATTGATTTTAAGAAGAAAACAATGTTTCTACTAGAGAAGCCTACTCTACTACAGGAATTTACTGTTAAATCTGAAATTCAGTCCAATAATTTACCAAGCCAAGAATCTCAACTAATCAGCGATAGCTTTGTGCATCAGTGTGAGCGGGAATTGGCTGATTTAATAGGCCCAATAGCTAAGTTTCTAGTCCAAAAAGCTGTTAAGTCATCTGGGCAAATTTCTCGTGCAGAATTTGTGCAACTTTTAGCATCACAAATTCCCGAACCTCAAAAAGCTTTGAAATTTCAGCAACGCTTACTTTCTTAAATTTTTCACTCATAGCGCAATCTTGTTCAGTTATACCGTTTCTTTGTGAAGCTGGGCCAAATCTATTAATTTATTATTTCTTCTCTTCGAGACGCTTTGCGTTGGCGGAAGCCTCTCGTAGAGATGGCGGTTCGTTCTTTATTTCTCGTACTTTTTTATCCAAGTCAGTTTTTTTATGAACCGCAGAGGCGCAGAGGACACAGAGAGAATAAAGAAATCCTTAATGGAAGCGTATGGTTTTGGCTTTAACAGATTCATAATCTAAAATCCAGAATTGTGTTAGCTTTGGTTATTCAACATCTCCATAGCTATTTTTAAGCTTGATTTCATGCGATTAAATGCTTCTGCTAACCCACCAATCTCATCATTAGAGCTTTCTTCAAAATTAGCGCTCATATCACCAACACTAACTTTTTGGGCTATTTTTTCAATTCTTCTGATGCGCTGAATAACATATTTTTTGATTAAGAAGTTAATTAAGAAAACTACGATCGCAAAGATAGTTATTAAAAGCCCCATGATTAATACCCAAGTCCGTTTGGCATTGGCAAAAATCTCTTGGGAAGGAACAGAGATTATTTGAGCAGAAACAATCTGATTAAGTTGCCAGCCAAAACCATTTTCCGAACCATAAGTTGCCAACTGACTCTTAGGAGCCTGATCTGGTGTAGAATGACATCGCAGACATTTCTGTTGTGTAATCTTTAATGGTTGCGCTATGTAAAATACTTCGCCTTCTGATAATTTCCGAAAGCCTGTAATTTCTTGAGTTTTGGATTCATTGCGAAAACGTTCTACAAGTTGAGTTTCAAAATTATCAGCTTTATCCGCTAAATTTGTTGGATTAAGTGTTGCATCTTTATGAAAAAAGTTTTTATATTCAGGCTTTTTACGAAAATTCTCAAAGACTTCTTTAGAAGAAAAAGTTGGTACAATTTCAGGCATGAACGTTGGGTTAGTATCTAGTCTAGGTTCTAATAAGGGATCTATCCGATTTTGTGTATAATCTCTAACTGCGTTCACCATTTGAATGAGAATCTGCGCTTGAGAAGTTACTTCATTTTGCGCTCTCCCCTGAAGTACACTGGATAAGGCAATCCCACTTCCCACAATACTGACTATGAAAACTAATATTAAAAGTAAGTTAAATTTAGCACCGATTTTTAAGTTTTTTAATGTAATGTTGTTTAACATAACCTAACCAATGAAGGTGGTATCTGAGTTTGTCTAATATTTATTTATACCTGTTAGAAAGAATCTCAACAATATTTAAATAAATATTAACTTTTTGCCGCAATATAACCTATTTAGGCAGCAGTCAAACTTATCTAAATTAGTTCTGAAAACCAAGTTACTTCCTTAACCAATAATTAGTGATGTTTTTGCGACTTCCCCGACGTTTATTTCTGTTTAATCTGCTAGGTTTGACATTTGCTGCTTGTCAATCACCAAATGATATTAATGGTACGTTAACTGTTGGTGTTCTCAACTATGGTGGAGGCGAACAGATAATTAATCAATATGCTAAATTTAATAGTTATTTGGGTGAAAAAACAAACTCATATATTCAGCTAGAGCCGGTTTTTAATGAAAATAGAGCGGTTGAGCGCCTAGAAGCTCGTGCTTGGTCATTGGTATTTGCTCCACCGGGTTTAGCGGCTATTGCGATCGCACGTCACCAATATGCTCCCCTATTTCCTTTAATAGGTATTAATAATTTGCGCTCAATTTTCGTTGTTCGCAAAGAGAGTCCAATTACCGAATTGAAACAGTTACAAGGTCAAACACTGGCTTTAGGTCAGTTAGGTTCAGCAACAGGATATTATTTTCCTCTTTACAATCTTTATGGTACAACACTAGCTGAGATCCTATTTGCACCCACACCTAAAGCCGCGCTGGAATTGGTGGCTCAAGGAAAAGCGATCGCCTGTGCTGTTTCAGAGGCGGAATTGGCTCTCTACGGTTCACAGTCCGCCCCCACGGAATTCCGTATACTATTTAAAGACCCTCACTATGTACCATTAGGCGTGGTCTTGATTGGCCCGAATGTAGAACGTAACCGTCAAGAGTTTATCCGCAAAGTGATGAGTGATGCGCCTTCTGGTTTAGCTCAAGAAGTGGGGTATGTACCCAATGGACAAGTACCAGATTACAAATACATGATTTCTGTGGTCGATCGGGTAAGCTCAATTACTTCTAAGCTGCAAAAGAAACCTGTCCAATTATTTTGATTTACATCAGCGATAAGGTAAAAGGCAAAAGGAATTTATTTAGGGACTTTCAAGAAATAAATTACCAAAATGAAACGAACCACAGAGAACACAGAGGAATGAGGAGAAGAGAGTTTTTGTCAGTTGTTTGGGTATTTTTTTATTTGGAAGTCCCTTATGATTATTAACTTTTTACTTTTTACTGATTGCTCAAAAAAACAATTTGAATCGTGCTAACTGGTTTTGAATTGTTCCTGTCAGGATTTTATTTAGTTCTGTAGTGTCTTGAAATTGCAAAATTTGCTGTGTGGGTAAGTCGAAGGGAAATTGTCCTTCAATATCTGGACGTTGCATTTGTGCTAGTACAATCTGTTCAGATCGCTTACTTTGGATAGCATAGCCAATCTCAATACAGACATTGGGACTAGGAATTAGTTGGGGGGTTTCTTTACCGTCAACACTAGCGATGGGTGTGGTGTCAGCGATAAATAACAAACTCTTACGGATTTTTCGCATGATGGTGCGGTTAATCCGTAGAGTAGCACCACTGGGGCGAGAGGATTCTACTAATGTTAGAGGAAGGCGCGATCGCAAGTTTAAACTTTCTAAACTTTTTCGCAGTTCTTCTCTGAGAGCATTCGTCGCAGCGACATACTCAGTTTGATAGGATAAAAAAATTGTTGGTTCTAACTGAGCCAACAGTGCCTGTTTGGTAAAATAAATTTCATGACTAATTAAGTCAATGTTGGCGACGCAATAGCCACCACTTCCTTCAATATAAAATTCAATATTTTCCCCTTCTAGATAGCGCCCAAACCAAGTTGATTTCTTAACTTCGTCACTCTCTTCTAAAAAGTCTGCTCGCAATGCCGATCTCAGCAGGCTTTTTTTGCTTAAGCGAATGTCTGGGGGACGTTTTTCTAGTTCTGGAATCGGCTCGTAATCCTGTAGATACCACGCTCTGAGCGCAATAATTGACATAAGGCGCTATTTAAATTATTTTTCACTATTTAGCTTAGTATAATCTTACACCAAGAGGAGTCCATATCTTAGACTTCTCTTTAAACACAACAACACCCAAGCATCTACTCGCTGAACTATCTTCTCTCGTTGTTTATCAGATGCAGGGATGTACTAATTTTCATCGCTTGTGTTAAACAAGTTATGAAATCTAGTAACAGCGCCCCCTAATCTTCCACATTTGAGGAAATAGCAGTTTTCGCGTTGGGTGTTGCTGTGTTTTGACGAGACAGATGTAAGTTAAACAGCGTCTTTTACCTCTTACTCACGACTCCAAATGCAGCTGTTATATCTGCCAGGGAAGCTTCTTTATGAGCTTCAATTATTAGATTATCACTCATAGATGGAAGGGAGTTTTTTTGCAACGAAACTTTACTTTTAAAGTATTGTGTAATCAAAGTCAATATAAGCTAACGCGCCTACATATTGCACTATTTTCCGTGTAGACCGTCATTAGTCATTTGTGTGTTACCAAGGACAAAGGACAAATGACAACCTCACCAGTTGATATGCTTTCTTATATGCGTAACAGCTTATTGCAGTAATAGGATAACTTCTAAATTCTTTTCCTAGCCTATTTTTTTAAAAAATATCATCAACCTTTTGGATGAATAAAGTAATTACTAATTCAAATTTTAAGTTTTGAAACAAACATTCTGAAAATAAGGAAGAAAATCTATTTCTCTACCTTGAGTGAACTATTTTAGCTGGAGGCTTGACGGGAATTTCAATCCAGAACTCTGTACCTTTCCCAGGTTCGGAAATGCACTCCATTATTCCGCCATGTTTTTCGGCAATAATCTGATAACTGATTGCCAATCCTAATCCTGTACCCCTACCTACAGGTTTGGTAGTATAAAATGGGTCAAAAATTCGCTTTTTTATCTCTGGAGTCATTCCCGGCCCATTGTCACTAATACGAATCAATAGACGAGAGTTATCTGCTGAGATTCTAGTGGAAATGTGGATAGTAGGCACTGAAGATGGCTTATCCTCTTTGTCCTCCTCCCCAGTCCCCATTTCCCAGTTCCCCATTCCCCATTCTCCATTCCCCGTTTCTAAAGCATCTATGGCATTGCTGAAAATATTCATGAATACCTGATTCATTTGGCCGGCATAGCATTCTATCGTTGGGATGTTGCCATAGTCTTTGATTACCTGAATGCCTGGGAATTCATCATTTCCTTTCAGCTGATGTTGTAAAATTAACAAAGTACTGTCAATGCCTTCATGCAAGTCAACGCGCTTGTTTTCAGCCTCATCCAAGCGAGAAAAATTGCGTAACGACAGCACTATTGAACGGATGCGATCGCTTCCTACTTGCATTGAGGTGATGATTTTTGGGAGGTCTTCTATCAAAAATTCAAAATCCACTGCTTCGATCGCAGCGCTAATTTCATTATGAGGATCGGGATAGTGTAGCTGGTAGAGGCGTAAAATTTCTAGCAGTTGTTCGATGTAGTCACTGGCGTGGCACAGATTACCATAGATAAAGTTAACGGGGTTGTTGATTTCGTGAGCGATACCCGCCACCAACTGTCCTAAGCCGGACATTTTTTCGGTTTGAATTAATCTTGTCTGTGTTTCTTGGAGTTTATGTAAAGTCTTTCCTAACTGTTCTGCTTTATTTCTGGCTTCAGTTTCAGCTTTACAGGTTTGTTCGTAGAGTTGTGCTTGTTGAATGGCGATCGCAGCCTGATCTCCTAGCTGTTGCAATAAATCAATTTCTGTATCCTGCCAATTTCTGGGAGCGCTACATTCATGGGCAATTAGTAAACCCCATAGTTCTATACCTATATTAATTGGAACTATTAAGTTTGCTTGAATTTGTAGACTTTGCAAAAACTCTCGATGACAATCACTTAAAGAATTAGTTGAAACGTCGTTAATTGCTCGTACCCTACCCTGAGCGTATAAATACGTATGCTCATCAGGAAAGCATTCTAGTGGTGCATTCACTCCCAAAACTGACTGCCAATTACCATTAATCTCTTCCACAATCACCGATTTACTGTTCAGTTGGAAAATTACTACCCGGTCTGAATTTAGCAGTGAGCGGACTTCGGAGACAATAGTTTGCAGGGTTGTCTGCAAGTCCAATGTACTGCGGATCTGCTCTGTGATTTGCTTGATTACCTTGGTGAGAAGTAATGATTGTTCTAGTTCAGCAGTTTGTTCTTGCACCCGCAGTTCCAAGTTGGCATTCAGGGCTTGTACTTCTTTATATATCTTTTGCTGCTGAATTGCCATTGAAAAGTGATCGTACAAGGCTTGTGCCAATGTCATGTCTTCCGGTTTCCACTCAGGCGCTTGCCCCTTTTTTTGCTCTCGCCAAACCTCAAAGGAAAGCTGGGGTAGAAGTTGCCGCCGATTTTGTTCGCATCGTCCCGCCCACAAGATTTCCGTTTCAAATTCAGCGCGAAAAATGCTTAATACACCGATAAATTGTTCCCGGTAATGCAGGGGAATCACCATCAGTCCGCGAATTTGAGTAGAACGAAATGCTAAAGCTAAAACTCGCAAATGCGGTTCTTTATAGAGGTCAGAGGTTGCCCAAATATTACCTGGTTTACACTCAGTCATCCAGTTTTGCCATGTAGGATGCTGTTCAATAATTCTGCTATCTAATTCGTAGGGTAGTGTGGGTTGATCGCCCCAGGTGTATAGTTCCCGACTCTCTTCAATGTAAAGCCTGCCACCTACTGCACTGAATGCGGTAATAACTTCTTGAATAGCTCCTTGCAACTGGATTGTTGGTAGTTTATGCAATAGTCTGGTGACTCGGTTAATAGTAGCTTCTTGCTTTTGCTGGGTAAGCGCTGCGGTGAGTAGATTACTTTGAGCGATCGCGATCGCAACCTGATCGGCAACTTGCTGCAATACTTTGATTTCCCGCTTCAAAATCTTTCGCGGTTCACTCTGGTGAGATACCAACAATCCCCACAATTTAGGCTTTGCCGATTGTTCTTGTGGATCGCGATCTAAAATTGGCACTACTAAAGAAGATTGCACACCCATTGCCTTTAAGTATTGAATATGGCAGGGGTCTACTTGCCGATAGTAGATATTAGTTTGTAGACGTTTGCCAGTTTCTATTGATTGTAGAGGTGATAACCCAATTTTCTGGTTTGCTACATCGACAATCGAACGTTGCCCCGCCAACACAAACATCTCTCTGGCTGCTTCGGGGATATCATGAACTGGGAAGCGCAACCCTAACAAGGATGGCAGACGCTCGTTATAAATAGATTCAGCAATGACTTCACCACTACCACTAGTATCAAAACGATATACCTTGACTCGATCTGCACGTAAAAATAACCGTACTTCAGTAACGGTAGTTGTTAATATTTCTTGAAGATCGAGCGATCGCCTAATTTGTTTGATCATCCGGTGCAGTAAGCTTTCTTGCTCTAAGCTTTTCTGCAAGCCGTTTGGTTTATCGATAGATGTCATTGCTTATGTACACCATAACTGAAGTATAGTTTTTCTTATAATTGTCCCTAATGATAAATTTCAATTTACAATGCCTTGATTTTTATTCCATTTCAATAAATTTCTGCGACAAAGGCATTGCGAGGGCCGTACATCTGTTGCAATTTTTTTAGAAATGGATTAAAGGGTATTTGAAAAGTATTGGATATTTTGCTTAATTCCCGTAGTCCTAAGAAAGTTGATTTAGGGAGATATCAAACTATTTGGTGTATCATTAGTGACTTTTCAAACATCCTTTCAATTTTAAAGTAAATAAAAATTTAACCATTGACACTTATTGATTTTATATTCTTAACCATTAAAATATTTCAGTATTTTTACTTAAATAATATCTTCATCATTACCTTATTTTCTTTACCATTTTTGCCCCGAAAGCTCCCTAAAGACCACAGTGGTTTCCCTTGAAAAGCTATGTATTAGTCAGATATTTCTTAATATTTACAAGGGCGATCGCTCCTACAAGTCTCAAAGCCTTAAACTACATTGTATATTCTCAATAGCAATAAGCTTTTTTAGCAGAAATAATGACTAATTTGCCAATTTAGCAAGAAAATTCAAGCATTGCAAGCAATGTAAAACAATGGTTTGAATATTGCTAATACAAAATATCAATAATAAATTAAATGGTCTTGAACTTGCTCTTTATTAAGTAGCTTTAGGGAGATTTAAGCTTTAAATGAACTTGATTTAATTATTGGCAATTTTTCAAAAAATTTTGACTGGAGAATTTTAATATTCCCCGTCTAATTACTGATTTTATATTAAATGTAACTATAAAACTCCTATTTGATTTTTGAACAAGACTCAGTACGGATCTATCCCTTCTTTCCTATTCCCTATTCCCTGCCCACACAAGTAAATATGGCTACGCCACGCTGTGCGAACAGCAATCAAACCGGATTCCTATATCTTGATGAAATTATTCGTAAATTCTTGTTAAAGCTAGTAAGTTACGAATTTCTTCACGCACACTCATAAGAGTTTTACCGAGATGGTTTTGACCTGCTTTATTAGCACCACAGCCCCAAAAAGAATCGGTTGGGGAGTTTTCAACCAAAAGCTCATCGCCTGTCTTCAGCAGAACTTCTCTAATATCAACATGAGTGAGAAACTTTTTGAGTACAGCTTCTCGCATAATTTGCGTTTTGACCAAATCCCAGTCTCGACGGAGTTGGCGAGTGCTACATCTTCCCAAGGCGGCAGCTTCTTCTGGGGTGGTGGCGGCATGGATGAGGGGTATAATTACCGCATCTTTGCTGCCAACAAACTTTTGTGCTTGATAATAATGCTCAACAGTTGCCCAGTAAGTGTCCTGGATGTGGATTCCGTGGGGAGAAAAGTTAGAAAAACAGCCATAAGGCTGCCAAACCTTATAAAAGTAAATGGTCATTTGAAAATTACTCTTTCATATATAGCAATCCTATTTGATTTGTGAGAATTGCAACTCAAAACCGAACTTATCTAAATTTTGTCACTTCATCAAAGAAGGGAGTTGTTGCAGAGGTCAGTTTTTCTCCCCTGCCTCCCCTGGTCTTTTCACAATAATCTCATTTTTTCGCGTCGCTCTCCTCCTACCTCCTTGATCGGTAAGGTGAGGGTGAAAGCTGTTTGACCAAAAACTGTTGAGTCAAGGGTGAGGTCGCCATGATGTGCCCTGGCAATTTCACGGGCTAGGCTCAGTCCTAGTCCGATGCCTTCTATTTTGCGGGTTCGAGCCGGATCGCCGCGATAGAAGCGGTCAAAAATGCGTAAACGATCGCTCACTGGAATATCTTTGGATGCATTGGCAATGATGACGTGGAGAGTTGTTTGAGTTTGATGAGTGCGAATTTTTATCCAGCCGTTGGCGAGATTGTATTTTATAGCATTACTGAACAGGTTTTGCAAAACTTGAATCAGAAGATCGCGATCGCCCTTTAAGCGTAGTCCATCAGTAAAGTCAGTTTGCACAGTCAAGTGGGGAGCCAGCATTTCCACATCTTCTAGCATCTCCATTAGTAACTCAGACATATCCACCTCAACCAAATACAAGCTCATTTTTCCTGCATCTGCCAGAGATAGCAGCAAGAGTTTCCGCATAATTCCACTCAGGCGGCGCACCTCATCTAATAGGTTACTTAAGCGCTGTTGTACTTCACTTCCAGGATCAACCTGTTGCAGCGTTCGTTCTAGTTCGCCTTGCAAAATCGTCAGTGGGGTTTTCAGTTCATGAGCCGCATCACCACTAAAGCGGGAAGCTTGGGTAAAACTGCGTTCCAACCGTTCCAACATCAAGTTAAATACCTGAATCAACTCGACAAATTCAACATCAGTTGTTCCAATGGGAATTCGTTGATCTAGTCCTTTAACAGTTACTTGTTGAATAACACCTGTTAATTGATGGATAGGACGCAAAGCACCACCAGAAACTAACCATGCACCAACTGCAACTAGCAGTAGCGATCCCGGAATTGAAACCAGGAAAATATTCCGAATGGTAGCCATTTCTTGATCGACAGCTTGCAGATTCACAGCAATGCCAACCTGAGCATTGGGAAATTTAGTTGCTCCAATCCGCCAAGCTGCTTTTGATGTCTGTTCAGTGACAAATTTAGGTGGACGTGGACGAAGAAAGGGTGGCGGCCCAACATTTCTATTTGAGGGTGGCGGTGGTTCTCTCTGCGGAGGTGATGGTAAAGGTATCAACTGAAGACGCTTAAGCAGCAGGCGATTCACCTCAACGTCGGCAGGTAGGGAGTTAGATTGATAAAGTATGTTGCCGTTTGCATCAAGCACCAGTAGGGCAATGGGGGTTTTTGTATTACTTCCGAAGGCATCAGCTAATGAGTCTTCGTAAAATTGCCATCGTGAGGGGCGGCTTTCTTTACCCTGAATTTCAGGAGGTTCCCCCCGTGGTGGCAAATCCGGAGTTGCCCGCATCAAGTGATTTAACAGTTCTGCATCAAGACGGCTGATTTTAGCATTGTAAATCTGAAACCAGGAGACTGCACCAAAACCGACTAATGTGGTTCCAGCTAAAGCCGCAGACAATAGGGCAATTCGGAGGCGAAATGAAGGGAGTTTCATGAGCTAGACTCTGGTTTGCGAAACCGATATCCAACCCCTCGAATGCTTTCAATCCAGACTGCTTCATCAATGGGGTCAATTTTTTTACGAATTCGCTGGATACAAACATCTACGACGTTGGTGTTGGGGTTAAAGTCGTAGCCCCAAACATGCTCCAGAATTTGGGTACGGGTGAAAACCCGTCCGGGAGAGCGCATGAGATACTCCAGAAGATTAAACTCGCGGCTGGTGAGTTCTATCGCTTGGCGATCGCAAGTAACTTCCCTGGTGATGCGATCGAGTTTGATAGGCCCAACACTAAGGATATTTTGGCGATTGCTCACACTCCGGCGAACAACGGCATGAATTCGAGCCGCTAACTCTTCTACAAAAAACGGTTTAGCAATGTAATCATCGGCTCCTAAATTTAGCCCTGCCAAGCGATCGTCTAGTTCATTCCGAGCCGTTAACAAAATTACCGGCGCATTCCGACCTTGCCCTCGCAAGAGTTTTAAGATTGATAGTCCATCCTTTCCCGGCACCATAATGTCAAGGATAAGAACATCATATTCATTTTCTAATGCCCGCAGATATCCTTCATCACCGTTATCGCAGTAGTCTACAACAAATCCCTGCTCCTTCAGTCCAGCCCGGACGAAGTTAGCAATTTTCGCTTCATCTTCGACAAATAGAACGTTCACAAGTATTTATTAGTTTATATATTGTTCCATTCTAGATTCATTACCTTTCGGCTTAAATTACAAAACTGTAATTTATAAACCACGTGGACTGTAATTTTGAGGTGGCTTAATCAGAAATATGAACACCTTACCTTTTGCAGGTTGATTTATATGAATATTCGTCGAGTCTTAGCCGTAGCAACGATTCCCTTTTTGATTGGTACATTCGGTTTTAGCCTACAAAATCAGGCAAATGCTGCTAATCCATCCAATCGAAATGCCCAAATTTCCCAACAGCCTCAAACACCACAAATATCTGATAAGAAACCACAGATTAGAAATTCTAAACCCCTTCTAAATCAGAAAAAGCGTCCTCCCCAACATCCCCAAAATCATCATCATGGTGCGGTTCAAAATCGTGTAGAACACAATAACCGTTAATTGCAGCACCCTTTCTTCCTCAAAATTACAAAATTGTAATTTACAAGCAGGGCAAACTGTAATTTTGGTTCAGTTAAATCAGAAATGTAAACGAGCTATTTTTGGAAAAATGATCATGAATATTCGTAGAATACTAGTTGTAACAGCGATTCCCGTTCTGGTTGGCACATTTGGTTTGATTTCACTCAATCAGGCTGATGCCGCTAATAAATTTTCTCAAATTGCCCAGGCGCAACAACCACCCAATCAACCACCAGAAGGAGAAAAACGCCCACCCCGCCCTGATTTTAAGGCTGCTGCAACCAAGTTAGGAGTTAGCGAACAGCAGTTAAAAGATGCGTTGGGTGTCCCTGCCAATCCTCCCACAGGCGATCGCAATCAACGCCCACCTCGTCCTGATTTTAAAGCTGCTGCAACCAAGTTAGGAGTTAGTGAGCAGCAGTTAAAAGATGCGTTGGGTGTCCCTGCCAATCCTCCCACAGGCGATCGCAGTCAGCGCCCACCCCGCCCTGATTTTAAGGCGGCAGCGACCAAGTTAGGAGTTAGCGAACAACAGTTAAAAGATGCGTTGGGTGTTCCGCCTCATCCTCCAGGTGGCGATCGGTCAGCACCTCCTGCAAATCAGTAGTTTACTCACTGAAAGCTTGCTGTAGTTATTACCAGTCTGCTCCATAACTGTGATGTTAGGCTTTAGCGATAGGGTATAGGTTACAGGGTACAAATTATTCTTTATTACCTGTTACCTCTCCCCTATACCCGAATGGCACGCTTGTTAATCGCAAAGCCCTGATATAACTTGCTTTTTGAGTGTGGGGAGTGTGGGGGATAAGACTTCTTCCCCGTCCTCCCATACCTCCCACACCCCCCACACCCTTCCAGCAAGGAGGTTTCAGCTTTTCAAGCGTGCCATTACCCTATACCCAATTCAAATTCCTGTTCTCTGGTTAGGAATGCGACGGCTAGGCAGTGAGAGCGCGATCATCCAAACACCTGTCAACAAAAAATTAATCCCTGCAAATAATCCCAGCACCCAAGCTGCACTGAAAGGCCATTTATACAAGATTAAAATTCCCAAAATAATGGCCATCATGCCACTAAACAGTGTCCAACCCCAATTTGGCTCTGGACGTATTTGAAATGCTGTAATTACCTCAAATACACCCTCAGCCAAAAAGATAATTCCCAAGGCGAATGTGATGGAGAGCGCAGCACCAAAGATGTTGCCAATCAACATAATCCCAGCAAGTGCATATAGAATACCAACCACTAGCTTTAGCCAGAAGCCTTTTTGTCGTCGTGATTGCAATGCGTGAGCAATTCGGACAATACCAGCGATCAATAAAAACCAAGAGATGACGATTGTAATGGCAATCGTGGCAACGAATGGTTCTGCGATCGCTGCCATGCCTAGCACAATCATTAAAATGCCTAGAACGATTAACCATCCTAAGCTTTGTCTCTCTTGACCGATGTTTTCAGAATTCATAACAGGTTTACCAAATGGGTTAGAATTGGGGTTTTTTCAAGGATTTATATTCGTCTTAATTACCGAAGAAAGGCAGAGGACAGGAGGCAGTTCGCGTAGCGTCTCGAAGAGAAGGCAGGAGGAAGAAAATATATTTTTTGTTCTCTGCCAAACGGGTTTAAAGCCCCTAAATTTATTTATGAATAAAGATAAAAAATGGATTTTGAGACGCGCAGCGCAAAAAATACAGCGTCCATTATAAATTCCCTAAATTTATTTATGGGCATTACCTCTTGCCTCCTTAATTGATTTCTTAACTACTTAAGTTGTGTAGGCTCTGCTTCAGAATATATTTACCAAAGCTATTTTTGGTATTGCATATTTGCGGGATGGACAAGATGCCCATCTTTGTCTTTACGGGCAGTCTGTATGCCTATTCCCTAAGAATAATTCTCGTTACTTTGCCCCTAAGTTTGTTTTAAGATATAAATGCTCAATCTTAAACATTCATAAAGATATTTAAAGCAAGCTGTAGAACTTTTAATCTGCACAACTTTGGCGCTCATGTTGCCCACCTCACAAGTAATTTATTTTTTACGAATGCAAATTAAAAGATTTTCAGCCTATTAGTATCAGCATGGACAAACGGAATCGTAATCCGCATAAGTAAAGAATTTACAATATCTGAAGTTTTGACTTCCTCACTCCCTAGAGATAAAGCAAGTCGTAGCAAATACTGATATTTAGCTTTGATTAATCTTTATACAGAGTGATGAAATAAAGTGGTGAAGATGCTACTAGATTACGGCGGAATTTAGCTAATAGCTCAGTGAACAAGACTTGGCTAAAATCCCCTTATTCAAGAGACTTATTGTATCAGTTTAAATATTCGAGTATTTTCGATTGATTGCGAGTTGGCTAACAGACTCTGTTAGCCAACTAAACGATTAAAAATCGAAGGTTGTACGAAGCACGCCCACATACTGCGTATCATTCCTACTATCATTTTCTGGGTTGAGAATCACCCAAAAACCAGGAGTTACTGAGATATTATCGTTGAGGCGGTAGCGATAGAATGCTTCAATATGGTAAGCGGTGTCTCGGTCTTGACGGATATCACTGTTAGAGACACGCGGTGGTATCCCAAAGAGAATTCCTGGCAGGTTGCCTTTACCGCCCACATCGGGAAACGACATACCAATCGCTCCAAACCAAGCATTGGCATTATCACCATTGTTTACGAAGAGAGAATCTGTTCCACCCCTACCATTAGAAATATCGCTGAAACCAGAGTTTTTCGCATTTGCCCAAACATATCCACCCCAAGAGTGAACCTGAAAATTTGGGGAAAAGCGATAGTATCCCTGTACGCCAACAATGCTATTGGAAGTGGCAATGTTATTTCCGAAGGGAGCATTTGATAGGGCGCTACCTCTGCCGGCGTTGATATCTACAGTGCCAGCAGGGTTATAACCATGAGAGTAAGCGACACCAATAGCTCCTTGTTCGCCGTAATATGCTAGGTGGGCTAGAGCATTGTAGCCGCCATCAAATAAGCCATTTTGCGCTGATGGAACGTTCGGACTATTTGCTAAATAGCCCAAGGTGAGAATCAAGTTTTTACTGATACTCCAATTAGCGGCTGCACCACCACCACCCCGCTCGAAGAGGGGACTGTTTTTACCAAAGAGTGAGGGAATCCCATTACCATCATCAGCGATCGTGGCAGGAGTGATGTTATTTGTGATGTCGTTGTAACCAATACCTGTGGGGCCAACAACGAAAGAAAGGGAGTCACCAACGGGGAAGTAGTAACGGATGTGGGGAATTATTAGTGTATTGTTGCTGTCATTATCGAAATTCAGTCGTGTCATGCCTGTGCCTGTGGCTGCGGCAATTTCACTTACACCATTAGAATTTGTAAAGTTGCCAAACTCTAGCCGGACTCGCAATAAATCTTTACCGGTGAAGCTACTCTCTAAGTTGAGACGACCTCGGTTTGCAAAATAGGGACGGGAGTCATCGCTGTCTCTACCCACCCTATTACCAAAGGTATCACTAATGGCGGTAATAATTTGAGCATTCAGCTTGGTAGTGGTGGAAAATTGCTGCTCCTCCAGCATTGCTGTATGTGCTTCCAGGGTATCCACCCGGCCACGCAGAGTTGCCAATTCTGCCGCAAACTCTGTCTGCAAATTTTGCAGCACTGTCAAATCTTCTTTTTTGACTAAATCATTAGTACCCACAGCAATTAATTCATTCACCCGGTCTAAACAAGCATTTAAACCAGCTGCAAATTCATAACGACTCAAGGCACGATTACCGCGATAGGTTGCATCAGGATAACCTGCAATACAGCCATAGCGTTCGACTAGTGATTGCAGTGCCTGGAATGCCCAATCGCTCGGTTTAATGTCGGAAAGTTGGGAAACAGAATTGACTTGTCCCTGCAAATTTCTATCATCTTCTGGAGGTGCTGCCCAAACTGCTGGAACTGCAAAAAATAGGATAAAAAAGCTATGCAGAAGAATTTTAATCATGGACTTATTTATGTGAAAATGGTTGAATTCTGACTTTGTAAAGAAATAAATTGTCGAACAAAAGCTTCTGGCTTATAAGCTAGCCAGCATTAAAGTTAGATATTTTGAGTTGAAATTTTAGATTACTTAAAGCAACGCTATAACTTTTTGCTCATTACTGCTTTTAATAGCTGCTTCTATAATCCGCATTACATTAATTCCGTCTTCGGCAGTAACAGCAACTGGCTGATTATCAACAATAATAGATTTATATACTGCGTCGTAATAGCCTAAATAACTGCCCTGTGAGCTTTTTACTTTTTCCCGAATTACTTTTGTGTCTTTTTCTGTATGCAGCAAGCCATATTCACTTTCTGGCTCTGTATACCAATCAAGTGTATTAGGCTTGATACCCGCGACTAAATACTCTTCTTGGGCATCGGCTCTACTTTTGAGAAAAGAACCCTTAGTGCCATGTATGATGTAGGCAGGTACAGGCTCACGTACCAGGAAACCTGCTTTTAATTTGACGCGCAGTTTGTCGTAGTAGAGTATCAACTCGAAATAATCATCTACCTGCGATCGCACTCTCGTGATTCGGATGTCTGCAAAAATAGCATCAGGCATCCCAAATAAATGCACAGCCTGGTCTATTAGGTGCGGGCCTAAATTGTTTAATATTCCTGCACCTGGACTGGGAATTTCTACGTGTTGTTTATGGCTGAGTGCTGGTTTATATTTTTGAAATTGAAATTCTGCTTCAATAATATCACCCAGCAAACCTTCCTCTATCACTCTTTTTACTGTTTTAAAATCACTATCCCACCTGCGGTTTTGATATACAGATAATTTCTTTCCCTGTTTTAATGCCAATTTATTCAGTTGTTCTGCTTCTCTCACTGTTGTGGTAAATGCTTTTTCTACCACTACATGCTTGTCTGCCAGCAAAGCCTGTTTCGTATAATCGTAATGTGTATAAGTTGGTGTATTTACCACCACCAGAATTACTCGATCGTCGGCTAGTAATGCTTCCAAAGAAGGATAGCTTTTTAGTTTCGGATAATCTTCCTGTATCAGCTTTTTGCTTCTTTCCCAAGAGCCTGCTAATTGAAAACCGGGATGCAAATCAATGAACGGCGCATGAAATACCCTACCAGACAAACCATAAGAACAAAGAGCCGTATTGAGAGTTTCCATCTTTTTACTGATTGACTGAAGCGAAAGCTTGTATTTAGTTGTTGTTAGATGTTCCAGATAAAGTTTGCAGCATCAGGGCGGGCAAGATGCCCACCCCACAAAATTTACAGCAATCTTTTTTGATTTGATACCAAATCCATTTGTATTGGAATTATTCTTCTCAGCGCCCTCAGCGTCTCTGCGGTTCTTTAATCATTCAGATGCTACTGAATTTGATTTGAAAAGTCGAAAATAAAGTTTTTTACGAATGATTCAGTTCAGAATTACAAATTAGGCAGATGCGAATTACATATCTTCCAACTCAATTCCTTTGGTTTCTTTAATAAAAAAGAGAATGAAAAAGAATGAGGTAGCCGCCGCAATTGTATAAAGTCCATAGGCAGAACCTAGACCGAAATATTGGAGTATGGGAGGAAATGTTGTGGAAATAAGGAAATTCGCGACCCATTGAATTGCAGCAGCAACTGAAAGTGCAGCCGCTCGAATCTTGTTATTAAACATTTCTCCCAACAATACCCAAACCACTGGCCCCCAGGAGAAACCGAAACAAAACACGTAGAGGTTAGCTGCGATGAGAGCCACAGTCCCGACGCTTCCGGTGAGAGCGGGGTTTCCAGCAGCATCTAGGGGAGCATTGCCAAAAACATAAGCCATCGTCCCCAAGGTCAAGGTCATGCCAATTGACCCTATTATTAGCAACGGCTTGCGACCAAATTTATCCACAAAGGCGATCGCAATCAGTGTTGTAATAATATTGACTGCTCCTGTAATCACCGTGATTGATAGGGAATCTTTTTCGGAAAACCCGACTGCCCGCCACAAAACGCTGCTGTAGTAGAAGATTACATTAATCCCAACAAATTGTTGTAATACAGATAAGCCGATTCCTATCCAAACAATGGGGAGGAGTCCGCCACTTCTGCTTAAGAGGTCAGAAAATTTAGGTTGGCGTTCACGAAGCACTGTCTGCCGAATTTCTTCGATTTTTGGCAGTACGTCACCCCCCAAAATCTTGGTCAGAACGTTAACAGCTTCTGATTCTCGTCCTTTGGCAACCAAATAACGGGGAGATTCAGGAATTGTTAAAGCTACCATCCCGTAGAATACTGCTGGTGGGACTGCTGTCCAAAACATCCAGCGCCAAGCTGCAACCCCAAACAAAAACGGCGAGTCTGCTGAACCTGCTGACGTAGCGATAAAGTAGTCGCTCAATAAGGCAACGAAAATTCCCACTACGATCGCTAATTGTTGCAGAGATCCTAACCTTCCCCGCAAATGGGTAGGAGAACATTCCGCAATGTAAGCTGGGGCGATGACGCTAGCAACGCCGATTCCAATCCCACCCAATACTCGCCAAAAGATAAAATCCCAGATTGTGAAGGCCATCCCAGAGCCAATGGCACTGATAGTAAACAACACCGAAGCGACCACCATTGCCTTGACTCGACCATAACGGTCTGCAATCTGTCCGGCAAAGAAGGCTCCTACCGCAGATCCCAGTAACGCTAGGGACACTGCCAGCCCAGTCACCCAACTACTGGTGTTAAAAGCTTTTGCTAGAGATAAAACCGCGCCGTTAATCACAGCGGTATCAAAACCGAATAAAAACCCGCCGAGGGCAGCAGCACCAGCAATCAAAATGACATAAAACGTGTTGGATTTACGACGAACAGTAGTAGAAGACATATTTATAAATAGCTGTCATGAACTGCATATATCAAGGGAGATGAGGGAGTGGGGAGCAGAGGAGAGTAATTACTAACCAATGCCCAAAGACTTTGATTTTTTACCGTCTGGAACGTCTACGCAGTCGATCAATCATTACTGCCAAAATAATTACTAGTCCTTTGACGACTAGTTGCCAGAAGTAAGATAGGTTTAACAAGGTTAAACCGTTGTTGAGAATAGCAATAATTAATGCACCTAGAAGTGTGCCGCCAATGGTACCAATACCACCTGTGAAGCTGGTTCCACCAAGAATAACAGCTGCGATCGCATCTAATTCGTAACCTTGACCCAATATGCCACTGGCACTATATAGACGGCTGGCGCTCATGATTCCTCCTAAGCCTGCCAGTAATCCGCTAATACCATAGACAAATAGCAAGACACGATTAACTTTAATCCCAGTTAATCTGGCTGCCCGTTCGTTACCACCTACGGCATATATCTGCACTCCTAAAACTGTTTGCCGCAATACAAACCAGCTAGCGATTACAGTCAGTAGGGCAATGATTACTAACCACGGCAGAGGCCCGACGTAACTATTACCCACCCAAGCAAAATTGATATCTCGGTTAATCAGCGTTGTCCCTTTGGCAATCAAAAAGGCCACACCCCGCAAGGCTGTAAGTGAACCCAACGTGACAATAAAAGGTGGCACATCCAAGAAGGTGATCAGAGCGCCGTTGACTAAGCCTAAAAGCAATCCTGCCAGCAATGCAGCAGGTACAGCCGCCCAACTTAAAGCCGGCAGTAGCGATACCAGCAGTCCAACTACGGCAGAAACAGCCAATATTGATCCAACTGATAAGTCAATACCGCCGGTGAGAATTACAAAGGTCATTCCTGTCGCCAGCACAATATTGATTGATGCCTGACGCAAGATATTGACGATGTTACCGCCCGTGAGGAAGTTGGGAGAAAGGAATGCAAATAAGATGCAGATAATTACTAGGATTGGCAGAATACCCGCAACTTCCAGTAGAGTGCTGATTGATTTCCGGTTGCGAGCTGCGGGATTGTTGGCTGATTTATTGATAGGCGGTCTGACTGTCTGACTCATAATGCTGATACCTCCGATGCTCCAGTTGCATAATGCATAATCTTTTCTTGGGTGATTTCTTTGCCAAGGCTGCCGTCCAGTTCACCTACCAGTTGTCCCTCTCGCATCACCAAGACGCGATCGCTCATACCGACAATCTCTGATAGTTCGCTGGAAACCATTAAAATAGCAACACCTTGTGCTGCCAATTCACTCATAATTCGATAAATTTCACTTTTAGCACCGATATCTACGCCGCGTGTTGGCTCATCTAACATCAGTACTCTCGGTTTAATGGCTAACCAACGCGCTAGCAGTAGCTTTTGTTGATTCCCACCAGAAAGATCCAACGCTCTAATTTCCAAATTGGCTAGACGAATATTAAAGTTTTCTACTGCCTCTGTTGACAACCGATTCACTGAAGGCCAGTTAACAATTCCAGCTTTGGCATCCTGCTTGAGTGTATTGATGGCAATATTTTTGCGGGCGCTCATCTCTAGAAATAAACCTTGGTCTTTGCGGTCTTCTGGGACGTAGCCAATTCCCGCAGCGATCGCATCACTGGGCGTATTAATTTCTAGTTTTTTGCCATTTAAAAATACTTCACCACTGGCTTTGCGGTCAGCACCAAAAATCAGCCGTGATAGTTCTGTGCGTCCTGCACCAACTAACCCCGCTAAACCGAGAATTTCCCCTGCATGAAGTTCAAAGCTAGCCGGCTCAATCTTTTTGCGGGCATCGCTCATATTTCTGACTTCTAGCACCACCGGCCCAGGATTCATTTGCCGTTGATGTTCGTAAAAGTCTTGCATGGAGCGACCAACCATCATCTGCACCAATCGCTGTGGAGAAATTTCGCTGCGTGTGAGACTACCAATATATTGACCATCGCGCAGTACGCTAATGCGGTCAGCTAAAGCATAGATTTCTTCCATCCGATGGCTGATGTAAATAATCGCAATGCCATCACTCCGTAGTTTACGAATTACTTCGAATAAATGGTCGCTCTCGCGGTCAGATAGGGCTGCTGTTGGCTCATCCATCACCAAAACACGGCTTTTATCTTTCAGCGCCCTGGCAATTTCGACTTGTTGCTGTTCTGCGATCGATAAAGTACCAACTATAGTCTGGGCGGTAAAATTCGCTCCCAAGCTATCTAACACTTGCTCTGCTTCCAGTTGCATCGCTTTGCGGTCTAAAAATTGACCTCGCCGCAACTCGCTACCCATAAACATATTTTCGGTAACGGTTAAATTAGGCGCAACGTTCAATTCTTGATAAATAAGATTAATTCCCGCTTTGCGTGCTGTTGCCGGATCGGTAATTTTCAGGGGTTGACCATTGATGCGAATTTCTCCTTCATCGGCAGTGTAAGCGCCTGCCAGGATTTTCATCAATGTGCTTTTGCCTGCTCCGTTTTCACCCATGAGGGCGTGAACTTCTCCTGGATAAATCGTGAGATTAACATTTTGGAGCGCAGATACACCATGAAATCGTTTGGTAATACCTTGCATTTCTAATACAGGGGTGGTGGTTGGTGCATCAGGAAATGAGGTTTCAATATTTGTTGTCATGAACATCTCCTGTAAAAAGAATTTAAAATTCGCAATTGAAAGTTATAAATTCATCGCTGATGTGAAATTAAAATTATCACAAAATCATGTTTTAAAAAGCGATTGCTATTTTGGAAAGTTCTGAATATCGAAAGGCAATATATCAGAACTTTCTACAAATGCACATATATACATCATGGGTATGTGCAAAAACTATGTCAATGTATCAAAAGACTCAATTCAGCTTAGACATAACTCTTAATTGCGAATTTACAATTATTATTATTTCCAGCCTTTTTCTGTGCTGACATTATCTTTTGTGATCAACTTAACTGGAATCAAAATGGTGGGATTAGTAGGTTTTTTCCCATTTAAAATGTCGTTTCCAACCTGAACTGCTTTTTCAGCCATCCCTCGCGGATTTTGAGTAGCGGTAGCAGCATATATACTATCTTTAGCTGCGATCGCAGTGATTGCTTCTGGCGCACCATCAACCCCAACAATAAAGAAATCTTTACGTTGTGCTTGGTTCGCTGCTAGTTCTGCGCCAACTCCACTCGGATCGTTGATGGCAAAAACCGCATCAATTTTCGGGAAGGTTGTTAGCAAATCAGTCATAACTCTCAGTCCTCCATCCCGACTCCCTTCTGCATTCTGGTTTTTGGAGAGAATTTTGATATCGGGATATTTGGACAGTACACTCTCGCAGCCACTAACTCGCTGAATCACTGAGTCTACTGGTGGGCCGTTAACTATTACTACATTGCCTTTACCTTTGAGGCGATCGGCAATATATTTACAACTAACTTCTCCAGCTTGGACATTATTAGTAGTGATGGTGGCATCCACGCCTCCCTCAGCACCAGTATCTACTGCAATGACAATTCTACCGGCTTGTTTCGCTTTTTCAATTGCTGGTTTAATGCCACTTTTATCAGCAGCATTGACGATAATAATGTCAGTATTGGAAGCAGTGAAATTTTCAATTTGATTGGATTGTTGATTCAGATCGTAAGCGCTGGAAACTACAGTCACATTGACATTATTACCGCCAATTTTCTTGGCTTCCGCCTCAGTTGCTTGTCCCATGAGGACAAAGAAAGGGTTACTTAAATCGCCAACGGTAAAGGCAACTGATCGTAATTTGGAATTCCCAGTGGCAGTTTTTGTCTCGGCACTAGTATTTGTAGCAGGTTTTGTCTCAGGGTTAGTAGCACTGTTGTTATCGGGAGAAGCATTTGTACAGCCGACAACCCCACCACTGATGATACCTAGTATGCTAGCTGCGATCGCAATTCTTTTCATATTTATCTATTTCCTAAAGTTAATTAAATTTTTCTTACTTACCAGCCTTTGTAGCTGCTGAGGTTATCTCTAGTAACCAAGTTGACTGGAATCAGAATGTCAGGTGACTCAGGTTTGTTACCCTGGATGATATCGTTGCCAATCTGAACCGCTTTTTCAGCCATCCCTGCGGGATTTTGTGCCGCAGTTGCAGCAAATACACCATCTTTGTCTTCCATTGCTTTGGTTGCATCTGGCGAACCGTCAACCCCAACAATAAAAAATTCTTTGCGTTTTGCTTGTCTTGCGGCTAAATCTGCACCTACACCGCTTTGATCGTTCGTGGCAAAAACGGCATCTATTTTGGGAAAGGTTGTAAGTAAATCACTCATCACTCTCAAACCTCCATCCCTTGTCCCTTCAGCGTTTTGGTCTTTAGAGATGAGTTTGATATCAGGATATTTGGATAATGACTTTTCACAACCACTGACTCGCTGATTGATTGAATCCATCGGCGTACCATTGAGGATGACTACACTACCTTGACCTTTGATGCGATCGGCAATATATTGACAAGCAATCTCACCAGCTTGGGTATTGTTAGAGCTAATCATCGCATCTACGTCTGCATCAACGGCTGAATCTACTGCAATGACAACCTTACCTGCCAGCCTTGCTTGATCGATTACCGGTTTAACTCCTTTTTTATCAACAGCGCTGAGGATAATTAAATCAGTATTTGCAGCAGTAAAATTTTCGATTTGGTTGCTTTGTTGGTTCAAATCAAAGCCACTGGAAACCGCATTAACTCTAATATTACCGCCAATTCTCTTAGCTTCTGTCTCCGCACCCTTCTGCACTGCATTATAGAAAGGGTTTCCTAAGTCACCCAAGGCAACACCAATTGTTTGCAATTTTCTATTTGGACTATTAACTTTAGTCTCTAAACTAGTGTTGGTAGCAGTATTAGTAACATTAGCAGCAGAGTTATCATTTGGAGCGCTATTTGTACAGCTCACAAAAGTGAAACCTAATATGCCAACTATGAGCGCAATTGTCTTCATCTTTGTCTTATTTTTAACAACGAATTTAAATTTGATCAAGGTCGGCAGAATATTAAATATGTCTAAAATAATCAGACATTACCTAATATTTCTACAGGATTTGGCATTTTCAACTCTTATTTAATATCTTGCAAACTGATGTGATTTGAGTTGCTGCTATTCATTCCAATTCACTAAAAAATTTTATTTTTAAAGCAAACTTCTGACGATTACATCACGTCATGAAATCACACTATTTTTTGGTGAAAATGCTTTTTTAATGTGCCTGGATTGAAACTACCTTTTCCGCAAAATTTTTAGAAAAGGATATTATTCGACTTGAAAACGTCTGCTTGTCTTTTTATGAGTTTATCCTTCCTTAGTACCAAAATGAGTTTTAGTTATTAAATGTTACATAACAAAGAAAGATTTTTAATCTATCTTTAGTTAAAATTCTTGAAATTCTAGTGCTGGAAAATGTTAAGTATTTTTAAGATTAAGTAAATTCAAAAAACTTAACATTTTCAGATTGAAATATCATAATTCAGCTTGGAGGATAACCAGTTTTAGATTTTAGATAATGCAGTTGAAAGATTTAAAATTCTAAGCTTCAAACTAGTTTTCAGCACCAATCTATAGATATAGGTTAATCTAAAATCCCAAACCTGAAATTGATTAACTGCTCCTAGCATCTCCTATAAAAATTGAGATTTTTTAGCGCACAGCAATAGCTAGTAATTGAGTGTCAGCAGTTTAAAACTTTAACGTCGTGGGTAGATATTTAGCCACTAAATCCTCATAGTATGGTCTTAAGTTTTGCCAATCGGGAGGAGTAGGGTTTTTTGAATACAAATCATAAGGATTGAATAAATTCACCCATTTAAACATTTCTCGATCGTGATTATCCATCAAATGGTTATATGCGTTTTCGCGGTGTTGAGGATAAAAGGAGTGATAGCGAAGCATATACAACGCCGGTTCAGGCAAATAGTTTTTCATTATTTGATATAAATACTCATCATGCCCCCATGAAATATGTACATTACTCAATCCACAATTCGGCTCATAAATACCATATTTAGTGTTGTAATTGGGATTATTGTAATCAGGGTTGTCTTTGAAAAATTCCGAGAAAACAATTTTATCAGAGAATGCACAACCCACTGGATAAGTATCACCGACAGTAGCCCATTGAGGCTCACCAAATAGACAAAGCACCTTCCCCAGATCGTGAAAGAAGCCAGTAAGTACCATCCAATCAGGATGACCATCAGCGCGAATGGCTTCTGATGTTTGCAATAAATGCTGTAGCTGATCCATATCTGTATCAGGATCTGAATCATCTACTAATTGATTCAAAAATTCAACCGCATTCCAAACAGACATTTCTTTCTTATCAAACTTGAGAAAATTCTTTTCTTTCTCAAGTACAAAATTATATGTCTGATTAATATGATTTAACCGATAAAATTCTTTCACCGTATCTCTAGTAGGCGTTTGGTAATTCCTATACTCTTCGGTGGTTTTACCTTCTTTAACTATGCTGTCTGGATTGGGATAGCGATTGAGTAAGTCTTCTTCCCACTCTTCTAGCGAATGTAAGGGGTTGTTTTGAGCTTGTTCGATGGAATTCTTTAAAATCTGAGACATATCCAATACTGCTCGGTTAAGGATTTTTAACTCGGAATTGGGCTTGGGGAAAAGGTTAAAGGATAAAGGTTTTTCCCTTCCCCTTTTCCCCTTAACCGACAAGTATTGGAGACATATCTTGTTACTTGTCGGTATTGATTTTCTAAATCGGACTTTGGGAATCCATTTATGCACAGGTGTGCAAAAGCTGTAATTGATTTATTTTTGCACACGTGTGCAGAGACGTGTGTTAAGTTTCTTTTCCATCTGCAAAACTGTGTACAACACACTTCGTCAAGCGTTTTTTACAATCCAATCGGGATTAGACAAAAGTATTGATAAAGTACACGAAATTTAGAGCGCAGACTTAAAATCAAGTACTTATGCGATCTGTGTAGGAATAAGTTTATACCAATAGATAATTCATCTGTTGGATAGATTTTTGAATAAATAGCTTTATACACACCTGTGTAAAATCTATATTAAGTTTTTTGTCGGTTTTACCTAGAGGAGTGTTAAGTTGTCAATTGTATGGTGTGCGAATACTTGATAATATTAGCCAACTCTTGCAATTGTTTTATTGCTTCTGCACCCTCCAACTTCATTAATTCGCGATCGTCCCATAATTCCATCCAAGTAATTCCGTAATCAGACACTACAAAACGAATCAGATGCTTTTCTCGTAGGCTAACCATAAATGAAGCACTCTTCATTTGGTCGCCGCACGTATAACATGAGGCAGAATACCCACGCCGCTCAAGAATAATTGTCAAGGCTTGTAGGTTCATTACCAAGTCTTGAACGAATTCTTGATGTTGTTGCGCTAGTCTTAGAAACACTAGTTTTCTCCTACCACTACAGTTATGTGGTTGCTTTTAAAGATTCTTTAGACTTACATCCGACGTATTTAGTTGCCAAAAGTTCGTGTTTTCGTAGAGACGTGATTAATCTTAACCTTACGGTTTTAACCAATCAGCTAAAGTCTCAAAGCCGTTCTAATATTCTGGACAATGATCTGGGGTGGTTGTGCAACATCCATAGATATCGTATCTAATGGTTCTTCGAGAGTATCAAACTGGCTATTGAGAAGTGTTTCGCTCATGTAATGATTGCTACGTTCTTTTAACCGTATTTGAATCAACTCATAAGAGCCTTTGAGGTAAACTAACTTAGTGCGAACGCTATCCGATACCAAAAATTGCCGATAGCTGTCTTTTAAAGCCGAACACGCCAGCACGACATTTTTATTTTCTTGCAGCCAATGTTTGATGGCTGCTTGCAAATCTTTCAACCAAGGCATCCTGTCAGCTTCAGTCAACGGGATACCGCGCCGCATTTTCTCAACATTCTCTGGTGAGTGGAAACTATCAGCATCACTAAACTCCCAGCCTAAAGAGTCTGCTAGCAGTTTTCCTATAGTGGTTTTACCAGAACCAGATACACCCATGACGATAATAATCATATTTTTTGAAGAAAAGTTAAGTTATTGAGGTAATACCAATTTAATGTGAAGTTGCACATATCTTGATCCCCCTAAATCCCCCTTAAGAAGCAGGGCTGATTCATTCCCTAAAGAGCTTTAAAAATCAAGGGTTCTAGCGATTAAAAATTAGTTATTTTGTTACTAGCGTGCCGATGAAACCAACTATTTTCCT
>NZ_JACJSF010000220.1 GCF_014698035.1 Desmonostoc muscorum FACHB-395
CCACAAATTTTACTGTGGGTGCAGGTGGGCGAGGCTCAACCATACTCTCTGTCTGGTGTTTTTGCGATCGCTCCTAATTATACTTTGTCGAGAGTGATAAAAGAGGGATAAGCTAGCTGTATTTGTGACTCTAAACGGTTAGCAACGTTAACTAAAATAGAGGTTTTTCCCATGCGCCTGTGACCGTAGAGAACTACAGATTGGAGTTGATGATCTATAATCCATAATTCCTCTAGCTGTCTCATCACATCTTCTCGCCCAACAAACCGCTTGCCCTCAACTGGATTGCCTACAATGTAGGGATTGCGTACATGCTCAGTAATTGAATTCTCCTTTAACTTCTCAGCTACTCGTAGCAAAGATTTCTCCCAAGAACTGGCAATTAACTGTACTATTCTTATATCAGCATATTGAAGTAAACTATTAGTCTTTTCTGAAAGAGTTTTTAACTTCTGCAAAGCTTGGTTAAGAGCAAAAGAACGGGATACAGGAGATGCACTTCTTTGGATGGTACGAGCATCCTGAATGATTGAAACAAGATAATCAAGAGCTTCCCAAGTAGTATGCCGGAGTAGAGGTGCTGGAGGAATTGTTGGTGATTGAAGCATAGCAATAGTTACTAATTCATCAGCATCCAAAAAAGCAGCAAGGGTTTGAGTTAAAGTGAACATTTCCTCGCCGTAAAGACAATAACGAACTTCATAAAAAGCTTTAATTGCCTCTTGGAGACATCCCTTTTCTCTATATTCTTCGCCCCAATAGTCATTAATTTTATGCAGTTTCCAAAAACCATATAAAGCAGCATGATATTGAGTATCAAAACGGATGCTTGAATATGACTCTAGATTTCCCTCCCAAGTATAGCGGAGTTCTTCCAGATGTTCAGATGATAACTGGGATAAGCGTAATAAAAGTTGTTCTGGAGGTGTTTGTGCCAGGGCGCGATTAATAGCCTCGGTAACGGCGAACAATTGGAGACTGTAAGCTAACACTTGATTGATGTTGTAAAGCCCACTTTCCCAATCATGCAGCAGCCAGTTTGTTAATTGAGATGAGAAGTAAGGAAGTCTGAGTGAAGTTATATGAGCAACTAGCCTATTTTTTCTGCTAGGAATAAGTTGAGATAGAAGAATATTAATCAGCCAATCATCTAGCCTATATCTTGCTAAGTCATTTGCTATAAAGAATGCTATAAAAAAATGTATTATTAAACCTATTGTGATAATATCTAAAGGATATAATCTAAGAAGAAATGTTATTATAATAACAAAAACTACACGTTTAGCCCAAAGATTTAGTGATGTTTCGCTAGAAGTAAATTCATTATCATTTTCTTTATAAGCTAGACTTCTAATAACACCATTTATAAGACCAAATAATATACCCAAAGATACACTGTTTTTGGCCATGAAGGATAAATAAATTTTAATTATATCTTCATCAATTGGAACAGTTATATTTTCAGTAAGTACATTTAAAATATAGCCCAGTATTATATTAAAACCTATAAAACTTCCAAGCCAGTGTGCTTTGCCTATTTGATTATCTAAGTCAGAAAAAAAGTTACCTAAGTAACCTATACTAAAAAATACACTTATTATGACACTCTGCCAATGAAATGGAAACTTTGTATTTTTAAGAAGAATATTGAGAAAATAGTTACTAAATATTACTAATAGCCAACTTTGTATAGCTAACTGAAGTTGAATATGATTATAACGTTGTTGACTTCTGAAGGTATCCACGTACCACTGCAAAGCTTGGGGAAAGAAAAACACCCAATACAGTAGCCGCAAATAGTCCAACGGATTCCATAAAGACAAAGGTTGCCTAAGATTAGGAGCTAAGTTTAAGCGAGGAACAGAGTGGTTTTGGCTCATTGTAGATATTCTACATATTGGGCATAAGTTTGATGGCAGAGTTGCATCAATCGCTGGGGATGACCACCACTTTCTTGTACAAGTTCTTTTATTTCTTCCCTGGTAAAACTTACAGAAGTCATACTAAGACGAGATGCAATAAAAGCACGGATAGTATTTTCGTCCCAAGGTTCAATGTTTTCTTCTTGATAAATACCTTCTAGCGGTGATGTATTACCTTGATTGTGACTATCGTTAAACAATTCATTCAATGGTACACGAGCAGCAAGAATCAGCCGAAAAAAAGGATCGCTCCCCTCTGCTAAACCGCGCAGTTGTTCAAACACATGGCGAGAAAACCCTTTTGAAGTGATATTGCCTACATTATCTGTAGCTAGAATAATTCTACAATTTCGTAAATTGCGGGCTAGCAAATGGCCTTTACTGTTAGGAATGCCAATTTCGTTACATAAAGTACTGTAGAAGTCATCTTCATCATCAACCAAATTCAAGTCTAAAAATACTGCTTGACAAGGCGATTCAACAAAAGTTTTTACTTGTTGGCAAATTCTCCATAGCAGAGAGGATTTACCGAGACCCTTCTTGCCTATAAGAGCAATACTACTACCACTGTTAAATGCTTCAAATATGCGTCGCATTTCTCGTTCTCGTGCAAAGAACTGCTGCGGATTTACTCTGCCTTGTAGGGGAATAAAAGGATTATAATTTTGCTGTGGAAGAGAAATAGGCTCTGACTCATCTTGTTGAGCTAGATTAGTTGGCTCTGCAATTGATTTTTGTAAAGATAAAACTTGTGCATAAAGCTGTTGATATTGATGTTGTATTGGGTTGTTAAAATTTCTCTTACTAACTTTTATTCCTATCTCTTCTGTAATCTTTTTGCATAAGTTTGCACCTGCCTCTCTCAAATGTTGTTCGCTGTAATCAACCTGACTAGCAATATCTTTGTAACTCTTATGCTGCCACATCCCTAAAAAGAGGCTTGTTTCCAAGTCATTTAAGACTTGCTTATTCTTTTGTACAAACATATTATTAATGAATTCCAATGCTTCTTTTGAGTTCATTCGGCTGACTTGAACTGGCAGAGTAAATTTTAAAATTAGCTATTAGCGTAATACTTTACCCTACAAACCTACATTTGCCTACTTTCCCTTACAACAATTTAATCACTCAAACTTCCTACTAGCGCCTACCTATAGAGTCTGTGTCTCAAGTGATGATGGTGTTACAGCACAAAAAAAAGTTGAGGAGTTTGAGAAATGACAACTTTTAGACAACAGCTTGCACTTGCTCTTATCGCTGCCACCGCCGCCATATTAGCTGCCGGAGTACCTGCCATTATGGGGCTTGGGAACAAATCTTCTCTAGAGTTACTCTCTGTCACTGCCACTTCTACAACGTGTGATAAAGTTACTGTGGCTAAAGTATGCGTTGATAATCTTACAGTGCAGTTTAATAGCAACGAACCTCAGCAAGTAAAAAATAGCGATCGCATACCTTTAAAAGCTGGAGATATTCTAAGATTATCAAATTTAACCTATTGCATACCATCTAAAGCTTTAGTCAATCGAGTAGAAGTAAAAGTTTATCTGTTTCCAAATGGAGTTGAGAGTTATAAAAATGGACTTTCCACTCCTAGTAACTTCCCAATTAATGCTGCTTGCCATAATATTGGTAATTTTCAACAAACTTGGACGCTTGAACCAGGACAGCACCGGGTTAGCATCCCTATTATCAAATATGTTGGCAGCAACAGAATTGTAGAAAATAGTTTCTACTTTAACTTAGACGTTGGATGGTAACCGTTCACAGGATCTAAAACGCTACAGTCAAAAATGAGTTACTGAGGTGGTAGATTAAGAGGCATGGATGAAAACTGCCTCGCTTACGGAATTGAGATTTCCG
>NZ_JACJSF010000221.1 GCF_014698035.1 Desmonostoc muscorum FACHB-395
GGAGATGTAGACCCCTATGAAACGGAAACTCCCAAAAATTATCGCTATTTCCCCACTGTTTGGCGAAAGTATCTAGAGGAGTTTACCAACACCTACCCTTATGAAGATCAGATGGCCGAGGAAATGGCGGAGCCATTACGTAAACTTGCAGACGAATTCCAGCCTGATATTATCCATGTCCACGCCATTGGTTGGCACGCCCAGTGTTGTGTCCTGGCGAATCTCAGCCCTCTTGTCGTCTCTGCTTGGGGCTTTTTAAATCATTTCCTACAACCAGAAAGGGAACTAAGCAAGCATAACGATAGGGTTAGCCAAGTGTTTAAGAACACTGGTGTGCTGATTGTAGAGACACCTAGTTTGATAGAAAAATCCAAAGCACTGTTGAACCCTAGCCAACGGGTAGAATTAATTCCTTTAGGGACGAACCCGCAACATTTTCGCTCTGGAGTCACCAAGGATTTACCAAAGTGGCGGCGGGAAGTATTAAAGATTACCGAAGCAGCCACAATTTTGCTTTCGCCCCGTGGTTGGTCTAAAGTGTACAACCATGAGCAGATATTTGCAGCTTATGCACAGGCTTATCCCCAATTCACAAAACCGACGGTACTCGTCTTTTTAAAGCTAGGGCGTGCCGGTGGGGAGGAAGCAGTAGCTATTTACGAAAGCATCCGCAACAAAGCAGAAGAACTTGGGTTATTAGAAAATCTGCGCTGGATGCCAGCCCTACCTTATAATTTCATGCCTACAGGCTACAACTTAGCAGATGTAATTATCAATTATCCTGCCAGCGATGCCTTTCCTTCGACACTCATTGAAGCAGTTGCCTGTGAACGCCCAGTGATTACCTGTGATTTGTCAGCTTACCGAGGTACTTTTATTGAAGAATTTTGTACTTTGGTAGAACCTGAAAACCCAGATGCTCTAGCAGAGGCAATGATTAAAGTTGTGAATCAACCTCTTCAAGAGCGAGAAGCACATCTTGCACAAGCACGGCAAGTTATTGTCGAGCAGTACGATGAGGCGATTTTACAAAAGCGGCTGTTTCAGATATATGAAGATTTGGCATCTGCTACTAAGGTAATCTACGCTTAAATTTTCCATCACTAAATTTGATTTCTGCAAGCCGCACACTCGTCAGGGCAAACGCATCTTATTTACTAATAAAAACTAAGGGAGATTCCAAAATGACATAGATAATTGTAAAACTTGATAGAATGATAAATAAAATAAATCAAATATTTTTCAAAATGTAAATTGGCTTATCTTCAACTTAATGACTAATGATCAATACTAAAATAATTCAATTATGAGCTACATAAAAATATATTTACTTAGAGAATAAATAAAACTTTTATGTAAAGCATTCAACTGAAGTTTTGATGTACTATTTTAAGCTAGCGCTAAAATACTTAGTAAATATTTGTTATCCATCGCCGCGAGAAACTGTTTGTTTTGCCATCTATGGCTACTACTTCTACTCCCAACTTCTCAACTAATGATTGTACCCACTGCCGAAAACATTTCTCAAATTCTTTTGGGTTAATTCTTTCAAACACCCTCCTAAAAGTATCGGGGCTGGGTATTCCGAATGGTAGTTCCAAAAACGTTTTCAACCACTCCTGTTTATTGAGTCCATACTCCTCAATATCTTCCCAACCTTCTGCTCCTGCTATTGCTGCCAAAATAGCTATGGTGATGATATCTGTGAGTAAATGATATCTTGTCCTTTCCACTCTGGGGTCTTTTATTTCTGTGAAGTATTCCTGAAACTTAGTGGTAATGTCTTTGCTATCTATGCTGGGTGCAAAAGATGCTTTAGTTTTTCTTTTCTTATTCTCAAATCCTGTTGGCATTACTCTAAAGAATGGCACCTAGATGGATTAAATATTACCCTAGCTTGGATAGTGCTACGAATGGCACTAAGTTAAGCTGAATGGTAGGCGGCGTAAGGATTGCAGAGGAGCAGGGGTGCAGAGGGGCAGAGGAGAATTTCTCTTGCTTCTTTCCGTATGCCTCTTGTTTCTGTCCGTATGCTTCTTCCTTCTTCTTTCTCCCCTGCTCCTCCGCTCCTCTGCACCCCTGCTGCCTCAACGATTTTCCCTTTTCTTAGTGCCATTCGATAGTGCTACTTTGTTTCCAACTTGATTGCTGATCAGGCAAGTCCGCTTGTCAATAGGCTTTGAGACGCGCTAACCCTGCTCGATTCGCAAAGATGGCTTGCGTAGTAATTCAACCACTGCTTTAGCAATCTGATTAGGGTTATGAGGGGGAACGAGCCTTCCACATTCACCATGATTGAGTTGCTCAACCATACCTCCGGAACTACTTTTAAAGCTAACTAGTGTGGGCTGTCATTTGTTCTTTGTCATTGTTCATTAGTAAGAGTTTTAAGCCTATTTAGGTTTCGTAATATAGTTGTATTTATTCCCGCCGTTTTACTTACTTACTTACTAACCCAATATCCTAATAAAACCCTATCAGTGATTTATCAATTTTTAGAAGAAGAACCCTTTTGCAAGCTGTAAGGTGTTTCATCTTCCACAAGTTAATGTTGTCATTTTTACCCTAAATAATTTACGCTACAGAGTACTAAAAAAATTAACAATCTTTATGTAAATTAAATTTAGTCATGGTACTATTTTCTAGTCTAATAACTCCAAATCAGTAAAATACAGAAAATAAGGATTTCTCAAATGTCTCAATCTGAAAACGTGAAAAAAAACTATTCTGAACCTGAATTAAAAGCTCACGGTAAAATATCTGGTTTGACACAACAAGTCGGTGGTAGCGGTGGTTTTGGCACTACAACCGGCTTCTCCACTGCGCCAACTACATTTTAGTATAAAAAATACGTCAACTACTGAATTGATTCGCTGTCACATAAAGTCTGGGAAGGTAGAGTTAACTAGTGGGAAGAATTTATTAAGTAAATAAAATTGCCTCATAAATCTAGCCTAAATACACCTTTCTACTTCCCCTCCTACAAGCCTATTCTGTACACACATAAGGGTTTCTGAAATGTCTCAATCTTAAAACGCGAAAAGAAACTATTCTGAACCTGAATTAAAAGCTCACGGTAAAATATCAGGTTTGACACAGAGTGGTAGCGGTGGTTTTGGTACAACCACCGTATTCATCCCCACTACAACCTAAAAAGGGCTTGCTACCTCCCTCTTATCCTTCTTAGGATGGCCACTGCATACACACAATGAGTCGAATTACCCAAAGTCTTTACAAAACCTCACCCTGCCCTAATGGGCATACCTCTCTTTATTAAGGAGAGAAAAATATCTTGGTTGTTCATAAAGCGGTGGTGAGGTTTTGATTTTTGGGCTCTTCAGTTCTTTTTATGGAGTCGAATAATAAATAAAATCTAATCAGAGCCTATATTACTTGCTATGACTGGATTTTAAATTTTTGAGCCTTTCTATAAAATGGCTATTTTAATGCCGTACCATAAAACCAACGCAAGAGCCGATTTTTGGGTTATAGAGGCAATTTTAATAGTGAATTTTCCATCTGTGTGTACACAGTATTCTTATGGGTAGGGAGCTAACAAAAATAATTATCTTAGGCTGAATTTGCTGACGCAATTTTGTGCAAAATTGTTTATCTATCCAATGTAAATACAGGCGTAAATGTCGATTAAAAACGATAATTATTGCTATCAATTTTATGGACTCAACCTGTCTATTAATCGACTGCTCCCAGGGTTAGTTACTGTTAACAGTTCTGCACCGATA
>NZ_JACJSF010000222.1 GCF_014698035.1 Desmonostoc muscorum FACHB-395
TGGAGCGCCAGCCGATTTGACGAGTACCAACAGTGATAATTAAAGTATCTACGCGACTGGTTTCAGTTACTATATTTGTCATAGGGGAAAAATTTGAATAGAATTACGTAATGTTTCTAAATATTTTTTGCGGGGGTCAGCACTAGCACCAAACACTGTCACAACTTGATAATCATCTAAATCTGCAATCCATACAGGAGAAGGTTTAACTTCTCTGCCCACTTTGCCGCATAGATTACCATCATAGTTTTCTTTAATCTTAAAATCTCCACTATGTAGTACTGCTAAAGCATAGGGTTTACCAAAATCTGCTTTTCCACCACAAACAACTATGCGACAGTTAGCGTCTATGGCTTCAGTCCATTTGTTGTCACTGACTGCACCACAAGTTTTAAGTGAGCGGTAATTACAATTAGGATCTAAGGTTTGTAATGCCGTATAAAAACTCTGTAATCGTTGCTGAAATACTTGATGAAATTCTTTGGCAGTTTCAGGTAAATACCAAAATGATTCATCGCTTTGAGGTATGAGGGTAGAACCCCGCCACCAAGGTGCATATTGACGACTTTGACGAGAATAGCAAGGTCTTCTTGCACCTTGACCAATACCGCCTAGATGGAACATTAGCCAGGTAAGATTTTGACTTAATTTTTTTAGGGTATTTTGCTGGTTTTGGGGTACTGCTGGCGAAAAACTTAGCGTGAAAATTCCTTGTTGTTCACCATAATCATCATTTTTACCTTGAGGTTCTCTTCGGGTATTTTTCCCTTCTAATATCCTCACCATTAACCAGCCATATTCTTTTTGAGGAGTAATTGTCCCAAAAATTTTGCCTTCCCATTCCTGAACTTTCGTAGCTGATAAAACTCCTAAAGCAATAGTTCTAAACCAATAACGGAGCATAGATTTAAAAGCTACGGGTCGTACTTCAGCAAAAGATGTTGTGTCTGATTTTAACTTCCCTTGTTTATCAAATTTAAACCCTCCTTGATAATCTTTTTGATAGGGTTGTAAAACATTTTTGAACTTCTGCTGCCCATGAATTAGCTGCCCTTGTAAATTAAATTCAATTCGGTAAAATTCATTTTTATGGATGACTTTACCTGCTGGAATTAATTGACCATAGCCAGTGTTAACTTGAGAACCAGCACCAGCTTGTAAACCATCAATTAACCATTGTCTAACTTTTTCTAATATTTGAATATCTTGACAGCCGCTTACTAAACGTAAGCCAATTACAAAAATCGGCTTTTCTAAACTAAGAAATGGGTTAGGATTAGGGCTGTATTCTAGTGAGTTACTCTCCCATTTCCAAATGTTATTGGCCATGTCTACCGCCAATACCTTTTGGTCAGGCTTTTGATTAGGTAAAGGATAAGCATCTAAAAAAATAACTTTACCTGCGCGATCGCTTCCAGATGGGTGTAATCCATCACTTTTGTTGTTAGCTTCTAGAGAACCAAACCAAGGCGCAACCTCCTTTTCTGCTTGTTTCCAGGATATCTGCTGTTGCGTCATGATTTCCCTAATTGCTTGGGTTCTGGCTAAACCTCGCAGGGTACTAGAAGGAATATAAGGCATTCCCAAAGCATCAAAGGCAGGTAACAGGATACTTTCTGGGCCACGGTGTCCACCTACCCGAATTCGCCAAGGACACTGGACTTTAAAGGTATTTTGAGCGATTAATTGGGTACGTTGGGTCAGTTGTTGCAGGCGGGTAGAGTAATTTGCCCCCTCTTGGGCCATCTGCAACAATTGTACTTTGCTGGGGTCTTTGTATTCAGCATCGGGCGATCGCATCCAACGCAGATATTCTACAAAGCTAGCAGATGGATCTGGACGAGGTTCATTATCTGCATCTAACCAAGGCGAAGGTGCTGGGGGTTGACTTCCACCGCTACTGCCCCCAGAACCACGAGGACGACCACTACCACCACCCGAATTATTCCCACCACCATTAATTACTCTCTTTGGTTTACTGATATCTGGTTTTGCAATTGCAGGAGATAAGGGTAGCGGTTTTACTGGTTTTTTTGGTTTTTCAAACGTCATTGGTTTTATTCTCCTTTAATATCCCAATAAACAGCACTAGCCCAAAAACTAAACTCTTGTGCCAAAGCCAGTCCTAATCCTGTTAAACCAAGATATGCCTCTGTAGTGATATTTCCTTGTTTTAACACCTGCAAACCATTATCACTAGCCAAGTTTTCTAAACTAGATAATCTTTCTAAACACTCAAAATATATTTTTACTACTTGCTTTTTTCCCTCTTGAGTCAAAGCTTTTTCTTCAGCTTTCAGACGCAACATCCCCCAAGTAGAAAGATATGTATATAATTCTACTGCTTGATTCTTTTGCTCTTTGAGGCGTTCTTTATTATTCTCGTTATCTGTTCTTAGATTTTGCAATGCTTCGTAGACAGGCTCACCAATAGTCCGAGGGTCAAATGTCATAATTATTAATTCCTCAATTTTTATTTAGGATATTCATTCACTAATTTTTTGCAATCCACTGTTGGACAAAGCCCCGCCCTAAACTTTCTTGTCCACCAATTTGCAGAATCTGATTAGCTGCCAATAAATCTGTAAAATCTACAGAGGATTGTTTCGCTGTTCCATTGGCTTGAGATGTTATTCCCCAAGACAAATACATTAAAGTATCTGGAGGGATTGCTTCTTCATAACGGAACCCACCATCTACTGATTTCTGTTCATCCAATTTGATTTTTACTTGCCGCCATAAACTCATTTGGATTAAGGTAGTACAATGCTGATCTGGCAAGACTAACAAACGATTCATGGTGCTAGTTTCTGATGTTTGGGGAACAAACTCCTTCCAATTTGTCCACTGTTTTAAGTGTTCAGCTTTGATAATTGCATCTTTGAGGTAAATTGGAGATTGAGCATTAGTAAAATTACAACTATATTCCGCAGGTAATTGAAAAGTATTACCCTGTAGACGTTGCCAACGATTTAATAACATGGGGCAACTAATCCAAACTACACTGTGACTCAAAGAAGGCACGGGTAGCCAGAGTATAGAAGCATCACCAATCCAAATATCACCCTGTTCTAATTCTTTTCCATCCTTTAAATCAGTACCAAATAATTTAGATTGAATTTCTTTTTGCTCTGCAATGCTTGACCGTAACTTGCCCCGAATCGTACTTGAAGGAATGTAGGGTAAGTTAGTATGTGATTCTCGTGCAATCCCTAATAAATTACCTTCTTGAGTTATCCCACCCGTATGTAATGGAGAAAGCAAATACAAGTAAATGTAGTCAATCATTAATTTTACCTCTTTTTATTTGTATGTCAGCCAAAGTAACTCAGAATAACCAAGTTGTCTCCAGGTATTCACTTTAGTATTAGAATCATCCTGAAACAAACTTTGGGGTTGATTCAGGTAATACAAACTCCCTGGTGGGGCAGCGAACACTTGTGGCGCAGGAATACTTTTAGTTGATGACTCTTTATCTCGAAACCGACAGCTTATCGGTACTGGCTTCTCAGTCGCTAAACTAACTAAATTTCCTGGTGTTTGATTACTATTCACCGTATGCGCTAATTTCCATTCCCAAGGAAAAGCGCGACATAATGATGAATTATGTAAGTTATCTTTGTGTTTTCGTTCAAACACGCCAGGAGTAACCAAGTAAGCTATAGACTTATCACCTTGCTGAAAATTCTGCTGAGAAATCTTTTGCAGACTA
>NZ_JACJSF010000223.1 GCF_014698035.1 Desmonostoc muscorum FACHB-395
GGAAATTCCCTAACCTGTAATTCTTGTGGAAACTCTTCAATGTCTCCCCCTTTCTTGTTGCGGGTTTTTAATCGCTGTCCCCCAAATATTGCATTCGCCCCCAACTGCTTCACAAACACAGGTGTTTTAGCCGCGTGACATTGTTGGACAATTGAATTAATCCATTCGATGTGGCATGGTCTGGAATTTGTGCCAGACTCACCCCCTACAACAATCCATTGGATATCTTCATTTACTAATTCCCATTCGTAGGAATCACTGATTAATTTTTGAATTGCTCCTCCTTGCCTCAAATCAATTTCTTCAAGCAGTGGCTCACAAGATAAAAACCGAACTTCGGCTGGAATTTGCAAGAGAATTGGAATGCGTTCGTTCGCCATCTGTTGATTCTCAGTGGAAGCTCCTAACCACACATTTGGTAAGGGGAATGGTTGATCAATAAAATATTGTTGGAGATTAATTAATCCTCCAAATTTCTCACTAACAGCGTCCCAAAGATTTTCCTTGGTTGCTTCATACCACTTGACCCATAGTGATTGTTGACTAAAGTACTCCTTCATTCTTTCTGGTCGCTTAGTCAAGATTTGAAAAGTATGCTGAGGTGAAAGAGCAGCAACAGCCATTACTTGATGAATCCATTCATCAGGGACATTGGCGTGAAACAAATCAGCCATTGAGCATACAAAAATTCTTTTCGGCTTTCTCCAAGACAATGGTTTAATAAGTTGAGATTTGACAAATTCAACTGTGCCATCCCAATTACTAACAGCTTGATACTGGGGGAATTGTTGAATTCGCGGGGATTTGGCAGCTTTCGCTGCATAGCATCGCGCACAGCCAGGACTTCCAGGAACCCTTGAACAGCCAACAATTATGTTCCAAGTTTCGTCACACCATTGTATATTTGTTGTCATTTTCTTCCGTTATGCCCTGATATAAATTGACGTGAGCGTTTATATCTATCAAATTTGAGAAGAGCTTGCCCGCATCCACAAGCACAATAGATAGCTGGATTCTGAAATTTGTACTTTTCTTGAAATTTAGAGGCACAATAAAAATTGCCTTTGAATTTAAAAAGTATTTTTAATTTCTGCATAGATGTAGCTATCTTTTGCACTGTTGACACACTAACTCGAAAATGTGCAGCTATTTCTTTAGTTGTAGAATAGCCTTCACCTAAAAAATGCAAAATAAATTCAGGGGTAATCTTGATTTCTGAATTATGTCCTGATATGTACTTTCTGGCTCTTCCCCCTTGATCAAACTTCCTAAACTTTTCTCCACAGCCACAAGCACAAAAAACTATTGGATTGCGCTGTTTAGGCTTTCTTCTGTTACTTGATAATTTTCTATGTTCATAGCGATGTTGTTGAACTGTCAATACTTCTAAATTGTCAGGATGATTATTTGTTTTATTTCCATCAATGTGATGAACTTGTTCAGATGAAGAGATTAATCTACCTAGCTTGTCACTAGCTATAACTCTATGTTCATAGGCATAACCTCTACAATCTGCTAATGGATGTTCAACACCAACTCTTATTAAGACGTACCCATTAGAAGCTATAGATTTACCTCCCTTCCACATATTATTTTGTTCGCCTTTTAATCCAGGGCGAGGGTTAAAAGTTGATGCACTCGCATTTTTGGTACTTACCGCCATAAATAACTACCTCTTCAATCAATAGCTAGTATTAACTTCATTACTTGCGATCACCTGAACAATTTTTTCCGCCTGTTTTTGAGTTAGGGCATGTTCAGGATTCTTGTAAAAACCAATAATTTGAGATTTAGGACGTACAATAATGCGTTGTGTGGTCGCACGTTTATCCCAAACTAAGCATGAGATGGTGATATTATCTGTCGCCCAGCGTTTACCTTTCTTGTCCTTACGAAAACAGAAGCGCGGCATAATGATCACAAGTGACGGCGGGTGCTGCTGTAAGAAATCCGCCCGATCATCACAGGGTTCGAGAAAACTGGTTAATAGGAATGCGGCTACACCTACACGCGCTTTCTGGTAGGCATTCTTGATAATTGGTGCAGCAAATTCCGCGTATGGTGGGTTAGTGCAGATCCAGTCACAATCGGGAAACTTAGCCCATGACTCGGATAGTGTTGCATCCAGATGGTAATCAGCCGCCTTATGTGGATCAATATCGTTCGTCCACATTTGCTTGGTGTAAGGCCACGCCTGAAGTAATGTTGTGATCGCCCCATGTCCTACACACGGCTCACCAATGACACCAGATAAGGGAACATGGCGCAATAACTCAGTAGTAAACCACGACGGAGACTCGTAAAAGTTCAGTAGATGTCTACCAACAGTTTCTCCTGTAGATTTAGGAGAGTACGGTTGTGGTGTCAGAAGTTGTGCAACAGTCATACTTCATCCTCACTAAATTCAATGTGACTTAAAGTTTGAAGTTCAACAGCTAATCCGCTTAAGAAGTTTTGGAGTTCAACTGTTGCCAATTCTTTGGATATCTCCTTTTCTGATGTATAAATAAGTTGCTTATAATGCCCAAAGTAAACTTCTGTACGAGTCAAGTTTTGCTCTGTGTCAGTTAACAGAGTCAAAGTAAATCTTCCCAGTTTACAGAAGTAATACTGACGGCGATCGCAAGGGTTGCCTTGATGCCAAGTAATATAAGGTTTTGAATCAATGTGAGCGCTAATTGATTCAAAATCAACGTGGAAAATGTTCATCTCAGTCAGCATCTCGCCACTGTTATAGCGGTCTGTTATATGCTGCTTAATTGCTGTCACTGCTAAACCGTCAGGAATATTAATGTGAGCTTCCGATGTGATTTTTTCAACTACTGTAACTATGGCTTTCATTGTTGTTACTCTAGAGATGCAATGAGTGTTTTTGTGTGGCGATTGTTACTTATTGAGCGGCAATCGCTTTTTATTTTGATTGTTAGGAATCTTGAAGTGACGACACTTTCTCAGATGTGTATTATTTTCTAGAGAAGTCATCCTTGTAACAAATAATTTCAAAATACTGTTAGTTGCTTGACTGCATGAAAGAGAAGCTTTTAATGTTATTGGTAATATTCGATGCTTCAGCAATAAATTCCATCTTTAGTTAGCGAACGTTTCTGTGGTGGGGGCGTTCGCTTTCACTTGGTCAGCACTGGTTCTTTCTTACTAGCGAAAGCCCCCGCCTGCCTTAGCGCTGCACCCGGACTGGGATGAGCAAAGAACTCTTCTATAGCTTTGGTCAACCCAGCCGCAACAGCCGGATCGTGACAAGCGTAGACATAAATGGGCTGTTGAACCCCATTAACCAATCGCGTTTCTTGGCGATCGCCTAACTGTGGGTAAAACGTGCGAACCCATGTGCCCAAGTGTCCGCGATAGTGAGGGCCATTGATAGGGACTTTCTTTCCAAGTTCGCTCTCTGCAAAGTTCACAACCCCCAACCATCTTTCTTCTGAAGGGGTTAGCAATTTTCTGTTGTGTTCAGCCAGAAGATTCCCGGCATAGTCTTTGAATTGCTGTTCCATGTACGGGTTGAGTCTGCCACCTGTGAGTTCGGCTAAAGTTCTCATCGCCTCGACCAAAGTTTGTAAGCGCTGCTCAACCGGTGGGAGAGCAGGAACAGGTGCAGGAGTTTGAGGAGTGATGCTAGGAACTGCTGCAACCAAGTCTAAAATGATGGTTCTAACTTGCGCTGCTACTTGAGATTGCTGCAAGATCATTGCGA
>NZ_JACJSF010000224.1 GCF_014698035.1 Desmonostoc muscorum FACHB-395
GGGTATAAAACTGCTCAGAAGGCTCTCAATCGTTTCATTATTGAACTAATCGGTTCAGTTTAGCCGTTTGGGGAATTCGCCAACGGTATCCCACCGGAGGCGATCGCAATCTCAAAAAATACAGCAGAATCAGCTACTCATCACTCCTAACGCAGCAAAAGTGTGCTGTTATTATCAATCAGTGTAAGAGTTCCAGCAGTTGCCATGCCTGGGTTGGACTGTGCTGATGCACCATAAGTCTCAATATAGCGACGCACTTCTAATGGAAACTGGGGATAGTCTAATACTGCATCTCCATCGGCAATAGTTGCCCAGAAGTCTCGCAAACTAGGAGCTAATCTTTTCGCCTGTGAGAGTGGTAAGTTTAATGGAGAATGAGTTAGTAGCTTGACTAAAAAGGGAAAAGAGCGATCGCCCATCCATTGCCGCGATGACTGTTGCAAGTCGGGGAAATCAGGCACTGACTCTACCCGATGGGATACAATTTGCAACGATTCTTTACCTTGGTTATCCCGATGAAACTCTAGCACCCGATAAGGGTGAGGATAGCTCACTAAAGAACCAGTGGTAATATCATATACTCCATCTGAGTAAGCAATATCCTGAACGTGCAAGTGCCCTGTAAATACTAGCTTGACTCCGTAGCGCTTTAGCAATTGCAACAGTTCTGCTGAATTGGACAACATATAGCGATTTGCCAGTGGATGGTTCGCTTGATTGGGCAAATGTTCCACCACATTATGATGCACCATCACCAAAACTAATTCATCAACAGATGCCGCCAGTACCTCTTCTAACCACCGTAGCTGTTTGGCATCCAAACACCCCACTTGCTCACCCTGGTCATTAAAGAAGTTAGAATTCAGTCCAATCAGCTTAACTCCAGGGAGTAACTGACGAATGTAGTACATTTGCTGCGGGTCTTCATAGCCAAACTTTGTGTAATAGTAGGGAAAATCCGCAAAAGCAATTGATTGTTGATCGGCTAACATCACAGGAACGTCGTGATTACCAGGAACAACATAGACGGGAAAAGGTAGCTGGGTTAAACATTGTTGTAACCAGGCGTGGTTCTCTGGTTCGCCGTGCTGGGTTAAATCTCCTGGCAATAATAAGAAATCTAAATCGAGTTGTATTAAATGTTCCAGTACACTTTGAAACGCCGATATACTGACTTCTACCAGATGAAAACGGCTAGGATGATTCCAGATTGTGTGAGGAAGTGCCAGGTGTAAGTCGCTGACTACCGCAAAGCGAAAATTGAGAGTCATTGATTTATGAAAATGTTAAAAGCAGGGGTTAAAATAAGCCTTTTCCCAAAAGTATAACGCTTGCTTTGTTTCGCTGCTCAGGAGTGCATCTACTTAATATTTGTATACATTAAACATAGATTACACGCTATGGTGACAATTAATTTCGAGGCTGAATATAACCATTAATCTGCAAAAACTATTGGAGATTTGATTTTAAAGATTTAATAATCAACGATTAAGTAACTGAGCGATCGCTTCTATCTGCACGCAAATAATTCAATATTGTTATACCGATTCTGTATGAAGATGCGCTAAACCATATTTAGGTATAAGCAAGAAAAACGAACCGCAAAGGACGCAAAGGACACGAAGAAAGAAAGAAGAAGTTAAAAGGGTTTGGCGCAACCTCATAAATAAATGGTATTAGCGGCACAAATCCGTATGTGTAGCTCTTCTCTACGAGAGGCTGCGCTCAGGAACCATCCGTCGTAGATATCGCTTTGTTTGTTGGCTTCTCTGCTACTCCCCTTTTCGGTAAAATAACTTAGCAGATCGCTAAGGAACAGGTTCAGAATCATGGCTCAAGCTAGTATTGGGATTATTGGTGGCAGTGGTCTGTATAAAATGGACGCGCTCAAAGATGTTGAAGAAGTGCATATCCAAACCCCCTTTGGTTCACCATCTGATGCTTTGATTCTGGGAACATTGGATGGTACAAGGGTAGCTTTTTTAGCGCGTCATGGCCGTAATCATACAGTGTTACCCTCTGAGTTACCGTTTCGCGCTAATATCTACGCGATGAAGCAATTAGGTGTGGAGTATTTAATTTCAGCTAGTGCTGTGGGTTCCTTGAAGGAAGAGGCGAAACCACTGGATATGGTGGTGCCAGATCAGTTTATTGACAGAACAAAAAATCGGATTTCAACGTTTTTCGGTGAGGGAATTGTGGCTCACATTGCCTTCGGCGATCCGATTTGTAAGAATTTAGCTGCTGTGTTGGCAGATGCGATCGCATCTCTCAATTTACCAGAAGTTACTCTTCATCGCGGCGGCACTTATGTGTGCATGGAAGGGCCAGCTTTTTCCACTAAGGCTGAATCGAATCTTTACCGCAGTTGGGATGCCACAATCATTGGGATGACGAATTTACCAGAGGCGAAGTTGGCAAGGGAAGCGGAAATTGCTTATGCAACTTTAGCGCTGGTGACAGATTATGATTGTTGGCATCCAGACCACGACAGTGTGACGGTGGAATTGGTAATTGGCAATTTGCTGCGGAATGCTGTGAATGCTCAAAAGGTGATTCAAGAAACTGTGCGGCGCTTGAGTGAAAATCCCCCACCGAGTGAGGCGCATTCGGCGTTGCAGTATGCGATTTTGACTCAGTTGGATAAAGCACCAGCCGCGACGAAGGAAAAGTTAGGGTTATTGTTGCAGAAGTATTTGTAATATTGGTGGTGAATCAGCCATGTCTACGACGTATTTTCTCAGATTACATCAAGAGCTAATACTGTTCGGTTAAGGCAAGAGACGCGATAAATTGCCATCTCTACGAACGACTGATTATTGTAGAGACGGCGATTTATCGCGTCTTTGTGATGATTTATCACATCATTGCGATCTAGAATTTTTATTATTTTATTAAAAACCTTAACCAAACCATATTAGAGCAAAAGCGATCGCTACAACGGGTGGTTACTGAGCGCAGCCTCTCGTACAGAAGGGCTACGCCTACGCACCATCAGATTCTTCGGAGACGTAGCATTATTATAAAATAATATAAGTGATAACACGTAAACATATAAGCTTTCATCAACAAACTCATGCGTTTCATCAACAAAAGCATGAGTTTCATCAACAAACGCATAAATTTCCTTATGAAGCTTTGCTTGTTCGTGGTATCTGGCAGATTTATTCTAAGTTGGGGCTGCTAATTACAGAAATCTCTTTGCGTAGCTCAATCAAAGACCTCTCCCTGGTTTTACTACGCAAAACCGTCCCTCTCCGAGTCGGAGAGAAACTTGAACTTTAGTTCAAGGCTGGGAGATGGTCTATCACTTGCCTGTGCCAATATCATCACATAAACGCTTATCGCTCTTGCTCACATTGGGGTTATTTTGCAAATAATCGCGCACCCAAGCACAACCCTTAACCATTAAATCATCCAAATTGAGATTCCACAGCTTCACCGTGTTGTCAGAACTTGCAGAGGCAATGGTTTGACCGTCGGGGCTAAATGCCACACCCAAAACCGAACTGCTATGACCTTGGAGAGTTTGTAAGACTTGCCCGTTGCGATTCCACAGCTTCACCGTGTTGTCAGAACTTGCAGAGGCAATGGTTTGACCGTCGGGGCTAAATGCCACACCCAAAACCGAACTGCTATGACCTTGGAGAGTTTGTAAGACTTGCCCGTTGCGATTCCACAGCT
>NZ_JACJSF010000225.1 GCF_014698035.1 Desmonostoc muscorum FACHB-395
GCTGAACTTGCAGCTCAACAACGCATGGTGTGCCTACGTCAAATCGGGCAACAACTCCAAAAAACCCGTCAATCCAAAGGGCTTTCTTTGGATCACATCCAGCTTTCTACTCATATCCGAACGGAGCTGATAGAGGCATTAGAAAACGGCAACTGGAAAGAATTATCAGATGACATTTTTGTACGTGGATTTATCCGACGTTATGGAGATGCTTTAGGACTTAATGGTGTTGCTTTAGCTGCCTCTTTGCCATTCCTAGCAGCTATACCAGTAACTCAGCCTTTTTCGGATCAATCTAAAAAAGGAATGGGATTGGAAATTCGTCCGACACATTTATATGTAGGTTATACAGTTCTTCTTGCTGGCGCAATGGGAGGATTAACTTTGATGTCCCAGCAACAAGCAAATACCAATATATCGAATGAGCAAGATAACTCTTCTTCTGTTTTACAATCGTTAAAACAACAATCCCCTACTGTTAAACCAGGGATTAAATATACTAACACTGGTGTGGCTGCCGGCTCTGATATTTCCCCACCAGAAGGATTATATTAACGAACTGCACGTGCCTGATAACGGCTCTCGTGTGGGCTACGCCGCCAATTTTAACTGTTAAGCTGATGTGGACTATTGGAGTCATGAGTGGTGTTTTGTAGCCGCAGCTTATGCTTTAGCTAGTGAATGTGGTTGTGACATGGGTTGTCCAAGATGCTTACATTCAACTGCTTGTCCTGGGCAAAATGAATCACTGCTCAAGGATGTAGGTTTGTTCTTGTTAGAGGTTATTAGCCAAGCTGCACTCAATTCTCAAAATCCAAGTTCAATTTTTGGTGGTTAATTCACGCTAAATACCAAAGGCAGCACTTGCTTAGAATGCAACAACCTGCGACCCTATGTCACAAACCTGGATGTCACGACGAGAGACAATTTGCAAATGCTAACCAAGGGATAATTCACCCCCTACCGGGCGATTTACCACCTGCTTTACGTTTAGCGTTACAGAATAACGGTATCACTCAGATTTATTCTCACCAATTAGAAGCTCTAACAAAGTTACGTGCTGGGTTTGACTTGAGTATCACTACGCCTACAGCAAGCGGAAAGACGCTGTGCTACAACCTGGCTATCCTGGAATCGTGTATTAAGCAACCGCAAACAACAGCATTGTACATTTTTCCACTCAAGGCATTAGCTCTAGATCAAATGCGAAAATTGCAGTCGCTTGTCAAGGCAATGCCTAACACTCGTCTTAAACTCGCATTGATGACGGGAGATACACCAGCTACTGAACGGCAGCGTTTTTTTATCCCCAACCCTCCAAACATATTGGCAGTCAGCCCCGACTTGTTGCATTACTATCTTTATAATGTGCGCCGTCGGGATGATGGAGTTGGTTGGCGACAATTTTTAAGACAGTTACGTTACTGTGTAATTGATGAAAGCCATACATATACTGGGGCTTTTGGCGCACACTTTGCTAATCTCATGCGGCGGCTAAGGTTAGCAGTTGATGCAGTTGGTGGTAATTCCCAAAGACTGCAATTTATCTGTTCTAGTGCCACGATCGGAAATCCTGAAGATATGGCATTGCGGTTTAGCGGCAGAACCCATCAACCCCAAAGATTACACCTGATTGAGGATAGTGGCGCTCCCTATAAAGGACGTACCTTATTATCTCTTGCTCCGAACAATGCAGCTAATGTTGAAGCTACTAAAATAGTGATTTCCTGGTTGCAGCATAATTTGAGTGGAATTGTCTTTTGTAACTCTCGTGCAGCTGTTAAAGGTTTACTTGGGTTAATTCCAAGAGAAACACAACGCATTGGATTAGGTTATTTAAGCAGCAAGGTAGCAGTTTTCTACAGTTCCTTAACGGGCGATCGCCGTAGCGAGATTATTCAAAAACTCCAAGGTGGACAAATCAAGGTAATTATTTCAACTTCTTCCCTAGAAGCAGGAATTGACTTACCGGAACTAGACTGCTGTTTAATTCGGGGGTTTCCAGGTAGCCTGAAGCCAAGGTAATTGACGCTTTTATTGAGAAGCTGGGTGCTGTCAGGGAGTAACAACAGCCAGCAACAACGGAATTAGATGTAGCGAGTTAGAATTTTTGTGCTGGCGACTATTAACCAGTTAACTTAGGGACTTCCAGAGAATAAAATATACAGTCAATAAAAATGATAATCATTTTAAGGGGGAGAAAGGGGTTGCCAACGGCAACCCCTTTCTCCCTCAATAAATAGGCAAGATAAATGTCTGCACAAAGAGAGTTCTTAAATGCAGTGAGCTGAATTGCTATCGACTATTTTTGCGCTTTTAACTTTTTGAAAATTACGTTACTCCACAACAGATATCAATAAACCACTTACCTAAATTTGGTAAATTATCTTCGGTAAAATTAGTCAAACGTTCAATCTTATTTTCAATTTCTTGCATAGCTTTTTTAGTTAGACGGACTCCGCTAGAGTAAGTCTGAGTAACTAACTTAACAACTGGATTTTTACCATTCCACGTCATAGTCTTAGCAAAATTTAATGCAGTTTCCACATCGTCTAAAATACTGCCATTCCAATGATTCTCCAAAACAGCCCAAGTTCTTTCAATTGGATTATATTTACTGTGATAGGGAGGGTAATAAGCTAAACGTATATTTAATTTGTATGATTGAGCAAATTCAACTATACGTTTCATAAACTGAGTACGTCGAGAACTATTTTCTCCTCCATTATCTTGATTAATAAGTAAAGTTTTTATTTCCGAAAATCGCCAGCTTTCTGATTTCCAAAAATCCCCTAAAATGTCAACGATAAAATCGCTAGTTACTTTGGATTCTGTAAAATACAAAAATAGCTCGTCAAGGTCTGGAAGAAAGATACCATAAGGAGCTACAGTTGTTTTTGGTTTGAAGTCGTGGTCATCAGTTTCTGTTGGTACTCGATTTCTACCACCACGATCAAAGGAGCCGATATTTACGCGAGCTTTCGCATCCAAGCTTAAACGTAAAATAGTTGGGTCATCTGAAGCTTCTTGGTGAACTATAGCTAATTGCTCAAAGATTGCATCAGTTTCGGGAATTTTTTTTGAGGTTGAATTTTGGCAACCCTCTTGAGGCGATACCCTAAATCATTTAACTTGACACGAATTGTTTCTGAAGTTGGTAATTCTTCTTCAGCATAACCAAATTTTTCAATTAATTGATGTCTTACAACAGATGCGCCCAGTCGGGTATAGAGTCTTTGACTTTTAAAAGTCGGGTCTATTTGACTTTGAGAATCGACTAGTTTTTTGATATCTTCTAAAAGAGTTGGTAGGTGTTCTTCTGCTTTTTTTCTTCCTCTACCTTGATAATTATCCACACAAGTGATACCACTATTTAATTCTTTAATTCCTTTACCAATAGTTACACGGTTCCATCCTAACTCTCGCTCTGCTATAGACTTTCCTCCGTGTCCTAATGCCACAACTGTTTGTGCAATGAACCTACGTTTAGCTGCTCCCTTTAATTGATGTGCGGTTTCCTTCAATAACTTTTTCAATGAATCTGTTAATTGTATTGACACCTCAAACATCCCAAAATCGAATCATCATTCAATTTACTACAACTTGGGGTGGGAGAGGCTGCCAACGGCAGCCTC
>NZ_JACJSF010000226.1 GCF_014698035.1 Desmonostoc muscorum FACHB-395
GCACCAGAACCGGAAAGTTTATTAGTAGCGACTAAGCACACAATTGTCACTTCTCCTTGGTCAAGACTAGCAATAATTGCTGTCCCTTTTGGAGTTGGATTTTTAGCAATATTTTTGATGCTCAATGGTGTTTTCAATCCCGCACCAGCACCAAAGATTGGTCTGAAAACGCAGGAAATACCGACCACTGAACAAGCCCAGCAAAGCGATGAGGGAGACGGTGATGCGCGTGCAAAACTCGCTCTGTCGGATCAAGAAGATGAGTTAGGTCGCATTAACAAAAATAAATTTGACCAACCAGCGCCAGTACCAGTTTCTCAAACTAAAAAGGTCGTGCCATCTAGCCCACCATCTCCACAACCTGTGCCACGTTCTGTTCAAAATACACAACCACGTCGTGTAACTCAAACTGCACCACAAGCGATTAGAACCTACACTCAGCCACCAACACGCACGAGTTTTTCTCCAAGATCCTCTATATCTGCACGGACAGTAACGCCCCTAGATCCCCTTGAACAATTGAACAAACTCCGAGGCATCGGTTCTTACGGCAAAATCGCATACACCGAAACTAGCACCAGCAAACAATCTTCATTAGATCCGGATCTTACTCAAGCTCAAGCAATTCAAAATCAACCGAATGAACAAACAGATACAAATAATTTTGACCAAACCACGCCGCAAAACTCAAGCGAGTCGATTGAAAAGATCCGCCCCAGGTGGCAAGCGACTTCTAAAGTTAACAAGATTACTTTAGCTAATAATTATTTACCTCAAGAAAGCCAAATTCTCCAAGGGAAACAAACTCGTTATTTGACAGTTGGCACTTTTGCTAGTGGTGTGATTATTACCCCATTAGTTCAAACCACAGTTAATAGTTCAGGAAAGACACAAACACCAACCTCTAATAATACTAAGTCTATTGCTAGACTGCAAGAGGATTTACGCGATAACTATGGGCAAGTGGCAATCCCTTCGGGTACAAAATTTACAGTCGAGTTAGCTTTAGTTGATGGCGGTAGTTACGCTGTCGCTTATGTCAGAGCGATCATCAAAGATAATACAGAATATCCTATTTCTGCGGGTGCGATTTCCGTGACTGGGGAAGATGGTAGACCCTTAATAGCTCGAAGATTTCAGGACAGGGGTGGCGAGATTGCCCGTAGTGACTTGTTTGGTGGCGCTGTGTCTGCACTCTCGAAGGTTGGGGAGATTATGAACCAACCGGATAGTGAAGAAGAAATTTCTGATGAATTCACAGGCAGGATTCGCAAACGTAATAGTGGCAATCAGCGCAATCTCACAGGTGCGTTAATGTCAGGGTTTTTTGGTCAAGTTAGCCAAAACATCAGCCAACGTAATCAACGTAATACTCAAGAAATTACTTCTCGCCCTAACACTTGGTTTATTCCACAGGGAACCAAAGTCACTTTTAATGTAAATCGTTCTTTGGAGTTGCCATGAAAAAGTTTTTGATTGGTATACCATTGGCTCTCGCATTTGCTTGTGTACCACTATCCACAATTGCCGCACCAGTCGTTCGCACCATCAAACAAACTCAAGCTAGTGGCCAAGGTGCAATTTTACAAACTATCAACGTTTGGAATGGTCACGGTGTAGCAATTTCATTTTACGAGCTTGGCGAAACTATCAAAAAAGTTTGGTTAGACGACCCATCGCAAATTCTGCTTGACACAGATGGTTGCTTAGAGGGACTAGATCAGAATTGCTCTAAAGGAGGCGCTGGGCTGATTCATCTGCGGCGGATATTGAGAGTAAACATTCCCGGAATACCGCAAACATCTACCACTTTGTTAACAGTAGTTACGCAGTCATCCTCTGGGGAGCGTAAAGCTTACAGTTTTCGGCTAGCAACAAGTAATGGCACTCCTAAATATAGTCAGGTAACGATCCAGAATGATGTCGCACGAGGACAAACAGCCCCGAAACCTCAATTGCAATCATTAGTTAAAACACAGCAAACAATTAACCAAATTCGAGGCGGTATTGTTGTCGCTATTAAAAGTGGATGGATTCTTCAGCAAGATGAACTACACCAGCGCTTGCAAAAGTTAATCGGTTATTTACAAGCAGGTGATGACATTTCTACTGCTGCTAATAAGGCTTCTATCTCTCAAGAGTTAGTTAACAAATTAATTGCTTTGAGTAAGAGTTCTGATAATTTAACGCAAGGGAATGGCTTATGAAATCATCTTTACGACCCAATAAAAACGCCTTACGTTACTTCATTTTTTTGGGTTTAGTAGGTAGCTTATTGATTCATAGTTTCATAAGATATGGGCTATTGAACTCTTTTGTAGGCTTTTTGCTGCCCAAGGCTTCAGCACAAGTACCCATTGTAAATTCTCCTAATGGGTTTACTCCTGATTGGTCGCGTTTGAAATTCAGCGACATGATTATTTCTCTTAGTGGCAGTGTTACCTACCCTAGTTCAAGGGGTGGTACAGAAAGCAGAACTTGGACGGCAGGACAAAGCATTAGCGAGTTTATGGAACTGGGAGATTTTGAAACACCTCAATTAGCAATAGAAAATTTAAATCTTTCAACCATCGCTTCAGTACAAGGAATCAATTTAAGTGGGTTAACATTAGATGATTTTCAATTAATAAGATGGCAAACTTTACCATCTTTAACCGAAGCGATTCCTGGCTTAGGTAATAGAAATGTTACAAGTGTTAAACCTGTGAGCGATTTTTTGAGAAGATTTGGAATTACTGGGGGCACAATAGGTAACGCCAGCCGGAATTCTCGTTTACCTGACGTTCAATTAGGAAGAGTAATAAATTTAAAAAATTACTCACTAACATCTATTTCCGATATTGAAAACACATCTATTAATAGATTTGAGAATTGGCAAGACTCCAGAATTGATGGAGTACCTGGACTATCAACTTTGACATGGGATAATTTGCCAGGGCTGGAAACACTCGACCTTTCATTTGTTGCCAAAGTTGATCTGCCATTGGGAGATATTGAGGCTAACCGTACCCGTTCCATATCTGGTAGCTATCAAGATGGCTTTAATGTTCCCTGTCTACAAAACAATTGCGCTCATACAGAAATGTCCGGCATTGGTGAGACTACTGGAACACAGTGGATATCCGGGAAATTCCAAAAGGTTAATGGTGGATTTGGCATTTTAAAAGCTCTTAATGATGGTAAAGAGCCTACTGGTCGAAACCCCTTTGGCTCCAGCTTTAAGCAAGTTGTTTGGAATATTTATGAAGGCAGTGGAAAGGTGGAGACTACTATGTTCTTCCGTATTTGTAAAACCATTCCTTTCATTGGTCGCACTTGCAGTCCATACTTCATAGGGCCTGTACCGAATGGCACTAAGAAAAGCTGAAACTTCGTCAGGGCAGGGTGTGGGAGGTGTGGGAGGTGTGGGAGGTGTGGGAGGACGGGGAAGAAGTCTTACCCCCCACACTCCCCCCTCTCCCCACACTTCCCACACTCAAAAGCCAGTTAAATCATAGGTTTGCGCTTATCTTAGTGCCATTCG
>NZ_JACJSF010000227.1 GCF_014698035.1 Desmonostoc muscorum FACHB-395
GGTTTATTGGCGATAATCTCAGTGATGTAGAAGCTGGACATAGTGCAGGGTGTAAAACGATTTTGATAGATCAGGGTAATCAGTCTCAGCCCCAAATGTCTCGTCTAGGAATTGCTGACTATATTTTGGTTAACCTTTCAATAGCAGCACAGGTGATATGTAAGCATTCAGTATCTAATTTTTAGGATTTCTGGCATGAAGTTATAGAAATTGCTAGAACAGGAAACTTAGAAAAATTTAGATTGATGACAAATAATCTGCCATTCTAGTCAAATAATTTGTCCTTCTACAAGGTTAGCCTCTGGAGGGCTTATTATTGATGGTTTATCAGCCTCACCGTTGTAATAAGCTTTTACCAGTCCGTTATAAGCTGTAATTGACTCACCAACAGACTTTAACGTTTGTTGTGCCGATTGTGCAGCCATTGTTTTGTAATGGATATTCTGCTTAAGAATTAAATCTAATTCAGGATAAGTTGTAGTGCATCTATAAGTTTTCCATCCACTACGCAAATCATCGCCACGCCAATAAGTAGTAAAAGCGTTGCCATTATCTTGTAATTTGGCGTAATGAATTTTCTTGGTTTCATACAATGCACAATTTATTAAGCTATTAGCATTCTCACACTGGTTTAGCCAAAAAGCTTTTTCTTCATCATTAAATTTAGCTCTAATTGAGCAGGTTTTATACACTTGTTTTTACCTCCTGTATGTTTGACTGTAATTGTTGTCATACCAATTTAATATGAAGCTGCATAGAAAAGAGCTTCGAGAATAAAGTTATAAGAAGAGATAGATATTACCTGCTCAAGTGTAAGTTGATTAAATATTTCTTGGATGCGATCGCGTAAATTCTGTAAAGAAGAGAAAAGCTGATTTTTGAGTGGTTTCTTGAGGAGCTGCCAAAGCCTTTCAATGGGATTGAGTTCAGGGGCTGAAGGTGGTTGAAACAGAGGAATAATATTTTCTGGCCAACGAATTGCTGAACTTGTATGAGCAGGTGCTTGGTCAACCTGTAAAATAGCGTAATCCCCACCTAATTGTTGAGATAGCCAGTCCAAAAACTGTTGAAAACACTCGCCATTCAGTTTTGGATATTCATAAAGAAAATGATCGCAAGTCTTTGGTTCAATTGCACCATAAATCCAAAAATTTTCCCGTGGCCATTTCACCTCAACAGTAGGCTTAACTCCAGAGGCAGTAATCACTTTTCCTGTAAGAGTTTTCAGTCCCACCCTCGTTTCATCCTGGCACAGGTAGCGAACACACTTGCCGGGTGCTAGATGTTTTTCTAGACAATTCAGAATGATACCGAGTTTTTTTTAAACTCAGATACTAACTTTTCATCCTGCTTATGGCTTTGAGGACGTGGTACTTTTAGTTTTGCCCCTAATCGATATCGAACCAATGCATAAACCGTTGCATACTCGATATCAAGCCCCTGCTCTTGCTTTAACCACTCTACTATTGCACCATAGCTACTAAAGCCTTTTCCTGTTTTTAACTCCTCTTCAAGTGCCGCGATCGCTCCTTCAGGAATTTTCCGTTTTGCTCCCGGAGCTTTTTTTATTTTCAATAATTCATCTAGCCCACCCGATCTATATTTTTGTAACCATCTTGTCACCGTTGATGTATCTTTAGCCAAGCGTTTTCCAATATCTTGCTGCTCCTTGGCCTGCCCGCTTTTTATCCACCACAGCATAATAAGTTTTTCTTTCTGGTTCCCTAAATTAGCTGTTTGTAGGCGTTTTTTAAGTTCTTCTTCGCTCTCTGCGATTTCAATCTCAAAAGGGCGGCTCATGGTTCTTTTAATTTATCGAGTTTGTTTTCTCTATTATATGCAGCTTCATATTAAATTGGTATCAGGATATAAGTCAACAACATTTATTCAGTGGCTAAACTATCACCATCAGACTACGAATACAGGCGCACAAGTGGTTCGGTTTCATCTCTGAACTACCATTTTGTATTTGTTCCAAAACGGCGAAAAGCTGTGCTAATAAAAGAAGTAGCACAGCGTTTGCAAGAAATTATATTAGAGTTAGTAGTTGAGCATGGGTGGAAACTTATCGCCTTAGAAATAATGCCTGACCATGTTCACTGTTTTTTAAATGTCCCGACGCATGAATCACCTGCTGATGTGGCAAGATGGATTAAAGGCAGAGCGTCCCACCATTTAAGACGTGAATTTCCACACTTGAAAAAGCTTCCTTCTCTTTGGAGTCCTAGCTACTTTGTTGCTTCAACTGGTGCAGCGAGTACCGAAGTTGTTAGACAATATTTTGAGAACCAAAAAAGCAATTAAAACTAAAATGCTTGGATATTTCAGGCGGATAGCTTTCATCCCCCGGCTAAAAGCCGGAGGTTCTCAGCATAGGTACGATAGCAAGTAAGGGGATTTACAGCATTCGACTCTTAACATCCCCTTGAACCAGTGAAAGATTAGCCTATCCTGTAAGATGCTCGTCCATGCTTCTTTTGATATTGCTGATGATACTCTTCTGCTCTATATAATTGTGATGCAGGTACAATCTCCGTCACAATTGGATTTTTGTGATAGCGAGAACTATTTTCAAGCTGCTCCTTGGAGGCTCTTACTAATAATTCCTGCTCTGGTGTGTGGAAAAATATCACTGACCGATATTGAGAACCAACATCTAGCTCCTGATGGTTTGATGCTGTGGGATTGTGCTTATTCCAAAACACATTTAGCAGTTCATCATAAGATACTATTGCTGGATTGTATTCCACTTCCACTACCTCAGCGTGTCCAGTTTTGCCTCTACAGACATCTTCGTAGGTTGGATTCTCAAAGTGTCCGCCAGTGTAACCAACTGCTGTAGAAGTTACTCCTTTTACTTGACGAAATGCTGCTTCAACTCCCCAGAAACAGCCTGCTCCAAATGTCGCTTTTTGTAGATTAGCATTTTGCATATCTTTGACAACTATTTTATGATAATTTTAAATGAAACTCATCAAATCAGACGGATACTTTATAAGCAAATATTTTCTCAATATTGCCTGATTGGTTTTAATTATTAGAGGGACATATCCTGAGATGAGTATGGTATAAAACTGAATGTTATCTAATGAATTGGAAAAAATGGATTTTGCTATTTAACCATTTTTTTAATTCAAAATTCAAAATGCTCTCATTAAGAAGAAACAAAAATTTTGAATTGATTAATTCGCTCTTTTCTTGCCCTCACTGATTGTAATTTGGAATTGATTTGACAAATTGCTGAAGATTTTCTGCAACACCTACTGTCTCTAAATAAATAGCTTTCAATCTACAATATCAACTCGCTTTAATGCAGCCATCAATTCTGTCATAAACTCAACAAAGACGCGAACTTTAGCACAGAGATAGCGTTTTTGCGGGTACAGCACGGAGATCGGTAATCCAACTTGGGTCGCGTAGGATTGAAGAATTGGTTGGAGGTCTCCACGCGCGATCGCTTTGGCTGCGATAAATTTAGGAAATTGAACTACACCGGCTCCTTGAATGACTGCCTCTAAAATGA
>NZ_JACJSF010000228.1 GCF_014698035.1 Desmonostoc muscorum FACHB-395
CACATCCGCCACCAGATGTTAGAGAATGAGGAGTCTGTGCCATTCTTTGATAGGAAATGGGTAAAAATCCAAAATAAATATATTGGGGCGCTCAACTTCAGCCAAAAACCAGGGGGCTGGTATGACGAGCAAGCTCAATTGCGATATCTGTGGGAGTTAATTTCTAGAGATAGTATTTATGATACCGAGGTTATTTGCCAGGTAACAAAGGCAAATCAAACTATCTCTAAAACAAATCTTCAACGCATTACCAAGCAATCAATTACTAGCACTTCTTTATCTACAGATAAAGGAAATATTGATGTCAAGTCGGGGATGAATATTGAGTCGGCTGTAGAGGCGCAGAAGACAATATATAAAGGTAGTGTAGTAGTGCATACCGCAGTTGCTTTTCTGGTTCACCGTCCAACCCCACGGGAATTAGACGAAGCTTGCCGCTACCTTGCCAGCTATTTCTTGCGTCCGGCGGTAGTTGACCGGGAGATTGAATACGCCTGGAAGACATGGTTGCAGTGTTGCCCATTTGTTTGGGAGCCGTTGTTAACCAAGCCTTTTAACCGCCGGCTGCCATATTTTAGTTCGGAAGCACCAGGACTGATGCCATTGATAAGGACTGCCACAGGCGATCGCACTGGCTTTGAGTTAATTGCAGAAGAAGGCGGCACACCAGTACATTTAGACTTGTACCAAAACCACAAGAATTTGGCAGTCTTCGGCGCAACTCGTTCAGGTAAATCAGTGCTGGTGGCAGGTATTCTTACCCCAGCACTTGCACAAGATATTCCGGTAGTGGCACTAGACTATCCCAAGCCAGATGGTACTTCTACATTCACCGACTACACCAATCTGCTGGGTGAAGATGGGGCATACTTTGACATCTCCAAAGAATCAAACAATCTTTTTGAACTGCCTGATTTACGCTCTCTGGATGCAGAACTGAGAAATGAGCGATTGAACGATTTTAAGGAATTTCTCAAATCAGTGCTGATGACAATGGTGATGGGGACGAGCATGATTGGTGTCAGCCCAACGATTACCACCAATATTGAGTCAATCATTGCTTTAGCTTTAAAAACATTTTTTAATGATGATGAAATTAAATCACGCTATAAGTCAGCAATACAAAATGGATTTGGGACTCAATATTGGAGCGAAACTCCGACGCTGAAAGATTTTTATAATTTTTGTTCTCCAGCGTTCATACAATTAGATTCTATTGCTAGTAAGAGTCAAGAAATTTCCGAAGCCTTAGAGCAAATCAGGCTGAGAATAAATTATTGGTTGAGTACCAGGGTCGGACAATCCATCTCACGCCCATCCAGTTTTAGAACTAATGCCAAATTGTTAGTATTCGCTTTACGTAATTTATCGAGTGAAGCTGATGCTGCCATACTCGCTCTTAGTGCATACTCTGCTGCTTTACGTCGCGCATTATCGTCAAAAGCTTCGATATTCTTCCTGGATGAAGCACCAATCTTATTTCAATTCGATGCGATAGCGGAGTTGATTGGGCGATTGTGTGCCAATGGTGCTAAGTCTGGTATCCGCGTTATTATTTCTGCCCAAGAACCAGAGACTATATATCAGAGCAAAGCTGCACAAAAGATATTTGCCAATATCACTACACGTTTAGTAGGCAGGATTCAATCATCAGCCGTTGACCCGTTTATTGTTCGTTTTAAATATCCTATTGAAATCATCAGGGTCAACAGTACAGAAGCTTTTTATCCAAAAAAGTCGGGGATTTACTCACAATGGTTGCTTGATGATAACGGCAAACTCACATTCTGTCGCTATTATCCTGCGTATTGTTTATTAGCCTCAGTTGCTAATAATCCAAACGAACAAGAATTACGCAGTTTGTTTCTCAAGCACTATCAAGATAATCCTCTACTTGGGTTAGTCAAATTTAGTGAGGATTATATCAGAATGATTCGGGGGGAAGAGTTATCAGAATTAGCGAAGAATTTACTTTCAAAATCACATACAAGACAGGTAGCTTAAATGAAAAAGCGGACAATTGGGGTAATACTTTCTGCTACAGTTGGCAGTTTATTGATAGCTGCACCTAGCTATGGCATCAGCATCAACGATTTTTTTAGTTCTATCGTATCGGATCTTCAAGGAGAAGTTTCGGAAATTCAAGCATGGGCCAAGGGTGAGATTAACAGTGCTTGGGGTGACATCAAAGAAAATGCTAATGCGGCAATTGATAGTTCTATTGGACAATTGGGTGCGCCTGACCCAATCGCTTCGGCTGAACAATTGAAAAATACGCTCAAGGATGATTATTCTTATCCTGTCGCCCAAGAAAAAGCACAGAAGCTAGAGCGTGAATTGACGCTTGGCTCGATTGCCAGCGTGATTGGAAAAAAAGGACAGCAGCAAACTCAAGAAAAAATTGATACTACTGCACAAATCGCTAAACTTGCAAAAGGTATTGCTGATGAGGCGCAGAATATGGACGCTTCTCAGAATGTTCTCAAAGCGATCGCGTCTCAGAACGGCTTAATTGTGTCAATTTTGGCACAGCAGCGTACTGATTCTTTATTAGCCCGACAGGACAATGCTTACTCTAACTTGATGCTAACGCAAGTAGCGGAGCATCTTGATTCCCAAAGGCAAAAGGAGAACTCCGAAGAAGATGGCAGATTGTCTTTAGTGCATGAAGTGGTACTTAATGCACGGCTAGATCCTACTTCTGCTGACTGATTAAAAGGGTATAGAAACACAGTAGGAGTTCATAAATTGGGGCGAACAAATATTCACGAAGAGGGGAAAAGGTTAAAGGGGAAAGGGAAAGGGGAAAGAATTTAGAGGAGGATTGTGACCTCCTGCTTCATGTGACCTCCTCCTTCAAAAGACCTCCTGGAGGGAGGAAGCTCTGAACCCGTATAGTAGGAAAGGAAAGAAAAAAGTTTATGCACGTTTCAAATAACTTCTTCCCCTTTTTTCCTTTCCCCTTTTCCCTTTCCCCCTCCCCAGATTGGTAAAGTTACAAGAGCTTTTCCTTCCTACACAAACAATCAATTAGCGTTCAAATGTCTGACAAAATTACTGTATTGAGCAAGGATTCAAATCATGTTTTTACTAGCCAAACTAGATGGTGGTGATTTAGCTGATTTAGCAAAAGAAAATGCAGCTTCAATAGCTCAAGGATTTGATGAGCTTTGGAACGAAACTATTACAGGTGGTGTTTATTCAGCAATTTGTACAGTCGGAGCTTTATTTGCTGTAGCAACACTAACTTTCTTCGTCGTTGAATGGACAAAAAAAATGATGGCGGGGGAAGAACAAAGAGCTTATACAGACTTTATTTGGCCGTTAATAGTAGTTCTTTTGCTCAGTAATAAGGGGGATGTACTAGGAAAGTCAACTTTGGGGATTAGAAACTATATTAATAATGTAAATAATATAGTTCTTAGCGAAGCGGCGGCAGGA
>NZ_JACJSF010000229.1 GCF_014698035.1 Desmonostoc muscorum FACHB-395
CCCCAAAAACAAGGAATAAATGAATTCGCAAAATGAACTCCTAAAACAGCAGTTGATAGAAGCGATTTCTTGTCAAAATCTGCAAGAAATTCAAAAAATCCTAACCCTAGCACAATTAGAGGATGAGACAATAATCCTCAAAGAAGCTCTTGTGCAAGTAGAGTATGCAAATTTTGTTTGGTTCTTGCAAGAATACGTAGGTAAAGAAAGTTATCAACAAGCCGTAAAGGATGTATCGACAAGCATGACTCAAAAACTAGTTGAAGGAGGTTTCAAGCCAGGGGTTGATTTCAACTTACACCCAGATGGGAGGATGTTGGCATCAAAAGAAGCAAATGAATATTTAGAAAATTATCATTCTAAACAACTAGAAAATAGCCAAATTTCTGTTGTAGCTTATGCACTACCAGAGCCAATGCAGATGTTAGAAAAAGCTTTAGGTGTGCGATTTTTTGAGAATCTTGGGAGGATAGCAGCTAAACGTTTAGCCACAATGGATGATGCAACAGCCAGTATTTATGGTCTATGGCTGATGCAAGGGATCAGTGGTCGTCATCCATTGCTGGAAAAAGATTTTTGTGATTGGTTCATGATTGAGATTTGTGGTGAGCGATTGTCAGCCTTAACATCAGCCGAGATTCAAGACTTGGAGTTTAATGGCTTAGTTGTATTTGAAGATTTGTTGATGGCACTGGGCAAAACAAATGTATCGATAGTGAAAGAGAGCGACCTAACTCTTGAAAATTTGCGGTTACTAGATCAAGTTTGGACGGGAGAAAATATGCGAGTGTCGGAATTAATTTCAATCTTGGAAAAAGATGGCGAACGAGATTTTTAATCAAGATGCGCTCCTACGGCAATTGTGCGGATTCATGAAGTTAGCTGATTAATAAGTCCCGCATAAACACGGATTCATTCTTCCTGCCTTTCAGTAAAACTACATTATACAAGTTTTGAAGGTGCATTTATGGCTGATACTACACTGTTAGATAACCGTATAAATAAGCAAATAAAATTTGAATCATTAGAAGCGACAGTAGCGGCAACAGAAGAAGAGTCAGTAATATTAGCCGAAAAGCTCACACAGGTGGCAATTCCTTTATCCGTATTGTTACAAGCACTGAATATAGCAAAATACGATAAGGCAGCAGCTTTCTGCTACGCTGACCAATATCTAAACAATATCAAAAAGTCGAAATGGGTTATTATCAAAACAGCTTGAAGTTTTCCGATGAAACGCTTGGTTGGATATTTTTCTCCTGATGTAAATTCTCAGTTTTGATTATTCCAAGCATCATTTTTCCCCATCATGGTTAACAACTTTACAAGCCTTACCTCTGTATCCTGCTTCCTTGACAATATGATTCAGTTTTAAGGCAGATTCTACCGCTTCAGTTTTATCAGGCAAATTGGTTAACACATCCGCTTTTGTGCCAGAGTTAGATTCTATATAAACTGAGTAAGTCACTTTAATTCCCATTTGTCTTTATCTCCTATTGCTCTACAGTCAAATTCTATATCTTGCTCAAAAGCTATAGTTAATCTTCAAGCTGATTAGGAATTTTCACAAGTAATTATTTTTGGTTTTTGATAAGTACGGCGCTCTAGCTTGTTATTGAAAGCAAAAGAAGCTGAGATTAATCTGAAACTAATAAAATACTCAAGGTCATCAGTGCCAGATTTGGAAATGAAATTACCCTGCAAAGTGATTTTAGTTTCAGATTCTTGAATTATTTCAATGTTGGGTTGAATTTTGTTTATTAATTCTTGCAAGTTATCCATAGTTAATCTGGAATTTCATCGAATTTATCAGACTGAAAACAAGTATCAATCAAACCAGACTAAAGGAATTTGGATTTATCTGAGCCAGTTGTAGCATAAATTTATTCCTCCTTTATTGTTACCCAGTCAGTTAAAACAGCCATACAGCAAGCGGTCAATGTTGGCCTTCTCAATATCTTATTTTCATGTTTGGCGACATAACCACCCTCTAAGTCATTCTGCTCAAAATAAACCCCAATTACGTTAAAAAGCTTATTAGCAACATCAAGAGAAATAGATTTCGACCAAGACATATTTATCTCCCACCCAATCCCGGAAAAAACTTACTCCAAACACTTTGCTCTTTTGACACTGATTCTTCTGAACCTAAAATATTCTCTAGCCCTCGCTGATTACTCTGAATCTCCTGTATATTAAGAGTGTGAATAGTTTGGGCTAACTCTGGATTCTCTTCTAACAGTTCGGCTTCAAGCTCCAACTCCTGCTGTAACAGATGGGCATTTCGATGCAAGAACATTCGTTGCTGATGTCGTCGCCTGATTTCAGATTCAGTAAGTTGTAAGCGTTCTTCAAAATTCAAATCATCGTAATCGCTATACATAACGTTTAATTCCTCCGTAAAGTAATTGATACCCTAATCGTAATCTGATAACAAATTCGTCAGTATTACGATTGCCCCAAACAGGATTACTAGGATTCTTGATCCAGTTAATTGGACTATGACAAATCTCATTATGACAACGGTAGCACGTAGGAAATGTGGATTGACCAATGATGTCGTTGCCGTAGTAAGCGTGATGGATTTCTTCACTTTTATTAGTCAGACAGACTACGCAATAATTGTGGGTTTTTCGGTGAGCGACCGCTACTTGTTTTCTATACTCTTTAGGATTACCATATCGAGCATTCCAGTTTAATCGTCTGTGTAGCCGAGATTTTCTAGTAATAGAGTCACCCCCTTTTCATTTAACTCTTGCCCCGTTAATTCGTGCCACTTCTGTTTAATTTCCTGAAAATGTGGTCTTCTCCCTAATTCTGTTGCCCATTTTCTAATTTCTTGATACCAGTCAACCTGCTGCTGTGAGAATTGTTGATTATTTTTAGAACTATCAACAGTGTCACCATTCGGTTTGGAATCCTGTTTTTGTTCCAGACCTTTGATATCAAATTCCGGGATTAGAGCAACAAAGGGATTAGACCGAGTGGGAATCACTAGAGCATATCGAACTCCGGCTTTATCTAACATTTCGCAAGCCTGCCGCAAGACTTCTAAAATCTCCTTTTTAACGTTTACAAAGTCTTGTGGATGGTCAAGGATATAACTCGATGTCTGCCCTACAGCAATAAAGCAAACGTTTTTCAGAGATGGGCGGCTAAA
>NZ_JACJSF010000023.1 GCF_014698035.1 Desmonostoc muscorum FACHB-395
ATTTCCCAATTTGAATCAGTCTACTGTCTGCTTCTTTTGACCTCCAACTCTTTGATGTCAATGGGTTTTACTTTCTTGTAATTTGCGATCACCCTGTGGTCGATTACGTTGGATGGTAATTTCAGTCTTCTATTTAAAAGTGAAAGAGAGTAATAGTTTTATGGCTTACAGCGAGTTTAGTTTAGCTAAAGCAAAACAAGAGTTTAGTTTAAGCACATTAGAAAAACGCAATATTTTCGCTGGGGTTTCTGAATTAACAGCGAGTAATTTACTTGTAGAAACACTCAATTATAACCTGGATATCGCTTTAGGAAGTAATAGTGAAAAAGCTCGCTCTGAGCTAATTATTGCTCCCATCTTAGTTGATTTACGCCGACAATTACACGAACAAGTTAGTTTATTTTCTGGAGTAGATTTTACTGTCGATAATAGCAAAGGATTAAACGGCACTTGCGATTTTATTATTACTAAATCTCCAGAAATTCTCATTTTGACAGCACCAGTAATTACAGTTGTAGAAGCTAAAAAAGAAAATATTAATGGAGGTTTGGGTCAGTGTGCAGCAGAAATGGTTGCAGCCCAAATCTTTAATGAGCAAGCTGCAATTAAGATTAAAACAATTTATGGCGCAGTTACAACGGGCAGTATTTGGCAATTCCTGAAACTAGAAGAACAAATATTGACCATTGATTTAAGCGAATATTATCTCAAAGATGTAAATAAAATTCTTGGGATTTTAGCCAGTGGTATTTCTCAAGAAGGTTAACAAAATGTCAAACAGCTTAATATCGAATTCGTGGGTCTACATAAGCATTTAAAATATCAATTAAAATGCTGGCACTGACAACGATCGCACCAAAAAAGACCAGCACTCCCTGGACTGTGGGATAATCGCGATCTGCGATCGCTTGATACAGTCGATTCGCTAACCCAGGCCAAGAAAATGTCACTTCTGTCAAAATCGCCCCACCCAACAGAGAGGCAAAAGTTAATCCTAAGACTGTAATTACTGGGATTAGAGCATTCTTTAAGGCATGGGAGGCTAAAATCTTATTTTCACCAATACCTCTGGCTCTAGCGGCTTCTACATAATCGGCTTGCAAGGTTTGCTTTAAATTCACTCGCACAATTCGTTCAAAAATCCCACTCAGCAAAATTCCCAAAGTCAGACTCGGTAGGGCAAGATGGTGCAAAGATGTGAAAAACTGGGTGAGATTTCCACCGAGTAAGCTATCAATTGTATACAACCCAGTCACAGGAGTGGGAGCCGGAAGATTAGGCGGAAAGCGGTTGGAATTGGGAAACCAACCCAGTTGGACTGAGAAAATCAACTGCAAAAGCATTCCCGCCCAAAACATGGGGAGTGCGTAGGTGATAATCCCAAACAAGCGCCCACCAACATCGAAATATGTGCCAGGACGAGAAGCTGAAAGAGTCCCAACCGCAATTCCAACGATGAGTGCAACCGCCATACTACAGACTGCTAACTCCACCGTCGCCGGGAAATATTGCCCAATTATGTCCCAAACATTCTGTCCGCGACTCATTAAAGACGTTCCCAAGTCAAAGCGCAGTATGCTTCCCAAATAATTGAGATATTGTAGCCACAAAGGAAAGTTTAAACCTAGTTGTTTCCGCAATTCTTCTTTTGCAGCTTCCGGCGCACGTCCACCGAGAATTGCATCTGCGGGATCTCCTGGTGTTGCTCTTAATAAGAGAAAGACAATGGTGATAATTGTTAATAGCTGAAGTGGTGCAAGAAGCAACCGAGAAACTATGTAATATTGTAAAGCTTTAGAGCGAGACATATTTTACTTATTTATTATTTGTCATTTGCCATTTATTTCTATAAATGACAAATGACAGAGGACTAATGACTACTTTTTAATTGTCTGATAAACCAGAATTTGGGTTGGGTTAAGTTGTACGCTGTTCACACCTTTTTGTGCAAATACATAGTCTTTACTTTGCCATAAGGGAACGTAAGGTACATCAGCAGTTACTTGCTTTTGAATTTCTGCAAAAATTTTCTGACGCGCTTCAGGATTTAGTTCTTTGCGTTGTTGATCGATCAGTTTATTCATCGCTTCGTTATAGTAGAACGAACCCTGAGTTTGACTGCCTCCATCTTCACATCCTTTAGCAACTGAACCTTTGTCACAAGACAAAAATGGCTGGACATAATTATCTGGATCTAAAAAGTCTGGATACCAATCAAGTAAAGCTCCTGGATATAATCCTTTGGCAATGTCTTTAAAAAATGTCGGGCCTTCAGCAGGGGTAACTTCAAATTGCAGAATTCCATCCATTTTGGCATCTACAAGAGATTTGAGCGTCTGTGCTGCCAAACTACGAGTAGGCGAACTAGAAGGATACCAAATTTGGACTTTTGCCGGATTTTCTTTGGAGAAACCAGCAGTAGTTAACAATTTTTTAGCTTGATCAAAGTTAGCATCGCCATAAGCATCTTTGAATAATGGCATAGAAACATTAAATGTTGTGGGAATCATGCTATAAAGCGGATCTGCTTGACCAAGTAAGGCCCGCTCATTTAAGAGTGGACGGTCAATTATTGATGCGATTGCTTGTCTGACTTCTAATTTATCTAAAGGCTTTTGATTCCGGTTCAATACCAGATAGCTTACTACACTACCTTCAGCTGCGATCGCTTGCCAATCCCCTTTTTTACCACCTTCTTCTAAGCTCCGATTTTGATCAGGCTGTAGCGACAGATAAGCTACATCTACAGCGCCTGTACGGAAAGCATTAAACAAATTAACCGGACTAGTTTGAATTTGGAGGTTAACACCCTTGTTAGCTGGTTTTTCTCCCCAATATTTATCAAACGTATCAAATCTTATTGAATCAGTACCATACTGCGCTAACTTGTAAGGGCCAGTTCCCACAAAAATATTCGGTTTAAATTTACCAGCGCCGAGTTCGTAAGCTTTTGGCGAAACTGCACAGACTCCAGGAAACGCCAGCAGTGAAGGAAAGGCTGCAAAGGGTTTTTTCAGCTTAATGGTTAACTCATAATCACTTGTACTTTTTACCGAATCTACTATATCACCTAGTAAGAATGAAGGTTTTCCTTTATTTTGAATAAAGCGGTTGATGGTAAACGCCATTGCTTGGGCATTGAAGGGAGTCCCATCGTGAAAAACCACTCCCTGACGTAAGGGTATGGTATAAGTTAAGGCATCTTGACTGACTTTAGGTAATGCTGTAGCAAGCTGTGGCTTAATTTCCGTACTACCTGGTTCGTAGGTGTAGAGGCGATCGCTCATATTAAACACCAAACCCAAGGATGCTAACTCATAAGCATCAGCTGGATCAAGGGTTCTCGGCTTTGCTGTTGTACCTATAGTAATACGACCATCACCTGTAGGGCTATTTACAGAACCCGATGGTGGCGTAGAAGGCTGTGGACGAGGAGCGCAACTAACAACTAAAAATAAGCATAGACAGAACAAAGATAGGAATTTTGTAATCCGACCCCACCGTTGCACGGACAAGGAAAACCAGGTCATACAGTTAAATTTCATGTAATGAGAAGTCAGTGATTATACTATAAAATTGCTAGTTTTACAGAAAATTTTACAATTAATTACTACTTTAGATACTTTTTATAGAGGATTTTGCTAAGATAGATAAATTTATGTGTATTCAGGATGATTAAGTAAAAATAATTAAATGCTTACTATAATATGCAGAACTTTACCTCATCATAATAATTCAAAGTTCTAAATTAACTGTTCCGAATTGGGAGAAGTAGAGTCAAGAGAAGAGTAGTTTAATATAAAAATTTCTTTCCCCTTATATCGTTCGCCTTTCAAGTTATCTTGCTTACTTTTCCCATTTTTTTGATCGTCACTTCTACTAATTGTATAATTCCATTCTTTGTCGTGTATTTCCAATGCCCATTCATATAGATTTCTAATTGTGTCGTTATTATCGTAAGTTAGAAGAAATTTTATTTTTTCCTTATATCTATTTAATATTTGGCATAGCCTGAAATGATCGTCTTTAGAAAATGAATGAGCATAAAGTTTATCTTGATCTGCATTGAAATAAGGAGGATCGATAAATAAAAAAGATCCATTAGGTACAGATTCGATAACTTCTTCAAAATCGAGATTAGTAATTTTAACGTTTTGAAGTTTCTCTGAAGTTCGACGTATGTTTCTGGGCCAATTCTCTGGACGCATACTGTATTTGTCACCATATCCCCAATAACAATTTTGATGCTTCATAATCCCAGAGTAGGAGGTTCTGTTAAGGTAAAACCATCTACCAGCTTGTTCTAATTGATTTTGTGGGATGAATTCATTTTTGTAATATGTATGTCTTTCTTTCGTAGCGGATTCCCCTGCTAAAAATTTGATTAATTCTTCTGGTTGATCTCTAATTATTAATAAGGTATTTATTAATAATTCATCAATATCATTGAGCCAATTAATATTTACTTTATCTTTTACAAAAAAAATAGAACCACCCCCCGCAAAAGGTTCAACATAACAAGAGTGAAAAGGAATATGATTAAGAATCAAATGTCGAGCATAAAATTTGCCACCAGGATATCTAAATGGTGAGTTTATCGGTTTGTTCATAATTTCCCTAAATATTCTTAAGCTTATGTTTTATATTTGGTATCAAAAGCATACATGAAATTTATTGTAAACTTAATAACAAAATACAATTATTAGCTAAATATTTAAATATGCGATCTTGTTATTTTTTGTACTGAGCTACATTCAATACAAAGAAGAATTTATTTTTATTAAAATTGAGCAACAATAATTTAAATGTCTTTGATTTAAATTATTATTAGTTATACATAATTAACAAATAATATACGATATCGTGATCGTAAACAGCAGATTGAAAGTTTAATAGTGAGACTAAGAGCGTGAAGTATTTCTTTCTATCTGAGGGATGGGCAGTTGCTAGAGTCTGGGCATCTGATGGACTCTGGCAAGTAACTGCATGGCGACGGCAACCAGATATTCAGCGAATGAATATTTGTTTAGTGGAAGAAAACGAATTGCTATGGCTTTATCGAGTTGAAGAAGCCATTTTAACCATAGAAGTGAAGCCGACAATACCAGTCACAGTCGGTACTACCATAGGTCAAGTAGTACTCAAGCGTTTGATGAGTGCTGAACAGGTAATTGAACGCTTAAACACAGCTGAGGCGAAGTGCCAACTGCAAAATATCCATTTGGTGGTTCAGTAGGATTGGCATTGGGAATTGGGCATGGGCAAGAGGACAAGGGGACAAGGAGAATTGGGGACAAGGGGAAAGACTTGTTTCAAGTTCTCACCTCTTGTCCCCTTGTCCCCTTGTCTCCCCTGCCCCCTTTCTCCCCGCCCCCTCATAAAGATAAGTAAATTTAATCTCCAAGAGGGATTGGTAGCGAAAAAACTTTGAGATGCTACGCGATCGCATCAATTTACACGCTTGCAAACAATTCCATCAATAGTTACACTTTTTAAAACATTCTCATTTTTTGCTTGGCGGTGGCTACCCTACAAGGTAAACCTCCCGAAGCGAGTAAGCATTGCCAAAGCGCCCACGCTGTCTGACTTATAAGACTAACTGTGGTAGTACTCTGGCTCTGGCAATAACAAAAAACAAGAGAGAGTTTTCTGAGTGGCGAATTTCGTTCCTTAGAATCTCAGTAAGAAAATTGCTTTGTAAACTAACTCATCGAGGAGGAGCGTAGTCGATGGGACTACCCTGGTACCGAGTACATACAGTCGTTCTGAATGATCCAGGGCGACTGATTTCTGTACACCTGATGCACACAGCCTTAGTAGCAGGCTGGGCTGGTTCGATGGCACTCTACGAACTGGCTGTTTATGACCCTAGCGATCCGATTCTCAATCCGATGTGGCGGCAAGGGATGTTCGTCCTACCCTTCATGTCACGTTTGGGCGTTACCCAATCTTGGGGTGGTTGGAACGTCACTGGTGGCCCAGCAAGCGATCCTGGCTTTTGGTCATTTGAAGGTGTTGCTGCGGCTCACATTGTTCTTTCCGGTCTTTTATTCCTAGCTGCCGTATGGCATTGGGTTTACTGGGATTTGGAACTATTTAGAGATCCCCGCACTGGTGAACCTGCTCTAGACTTGCCAAAAATGTTTGGCATTCACCTGTTCTTATCTGGTCTACTTTGTTTTGGCTTTGGTGCTTTTCACGTCACCGGACTATTTGGGCCGGGGATATGGGTTTCTGACGCTTATGGTATAACTGGGGCTGCCCAGGGAGTAGCACCGGAATGGGGCCCAGATGGTTTTAACCCATATAACCCTGGTGGCATTGCGGCTCACCACATTGCTGCTGGTGTTGTTGGTATTATTGCAGGGTTATTCCACCTCACAGTTAGACCCCCCGAACGGCTCTACAAAGCCCTACGGATGGGGAACATTGAAACAGTACTTTCTAGCAGTATTGCAGCAGTCTTCTTTGCTGCTTTCGTTGTTGCTGGTACTATGTGGTACGGAAACGCTGCCACTCCCATCGAATTGTTTGGCCCTACCCGTTACCAATGGGATCAAGGCTACTTCCGTCAAGAAATTCAGCGCCGCGTCCAAACTGACGTTGCTCAAGGTGCAACCCTTGACCAAGCTTGGTCGCAGATTCCTGAAAAACTGGCTTTCTATGATTACGTCGGTAATAGCCCCGCTAAAGGCGGTCTATTCCGTACAGGGCCGATGGTGAAGGGTGATGGCATTGCCCAATCTTGGCAAGGTCACGCTGTATTCAAAGACTCTGAAGGACGGGAATTGACCGTGCGTCGTCTCCCCAACTTCTTTGAAACCTTCCCAGTAATTTTGACCGATGCTGATGGAATTATCCGCGCTGACATTCCTTTCCGTCGGGCAGAATCAAAGTATAGCTTCGAGCAATCTGGTGTCACCGTCAGCTTCTATGGTGGCGATCTGAATGGTAAAACCTTTACAGAACCAGCTGATGTGAAGAAGTATGCTCGGAAAGCTCAAGGTGGCGAAATCTTTGAATTTGACCGCGAAACCTTGAACTCTGATGGTGTATTCCGCACCAGTCCTAGAGGTTGGTTTACCTTTGGACACGCTGTATTTGCTCTGCTGTTCTTCTTTGGTCATCTCTGGCATGGCTCTCGGACAATCTACCGAGACGTATTTGCCGGTGTTGATGCGGATCTAGAAGAGCAAGTTGAGTGGGGGCTGTTCCAGAAAGTGGGTGACAAGTCAACCCGCCGGAAGGAAGCTCTCTAATTTCAGTGCTGAGTTCTGAGTGCTGAGTTCCGAGTTAAGGCTCTGACTCAGCATTCGGTGACTCAGTACTCAGAACTTTAATTACTGGCTGGATAGGCAGGAATTCATAATATGGAAAGCGTTGCGTACATCTTGATTTTTACTCTGTGTATAGGTACTATCTTTTTTGCGATCGCATTTCGCGAACCCCCTCGCTTTGAGAAACCAAAAGATAAGTAGATCCTAATTACCAGACCTTTAGCTGATTTAAAGAAGTTAGTATCCGTTGCTACTAATTGTAGGGGCAACGGATATTATTGTGTTTGTCCTTTGTTAATTTTAAATACTAAGTAAATAAACAATCATTTTTATATTGTGATATAATTTCCAATCTTGGGAGTAGATATGTGTTAATACTAGCTTTTCTGCGCTAGGATGAAAAAGGATGTTAGGTGTAAACTGCCATAGAACTGCTTACATAGTACATCGCGCTTGTCGCACAACCTTTACGGAGACTAGAACCAGGAACAAATCAGCATGGTCAATCAGAATTTAACCGCTACAGAAATTGGATTCACTCACGAAGATTTCGCTGCTCTACTTGACAAATACGATTATCATTTTAGCCCTGGCGATGTTGTGCCAGGAACAGTTTTCAGTATAGAGCCGCGCGGCGCTCTGATTGACATTGGTGCTAAAACCGCAGCATATATTCCTATACAAGAAATGTCTATTAACCGGGTGGATAGCCCGGAAGAAGTCTTACAGTCAAACGAAACGCGTGAGTTTTTCATCCTTACCGATGAAAACGAAGATGGTCAATTAACCCTTTCCATTCGCCGTATTGAATATATGCGGGCTTGGGAACGTGTGCGACAGCTGCAAGCAGAAGATGCCACTGTCCGTTCTGGCGTGTTTGCAACCAATCGCGGTGGTGCATTGGTAAGGATTGAAGGATTACGTGGCTTTATCCCAGGTTCTCACATCAGTACTCGCAAACCTAAAGAAGAATTGGTAGGCGAAGAACTGCCATTGAAATTCCTAGAGGTGGATGAAGAACGTAACCGCTTAGTTCTATCTCATCGTCGGGCGTTGGTTGAACGCAAGATGAACCGCCTAGAAGTCGGGGAAGTAGTAATTGGTACAGTTCGTGGTATCAAACCCTACGGTGCTTTCATCGACATTGGTGGTGTAAGTGGTCTACTACACATTTCTGAGATTTCCCACGAACATATTGATACGCCTCATAGCGTGTTCAATGTCAATGATGAAGTGAAAGTGATGATCATTGACTTGGATGCAGAAAGGGGTCGCATTTCCCTATCTACCAAGCAGCTAGAACCCGAACCCGGCGACATGATTAAAAACCGGGATTTGGTTTACGATAAGGCAGAAGAAATGGCTGCTAAATATCGTGAACAACTGTTAGCCAAGCAACAAGGTGCTACTGCTGCGCCTGCTGCACCTGCTGATGTTTTAGCAGAAGAAGATATTCCACCAGCAACAGAACTTGAAGACGAGATTCCACCAGCAGCAGAACTAGAAGAAGAAATTCCACCAGCAGCAGAAATTGAGGAAGTAACCCCAGTAGTTGCGGAAGTTCAAGAAGAGATTCCAGCAGCCACGGAAACTGAAGAAGAAATTCCAGCAGCTATTGAAGAATAATACATTTTATAGTTTTACTTGTTTTTAAGTAAGAGTATTAAATCATTGTATAAAGAGGGAAAACCCTCTTTTTTTATGTGGAAAATTAGGAACAGTTAGGGGTTAGGAATAAAAACTCATAACTTCTGACTAAATAAGTGGGGTGAAATATTGTGGCAACTATTAAATGTAGAAAAATCACTTTTGATAATATTCAGGCAATTTTGTTTGACAAAAACGGTACTCTAGAAGATTCAGAAACGTATTTGCGATCGCTCGCACAAAAGGCAACAAGATTAATAGATGCTCAAATCCCTGGAACTGGGGAACCCCTATTAATGGCATTTGGCATCAATGGCAATCTTCTAGATCCGGCAGGCTTGATATCGGTAGCGAGTCGCCGCGAAACAGAAGTTGCAGCTGCGGCATATATTGCCGAAACAGGGAAAGGATGGTTTGAGTCCTTAAAAATAGCCCGTCAAGCTTTGGATGAAGCAGAAAAATACATCGAACAAACTCCTTCACCGCTATTCGTGGGTAGCTTAGACTTGTTGAAATACCTACGCAAAGGGGGTTTAAAACTCGGTATCCTCTCAGCTGCAACAACTGATGAAGTAAATAAGTTTGTAGCGCATCACCAATTAAGCGATTATATCCAGTTAAAAATGGGAGTAGATGAGGGGCCGAGCAAACCAGATCCAGTCCTATTTTTGCAAGCTTGCGAAGCATTGGGAGTTGAACCAGGTGCCACCTTGATGGTAGGTGATGCAGTTGGCGATATGCAAATGGCACGTAATGCTAAAGCCGCAGGTTGTATTGGTATTACTTGGGTGGGTAAGTCAGATAATGTCCGAGGTGCAGATGTGGTGATTAATCAACTTGATGAAATCCAGATTTTAGAAGATTAGCAGCCTTAACAAGTAGAATTCGCAGAGGTTACAGGCACATAAACGAGAGCTACACAGATTTGGTCTAAGGTTAAATCAAGAGTATGAAACCCGCGCAGGCGGGTTTTGACTTTATAGGCGCGGTTTCTAACAGCCGATTTTAAGTTGACTAAATAAAGAAAATTTTATATCATACTAATTTTTTTATGTCAAGTAAGATAGACTAAAATATTAATTACTTCTCACAATTGCGAAACAAGCCATGCAAAACACAGAAACGACGTTAAGGCTTCGCCTGTGGACAGTTGAAGAATACCATCGGATGGCTGAGGCTGGGATTTTTGGTGCAGATGAACGAGTAGAACTCCTAGAAGGAAAGATTATTTGGATGATTGCTAAAGGGAAAGCCCATCGTTCAGCAGTGGGGAGAACAGATAGATTACTGCAAAATAGTTTGAGAAATCGGGCTTGGGTATGTATTCAAGACCCAGTAAAGTTAAACGCACGATCTGAACCAGAACCGGATATAGCTGTCGTTAAAGTAGATCCACTAGACTACGCAGACCACCATCCCACTCCAAAAGAAGTTTATCTGATTATTGAAGTAGCAGATAGCAGCCTGAAACTAGACTGCGAAATCAAAGCTAAAGCCTACTCGCAAGCGGGAATTACAGATTATTGGGTGTTAGATGTGGTTAGTCGTCAATTGCACGTCTTTCGAGAACCAACTCAGAATGGCTATCAAAATGAAGTGATTTTGGCAGAAGATGCGACTATTTCACCTTTAGAGTTTCCTGATTTGAGCATTACGGTTTTAGAAATGTTACCGCCCGTAATTGTGATTGGATCTTAGTTGAGAGTTAATTTTATCAAAAAAAACGTATTTAAGCCCGCTGTACCCATCTCCAAAGTAACAAAATAAAGTTATTTTCTAATATTAATATTATTTATTTTTGTCCCAATAATTGATTGTTCTTTATCCTTAATTAAAAATTTAGAACTATTAATTCTCATAACTTCATAATTTTCTACCATAAGTACCGAACTTAAAGTAGCTATCATATCTGCAATGGATATCTTAAAAACTAGTGGTATCCTTAAGTTCAAAAAGGATTTTGGCATAGTTTTAACATTTAAATATAATTTTTTTTGACTTACGTACCATACCCCAGTAAATTTATTCCCTGTTATAAGTTCTTTCGGTTTAGAGAAAAGCAATGTTTGAACCGTGGTTTGTTCATAAGTCATATCATCTTTAAATTCAATAGTAACTTTTTCGGAAGACGTATCAAAACGCCATTTTCCAAAAAGTAAAATTTCTATTTCTATATCAGAATGCTTACTATTACTCATGTTTATCCTCAAATTAGCTTTAGCTCTAATTTTTCCTATTCTTAATAAATGTGCGATTATCACATAAGGAAGTTTCGTGACAAGTTTTTATACGAGAAAAGAATAAATGCATCTGCCAAACTAACCAAGACTTGACCCGCCAAGCTCCCATTGAAAGGTGTTCTGTAGATGATTTTGGGGATAAGTCAAAACTATGTTGATCGTAGTGTAACCATTGAGCTGGCAAGTGTCCCATCGGTGTCATAGGGGACAATTTAAAAGTTAGTTGCTCATAGTCTAACCAGTTTCCCTCTGTTCGCCAACCAAGGCGATCGCCAAGTCTTTTTTCTGTTTCGTAATCTACCTGGCCACCCATTTCGCTCCAGATAGTTTGCTGAACAGTAAAGCCGAAATAGCCATAACTATATTGATCCCAAAGTTGATCGATAGTGTGAAGGTCTTGACAAGAAAAGTTATCAATATCTTCCTTATAAACTTCATTCCAATAATTTTTACTCATGACTTTTAGCATTATTTTAGTGGTTTCAATATCAGCCTCTTTCCAATGATGTTGTGCTAAGAGATCCCGCAATTGGGTATAATCAATACCTTTATTGCTGGGAAATGTTTTTGGCAAAGTAACATTGTTATTAGTCAGTCCTATCAATCCTGTTTCTTCAACAGGAGATAGAGAATCTGTAGAGACAAAATTTACTTCTGCTATATCTAGCGCTTTTCTTTGATCTGTTAGTTGCTTGGATATATAGTTAGATATTAAATCAATGCTCTTGTCTAAAAAGACACCATTTTCGCTCAAATCAAAATTATGGATTTGCCAATCTAATAATTGAGATTGAATAAAAGCATCTTTTAATCTGGCTTTTTTCTCATAACTTGTCACCATAAAATCGAGAAAACTTTCAGAAATAGCCTCGTTTTTTTCCAGGTTAAACAAGTTTGATTGATACTTTAAAATATTATCTCCTAAATTTTTAATATCTCCAACAGTTGCATAAAAATATTCATCTACCTTTATGACTTCATCTATTAAAGATTGAAAGGGACTAAAGTATTCTTGTAAAGAATTTTCAAGATTGATTGCAGTGTGGGCAATTTTAGCTATTTCTTGACGAATTTTATAGGCTTTTCTTTGATATTCGTAAATCTCTTGATATACTTCTAAATCTTTTACTATTTGTTGAATAACTTCTTTTTGATTTTTTGTATCTTCTGCAAGGTTTTTAATCCCTTCACCAAGCAGTTTTATTTTTTCTAGCATTAAGAAATAAGCATTACTCAATAGCAAAACTGCTTTGAGGTTTTCTTGCTTTTCCCATGTTAGCTCATCAAGTATTTTCGGATTATTATGATTTTTTAGCTCTAATTTACTTCTTTCGTCTTCTAAGGCTTTTATAGCCAAATATTTTTGTTTAAATAATTCTTTTAAGTCATCCGCAAGATTTAATAAAAAATCATGATAATTGTCCTTGTAATTTTCTAAAAAATCAATAATATGGCTGTAATCTTTAATAAATAATTGGATTTCCTGAAAAACTTCTCCTTGGCTAATTTCTTCTTTTCGCTTAATTATCCCGCCAAGTTGATGACGATATCGAACGCCTTCTTTAATTAATCTTTGACGTTCTCTAATTTTTTTTTGAACTATTTTTACAGCATTATTTTTTAGAACTGGTAATTGATAGGTTCTTTCATAAATGGAAATAGTCTTGTAAGTAATTAGTTGTCTTTGCTGTTTAGTTAGCATGACCTTGATTTTAAAAAGGAAAAATATTTGTTAAGCTCGTACCCATTTCAACACCTTTGGGTCTTTGTCATAGCGGTAGGTAAAGCCATCATTAGCAGTAATGGACTTCCCAAGGCTAGCCTTGCTTCTGATGGTGTTAATGCTACAGTCTGTTAATGTCTGCATTTCTTTATGAGAAAGACCTTCGATTGTACCTATCTCGATAGATATTTCTGGTTTAGTTTGGGATTCATTGTTGGGTAAAACATCTATTGTAATTTCAGGCTTTTTAGGAAGATTAATGACAGCTTCTTTTGCTTTTTGTAGTTGATAATCCTGTACGCTAATAATTTTCCAGCTAGAATCTCCTGATAGTTCCAAAACCCATTGATGATAATTAAATAAACTTTCTCTATGTCCCACACTGATAAAAGTTGTTTTTGTGTTTTGCAACTGTTGATATAAACTCTCTTCATTTTTCAAATCTAAAGCACTTGTTGCTTCATCTAATATAGTAAATCTAGGATGAGTAATTAGTAGTCGTGCAAATGCAAGGCGTTGTTGTTCTCCTAGTGATAATATGTTCTCCCAAGGAACTTCTGTATCAAAGCCATCTACTCGACTCAACAAGTTTTGTAGGTTGACTTGTTGCAAAACTTCTTTGAGTTCTGCATCGGTCATCTTACGAGTTGTATTGGGATAGAGCAATTGTTCACGCAAAGTTCCCAAAATTATATAAGGACGTTGGGGCAAAAATAACACTTCTTCTAATGGAGGTCGTACCAGACGACCAGTACCTGCATTCCACAAGCCAGCGATCGCTCTCAATAGAGAGCTTTTACCTCGACCACTAGGCCCAACAATCAATAAGCCTTCTCCAGGTTGAACCTCAAGTGACAAATCTTCAACAATCACCTGTTCATAGTTGGGTGTTTGTAAAGTGATATTCTCAAAAGCGAGATGGTTTTCTTCTATTGTTTTAATAGTACTTACTTTCTCTGGTTCTTTGGTAACAAATTCTAAAGCATCTGTAAACTCACCCAAACGTTGAACGTAACTAGAAAATCGTCCCGAAGTTGCAAATTCTCTAATTAATTCTGCCATAGCAGTAGCAAACAAATTACAAGCTAAACTGGCTTGAGCAATTTCTCCAAATTCAATTTCACCTCTAATCTGTAAAGGCCCGAATACTATAAATGGAAATATTTGGATAGCCGCCTGATATCCTCTGTTAAAAATATCCTGAGTTAACTCCCAATTAATCTTGCGTTTAGCACTTTGAATAATATTATTAAATCTTTGCTGGATTATATTTAATTCTTTTTTTTCTCCCTGAAAGAAAGCTATTGATTCAGCGTGATTACGTACATGAGTCAGGCTATAAGCATAGTTTGCATCAAATTCGAGTTCCTCTTGTTTAATCTTATTCAATTCTTGAGCCAAATAAACAGCAATTAAATTGCCTATTATCGTATAAACAACCAATACAACTGCAACAAATTGGGAGAGAGACCAGATAATTATTAAAAAAGTTGCCATCTCCAGCACTTTTTCTAGAAAAGTAGCCGAAAACGTGAGAGCATTTCTGATTAAAGGTTCAATTTCTTGGGATATTCGTTGATCTGGATTATCAATATCGGATTTGAAATTGATTTTATAATAGGCACGATTGCTTAAATATTTTTCTAAAACATGATTATTTAGCCATTCATACCAATCAAGAGCGATTTTTTTTCTAACAAATTTAGAAAATCCTACTAAGAGTGTTACGCAGATAAGGGCAGCACCATAAACTAATAATGTATTAATAAATTCATTAAAATCTTTTTCTTCAGTAATGATATCTAGCAAATAGCGGCTAACAAAACTATTAAAGGCAGTTACACCGACAAGCATTATTATTAATAATATCAGGATGATGAGCATTCCCCATGCACGAATCACGTCTGAAAATGCTCGTCCCAATGCCTCTGTGGGATACCAGTAAGGCCCTGCGATCGCTTTGATATCTTCCCAAAATTGAGTAAAAGCTGAAGGGGTATTGGTTAGGGATTGATTATGAACGGTTTTAGATTGCATATTCTCGAAATCAGTTAAGACTCTTAAGGCTGACTGAATAATTTTGGTATTTTACTATATTGACTACATTCTTTGTTTTGCAATGCTTTTAGGGTTTTACAGTAATGTGCAAACAAAGTCTATATGTTTTAGCTGTAGGATGTAGCTCGCGGATATTTTTTCCCATCCCATGACAGTAGCGAGCTACTATACGAGAACATAGATTATTTAAAGACCCCATTTTTCCATAACTCTAATACCTCGTTGGCTGTAAAATAACGTTCTTGCTCAACAGCAAGAGATTTGATCACTGAGCGCATTTTTTCATATTGATTTCTGGGTTGGGGATTTTGTAATTGCTTTTCAAATAGATATTGAAAATTACTGACTCCACTCCATTTGCCGAAGAGAACTTCTATAGTGCTGTAACGCAAAGCAGCATAGCTTTGAGGATCGCTAAACAAAGAATTGACATGGATACCTGATTCGTGACGTTGAGCAGTTTGAGAGTAAGGGGGAGCAGGACGAATCCCTAGTTGCTCTATGTAATTAGTCACTGCGGCGATCGCATCATAATTAATCCCTTTGACTTCGATTCCGAAACGGACTCGCAACCCATTTAATACCTGCTCAATCGCAACATTTCCGGCTCTCTCACCAATCCCGGAAAATGTACCCGATACTAAAGTCGCTCCGGCCATAACGGACTGGAGAGTATTTTCGAGAGCCAAGCCCATGTCATTGTGGTAGTGTACCCCGAAAGCAACGCCTGTTGTACGTTGGAGCAGATCATTAACCCAGATATAACTCTTTTCTGGACTGAGGACTCCGACTGTATCACAAAGTAAAAAGTTTTCAATATAAGGGCTGCATGAGCGGATACATTGCACTAAAAAGTCAAAATCGGCTCTTGAAGCATCCTCGGCGGCAAAGTCTACCCTAAGACCAGCAACCTTAGTGGCATAGCGCAAATTTTCGACAATTGTATCAATGGCGTTTTGGCGAATTATTTCGATTACTTTTTTAGGGATATCGTCATCAATGGTTTTTCCTTTAAACTCGTTCAACAAACGGATCTGAGGATCTCGCAAAAACAGCAGGCGATCGGAAAGACCGTAAAAAAGGATAATGCGCTTAACTCCGTACATTTTGGCTTTATCAATGTACTCCTTTCCCATTAAGGTACAAGCAGTGAGCAGACTATCGAATCCCTCTAATACTAATGATTTGACTAATTCTTCTTCTTGTTTACAAACACTGGGCATGATAGCGAGTCCATCGACTCCCGTTTGAGCAATGGAATAGGCAAGTTTTTGTTTAGTTGGATAAGAGAAGAAGATGCCTGCTTGTTGTTCTCCATCACGCAGGGTTTCATCGGAAATTCTGATAGAAATAGTTTCCATTATACCTATTGCAGAATCATTTTATAGTGGGCTAAAGAAAGGGGTAAGAATAGACTATTGAAATACTCTATTCTGCTGTATTTACCATCAGATTATGTAATTGTGCAGCTAATAGTTTGACATTGGGTTCATAAAGCATCTGACCGTGGTTGCCAGGTACAGAAATTACTTTGACAGGCTTTTGAGTATAGGGTTGCCATCCCCAATCGGGTAGATTGTAATCAGAAAAAGCTTGGAGTTCTTGTAAGACAATCTCCTTAACTTCTTGAGCGCGGAATAAAACAATCGGGGCAGAAATTGGATCATTAGGCTGATAATTAGCGTAATTCAGTGTTAGTCCTTTCATCACTTTCATATTGGTTTTGAGTAAAGAAAGTGTGGAGTGTTCCGGTAAAACATTATTTCTGTACAAATACTCTGCCGCTAAATTCCACCTAGCTAGGTCATTAGGTTGAGCAGCTAAATCGTCGTATTGTAGTCCTAAAGAAACTCCCTTTAAAACTTCAATTCGTCGAATTAATTGCCAGATCCAATCAAGCTCTGCCCTATCAGTAAAATACTCAGGCTGAGAAACCAGTCCAGCATCCAAGATAGCTAGTAAACTTACCGTTTCACCTTGCTTTTCGAGTTGGGAAGCCATTTCAAAAGCAACGGCACAACCTGAAGAGTATCCTGCTAATATATATGGGCTTTTCGCTTGCTGTTGACGCAATATATCAATCAATTGATTTGCATGGGTTACTACTGATTCAGGGAGTGCGCTAGAGCCGTCTCTTCCTGGAGTTTCCAGTCCATATACTGGTCGCTCAGTTCCTAAATTAATTGCTAAATCTCGAAAATAGAACCCGTGTCCGTTTGCGCCAGGAAGAAAAAATAGAGGGGTTGCATTTCCTTGAGGTTGGAGTAAAAGTAAATCGGGATTTGACTGTTGAAGCTCAGTATTACAAAGTTGTTCTGCGAGTTGAGCAATAGTAGGATTCTGAAATAAATTACTTAAAGAAAGATGTTGCCCAAACACCTGTTGAATATTATTGAGCAGTTTGATTGCTAATAAAGAATGACCGCCCAAATCGAAAAAGTTATTATGAATCCCAATATCTTGATGTTCGAGTACAGCAGACCAAACTTGCGCTAGTTGTTGTTCAATTTCGTTACGTGGAGCTACATATAAGCCCTCAATTACTCCATTTGGAGTAGGTAAAGATTTTCGGTCAACTTTGCCATTGGGAGTTAAAGGCAACTCATCCAATACGATGATCTGAGCAGGTATCATATAATCGGGCAGACGGGATTTTAGATGATTTTTTAATTGGGTAGATAAATCATTGGTGATTCCCGTTACATAAGCAATTAAACTCTGGTTACTCTCAGTTTTATATAAGGTGACAATTGCTTCTTTAACTGATGGATGTTGCAACAAAATCGATTCAATTTCACCGAGTTCAATCCGAAAACCCCGTAATTTAATCTGATTGTCTATTCGACCCAGATATTCAAGGTTTCCATCAGATTTCCATCTTGCTAAGTCGCCAGTTTTGTAAATTCGCTCAATTTGACCGAATAATTCAACTTCAATAAATTTTTGAGCGGTTAAATCTGGACGATTTAGATAGCCTCGTGCCAAACCCACACCAGCGATGCATAATTCTCCAGGTATGCCAGGAGTTAATGGTTGGTTGTGAGGATCTAATATATAAATGCGGATATTAGATAATGGTTGACCAATCGGTGGTTTCTTTCCATTAGGATGACAAAGTGCGATCGCAGCATTAACCGTAGATTCTGTAGGCCCGTAACAATTGAATAAATGCTGCTCTATTCCCCACTGCGCCACCAATTCTGCTGAACAAGCCTCACCACCAACGCCTATGGTTTGCAAATCGGGTAAGGTCGCTTGAGGTAAAACAGATAAGGCCGAAGGAGATAAAAAGCCGTGGGAAATTTTATGATGAGTTAAAAAGTCAACTAAAATTTGACTGGGTAACAAGGTTTCTTTTTTAGCAAGATACAAGCAAGCACCAGTGACGAAGGTAGTCGCAATTTCAGCAACAGATAGATCAAAACTAAAGGAACCAAACTGAAGTAAACGGCTGTTTTGTTTAACTTGAAAAGTTTCAGCCCAAGCCAAGCTTAAATTGACAATTGCTTGATGCTCAATCATTACCCCTTTTGGTCGTCCTGTCGAACCAGAAGTATAGATTACATAAGCCAAATCATTAGGCATACTTTGAGGGCTAGGATTTTCTTTTAACGTGGTAAAAGTTTCTTTATCTAAACAAATTATTTGACAGGGGTTTTTCAGTTCAGCGATTGGTAATTGATTTAGCAGAAAACTTTGGGTCAGCAACACTGATGTCCCAGAATCTTCTAACATGAACTCAATACGCTCTTTAGGATAATTGGGATCAATCGGCACATAAGCCCCGCCTGCTTTCAGGATAGCGAGTACACCGATAATCATTTCACTAGACCGTTCAACGCAGATACCAATTAAAGTGTCTGGTTTAATTTTGTGATTTTGAATTAGATAATGAGCAAGTTGGTTCGCTTTTTGATTGAGTTGCTGATAAGTTAAGCTTTGGGATTCAAACACCAAAGCGAGATTATTAGGGTTTTTAGCAACTTGTTGTTCAAATATCTCAGCTAAAGTTTTATCGTCAGGATAAGCGTTTTGAGTTTGATTCCAGCGTTGTAGTTGCAGAAGTTCGGGCGCTGTCATCAAAGGTAAAGTATTGATAGGTTGTTGAGGATTATCAATAATTCCCTTCAGCAGAACTTCAAACTGTTCCGCCATCCGTTGGATAGTAGCCTTTTCAAAAAGATCGGTGGCGTATTCCCAAGTTAAATCTAACTGGTTATTAGATTCTATTACCATAAGTGTTAGGTCAAACTTAGCAAACGGATAGCTTAATGGGAGCCATTCAATCTCTAATTCTGGCAAACTTAGGTCGGGACTTTCGTTATTTTCCAGTGCGAACATGACCTGGAATAAGGGGTTATGGCTCATACTCCGTTCTGGTTGCAACTGTTCTACCAGATACTCAAAGGGAATGTCTTGATGAGAGTATGCATCTAAACAATTTTGGCGAGTTTGTTGCAGGAACTCGATAAAACTTTGCTCAGGCTTGATTTGGTTACGCAGTATTAAAGTATTGACAAAAAAGCCAATTAATCCTTCCGTATGGCTATGGGTGCGGTTAGCAATAGGAGAACCAATACATAAGTCTTCTTGGCGACTGTAACGAGAAAGCAAAATATTGAAAGCCGCCAACAAAGTCATAAACAAACTTGTCCCTTGCTGTTGACTTAGAGTTTTAATGGCAAGAGTTAAGTCAGCCGATAAAGAATAGCGATCGCGATCGCCTCGGTAGCTTTGCAATGCTGGACGAGGATAATCGGTAGGCAATTCCAGTAATGGAGGAGCATCACTGAGTTGATTTTTCCAGTAGTTGATCTGGGTTTCTAATACCTCTCCTTGTAACCAGTGGCGTTGCCAGTTTGCGTAGTCGCTGTATTGAATGGGTAATGGTGCAAGAGTTGGGGTATGACCTTGGGCAAAGGCGGTATAGACTTCCCGTAACTCACGGACAAAGACCCCCATTGACCAGCCATCACTAATAATGTGGTGCATAATTATGAGCAACACATATTTGTGATCCTTCAATTGCAGCAGTTTTGCTTTAAATAAAGGGCTAGTGTTTAAGTCAAAGGGTTCTTGAACATAAGCATCGATAAAACGCTGAACGGTTGTTTCTTGATTCCCAGTCCCTAGTACCTGGTACGTTAAAACTTCGATGTCGTCTAAATTTGCGATCGCAACCTGGGGTTGTCCTGCCACTGTGGGAAAATACATCCTCAGACTCTCGTGCCGATTCAGCAGATAAGCCAAACTAGAATACAGGGCATCAATATTGAGATTTCCATCCAGTTGTAAAGCGATCGGCATATTATAACTAGCTGATGGGCCTTGGAGTTGCCCTAACAGCCAGAGACGTTGTTGAGCAAAGGAAAGGGGTTTTGGGGCATCATCTGGTAAAGTTGGAATTTCCTCTGCCATGACAGATCCAGCTTTGGCAGAATTTAAGAAGGCTAATATATCTGCTTTGTTGGCTTGAATTTCTTGCTTGAGTTCAGAAGTTAAGGCGTTTTTACTACTACGAAGCCGTAACTTATCATCTTCAGCCCAAATTTTGCAGCCTATGTTCTGCAAACGAAGCATTAAAGAAACTATTTGCTGATTTTGTGTCATAGTCATAGTTCAATTTCCTCTTCGTCTGAGTTTAAAGGTTGTATATCTGCTGTGGAAAAATTAACCCAAATGCAGCTATCTATATAATTTGCCAATTCGCTGAGGATAGGAGACTCAAATACTTGACGCAGTGGCAGTTCTACTTTAAAAGTGTCGCGGATGCGGTAGCACATTTGGGTGGCTAATAGGGAATGTCCTCCCAACTTGAAGAAGTTATCATGGCGGGCGATCGCTTCATATTTAAGCAGCTTCGCCCACAATTCGGCCAGCAATTTTTCTGTAGAGGTTACAGGCAATTCAATATTTGTTGATGAAATGGTTGCATTTGGTGCGGGTAAAGCTTTGCGATCTACTTTGCCATTTGGTGTTAGTGGCAGTTTTTCTAAAACAATAAAATGACTAGGAATCATATAATCTGGAAGAGTTTTTTCCAGATTATCTCGCCATTCTTCTAATAACGCTGGCTCAACTTGATTGGTGCGATATTGTAATGGTTGGTTGGCATAATGCTGCCAAGGTTTCAACCGCAAATTTCCCTCTTGAGTAAATCGTGGTAGTGTCACTTTTCCAAGAATATTCCGTTGAAAAACAACATCGTAATCAGAAAATTCTGTGGGGCTATATTGGATGAAAGGCGTATAGGGCAAATCTCGTACTAAATTCCGAAAGGCTTCGGGTTCTATCCCTGATCTGACTTCGGCAACTGCGGCTTTTAAGTCTGAAACTGTACCATCCAATTGACTAATTTTTTCTAACAGCACCATTTCTGAAGTTAGACGCGCATTCGGAATATTCTTAATACCTATAAAATCGGGTTGCTGAGTTGTTAAAATTCTCTCGATTTTTTCTAAATTGAGTTGCTCAGTTTGCCAATCTAACCATTCAGGTTCTGCAATTGGAGTATCTGTTTGATCCAAATGTAAAACAACGTCATAACGAAAACGGTTCATTTCCGTCTGCCCATAACCTCGTTTCATTTGGATTTGTACATGACTAATCCGAGGAAATTTTTGTTTTAGGGCAATAAATAAATTAGGGTCAATTAGTAACTCGCCTTCGGTGTGAATACTTTTTTGAATCTGTTGACGCAAATCCTTAATTGATAATTCATCAGGGGCGCGATTAAATTTAACTGCGGTATGAAAAACCTCTAGTAAATGGAGATTTCGCACATCTCCAATAAATATTTTTCCTTGATTCCTCACCGCACTAACAGCACCACCAATAACTTCTAGCAAGTAGTCCAAAGAAGGAAAATACTGAATAACAGAATTGAGTATTACCAGGTCATAATTATTTGTCTCAATATTGTTAAATTGATTAGCTGCACTTTGTTTTAAAGTAACTTTTTCTTTGAGAGATTGCTGTGGAAGATGTTGTTCAATATAATGTAACCCTGCTGCGGCAATATCTGTACCCAGATACTTTTGACAATGGGGAGCAATTTTTAACAATAACATCCCTGTCCCGCAACCGATTTCCCAGACCCGTTTGGGTGCAAGTTCTAGAATTTGGTCAATAGTTTTATCCCGCCATTCTTGCATTACAACTTTGGGATAAGGTTTATCTGTATAGCTATCATTCCAGCTAGCCAAATTCAGCGTTGGGTCATCTTCTGGATCTTGTGATTTATGGTAAGCATCATTGAAAACTTGTTGCCATAATTCCACCTGTTCACCTTGAAGGTCTTCATCCTCTGTTCCTGTTGGGACAATGTATGCTACTAGACGTTGATCGAAATCACTGTCTTCTCGTATAATGACAACTGCTTCCTGAATTTTTGAGTGTTTGAGTAAAGACGCTTCAATTTCACCTAATTCAATGCGGAAACCACGAAGTTTGACCTGGCGATCGATGCGACCTAAATATTGCAAATTGCCGTCAGGTAGCCAACGAGCTAAATCGCCAGTTTTATAAATCCGCTCAGTTTGGTTGAAGAGATTGAGGTCAATGAATTTTTCAGCACTCAGATCGGGACGATTCAAATAGCCCTGTGCTAAACCCCCACCTGCAATGCAGAGTTCCCCAGGAATACCAGGAGGAAGGGGTTGGTTATAGGTGTCTAGAATATAAATCCGGGTGTTAGCAATGGGCTTCCCGATAGATACCACAGCGCCTTGAGAATAGTTTTTTCTCTCAAAATTATTTATCTGATAAATATCTGACCAAATAGTGGTTTCTGTCGGGCCATAAAGATTCCATAGTTCAGCACTTATTTCTAGTAGTTGATTAGCAAGTTCCCAGGTTAAAGCCTCACCGCCGCAGAGGATTTTTAGTTGTGTTGAACCTTTCCATCCGGCGGCTAATAATATGCGCCAAGTCGCTGGAGTCGCTTGCATGAAAGTGATACCATTAAGCAATTGTTCTGATAACTGTAAACTGTCAGAAGCAATTTCACGACTGACTAGAACAATTTTGGCTCCTACTATAAGAGGCAAATAAATTTCCAGTGCAGCAATATCAAAGGATATAGTGGTGATAGCCAGAAGAGTATCGGACGCAGCTATTCCAGGCTTTTCCTTCATTGAATATAAGAAATTCGTCAGTGAAGAGTGACAAACTGCTACACCTTTTGGCCTTCCCGTAGAACCAGAAGTATAAATTACATAAGCTAAATCATCAGGGCTACTTTGTAAGTTGAGATTATTTGTTGGCTGATTAGCCCATGTTTCTTTTTCTAGAAATACTACTTGACAGGGGTTTTTTAGTTTTTCTAGGGGAAGTTGCTTTTTGATGGGGTTTGTTGTTAGTAATACAGAAGCATTACTATCTTCGAGCATTAAATGAATGCGTTCTTGAGGATAACTCGGATCAATCGGCACATAAGCACCACCCGCTTTGAGGATACCAAACAAGCCAATTACCATTAAGAGCGATCGCTCCACACAAATCGCAATCAAAGGATTATCAGGTAATTGTTGCTCCCTTTTGAGTTCCAACAAATAATGGGCTAGCTGATTAGCTTGTTGGTTGAGTTCTTGATAACTCAGGCTTTGATTTTCAAACACCACCGCAATGTTATCGGGCGTTTGTGCTGCTTGTTGTTCAAACAGACTCACCAAAGTCTGATTTTGGGGATAATTGATATTGGTTTGATTCCAAATTTGCAGTTGTTGAATTTCTGCGGTTGTGATTAAGGGTAGTTTACTGATTGGTTGTTGGGGATTTTGGGCGATTGCTTCCAACAAGACTTCAAAGTGTCCCGCCATCCGTTGAATTGTTTCTACTTCAAATAAATCTGTGGCATATTCCCACATACAATGCAGTTGGCCGCCCCTTTCGCAAAGATCCAGTGTTAGGTCAAACTTGGCAAATGGTAAACTTTGCTCTAAATATTGAATATCAAGCCCTGATAAACTAATATTTTTCCCCGCTTCTTGAGTATTTTGGAACACCATCATCACTTGGAATAAGGGATTATGGCTCAGACTGCGTTCTGGTTGTAACTGTTCTACTAAATACTCAAAGGGAATATCTTGATGAGCGTAGGCATCTAGGCAAGTTTGGCGGGTTTGTTGGAGTAACTGACTAAATCCTTGCTCTGGCTTAATTTTGCTCCGCAATACTAAGGTGTTTACAAAAAAGCCAATCAATGATTCTGTGTTGCTATGGGTGCGGTTAGCGATCGCAGAACCAATACATAAATCCTCTTGACGGCTGTAACGAGATAGTAAAATACTAAAAGCCGTTAACAGGGTCATAAACAAACTAACCCCGTGTTTTTGACTGACAATTTTGAGTTTCTGAGTCAGTTCACTGCTTAAAGGATATTCCTCACGCCCACCTTGGTAACTTTGTTGCGCTGGACGGGGATGATCGGTAGGCAAATCCAGCAATCGGGGAGCATCGCCTAGTTGTTGTTTCCAGTAATTTTCCTGGCTTTCTAAAATCTCCCCTTGTAACCAACTGCGCTGCCAAGCTGCATAATCGCTATACTGAATCGGCAATGGTGACAAATTCGGAGTATACCCCGCAGCCAAAGCAGCATAAGCTTGTTCCCATTCGCGCTTAAATACACCCATTGACCAGCCATCGCTGATAATGTGGTGCATATTAATCATCAGTACATTTTTCTGTTCGCTAAGTTGCAGCAGTTGTGCTTTGAACAGGGGGCCAGTATTTAAATCGAAGGGTTCTTGAGCATGGGTATCGGCTAAACGTTGTACAGTTTCTGCTTGAGACTGAGGATCGAGTGACTGTAAATCTGCGATTGTCAGTACTTCTATATCCTCTGAATTTTGGACGACTACTTGCGCCTCTCCCTCCAGTGCTGGAAAATAAGTGCGTAGAATGGCATGGCGAGCGAGGAGATAATCAAAACTTGCACGCAACGCCTCTATATTTAACTTGCCGTCAAGTTGCAGTGCTGTTGACATATTGTAGGTAGCCGAGGTTCCTATGCCTTCAAGTTGGTCTAAAAACCAGAGTCTTGATTGGGAATAGGACAAAATCTTAGGATCATTTTCAGGCTGTGGTGTAATGGGTGGTAAGGTGACACTGGAAGTAGCCTTGTCAATTTCTCCTGCCAACTCAGACAAAACACTTTGCTCAAATACCTTGCGGACAGGCACTTCTACCCCAAAACTGTCACGAATACGAGTAACTAATTGGGTTGCTAATAAAGAATGTCCCCCCAGTTCAAAGAAGTTATCTTGACGACCGATAGACTTAGCTTTTAAAAGACTTTGCCATAAAGTAGCCAGCAGTTCTTCAGTTGGAGAAACAAGGGCTTCAAAGTTAGTATAAGTAGCTGTATCTGGTGCTGGTAATACTCTACGATCTAGCTTACCGTTAGGGGTAAGGGGCAACTGATCCAATACCATAATCTGGCTAGGAATCATATAATTCGGCAGGCGAATTTTCAGGTAGTCTTTGAGTTGACTCACTAAATTGCTGGATTTTTCCGATGCCGTGACATAAGCTACTAACCTGGGATTATTATCAGTTTCATATAAAATAACAACAGCTTCGTTAACTAAAGAGTGCTGCAATAATAGCGATTCAATTTCACCCAATTCAACTCGAAAGCCCCGTAATTTAACTTGATCGTCAATGCGACCGAGATATTCAAGATTTCCATCATCTCTCCATCTTGCCAAGTCGCCAGTTTTGTAAATTCGCTCAGTTTTGCCAAATATTTCAACTTCAACAAATTTTTCAGAGGTAGTTTCAGGACGATTGAGATAGCCTCGTGCTAAACCAACGCCAGCGATACACAATTCCCCAGGTATTCCTGCGGGTAATGGTTGATTGTGAGCATCTAATATATAGATGCGGATATTAGACAACGGTTTACCAATGGGCGGTTTTTTTCCATTATGATCACACAGAGCGATCGCAGCACTAACCGTAGATTCCGTAGGCCCGTAGCAATTAAATAAACGCCGTTCTGTTCCCCACTGTGCTACCAATTCTGCTGAACAAGCCTCACCACCAACAGTTAGACATTGTAAATCGGGTAAGGTCGCTTGAGGTAAGACAGATAAGGCCGAAGGAGATAAAAAGCTGTGGGTAATTTTGCGATTGCTTAAGAAGTCAACTAAAATTTGGCTGGGTAATAAGGTATCTTTTTGAGCAAGATATAAGCAAGCACCAGTGACAAAGGTAGTTGCAATTTCAGCGACAGATAAATCGAAACTAAAAGAACCAAACTGAAGCAAATGGCTATTGTCTTGAACTTGAAAAGTTTTAGCCCAGACTAAGCTGAGATTGACAATTGCGCGATGCTCAATCATCACCCCCTTTGGTCGCCCCGTTGAACCAGAGGTATAAATTATATAAGCTAAATTATCAGGAGTAGTTTTAGAATTGGGATTATCTATTGATTCTTGGGCAAAAGTTTCCTCATCCAAACAAATGACCTGGTATTTGAGTTTAGCTAGAGGTAATTGTTCTTTAAGGTGACTTTGGGTCAGCAATACCGATGACCCACAATCTTCTAACATAAACTCAATCCGTTCTTTGGGATAATTGGGGTCAATCGGTACATAAGCTCCACCTGCTTTAAGAATACCGAGTAAACCAATAATCATTTCTAAAGACCGTTCAACGCAGATACCAATTAAAGTGTCTGGCTTAATTTGATAATTTTGAATTAAATAATGAGCTAGTTGGTTTGCTTTTTGATTAAGTTGTTGGTAGGTTAAGCTTTGAGATTCAAATACTAAAGCGAGATTATTAGGGTTTTTGGCAGCTTGAGCTTCAAACAAGTCAACCAAAGTTTGATTTAGGGGATAATCAGTTTTAGTTTGATTCCAGTTTTGGAGTTGCTGACGTTCACTTTCTGCGATTAATGGCAGATTATTAATATTTTGTTGAGGATTATCAACAATTCCCTGAAGTAAAACGGCAAAATGCCCCGTCAGCCGTTGAATGGTTTTAGCGTCAAACAAATCGGTTGCGTATTCCCATTCTCCTACCAAGCCTTGAGGAGTTTCACGGAACATCAGCGACAAATCAAACAGCGTCGTTGTGTTTTCCCACTCAAAACGGGTTAGAGATAATCCAGGAGTTTCTAGTTTCTCTTGGGTTCCACTTTGCAAACCAAACGCCACTTGAAATAGGGGATGATGAGAAAGCGATCGCTCTAAACCCAATTCATCGACTAGTTTCTCAAAGGGGAAATCTTGATGGTCATAAGCATCTAGGGTTACTTGCTTGACTCGTTCGAGTAATTCTAAGAAACTTGGATTCCCTTGCAGATTGGTACGTAATGCCAAGGTATTGACAAAAAAGCCAATTAGGGCTTCTGTCTCACGACGATTACGATTAGCGATCGCAGAACCAACTACAATATCCTGTTGACCACTGTAGCGCGACAATAACAGCGTAAATGCTGCAAGCATTGTCATAAACAGGGTAGTTCCTGACTCCTGACTCAAACGCTTTAATTTCTGCGTTAAATCTTGATTGAGTTCTAAAAACTCACTCCGTCCCCTAAAACTTTGCACTGATGGGCGGGGTCTATCTGTGGGCAATTCTAACAGAGGCGCGACTCCGGCTAATTGTTTTTGCCAGTAATTGAGTTGGGTTTGTAGTACCTCTCCCTGCAACCACTGTCTTTGCCAGTGGGCGAAATCGGCATATTGTAGAGATAATTCGGATAAAGGAGAAGCTTTTCCAGCGCAGAAAGCAGTATAAAGGCTGAACAATTCTCGGCGAAAGATGTCCATTGACCAGCCATCACAAACAATATGATGGATAACCAGCAACAGCAGATGGGATTGATCGGCTAGTTGCAACAACTTTACCCGCAGTAAAGGAGGGTTTGATAAGTCAAATGACTGTTGTAATTCTTCTGCTGCTAACTGCTGCGCCTTGCTTAACTGGTCTGCTTGTGTCAATTGTCGCCAGTCTAGTATCTGCATCTTGAGTTGAGGATGAGGATGAATCATCTGTATCGGCGACTCATCGACAACAGAGAAACTAGTACGTAAGACCTCATGACGTTGAACAATTTCTGCGATCGCTTTTTCTAACGCAGTTATATTCAACAATCCGCGAATCTGCCAGAAAAACGGTACGTTATAGACACAATTTTCGCCTTCTAGTTGGTCGAGAAACCACAGTCTTTGTTGGGCAAAGGAAAGGGGAAGGGGTTGCTCTCTTGAAACGGGTGTTAGGGGTGGAGTTAGCCTGTTATTATTTTGTGTAGATTGTTGTTGTTTTTTCAGTTTTTGTAAAACTAATTCTCGTTTTTCTGGTGAAAGTCCTTCTAGACGTTTTAGTATATCGCTCATAATATTTATTGTTTAAAATTAATTTTTTATCGAACCACAGAGACGCAGAGAACACAGAGAGATAACAAAAATATTGAGTAGTTGAATTAATATTTACAAAAGCAATTCTTGCGTCACTTCTTGGTCTGATAACTGATCAACTTCCTTTAAAATCTGTGCTAGGGTATCATTTTCTGCTTGTTCAATCTGTTGGGCGATCGCTTTTTGGGCAAGTTCAGCAATGGTCGGATTTTCAAACAGATAACGGAGAGGAAAATCTACAGAAAAGGCTTCTCTTAATCGAGAAATTGCTTGTGTAGCTAGTAAAGAATGTCCCCCTAACTCAAAAAAGTTATCGTGAATTCCAACCTGTTTTACTTTGAGAACTTCAACCCAAATCGTAGCTAATTCTTGTTCGGTAGATGTGCGAGGAGGAACAAAATCAACCTCTAGATTTCTTTGGGAAATATCTGGGGCGGGCAAAGCACGGCGATTGATTTTAGCATTAGGCGTTAGGGGGAATGCCTCTAGAAATACGAAAGCGGCGGGAATCATGTAATCAGGCAGCTTATGCTTGAGAAAGTTTCGCAGTGTACTAGGCGTTGGCTGATTATCCTTGGTAACGAGATAAGCCACTAAATACTTGTTCCCAGGTTCATCTTCCTGCACAGTGACAACGACTTGCTTTATATCAGGGTGTTGATTTAAAAATGCCTCAATTTCTGATAATTCAATGCGAAATCCGCGAATTTTCACCTGTGTATCAATTCGACCTAGAAATTCCAGATTCCCATCAGGGAGACGGCGTGCTAAATCTCCGGTTTTGTAAAGCTTCTCCCCCTCAATAAAAGGATTAGGAATAAATCTTTCACGGGTTAATTCCGTTTGATTTAAGTAACCTCTAGCAACACTTGCTCCACCTACATAAAGTTCACCAGTAACACCAATTGGAACTCTATGTAAATTCTCATCTAGTATGTAAACTGTCCGATCACCGATGGGTTTACCAATAGGAATTGAATGGACATTTTCAGCAAGTTGTTTAGGAATTGGATAACAACAAGTGAAAACTGTACATTCTGAAGGGCCGTAAGCATGAATAATTTGCGTTTTCGGCAATAGTTCTAAAGCGCGACGAACATGAGGTACAGAAACGGATTCTCCCCCAAACAGTAGTTGTTTTACGCCTGACAATCCTTGCGGCATTGTCTCAATCATGAGATTGAATAAAGCTGTAGTCAGAAATAAGGTGTTAACTTTTTGTTCTTGAATAATCTGGCTTAAGCCTTCTGGTGTGGGAATTTTATCTGGATAAAGTACACAACGCCCACCGTAAAGCAATGGCGGCCAAAGTTCTAAGGTTAGTGCATCCCAAGAAATCGATGAATGTTGTAGCCAAATCTGTTCTGCATCAAGGTGAATATAATCAACCCCAAACATAAAACCAATAATGCTACGATGAGTAACTTCCGTTCCCTTTGGTGTTCCCGTCGTGCCAGAGGTATAAATGATATAAGCTAAGTTTTCTGGATTAACTTCACTGAGCAAATTGTCTGCATTGTGTTGAGCGATTATTTCCCAATCTGAGTCAAGATTAACTACAGTTTGATTATTGAGTGGAAGTCTATTTTGTAAATTAGTTTGTGTTAGTAAGATTGGCGTTTGTACATCTTCTAGCATGAACGCCAGTCTTTCGGAAGGATAAGCGGAATCTAACGGAACGTAAGCCCCACCCGCTTTGAGAATAGCAAGTATTCCGATTACCATTTCTAGCGAACGCTCTACACAAATTCCCACCCGGACTTCCGGTTTAACTCCCAGCCCTTGTAAATAATGGGCTAATTGATTGGCGCGGTTATTCAACTCACGATAAGTTAAATGTTGCTTTTCATATATAAGTGCGACTGCATCAGGAGTTTTTTCTACCTGTTCTTCAAATAAAATATGTATACATTTGTATTGAATAGAATCTATATTTTTATTATTCTCTTGTAGACTTATCTCTTCCTCTTCGGCTGCACCAAGCAGGGATAATTGGCAAATATCTTGTTGTAAATTGGCTCCCATCCCTGATAGCAATGTTTGGAAATGTCCAATCATCCGCTCAATTGTCTCTTGCTCAAAACGACTAATATCATAGACAATCCTTCCAGACAATTGTGATTCAGGATTAATCACCACTGTTAACGGATAATTAGTGCGTTCAAAACAACGAAGATGACTAATTTCTAAAGTTTTTTTGGTTTCCTGTTCAGCAGAATCTAGCGGATAATTTTCAAATACTAAAAGGCTCTCAAACAGAGGCATTCCTGGGGGAACATCACTCAAACGCTGAATTTCTGCCAGTGAATAATAAGCATACTGTTCATGTTCAAATGCTTGACATTGTAATTGCTTGAGCCAGGGTAATAATTTTGCTTTTGGTGTAATTTGTACCCGTATGGGGAGGGTGTTGATTAATAGCCCCACTATCGAATCCACTCCCACAAGCGTTGGTGGACGACCAGATACAGTTGCACCAAAGACCACATCGCTTTCCCCTTTGTAGCGGGAAATTAGTAATGCCCATGCTCCCTGCACCAAATTATTCAAAGTTAAATGGTGCTGTCGCGCCGCAGATTGCAATTTTTCAGTTACCGTTTGGGATAATTGAAAACGTTGCTCATTATATATTCCTAGTCCCCTGTTCCCTGTTCCCTGTCCCCTATTTCCTATTAAAGGTGTAGGAACTTCAAACCCCTGGAGAGTTTTTTGCCAAAAATTCTTTGCTTGATCAATATCCTGTTGCTGTAACCACTGAATATATTCTCGATAGGGGCGAACGTGTTGGAGGCGTAAATGTTCACCTTGCTGATGTGCTTCATAGAAAGCTAAAACTTCTTTGAGAATAATCTGCATCGACCAGCCATCAAAGAGGATATGATGATGACTCCAAATAAATTGGTAAGTATAGTCCTCTAGCTGGATTATGGTGAAGCGCATCAGAGGAGCAACATCCAGTTCAAATCCTTTTTGGCGATCGCATTTCAAAAAATTCTCTAAATGCTCTTGTTGTTCATCAGGTGTAAAATGCCGCCAGTCCAATTCCTCCCACGGGAGATTCACTTGCTTACTCACCATTTGCAAGGGCTTTTCTATCTCCTCCCAATAAAAGGAACTGCGTAAAATTGGGTGTCGTGCAACAACCTGTTCCCAAGCTTGCTGGAAGGCAGGAAAATTAAATTTTCCTTGGAGGATACAAAGCAACTGCTCAAAATAAACTTCCGATTCTGGCGCATAGAGGGTATGAAACAGCATCCCTTGCTGCATGGGCGAAAGTTCATAAAGGTCTTCGATATTGTTCATGAAAATACCTTTGAGTGGGGACTGGGGAATGGGGAAAATAAAAAATGATTCTTGACTAATGACCAATGACCAATGACAAATGACAAATGACTACTTCGTTTTATTTTTTTTGATTTTGGTCATAAATTTGTCAAGCTGTTTTTGGCTGAGTCTGGCTGCTGAGAAGTCTGAAGGTGTATTACCGATCGCATCAGGGGATTGACAGTGGGTAATGAGCGATCGCAATGCCTCCATAAATCCAAAGGCCAAACCCTCAATAGTGTCTCGTTTATGAATTTTATCGCTGTAAGCCCAAGTCATTTCTAGCCTTCCTGTACGAATGAATCCGCTTACCCCTAACAGGTGGCTGCGCTGATTAAGTAAACTCTGTTCAGCTTTGAATTCTTGAGCCAAACCCAAGGCGGTAGAAGCCTTAAGCACTTGATCGAATTGACCAAGGTAGTTAAAACTTACTTGTGCTTGGGGGAAACTTTGTAGTTTCGTGCGAATTGTGTCATCCGGGTGCAAATATCGCAACACGCCATAGCCTATTCCTCGGTTGGGGATGCGCCGCAGTTGTTCTTTAACTAACTTTAAAACCTCTCCTGGATGGTCAATTTCTTCTAGCTGTAAATGAACGGGGAATAAAGTAGTAAACCAACCTACAGTCCGCGACAAATCCACATCCTCAAACAAGTCTTCTCGTCCATGTCCCTCTAAATCAACAAGCAGAGAACGTTCTCCCGTCCATTGGGCAAAGCTTTGCACTAGGGCAGTCAACAGCACATCATTAATTTGAGTGTTGTAGGCAGAAGGTACATCCTGCAAAAGGGCGCGGGTCTGTTCTTCATTTAAGGAAAGTGACACAGACGCAGTTGAGGCTACAGTGTTATTTTCTTTATCGGAAGGCTTGTACTGAGCGGAGTCGAAGTGATAGTCTACTGGTAAAGCTGTAACTTGAATACTAGATTGACTTAGCCAGTAATCCAACTCTGTGACTGCCTCTGATTGGGCGTATTCTGTTACGCGATCGCTCCAATATTGAAAAGAAGTTGTTTTAGCTGGTAATTTAATGGCTTCACCACGACTGATTTGCTGGTAAGCCATAGCCAAATCTTCAAGCAAAATCCGCCACGAAATGCCATCTACTACTAAATGATGAATGATGAATAGTAACCGACCAGGTTGATCGTTGCCCAACCTAAACAGTACTACTCGTGCGATCGCCCCAGTCGATAGATTCAAACTAGCTTGGAGTTCAGCATCTGCCGCTTTCATTACTGTTTGTTGTTCTTCTGCCGATAGGTGCGATAAATTGATGACGCTAAATAATTCGTAATTCGTAGTTCGTAATGACGCTCGCGGACTCGCTAACGCTGCGCTAACGTAATTAAACTGCTGCCAGTTTTCGCCTTCTTGTACAAAGCGCAGACGCAAAGCATCGTGATGCAATAACAATTCTTGTACAACTTGCTGCAATAGCTCTGGTTGCAAGTCTGGCGGTACTTCCAGCAATGCTGACTGGTTAAAGTAATCAGGTTCGGGCAATTTCTGCTCAAAAAACCAGTGTTGGATAGGTGTCAACGCCACCTTGCCAGTCACTAACCCTTGTTCGGCTATAACTTGGCGAGTCATGCCTGCCACAGCCGCTAACTCAGCAATAGTTTGGTACTGAAATAGCTGTTTAGGGGCAATTTGGATACCCGCTTGATTGGCTCTTGAAATTACCTGAATGCTGAGAATGGAGTCGCCGCCCAATTCAAAGAAGTTATCGTGGATGCCGACTTGTTTTAGTCTTAAGATTTCCGACCAAATTGCTGCTAATCTCTCTTCTGTAGGGGTTTGGGGGGCAACAAAGTTATCTTCTGCGCCACGAGAGAGGTCGGGGGCTGGTAAGGAGCGGTAGTCTATCTTGCGGTTCGGAGTCATCGGCAGGGCTTTCAGCTGCACGAAAGCTGAAGGAACCATATAATTAGGCAACTTTGCTTTTAGGAAATGGCGCAGTTCATCAGTGGTTGGTTGCGGCTCGTGGGGTACAACATAAGCTACAAGCCGCTTTTGTCCCGGAATGTCTTCACGAGCAATGACCACAGTTTGAAACACCTGTGGGTGTTGTCTCAGCACCGTTTCTATTTCTCCCAACTCAATGCGGAAGCCGCGAATTTTCACCTGATCGTCAACTCGACCAAGATATTCTAGATTGCCATCTGCGCGAAATCGTGCCAAATCTCCTGTTTTGTAGAGGCGATCCAATTTTGCATTTTGGATAAATTTCTCTGCGGTAAGTTCAGTCCGTTGCCAATAGCCTCTAGCTAATCCGGCTCCGCCAATATGCAGTTCTCCGGGAACTCCTATAGGGACAGGTTGCAGATATTTATCCAGGACATAAACCTGAGCATTGCTAATCGGTCGTCCAATGCTAACAGAGGAGGCTGATGGGGTTAAGCGATCTAAGGTGGTTATAACCGTTGCTTCCGTTGGCCCATAACTATTAAGTAATTGGGGTGGATGCCAGAAGTGAGCAACACTACTGTGCCAGTGCTTCACTTTTTCGAGTTGAACTTCTTCCCCACCAATAATCACTATTCTGATACTTTCGGGAATTCGAGAGTCTTCAGGGGTAAGTTCTGCGACTAATTGATGCCAGTACGCTGTGGGAAGATCCAAAACAGTTAACTGCCATTCTCGGCAACACCGCCAAAATTCATCGCTGGAGTGCAACATCTGTTCGGTTCGCAGCACTAATGTTGCACCGACTAAAAGACAAGGTAGGATTTCTTCAATAGATGTATCAAAACAGATTGACGCAAATTGCAGAATATTATCGCCCGCATTAATTCCATATTCATGAGTGGCAGTGATGACAAAATTTATTAGCGATCGCTGTTCAATCATCACCCCTTTGGGTTTACCTGTAGAACCAGAGGTGTAAATAATATACGCGAGGTTATGGAGTTGAACGTTAGTAATCGGATTGGCTGTACTGTGTTGAGCAATTATTTCCCAATCTCTATCTAAACAGATCGTTTTTCCGGCATAATCTGGTACTTTGCCCTGGAATCTTTCTTGAGTCAGCAGAATGCTTAGTTGCGTATCTTCGAGAATATCAGCCAGTCGCTCTTCGGGATAGGCAGGGTCAAGGGGAATGTATGCACCCCCAGCTTTGAGAATGCCGAGTAAGGCGATAATCATCTCTGGGGAACGCTCAACGCAGATACCGACTAAGGTTTCTGGTTTGACTCCCAAACTTTGCAGATGGTGGGCTAGTTGATTGGCGCGATCGCTCAATTCGCGGTAAGTTAACTGTTGACCTTCTTGCTGAATAGCTACAGCGTCGGGCGTTAACTCCACCTGAGCCGCAAATAAATCGTGAATACACTCTTTAGCGGGATACTCCCTATGAGTCTGATTCCATTCCACCAGTAACTGCTGCTGAGTCTGAGTTAACAGTGGTAATTCAGAAACTCGCTGCTCTGGATTAGCAACAATTCCCACTAGTAAAGTTTGATACTGCTCTGCCATCTGTTGGATTGTGGCAGCGTCGAATAAATCGGTGTTGTATTCCCAAATAACACTAATTCCCTTATCCTTAACATGTTGCGGGATCAGAACGACATCAAGATCAAACTTTGTTGATTTGTTGCTGAGGGCTACATTCGTGGTGATGTTCAACTCTGGGAGAGTTAAGTCTGGACGAGGAGAATCATGGAAGCTAAACATCACCTGAAACAGGGGATTGTAACTCAAGTTCCGGATTGGCTTCAGAACCTCCACAACCTTATCGAAGGGTAAATCTTCGTTAGCAAAGGCTTCCAGACTGACTTGGCGGACTCGATCTAGTAACTCCCGAAATGTGGGATTTCCAGACAAATCGGTGCGTAAAACCAAATTATTGACGATCATGCCAATTAATTGTTCTGTCTCGCGCATCCGCCGATTGGCAACAGCTGTCCCCACACAGAGATCGTCCTGTCTGGTGTATCGGTGCAATATTACTAAAAAAGCCGCTAGCGTCGTCATGAATAAGGTGATTCCCTCTTGACGGCTCAAAACTCTCAAAGATTCACACAAGCTAATGGGCAACTCTACCCTGACTTGAGCGCCGTTGTAAGTTTGTTCTGCTGGTCGCGGGCGGTCTGATGGTAATTCCAATAGGGGCGGACTGCCGGATAACTTTTGTTGCCAATAAGCTAACTGTGCTTCGGCTTCCTGGCTTTTAACCCACTCTCGCTGCCAATGGGCATAATCTCCAAACTGGAATGTTAATTCTGGCAGTGGGGAGGGATTACCCAAACAGAAGGCTTGATAAAGTTCCAGGAACTCATTCAAGAACACATTGTTGAAAGACCAGCCATCATGAACCATGTGATGTTCGATGTGGATCAAAAGATGGTTTTGGTCGCTCAACTTCAACAATAACCACCTAACTAACGGCAGTTGATTTAAGTAGAAGGGCTTTTGCACCTCTGCGTCAAATAGGCGCTGACTTTCTGCTTCTTGCTCAGACTCAGGAAATCTCTGGAGGTCTACCACTGTTAACTTAAGTGGTGAGGCTGGGTGGATTACTTGAAATAACCGTCCATCTATTGCCGGAAAAGTTGTGCGGAAGATTTCATGCCGTCGGACAATCTCACTGAGGCACTGCTCTAATGCAGACACATTAAGTTTCCCGGTGAATCGCAGAGTTACCTGAGCTTGATAGGCAGCACTTTCAGGTGCTACTTCTTGGATGAAGTATACTCGCTCTTGAGCAAAGGATGCAGGCAAGTATCCTGACCGTGGAATTGGCTGCATAGCAGGACGTTGCAACTGTTGTTTGAGTTGGCTGTGCTGTTCAATCAGCCCAGCTAGACCCGCTATGGTAGGATTGGCAAAAATGTGGTGAAAGAATAACTCGACTTGGAAACCCTCGCGGATGCGGGAAAGCATCTGAGCTGCTATTAAGGAATGACCACCCAAATTGAAAAAATTGTCATCGATTCCTATCTGCTCAAGTCCCAGTAACTCAGCCCAGATGCTGAAGAGTGTTGCTTCAGTGGAGTTACGAGGTGCGATAAAGGTTTCTTCAAGATCGGGGCGTGAGCGATCGCCAGCTGGAAGATTTTGACGATCAACTTTACCATTGGGAGTAAGGGGCAAGGAGTCTAGGATTACAAAGACTGCTGGCACCATGTAGTTAGGCAGTTTTTCTTGAAGAAAGCGTCTGAGGGTAGTCACGCTCACATCAATTTGATTAGGGACAATATAGGCGACAAGACGCTGACCACCAGGGATATCTTCACGGGTGATTACCACCGCTTGCTGTACATCTGGGTGTTGACTCAAAAGCGCCTCAATTTCTCCCAGTTCAATCCGAAAACCGCGAATCTTCACCTGATGGTCGATTCGCCCCAAAAACTCAATGTTGCCATCTGGTAAGAAGCGGGCTAAGTCACCAGTCTTGTAAAGACGTTCCGAATTTGAGGATTGGTCTTCTTTCTCTCCCCTGCTCCCCTGCTCCCCTGCTCCTCTGCTTTTTTGGAAGGGATTGGTGATGAATCTCTCCTTAGTCAACTCTGGGCGGTTCAGATAGCCTCTAGCCAAGCCGTCGCCACCAATATACAATTCGCCAGGAGTACCAATCGGAACTGGTTGTTGATGGTTGTCGAGGATATAAATTTGTGTATTAGCGATCGCTCGACCAATTGTCAGTTGAGTGTCGCCAGTATATTCTGCTACTGTGGCGCAGACTGTTGATTCTGTTGGCCCGTAAGCATTAAAAAAGCGCCGTCCTTTTGACCATTCAGTAATCAGCTTCGGATTACAAGCTTCTCCGGCGACGATCAGGGTTTGCAAATTTGGCAATTCCGCAGTCGGTAAGGCTGCTAGTGCTGTGGGAGGAAGTGTAATGTGAGTTATTGATTGCTCGTGCAACACTCGCATTAAATCTGCTCCTGGGCGCAAGGAATCCTGAGTTCCCAGGTAAAGGCTAGCTCCTGAACACAGAGCCATGAAAATTTCCCAAACTGAAGCATCAAAGCTGAAAGAAGCAAACTGGAGAACACGGCTATTTTGCTTTACATCAAACAGCTTTATTTGTGCCTGGACTAAATTACACACACCTTGATGCTGGAGTAGCACGCCTTTGGGTGTTCCTGTTGACCCTGATGTGTAAATTACATAAGCCAGATTTTCGGGTGTAACCCCACTACTAAGATTCTCGTTGCTCTCTCGCTGAAAAGATTCCCAGCCAGTATCCAGACAAATCAACTTCGCCCCACTTGCAGCTAATTCTTCAACAAATTTGTCTTGGGTTAACACCACTTGGACTTGCGAATCTGAGAGCATAAACGATAGACGCTCTTTCGGATACGTTGGATCTAGTGGAATGTATGCTCCACCCGCCTTGAGGATACCCAACATTCCTACAATCATTTCTAGCGATCGCTCAACGCAAATCCCTACCAACATCTCTGGTTTTACACCCCAAATTTGTAGATAATGTGCTATTTTGTTGGCTTGGTGGTTCAACTCTTGATAAGTTAGTTGTTCCTCCTTGAACACAACAGCGATGCTGTCTGGAGTTTTTTCTACTTGTGCTTCAAATAACTGATGTATACATAAGTGCTTTGGATAATCTACCGTTGTATGATTCCATTCCACCAATATTTTATGTCGCTCCTGCTCAGTTAAGGCAGACAAATTATTAATATTTTGAATAGAGTTAATGATAGTTTCTTCCATAATAAATTTGGTACAGAAAGTAAGGATTTTACAATTTCTCTAACTTTTTACTATATGCTTGCCCAGGCTTTACAGTTATTTCTTTCACAGACCTTTAGAGCGATTTTTGGGCTTCTGTTAGGTAACAGATTTATTGCATAGATATCTCAAAAAATAGGCCTTTGAGGGTTTAATCGGTGAGATTGGACTCAGAGGCCATTTTCTTTGCTCATAGAAATTTGGTGCGATCGGTTAACTGATACTGTTTTGAAAATAGAATCCGAATGATATCTTAAAGCAAAATCCAGTCAGCTTTTAATAACACCAAATCCCTAATCTAAAATCCCAAATAGGATTTGTGCCATTTGATTTTAAATGTCACCAAATCTAACCGTGAAATTATTCCTCGACAATTTCAATTGTTTTTGGAGCCTGAACATCTTCCACCTCAGTAACAGTTTCTGGGCTAAGGTGATTTTTCAGTTTGAGTTTTAGCTCCTCTGAAATGGGTAAATCTTTAATTTCTTTCAGGAGATATCTTACAGATTCGGTTTTACTCCGTTCTGTATAGACAGCCTTGAGAACAGCTTCAATTCCATATCCCGCGACAGTATCACCTAGAACCGTAATTAGACCAAGTAAACCTATACCTCCAACGATGCCAAATGGGCCTCCTACTGCTGTGAGGGCAGCAACAATAGCAGCATTACTACCTGCTGATGTAACTGTTAAAATCACGAGAATTATCCCAGGAAGACCCAGACCAGCAAGTTTTTTAGCGATTTCGTCCATTTTAATTACCTAAAATCCTTTTTTTGTTGGTTAAGACATTACTAAGGGTAAGAGGATAGAGTCTTTGTAAATCAAGAAACTTCTCTTAAAACCTAGACTAAGCTAAATAAGAGTAATTCACGTTCAGATTGGGTTAATATTCTTTGAGTTTTATCTCTAATTCAACCTCATCTGATAGCTCAGTCTTTAATCAAAGCGATCGCTAATTTTTCCATTTACAGCAGAGATAGCTACTGTTCTGGGTGAGGCTAAATAATTTTTGCCCGTTGGATCGCCACTGCGTCCTTTAAAATTGCGATTGGTTGCATAAATACCTGTTTCTTCTTTCGCCAAAACCCCAAATCCAGAATTGATACAAGCCCCACAACCTGTCTTAAGAATTTGTGCCCCTGCTTGTTCAAAAATGTCGAGATAGCCCAATTCTTGAGCTTGTTCTCTAATTTCAATGGTTGCAGGTACAATAAACAAGTTTACACCGTCTGCCAGTTGGCGACCCTTTAAAACTTCGGCTGCTTGAGCTAAGTCATAGAGTTTTCCTCCAGTACAAGAGCCAATAAAGGCTTTGGTAATCGGAATGTTTTCTAACTGACTAATGGCAACTACTTGATCTGGTTTTGGGGGACGTGCAACTTGTGGTTCTAAACTGCTGAGGTCAAATTGATAAACCCTTTCGTACTCAGCATCAGCATCGCCGATAATCTCTTGAAATTCTTCTGAAACTCGGTTTTTTAGATACTCACGGGTTACTTCATCAGGAACAATCAACCCACAGATTGCCCCACACTCTACAGCCATATTGGCTAAAGTTAACCGTTCATCAAAAGGCAGTTGTGCGAGGATTGACCCTCTAAACTCCATTACTTTACTGGTAGCGCCAGCACAGCCGATTTGTCCCAGAATAAACAGGATAATATCTTTGGCACTGATTTTAGGAGGTAAGGTTCCAGATAACTCAAATACTAGGGTTGGAGGAACACGAATCCACATATCTCCTGTGGCATAGATATTAGCCATATCTGTTGTTCCCACCCCTGTGGAAAAAGCTCCCAATGCCCCGTATGTGCAGGTATGGGAATCTGTACCGGCAATTATCATCCCTGGTCGGACAAACCCTTTTTCTGGGAGTAAAACGTGACAGATGCCTGCTGCTTCACCTGGGGAAACCACATCAAATAAGTGGCATTCTTGGAATTTAGCAAATTCAATCATCTGTTCGTACATCAGATATGCTTTGTCATCAGCACGGATGTCGTTGATTTGGATGAAGTGATCTGCTACTAAGACCACCTTTTGGGAGTCCCATAACTTTGCTCCTTCTCCATACTGTTTATAGAATGTTTTAGCTACAGGCCCGGCTACAGCATCATGGGATAATGCTAAATCGACCTGAGCAAAAACCACTTCTCCAGGCTGGACGTAGGAATTTCTAGAGGCTTTGGCCAAAAGTTTTTCTACTAAAGTCATGGGTCGGGTCGGGGTCAGGCTGCCAGGAATGGTAATCTGACCCTGACGACGCAGCTGATTAAAAGACATTAACCCACCTGCTGCTGCGATCGCATCAACGACAGGATTCTCCTGTTTCTCCCCTAAAATTTCTAGAGAAAGTCCAATATTAATGCTATTACGATAAAAAATTTCGGCGAACGATTGCGCCCGAATCTTTGTAATTCCAGCAGCTTTGAGGGCAATAGGAGCAATTTCTCGACTGGAACCACAGCCGAAATTTTCTCCTGCTTCAATCACATCATATTTTAGCAGTTCACCTGCTCCAATCACATGTTCTAAAGCATAATGTTTTAAGCTATCTAAGTCATCATTTGTAGCTCGATTGGCAGGAATAATATCATCGGTATTGATATCATCTCCAAGGTGTAAAACTTTATTTTCTTGACTCATGAAGCACTCCTAATTGAGAATGTTGCACAACTGAAAGTTCTTCAAGTAAAAGGTCAACTAAGGTTGCAGTGTTAACTAAAATTTCTTCTCCTTGGGTAAACAAATCAGCTGTCCGGTATCCCTTAGCTAAAATTCGGTCTTGCGCTGCAATAATCTGTTGAGCAGCCTGCATTTCTCCCCATTGCTGAAGCATTAAAACACACGCGCCCAAGGTTCCGAGGGGATTAGCAATTCCTAAGCCTGCAATATCTGGAGCCGTACCGTGAATGGCCTCGTACAAACCAAATCCATTAGCGTTAAGACTTGCCGATCCTAATAAGCCAATTGAGCCAACTAATGCACCGCCAATATCGCTGAGAATATCTCCAAACAAATTACCAGCCAAAATGACATCAAACCGTTGGGGATTTAAAACCATTTGCATAGCTAAGTTATCTACCAGCATTGGCTCAACAACAACGCCGGGAAATTGTCTAGCTTCTTCTTGAACTAGACGAGTCCAAGGCAAATGAGGTAAAGCGTTTTCTTTGTGAGCTACGGTCAGTAATCCTCGGCGAGATTGCGCTTTTTCTAATGCTTTGTGAGCAATTCGACGAATCTCTTCATCGTAATAGCGCATTGTATGGTATCCATAATTTCCTTGTTCATCGCAAGAGCGTCCAGATGGGCCAAAATAGATTCCACTGACTAGTTCTCGAACGATGAGAATATCAAGTCCTTGAATTTTTTCTGGTCGAAGACTAGATTTATGCACAAGACTGTTAACGCTGAGGATTGGACGAAGATTGCAAAAGAAGTCGAAGTGCTTTCGGAGTTCCAGCAATCCGCCTTGACTAACTGCACCAAATACAATCCCATCGGCTCCATCGCACAGTTCGGCGGTGGCTTGAGGAAAGTAACTACCCAGTTGTTCAAAGGCAGTTGCGCCGAGCCAACCATAGTCTACCTGTAAGCTAAATCCTTGAATTTTAGCAACGTGTTGCAGAATTTTTAAGGAAGCTTTCACTACTTCTGGCCCAATCCCTTCTCCAGGAATGGCAACAATTCGATAAGATGCCTTACTTAAAGACTCCATTTGGCGACAACTCCAATACCTCGTTGTTTTACATACTTACTCAGAAAGCCTCAAAGGTTGTTTTAAAAGTGTTTATCTGTGATTTTAGACACTTAATTTATTCCCTCTATTCCCCTAAAAAGGCAGGAGACTGGAATCAAAGTTTCCCAATTTATCGAGTGATTTAGAGGGAACTAAAACTTTTGATATCGCCAAGGCAACTTTTAAAACATCCTCTCAGATTTAGCTTGTTAAAATACTACACAACTCATCGATTTGTTGACTTTTTTCTTGAATCAGTATGCTACCTAAAGTTTGTAACTGTCGGACATTTTCTAGTTTGGCATTATCTATTGCTTCAAGTTCGCTTTTTAGGAATGTTTGGAATCGATAATAAGAAGCTTTACTCCCTTTATTAGTAGCCTCAAATAACCGTTCTAATTCTCCAGCTACTACTTCGCTTCCACCGTCCAGTACAATATTTAACAGTGGTTTTGCCCATTGTAATAGTCCCCATTGTTTCACTTCATCATAAGCGTAGACACTGGTCAAGGAACCAGTACCCAAGGATACTAATAAGATATCCTCTATATTCAGGGCTTGTTTTGTTTCTTGTCTACTGATTTGTGCTTCTAAAATAGCCAAATTAGCTGGATTATTAGCAACTACTCCACCATCGACTAAAGTATAAAAGCCGTTGGTATTATGGGAGCTAGAAACGCGATAGGGAGCAAAATAAGTTGGAGTTGCACTAGTTGCTAATGCCGCATCTGCGAGAGTAAAACCTGCACATAACTTACGAAACTTTTTCGATTCTGTCTGTTGTTTTTCCAGTTTGTTAGTAAAGAATATCGGAATTCGCTGCTCGATATCGTAGCTAGTTACAAATACTTCTTTAAGATTATTTTCTAGAGGACTATCACCAAAATATTGCCTAATAATTTCTTCTCTTCCTTCGGAAGAATATTTTGGTTGAACGAATATATCCTCTATTTGACCGAGTACTTTTTCCCAAAATGGCTCGTAAAATATCTCAGCCCCATACTCAATATATATTTGCAGGAGATCCTCAGCACTATATTGGGCTGTGGGTGAGGTATCAGTGGCCTCTAAATCTAATCGGGGTTTAGTTAATCCGAGTGCCAGAATTCCGCCGCTAGAAGTACCAGAAATTAAATCGAACAAACTAAAAATCGGCTTTTGTGTCCGCTTTTCAATTTCTGCCAGGATCATGGTGGGGATAATGCCCCGAATACCGCCTCCGTCAATGGCAAGGATTTTATATTTGGAATTGGCTTTAGTATTCATAGTTTTTGGCGATCGCTCCTGAGTTAATGTTTGTGGTTGTTCCTGTTGTTGGATATTGACTGCAACTGTTTGGGCTGTTTCTGATTTCTGTCCCTTTGGCTGGTTAGTTTGAATATTTGCAGATTTTTCGGTCTGTCTTTTTGCCCCTTTTTTTCCCTTCGTTGTTTTCTCTGTGGGGATGTCAGTTTCTACAACCGGAGGAACCTCAACGGATAGTTGCCGCAAATCACCTTCAGCGATCGCAGTTACTTCAGTGGGGATAACTTGTGCAATCAACTGGCTTTCCTCATCCACTACCACAGTTTCCTCTGGTTGTTCCCCATCAGGACTACTTGCTATCTGTTCTTGTGTCTCACTCTCGCTGGATGATTGTGTAATTCCAAAGGGAAGTTGTGCAACATCCCAACTGGGATTGCCACGCAATTTTCCATCATAGCCATTTCCAGTTTGGTCTTTTACACTTGTCCCTTGCCCTTCGTTTAATGCCCAATAAGCGATTAATCCCTGTTCATTGCCAACTAAAGGTTGATAGCGATGCCTCTGGATTTCTACTGGGGGACAAGGGTAATTCCAGACGCTAATGTTAGCTAATTGACCGGTGAAATATATGTTGTTGTGTAAAGTCGCGCCCAGAGTCACAGAACTCGTTGCTTTGTTTAAAGAGTCACCTGTGAAGTAGCCAAAGTACTCATTTTCGTCAAGGTATATACTTACTTGACCCTTATTAAAAACAATAGCAAAAAAGTGCCATTGTCCGACAGTTAATTCTCCATTACCAAAGGGTTTGATAAATTTTTCAACATTCTCGTCAATGTATACATCTAGGTTCCCTGATTCACTGATGCCAAACTCAAAATTATCACTATATCGATCTGAAGAACGAGCGAAAAAAACGTTGCGCGTTCCATAAGTGGTGGCTTTATCTGTTAGTTTATGAGGATTCACCCATCCTGAAATCGTAAAGGCTGAACTTCCTTGAGCAAAAACACCAGCAAAATCGTTTTTGCCAAAATCTATGTAATCATCTTGACCATCAAATGTTAGTACTGATTGGCTATATATCTGGTTTGTCACAAGATTTTAATCTCCACAAAAAATAAATTTGTAATTTTGCTTTCATAACTTTACGGTAAAACTAGTCAGGAATAGTATTGGCATTACCCAGTAATATATCAATCCGTTTAATGATTGCTTTAAACTCACCTGCATTAAAGCGCTGGCTAAGTTGCGTGCGATCGCTGAATTTTGCCAATTGCAGTTTTAGGAATAATTTCTTTATCTAGTGGAATCAAATAATCGGGATTTACTCTCAGATTGTTCACAATTCGAGTGCGAATTCCTTTTATATCCTTATTAAAGTCCCCTTTGAGAAAAATAGTATTATTTTGCTGTACATTGGTCAAGATTTAGGTTGACCAACGTACAGTTTCATAAAAACTATTTCTCGATGATTTCAATTTTTTTTAGATATCGAACCTCTTTAGTATCAGTAATCATTGCTACGCTAAGTTGATTTTTCAGTTTGAGTTTTAGCTCCTCTGTAATCGGTAAACCTTGAATTTCTTTGAAGAGAAATATCACAGATTCAGTTTTGCTACGTTCTGTATAGATGCCTTTAAGAATGGCTTCAATTCCATATCCCGTTACAGTATCTCCTACCACAGTTACTAGACCTAGCAGGGCTATACCTCCGACGATGCCAAACGGCCCTCCCAAGGCTGTCAGAATAGCTGCAACAGCAGCAGAACTCCCCCCTGTTGTTACCGTTAGAATCACGAGTATTACACCAGGAAGACCCAGACCAGCAAGTTTTTTAACTATGTCATCCATTATAATAATTACCTAAAATCCTTACACTTGGATGCTGATGAAAACACTACTTAAGTATCTAATTCAGAAAAATATTTTCATGAGAATAATATATTCTTTTTTAAAGTAACTATGTGTTTAAATAATAGCTCGTAAAATATCTCATTCCTATACGAAAGATATTTTTGGGGAGATTTTCAACACTATAATTTAGCGCTCGGAAATGTATGATATTTATTTAAGGTTAATAAAATTCTATTAGTCTGATTGTAAGAACACCTCCGGTTTAAATATTAGCAATTAAATCTAACAAAGTAAAAATTATTTTTAGTATTCGCTTTTCTATTTATACTGGTATAATTTTCCTGATACTGTCCTTCATTAATAACAAGCATTTTATATTTTTGATTAGTGTGAAATCCATAGTTTTTTGAGATGGATTAGGAATTGCTTATGAGATAATATTTGCGTTTATTCCTACTATTTAATATCGGAAAAAACTTTCATTATGAGAGATTTCTACAATAAATTTATTAAATTAGATTATTTTTCAATTTAATAACTGCATTTCAAAGAACAGGCTGAACTTCAGCCTACAAATCATCTCAGCTTTATCTACAAAATGCAATAGCAGTTAAGACAGTTAAGGAGATAGTTAAGCGGATGGTTAAGATAGCTAACCAGACAATTAAGACAGTTAAGACAGTTAAGCGGACAGTTAAGACAGTTAAGACAGTTAAGGAAATAGTTAAAATTTTTAAAATTGCTAATTACACAGAAGTTACAGTTAGTAACTTCTGTGTAATTAGGTAAAGAATTATGCAGATTTCCAGAGGTACTTGCTTTTTTTCGTCCCTAGGGGCTACCGCCTCATACATACACTTATTCAAAAAATGCTGCTGATGTTGGATCGTTGAATGGGGCAGAGGTGGCTGTTTTGTGTTTAGAAGGTGCTTCACCTATTATTTGACCTCTTGAACAGTACTTGCAAGTGATTCTTGTCATTAGTTACTAGTCCGCTCCAATTCCTGATCGTCCCAAGATACAGGGTCTTCTAATGGTTCCAGATGAGTTGTGATGCTGCTTTTTGGCAATGCTTGAATGATGCTCAACTCAATTGCTTCGCATAAATCATGTCCTTGCTGCACTGTCCATACTCCAGGTACTAAAACATGAAAGGAAATAAACCGACGTGTTCCAGCAATTCGAGAACGCATTGCATGGAACTGGATACCTTGGCATTCATATTTACTGAGAATAACCCGGATTGTCTCTATTTCTTCAATAGGCAAGGCAGTATCCAGTAATCCAAAAAAGCTTTCTCGTAGCAAACGAAATCCTGTCCAGACAATATTGACTGCTACCAACAAAGCGATGATTGGGTCAAGTATTAGCCAGCCTGTTACCTGAACTAAAAAGATTCCCACTATCACACCACCCGAAGTCCAGACATCAGTAAATAGGTGGTGAGCATCAGCTCGCAGTGTAATCGAACGCAAACGTCGTCCCGCTTTTAGCAAGACAAAAGCAACTCCTCCATTGACTGCTGTTGCCAACATTGATAGAGCCAAACCCAATCCCACTTGAGCGATCGCTTCTGGATGCAGTAATCTTCCCCAAGCTTCAACTCCAATACTGATTGCTGCAACAATAATCAACGCACCTTCGGCTCCACTGGAAAAATATTCCGCTTTAGAATGCCCAAAGGTGTGTTCTGCATCGGCTGGTTTGGCAGCATAAGTTACTGCCCACAGTGCTATCAATGCTGCCGCCAGATTCACACACGATTCAATTGCATCCGAAAGCAACCCTATCGATCCGGTTAGCAGATAAGCCCCAAACTTCAAAGCAATAGTAACAACTGCTGCCCCAATTGATAGGAAAGCGTAGGAGCGTAGTGTTCGAACACTCATCAAATTTACTCAATTGTAATTTTTAGCCAACAGTAACAAATTTAGCTCATAGCTTCATCCACCTTAAGACTTTGCTCAGAATTTCGTATTCACATAGAAACGGGTAATCGTGGGGCATAGAAAGCGATCGCTCTTGAAGGGATAATATCTGCGATCGCAGATATTACTACTTTTGGCTCCAAAGCACGGCTTTGATTGCCTAGTAGTTCGCCAACCCAAAATTGTTGGGTGGAAGTCGGCAGAGGAGCAGGGGAGCAGGGGAGCAGAGGAGAGGCTTATACAAGTTCTTTCCCCTCTGCCCCTCTGCTCCTCTGCCCCTCTGCTAACCACCATGCAAAGTTTCCTTGGCAGACTACTAGGACAGTGATAAATAAAGTTCAATATACGCTATGCCTAAAGATACACGCTTTTGAGTAGTAGTTTATGTGAATCTCAATTGGGTAAAATAATTATCTTAAAATCAGAAATTATGCCACAATACTTTGGACAATTGCACACAACCGAAGCGCCTTGGTCAACCCTGGGAGCAGTACAAGCAATACAACAAAATGAGCGTCATATCCTCTTGCTGTGCGGCGACCCTTGTCTAATAGTTAGTGTGTTAGCACCAAACTTAATTCGGGTACGGATGGCCCCAAGTGGTGAATTTCTCTCTAGGCGATCGTGGGCAGTAGCACTTGCGGATGAAGAATGGCCTACTGTGCCGTTTGAAGTGCGGGAAAAACCAGAGACTATAGAAATTGAAACTGAGCAATTGTGTATTGTCGTGTCCCGCGATCCGTGTCGTATCCAGTGCTTTGACTCAGCAGGACAGCCTTTTGCACAAGATACAGACTTAGGGATGGGGTGGCGGACAGGGGAAGTTGCTGGGTGGAAACGGATTGAATCTGACGAACATTTCTATGGTTTTGGTGAACCGACTGGTTTACTAGATCAGCGTTCAAAAGTCAAAACCAACTGGGCATCAGATGCGATCGATTACGGCATCATGACAGACAGTATGTATCAGGCAATTCCTTTTTTCATCGCCTTGCGTCCTGGATTGGGATACGGACTTTTTTTTAATACTACTTATTGGAGCCGATTTGATCTGGGCGCACAGCAGCCTGGAGTCTGGCAGATGGAAACTCAAGGGAGTGAACTAGATTACTACATTATTTATGGGCCTGAACCTGCGAAAATTATCCAGACTTATACGCAGTTAACTGGACGGATGCCTTTGCCACCTCGATGGTCATTAGGTTATCACCAATGTCGCTGGAGTTACGAGTCACAAGATATAGTAGGCAAACTAGCTGATGAATTTCGTCAGCGTCGCATTCCCTGTGATGTTATTCATTTAGATATTGACTATATGAATAGCTATAGGATTTTTACCTGGAGTCCCAAGCGATTTGCTGACCCTCAAAAATTAATCCAAAATCTTAAGCAAGATGGATTTAAAGTAGTGACGATTGTTGATCCGGGGGTCAAATACGAGCCAGAAGCAGATTACAAAGTCTTTGATGAGGGATTAAACAACAACTATTTCATCCGAAAAACTAATGGTCAATTGTTCCACGGCTATGTTTGGCCAGACAAGGCTGTCTTTCCTGATTACCTACGTCCTGAAGTTAGAGATTGGTGGGGAAATTGGCAAAAAAGTTTGACTGATATTGGTGTTGCCGGCATCTGGAACGACATGAATGAACCCGCACTGGATGACCGTCCATTCGGCGACCCTGGTAACAAAATTTCCTTTCCCCTTGATGCACCACAGGGGCCAATTGAGGAAATAACCACCCACAAGGAAGTTCACAATCTTTATGGGCTAATGATGGCACAGGCATCTTATCAAGGAGCTAAAATATCTCGTCCGACTGAACGCTCTTTTATATTGACACGCTCTGGATATGCCGGCATTCAACGCTGGTCAGCTATCTGGACAGGAGACAATCAATCTCTGTGGGAACACTTGGAAATGTCCATACCAATGCTTTGTAACCTGGGCCTATCGGGCATTCCCTTTGTTGGTAGTGATATTGGGGGGTTTGCGGGGAATGCTACGGCTGAACTATATGCGCGTTGGATGCAGCTAGGAATGCTTTACCCATTGATGCGTGGGCATTCAGCATTAACTACTGCACAGCATGAGCCTTGGGTATTTGGCGATCGCATCGAAAAAATCTGCCGCGAGTATATTGAACTCCGTTATCAACTACTACCTTATATTTACAGTCTTTTTTGGTTAGCTGCAACTACTGGCGCACCAATTCTTCGCCCACTTCTGTATGATTTCCCCAATGACCCAAAAACCTTTTCTCTTGCCGATCAAGTAATGCTTGGCCCCTCCTTACTAGCAGCACCTATTTACCGTCCAGGCGTTGAACATCGTGCTGTGTACTTGCCTGAAGGTTGTTGGTACGATTGGTGGAGTGGAGAGGAATTTACAGGGCCAACTCACATTCTTGCTTATGCACCACTGGAGAAAATGCCGTTATATGTTCGTGCTGGCTCCATTATTGCGATCGCACCAGTAATGCAATATGTAGATGAACATCCCATAAATCAAATGAGACTGCGGATTTGGAAGGGTGTTGGTGAGTTTACCCTTTATGAAGATGATGGTCATACTTTTGAGTACAAAACAGGAGCCTTTTGCACCACAACTTACCATGTTTATTCCGAGCAGCAAACAACCATTGTTGAGATTGCAGCCAGAGAAGGTGAGTTCTCACCCATAACACGTGAAACCATTGTGGAATTAGTCGGCGTTGGTGAACAGAGTTTTGTAGATAATGGTACTGCACATCGGTTGGAATTTTCTACTTAAGCAGCTCCATAAAATTGATTCGGAAGTTTGCATTTAGAATTCAGTAATATTCGTGAAATGGTATTACTCAAAGAAAGAATAATCCCTAATGAAGTCAATCCCAACAACTTTTGGTCTCATCAACAGTCTTAATTGATTTATCTGTTGCTTCCAAAATAAAGATAGCCACTAAAGTAGCCAGGATAGCCAATAAAGAAGCACTCACAAGCATAAAAGGAGAAGAAATAGGCTCTTGAGGAACTTGAGCTTCGGATAGGATAATTGCATTACCTAAGTTTTGATTTTCCGCTAAACGGCTTTCTTCTAGCTTTTGTTGCAAAAGTAAATAAGTAGATTGTGCAACTTGTGCTTTACGTTCTAACTGGCGTTGTTGTTGTTCTAATCTCGGAAGATAACTCAAACGTTGTTTGTGGCTAGCTTGTAAGTTAGATAAAGCAGCAGCTTGGCTTTCTAAACCTAGATGGGTTGACTCTAATTCTATAAGCTTCGCTGAGAGTTGCTGTTGTAGCTCTCCTAATTCATAGTTTTGATTTAGTTGTAGTTTATTCGTTCCTGTAACTTTTTTTATACGTTGTTGCAGTAGCTCATTTAAAGACTTTAATTTGTCTTCTAAATCTATAATTTGCGGATGGGTGTCTTTTACAACAGTTCGCCTGAGCGTAAGTTGCGACTCTAATTGTTGGATTTCTTTGAGAATATTTTGTACACCTGAAATTTGGCTAAGGGAAGTCTTAATCATTGCCTGCCGAGAGTTCATACCCAATTGTTCGCGGATTTCTTTAGATTGTGCATCGATATCAGCAATTCTTGATTGAGCTTCACTAAATTTCTTTTGTAAATCTGCAATATTTTCTACTGCCTTACTTGCTTCCTCTGGCAGGGAAACACTTTTATAGTTTTCTTTAAAATTGGCGATATCGGCTTCTGCTTTTAGAACAGTTAATTCTGCATTCGGCATCTGTTTTTCTAAAAATTTGCGAGCAGCCGTAGTTTGATTCCTCTGAGCGGATACATTATATTCTAAATAAGCATCCATCAATTTATTAACAACTTCTGTTGCAATTTCCGGGTTATTATCTTGATAGGATACTAATAAAATATCAGTTCCATCAATATTATTCACAGTCAACTTTTTAAGAAAAGCCTGGAGCTTTATAAGCTCTCCTTTGTCGTCCTTCAACTTGAGTTTTTTTATAGTTTTTTGCGCTATAGGTATAGAGCGTATAACTTCTGCCTCTGTATTTAAAGGATTGGTTTGATCCTGAAATACTGATTCTAGCTTGTTTATTTCTGTTCCTACTCCCGTTAGGGAAGAAGTTATATTTGTTTTGTGGAACAGCAGTTTTCCCTCTGCAATATAATTAGGTTGTCTTAATAACAAAGGTAGCAATGAAATTAGCAAAGCTGGGAAAAATATTACTATAAAAGACAACCATCGCCGCTTCAAAATTTGCAAATAGGTATTAAACGTAACAATGCTTTCTGTTCGAGATTCCATAAATTTAAATTGAATTTTTAATGATTGATGTAATTAAGATTTGAATGACTCAATATTGCTAACAAGCAAAAGAAATAAGATAGATAATTTGTCAAGCTAAGCTACTGATTAGATAGAGACATATAAGTATGAGTTTTAGAACTATTATGGTGAACTGCTAGAATTTCACTAATCACTTGCTCCAAATCTTCGTCTGTAAGATTAGAACCCGAAGGTAGGCAAAGACCGTGTGTAAATAAATCTTTAGCGACTGTATCTCCAATATATTCACACTCAGCAAACACAGGCTGGAGATGCAAAGGCTTCCATACAGGACGAGTTTCAATTTGCTGTGCGGCAAGTGCGATGCGGACTTGTTCTCGATCTGCTCCAAAAGTTGCTGGATCGATTGTTAAACAGGTTAACCAGCGAGTAGCACGGCCAAAAATAGCTTCCGGCATAAATTCTATGCCTGGAAGATTTCCTAAAACCTGTTGGTAAATCTTAAAGTTGCGTCTTCTAGCCGCCACTCGCTCACTCAAAAGATGTAATTGACCGCGACCAATACCAGCTAAAACATTGCTCAGGCGGTAGTTGTAACCAATTTCCGAGTGTTGGTAATGGGGAGATGAATCACGTGCTTGGGTTGCTAAGAAACGGGCTTTTGCTACCAATTGTGGATCGTCGGAAACCAACATCCCACCGCCGGAGGTAGTGATGATTTTATTGCCATTAAAGGAGTAAATGCCAATGCGCCCAAAAGTTCCGGGGGAACGCTCTTTGTAGGTAGCACCTAAAGCTTCAGCTGCGTCTTCAATTAAAGGAACGTCATATTGATTGCAAGCTTTCAGGATGGGATCGATATCTGCACTTTGACCATACAGATGCACAAGTACCACTGCTTTAGGCAATCTACCAAAACGTGCGCGGTTCTCTAGCGCTTCCTGCAATAAGTCAGGATTCATATTCCAAGAAGTGCGATCGCTATCAATAAATACTGGTTTTGCTCCTAGGTAAGCAATTGGATTGGCGGTAGCTATAAATGTCAGGGTAGAGCAAAAAACTTCATCTCCAGACTGGACACCTACTAACCGTAAAGCCAAATGCAGAGCTGCTGTACCAGAACTAACAGCCGCCGCATACCCAGCCCCGGTTTCTTGACAAAATTCTTGCTCAAAAGCATTTACGTGTGGGCCTACTGGTGCAATCCAGTTAGTATCAAAAGCTTCTTTGATGAGTTCTAGCTCGCGATCGCCCATGTGTGGAGTTGAGAGCAAGATTGGTTTAGTCATGATTATTTTCAGTAGTTTGGATTATCTGATAAGGCTGCAATAATTCAGATTTTTTCATGAGAAACTCCTCAAAGTATTGTTGATGACTTAAAAACCTTTACACTTACTTGTTATTTAACATTTTGTAATTTCTGAGATTGCAAAGAGAATATACTTTTCATATTTTGAAGTAACTTCTGTTTAATAAGCTTATAAAATAAGAAATGGAGTATACCACTTGGATCTGATAAAAAATATTTAACATTCGTATCAAACAAACTATATTCTAAAGAGCCGTTGAAAGCATCTTGAATAAACCTATGGAATTTAGCATAATATTGTTCTTTATAGGAAATCTTCTCAAAATTGATGTTATTTGATAGTAAATATAAAATATACGGAAAGTTTACACCAACTGAGAGAGAACCCATTAGAGATTGCCAAAACCGTGGATTGATTTCAATAACATTAATTTGCCCTGTCTGAGAATTATATCTTAAGTCTAAATTAGCAACACCATTCCATTTAAGTACATTCATAGTTTTTGTGACTATATCAATAACAGCAGAATCATGAACAAACTTCAATTTGTCAATTTTGGGAGTAAATCCTTTTGTTAACCCTAATTGCTGTTGTATTGTGTAAGCAAGAACTTGCCCATCCTGACAAAGAACACTACAACCTATGTCATGACCAGGTACATATTTTTGAACAATATAGGCATCGTTGGGATAGTTACAAAGAGCCTGAAAGTTTTCTTCTTCTAAAGACTCAAACTTTTGTATATTTTTTCCACCACTGCCATCAACTGGTTTGAGTATTACAGGATAATTAAATTGGCTAATATTCTCAATCTCTTTAAGTAAAACTGTTTCAGGTGTTGGAATATTATGTTTTTTTAATAAAAGGTGCAACTTCCATTTGTCAAAGGCTGCATCTAAGTTTTCTTCACTTGGTAATGCTACTACTCTACACAATTTTGACAATTTATCTCTATATTTTGAAACAAACTTGAAGCTTTCTTCAGAAGCCGGAAATATAATATTTATTCCTTGAGTTTCGATTGTCATAATTACCTCATCTAAATACTTTATTGAATTCATCCTATTTTTCGAAATAACTAAACTATCAATATATGCTGAATGCTTGTAAAAATATAACCATTGATTCTCATCTGATACTTGGTCTGAAGAGACAATCACATTTATCTTAAATTCACTATTAGCTTTTTTAAGACAGCGTATTGCATAGTACGCGAGAGGATTGTTGCATGGATCGGGAATTAAAACGGATGGTTGTTGAATTTTCATTGACTATGATTTATGTAAATTTTCAAAACTTAAATACTAGAAGCATTATCAAGCTTAATTGCTTAACCAATATGAAAAATGAAAAGCATAATTTTCCGATCGTGGTTATTCAATGTGAACGATAAGCAGGAAAAAAGTCTGATTCCAATAATTCTGATGCTGTTTTACCTATAACTTTCGCTCTTAAGTCCACCAATTTATAATATTTTTCCTCATTAATTATTAAGCGTAATGTTAAAAACTTGTGAGTCAGTTGAGAGAAACCCGCTTTGAAAATATATAAACTATCCTCATTTGAACTACCAACTCCACCCCCCAAGTGCAAAAATTCATTACCGCGTTTCTGTGCCCAATATCTTGCATAGTCGGTTTCTAAACTACCTGGTGATAAATGAACAAACTGATTTCTTGTTCCCCCAAGTGTGCTTTGCACAATTCCACAACATTCTGTATATAAACCAACACAAGCTATCTGATGTTCGTGTTCAACAATGCATAGATGAAGACTAACACCTAACAAATCATTCATTTGAGTAAAATATTCGGAATTAAAGGAATAGTATCCTGTCGTTGCATTGACACGTTTCATGGTTTCTTCATAGATTGCAACAAATTCGTCCAAATAATCTTGGAATGGAACCATCTTGGCAATCATTCCGAGGCGCTTACACTTGTTAATTGTGCTACGATGACCCTTTCTGGTGTGAGTCCACAAGTTAGAAAGCCTCAAATCAACTGAGACTGTTTCGCCTGTAAGTTTCAAAGTTTCCGTTTGAGAGACTTTGGTGAAACTCTCATTGAGAATTGGATGCAAACGAAAGAAAGCGGAGCATATTCCCCTACAGTGAAATTCCTGCTTCATGATATCTAGAGCAGCATCTAGAAATCCTGGTGTGTTAAGAGCTGCTTCACTGAGCAAGATTCCCGGATAGCCATAGGGGGAAACAACATCAAAAATATCTGCTGATTGTAGTCCTTCAAAGAGGATATCATTACATTTTCTGAGTAAATAAGGGACAAAAAACTTTTTTTCACCTTCAGTTATTAATATAGCTTCGGGGATAGTATCAGTTCTTTTAGCTTCTAAATAGCTGTACTCAGGCAAATGGTAAAAATCATGACGGATTTCTTGCAGGGTTTTTAACCACACATCATTTGTTAATTCTATTATTTGTACTTGTAAATTCATGTGATTCTTCCAATTATTTGGCTATGTTTGAGTATTTGCTATCCATCTTCTGCTGACCACAAAATAGGAAATATTGCTGGGTCACTATAATCTGGATTGCCATTGGGCAGTTTGCGACAAATGCTGTCAAGGAAGTGATGAATGCGTTTACCTGGCGGATTCCAAAAAGCTTGATAGCGGTTGTCATCATCTTGGAGATGTACAGCTATTGCTAAACGAAATAAATCGCTGTGATTAGGATAGCTACCATGAATCGTTCTACAGTTATGAAAACTCATTTGCCCTTTTTCTAAAGTCATAGGAACTTCGATAATCTTGCGTCCTATTTGGGCAAATTTTTGTTCTATCTCTTTAAGATTTTGCTGGTTGAAGTAGCGTAAATGTTCGTTACCAGACCATTTGTGACTACCATCAATGACAACCAGCGGCGCTCTCGATTCATCGCAGTCATGAAAAGGAATCCAAGCCGCGAGTAGCTTATCTGAAGTACAAGTAGAGCAGTAAGCACTGTCTGTATGCCAGCCAACTACCCCTTTACCATCTTGACTGTGTGGAGCTTTATAAACTAACTGGTCTTCAAATAACCGAATACCTTTGCTTTTAGTTAGCCTAGCGGCAATTGCTCCAATAATTGGTTGAAGTGCGAACTCTCGGAGGACATTATTTTGCAAAGAAACGAATTCGTTATTACGAATAGCATTCTCATCTCCTAGCTTCCAGTTGCTATAACCTGTACTAGAAGGAAGCTTTGCATCTCGCTCTCCAAGATAGAATTTTTCGCTAGCTAAAATGGCTGCATCAATCATCTCATCGGGAATGACTTTTTTGGAGATATACCAACCGTGTTCTTCGTAAAAAGCAACATCTTGAGCAGTTGGTAAAAGTTCTAGTTGCGCTCGATCTAGATGTGGGCTGAAAAGTTTAATCATTTAATTTTCCTTAAGTTAACCTTTAAATTCTTCAGATGAGATGTGGCCTTTTTGGTCGATTCCATTTTGTTCTAATACTTTGAACACCGTAAGAAAAAAAATCTTCATGTCCAGCCATAAACTCCAATTATCGATATACCAGATATCAAGGTTAAATTTTTTTTCCCAACCAATAGCATTGCGGCCTTTAATTTGTGCTAAACCTGTGATGCCTGGTTTCACTTGATGACGGCGTGCTTGTTCAGGCGTGTAACGATCAAGATAGCTAACCAATAAAGGGCGAGGCCCCACAAAACTCATGTCACCTTTGAGAACGTTCCACAACTGAGGGAGTTCGTCCAAACTGGTTTGACGAAGAAATTCACCAAAAGGCGTGAGGCGTTTCTCATCAGGGAGAAGATTACCTTTGGCATCGCGTTCATCCGTCATAGTGCGGAACTTGTAAAAATTGAAAATACGAGCATTTTTACCGGGACGGGGTTGGATAAAAATAACTGGATAACCCATACGGAGATAAATAGCGATCGCAATTATCAATATCACTGGAGAAAGAGCTAAAAGGGCGATCGCTGCTACAAATCTATCTAATATAAACTTGATTAATCTGCTACTTTTTATAGAAATATGTTGCTGTAAATATTTGCTGTTCATAGCTATATTCTTCACTTTTGTCAACTAAAATCAGTAATCAAGGTATATAACTTTTATCGAAAAAATTGAGCGCAGATACTTTGCTTTTCCCCTTTCAAGACTTTGCTGCTACTGCTGCTAGGAATTTTGAAGATATGTACACCAAGTGGTTGAAATTCGGTATTCAACACTCCATCGGTAAGCGGAACTGTCTTGTTTTCAAATAGAACAGTTGCTTCGGTGGGCGTATTAGGAAGACCAGTAAAACTAACCGAAACAGGTTCATTTGCTGAGTTGACGGCAATAACGTAGGTAGATTGATTCCAAACAGTTGTCAGGAGATTAATAGAAGGAAAGCTGAGTGGCTGTTTCATACCATAGGTGTAGAACTTCTCTGTCCTTGTTGGCCCAGCGATAATCTCAAAGCTCACATTATCTAGCCTCGTGCCATACAAGATAGCCGAGCCCAATTGCTCTGGCCCTACGATCTCTCCAGCAGCCTTATGATATGTTTGCAAAACACTTTCTAGATTTGGATGGTCGCGCTCATGCCAGTAAGAAAAAATGAGAATCCCCCTAGCACCAGATACAATAGACTGCCAGAAATCGTGATAGGCCCCTTCATTTGTGGCGATCGCATTGCCCGATTCGTGAAAAAGTTCCAGAATTGCTACAGGAGTTTTTTCTCCATTCAGATAATCAGGGCCTATTTTGGCTTTTGCTAGCTTGATCCCCTTTAGTGTGGTTTCCATCCGCCATCGCACCCATGCGTGTGGCACCCCTATATAGTTTGTGTAGACGCTGGAGGGAATGATATCCAAATAAGGTACATACTGCTGGACACTCGTAGCATCATAGTGACCGGGGATGTACATATAATTTGGTCGCTTTTTTGGGTCATATTTGCGTGTCCAACTCGCATAATTGGTGACTATCGCCATTTCTCCATCTCTCCAATAGCGCCGTTCTTCAGGAAATTCCCACCACGCTACTCGATCGCTCTTAGCAAGAGCAGTTATCTTCTTTGCCGCTTGCACTTCTGGTATCGGCTCAGATTTACCTGGCAGGCTGGCAAGAGCAAGCATCTTACCCTTAGCTACAGTCTCAAGAAAAGAAGGGGTAAAATGATATGTCTGGGCGATTTTCCATCCGAATTGCCGCACTCTCTGCATATCTTGTGCTTCGTGTATGGAGTATAGTCCTAGCGGAAATTGCTTACTCTTAGGGTATATATCTTGTCCAAAAACTTCTGTATTTGTTGCCGTAAAGACGAGGGACGCAACAACAATTCCAACGGCTGCTAGTAACTTATCAGCACAACGTAAGAATTTTATTTTCGACCAATGTTTCCACTTTTTAAATGCCAGAATGCGTTTCATTTAAAACCTTCTGAAAAACATTTGCTAGTTTCTTGTACAAAATATCCCGATCAAATACTGTGTCTGCAAGTTTTCTTGCAGCAGCCTGAGCGCTTTGCAAGCACTCAGAGCTATTTAAAAATTTTGCAAGTTGAATTGCAGCAACTTTTGGATCGTTGCTAGAAATGCTAATACCAGCACCAGACTGTTCGAGAATTTCTTTTTGCCAACCGCCATAGTTAATTACGACTGGACGGCCTGCTGCTAGGGCATCAAAGAATTTATTAGCTGAATTATGCTCCATCTCAGGAATTGGCTTAAACAAGGAGGTGGCAACGGTACATGCAGAAAGAAGTGCTGGCATTTCAGCTTTGGGAATAGGTGGCCACATCCAGAAGTTTTTTTCCAAAATCCCTAATTGACTACTAGCTTCTCTGACTTCACTTTCACAGGCACCTGAACCAACCACCAGAAATTTAGCTTCAGGTATGATATTTCTCATGTGACTTGCTAAATAAGCCAAGTAGTTGACTCCATTTATATGCCCCAATGTACCGGTGTAAACAATCAAAGGCCCGCCAGATAATTCGGGATGCTGGCGGAGAAACTCTAATCCAATTGTTTCTGAAATGTTAAAACGTGCATTATCGCAAGCATTAGGAATCACTTCTACTTTCTCAGCAGGAATACCCTGTTTGACGATGCCTTCTTTCATGCCAGGAGAAAGCGCCACAATATGAGAAGCATTTTGATAAGCTATCAGTTCTAATTGCCGAGCCAAAAATATAGCTAATGGTGAGCGTACAGCTTTCATCGCTATTGGCATTTCTGGCCAGAGATCTCTGACTTCAAAAACATAAGGAGTCCCATGTAACCATTTTCGCAATAAAGCTGGTATTGCAATAGTAAGAGGTGTGCTAGTAGCAAAAGTGAGGTCAGCTTTTTCTTCTCGCAGTACTTGTAAAGAAGACCTTACAGCAAAACTCAAAAATGCCAAAATTCTCCGCGAGAAGCTCATGTAATTACTGTACTTCAAAGGAATAACATTTAATTTAAAACTAACATTTTTGGTGTTGAACAATTTCAGGATATTAACGGCGGGAATTCCATGAATTTCCGAGTCACCGCAAAACATACAAACTTGCCATTTATCTTGGACAAGACGAGTCGAAAACTCCCAGGATCTTGTGCCTCCAGAAACTGTGGGAATAGAAAAATATTGATGTAAATAAATTAATGTGCGAGTATCCATCAACGTTGAACCTCTGGAGAATTATTTGACTTAACAATTACATCTGCAATTTTGTAATTTGGATGCAATAAGTTGAAATATTCTTGAAGTGACTGCTTGCCAATCTGGTTCCAGGAATATTTTCTTCTACTAAATTTCGTGCCGCCTGTCCTCTTTTTGAAAGTTCTAATCGCGCGGCCAAAACATCTTGCATACCTTTAGCGATCGCTGCTGGAGTATCTTCCACAGACCATCCAGCCCCAGCCGCTTCCACTTCACCTGCAATATTAGTACCAGGTGTGAGTAGACAAGGTATTCCATAAGATAAAGCCTCTAATACTGCTATTGGATGTCCTTCAAAACGGAAGGTATGTATCAACAAATCAAATTCATACATAAAATTGATTCTCTCCTGTTCAAACTATAGATTTGAATCTTTATTAGACCCTTTGATTTTTTGTAGCTATAGTAGGAACTTGGTTTTGTATCAAAATTGGTAGTGCTAATATTAGGCTTATAATTGAATAGTTGTCATATAATGTTCCAGACAATAGAGAACCTATATAAATTGGTGAACAAATTATAGTTATAATTTTCCAGTTTTTATTTAATTTCCCTTTCCATAAAAGTATTCCATACATTGCCGTAAATCCTATAAGAATAACACAGGGTAAAAAGCCACCATTATATAGCAGGTCTAGATAAATATTGTGAGGATAGGAATATATATATTGGCTTCCTTCTCCGAATAAAAAATTATCTTTTATAAAAAAAGATGTCAAATTTTGCCAATATCCTTCCCTGACTGCAATAGAACTAGAGGAGGCACCACGGTCATAAAACCAAAATACTCTAGAATCAATAATAGATTTAGAAAAACTTGAATTTATAGCGAGTAAAAAGGGAGCAAATATTATAGCTATACTAGCAAACTTTAGCCAATTTAATCTGATATATAGTACTGTATAAAAAAAAGATAATGTCATAACAATTCCTACTATTGTTGCACCTCTAGAACCTGTTTTAACCATTAGAGACAATGCAATAACTAAACAAAATATCGTAGTGATTAAGCTAAGTATTGAAATTTTTTCTTTTTTGCTAGAGTAATTTTCATGAACCAATACGAGATTTAGCAAGAAAATAGTTCCAATAATTCTGTAGTAAATATTGGGCCCAAATATAAAGGATTGTCTTGGCTCGTTTCCAGAAAACTGTTGAGATAATACTCCAAGAAAAATTAGTGTCATGGCAGGCAGCCATCGAACTATCTTACAACCTGGACTATTACTGAGCAATCGCTCGATTACATGAGTGCCAAAAACAAGAATATTAACATATAGAATTCCTGATATAGCGCCAAAATAATAGTCAAAATTGTATTGATAAAATTGAATAAAAATAGGTAAAAGAGCGAGAAAAATGAATATTTGAGCAGAAATTTCTGCTGGGCTTAAAATAAAGTTTCTTCTCAGGACAAAAACTATTGTCCAAAAAACAAAAAATAAAGGAATTTCATACACCGTTTTATTCTCTCCAGGAAATGTCGAACAAAAAATCAAAATTAAGTCAATAGGTAAAAGAATTACGTTATTCCAAAAATCCTGATTTAATGTTTTTTTAATGATCATATTTGACATTAATTTGTACCAATATTATGACTTTGAGAACACACAAGGTAGTCCTGTTGCGTACTCGTGTAAGATACGTTTGAAATTAGGAGCATAAAACCAGGATCGTGACGGATGAGAACATAGAATAACCTTGCTACCAAGGGCACGGATTTCTTCATCGTAAGCACCGGGCTGGGCTGTGTTAATCATAAAATCCATCTGGAAGCGATCGCAATCAATGTGCCGCAAAATGTACATTAGCCAGGTTTCGATTCCACCCCTGTTCATCCCTGCAACAATATGGAGGATACGTATTGAATGCTCATCGACATTCTGGATATCTCTAGAGTTTGTGTAGTCCATAGAAGATAACTCCTAAACTAAAAATTGTTTGAACAATAGTTGCAATAACTAGTGCGATCGCTACTCCTAGCAACCCCAAACTGGGTAGCAGCAATAGACAGGCTATGGTTGAGATAGTTACTACAGTCGCAAACAAAGGCATTTGGATGCGAAAGTACTGACATGCCGTCATTCCATAGCTCAGGAAAGACGATACATAGTTAATTCCAGCCGCAACCATCAACCAGATAAACAAATTTGTTTGCTCGGCATATTCAGGTTGATACAGAAGAGTCAGGATCTGATGTCCAGCTACAACAGCTATCAAAACACCTGTTCCGCCCAATAAGGCAGCGATTCCTACCAGCTTGAGTAGGAGTGTATGGAAAGCAATAGCATCTTTAGCCGCGTAATACTTAGCTAGTCTAGAAATGCTTGACTCTCCTAGGGCATTTACTACGATGTTTCCTGCCACCATCAGGTAGGCAATGGCTGCAAAAATCCCCAATTCCCGCTCACCTAAATATCGTTCAATAAAGTAACGGGGAATATTGGTATTGAGTGAAATTAACATCATCACAAACCCCAGAGGCAAACAGAGCCATACCAGCTTTACTAGGGTTTTTCGATGCCAACGCGGTTGCAATTGTGACCTGTATAGTATCAAGATACCACTGCGAATGTCCCAAGCGACCAACACCACTGCCCAAGCAAAGACCAACCCCGCCACTCCCCAGAGAATATGGCCAGACATATATACTCCAATGCCCAGTAGTAGGAGTGATAGAGGGCCTTTAATCATCAACGATGTTGCAATCCGATCCATGCGTTCATGCTGCTGAATCAGTCCATGAAATATGTCGCTAATAGACTCGAATGCCTTTGCCAAGCCCATCAAGAAGATAACTAGAGAGGTTTCCCATCGAAAGCCGCCTAACAAACTAATAACCGTAATGATCGCAAGTGCCAAAGCTGTCGAGATTAGTCTTAGCCCCAAGTAATCGCTAAAAGAATACTGTTTTCTGGCATCTGTTGCTTGGACAATTCGCAACTGAAGATTTGTAAACATGATTATAGGTGCTGTGATCGCCAGCCCCAAGGTAAACTGTCCTACCATCTCTGGACTGCCAAGTTTAGCCAGTATCACCAACATTCCCCACTGGCAAGCTGCATAAACTAAATTACCGGCGAAAGTCCAAGAAAAGTTGCCGCGCAGTGTTAGAGGCTTATGTTGTTGCATCTGCTTTAGTCATTAACCTCATCCAATTTTGCAGTTTGATACCAAACACAACAATGATTTGATAACCATCCACGCAGGCTATCCATTTGCCGCTCTCAAGCTTGTGAGGATCGATATTATGCATTCCGGTTTTATTCCACCCATAACCACTTGCATTGATAATTGGATTATCTTTAAACGCTTTTTCTTTATAAGTTGCTGTTGTCAAATCGGTAATTTCAAATGCTCTCACTTGATTGCCATACAAATGCTCATCATCCTGGGTATATCGGATTATTTTTTGTAATAAACCGTGAGAGCCATAGATAGTTTTCATGTTGATTCCCTAAATTAAATGTAGAGTTATTTGATGAATTAGCCATCGACTTAGAGTCCAAATCCTCTATTTTATTTAGCTCCTCCCGATTCCACTTTCGCAAGTTTATTTTTATTTGAATATCTGATTACAGCACTATTCTTTAGACTGTTTCTTCGCTCATTATTTTCTAAGTACTTAGGTTTGTATCCTGACACCAGTTGTTCCAGTAATAACATGATGTATTTAATATCATTTTTACCTGCTGCGGCACACAATTGTTCTACAGTCATGGCGAGATTTTCTGAAACAATCCGACTGCCATTTTTCACTACTATCAATTTTTCATGTTGAGTTGGTTCGTACTCTTCTCCCTCGATAAACAGTTCCTCAAATAACTTTTCTCCAGGTCTTAAGCCTGTAAATAAGATGTCAATATCTTTATTTACCTCGTATCCCGAAAGGCGAATTAATTCCTTCGCCAAGTCAACAATTTTTATAGGTTCGCCCATATTCAGCATTAAAACTTCACCACCACGACTCAATACCGCAGCTTGTAAAACAAGTTGCACTGCTTCTGGGATAGTCATGAAATAACGACAGATATCTGGATGGGTAACGGTTACTGGGCCACCTGAAGCAATTTGTTTTTTGAAAGTGGGAACTACACTACCGCGACTACCCAAAACATTGCCAAAGCGCACAACAACATAAGGTTTACCGCTTTCTTTTGCAGCTTGCAGCACTAGCATTTCGGCAACTCTTTTACTAGCACCCATGACACTAGTGGGATTAACAGCTTTATCTGTGGAAATCATCACGAAGTTTTGAACATTGTATTGCAGCGCCATATCCAATAAGTTTTTTGTTCCAAGCACATTGTTAGTGATTGCTTCTGATGAATTTAATTCCATAAGAGGAACGTGCTTATGAGCAGCCGCATGAAAAATCACGTTAGGTTGAAATTGTTCAAAAGCTTGTTTTAGGCGAATGCTATAACGAATATCGCCAATAAAAGTATAAATACGAGGGGTGTATCGCTGTACTTTCCCATCATTTTTGAGTATTTGGATCAGTTTTTCTAACTCTTGTTGGATATTAAATATAGAATTCTCCCCATGTCCCATAAGTATCATTTCCGCAGGATGACACTTGAAAATTTGACGGCAAAGTTCACTACCAATTGATCCTCCTGCACCTGTAATCAGTACTGTCTTACCTTTGATAAATTTATGCACTTGCTCAACATCAGTCTGTATGGGTTCTCGCCTGAGCAAATCCTCAATTCTGACATCTCGAATGCTATCTACCCGCACACGATCGTTGAGGATTTCATATATTCCAGGTAAAGTACTAGTTTGTATTCCAGTTGCTTTGCAAATATCTACGATTTCTCGAATAACATGGCCAGCAACCGTAGGCATGGCAATGATAACTTTGTGGATTTGGAGAGATTTCAAAGTATCAGGAATTTGGTGGCGATTGCCTACGACTGGAATACCACGAATTCGGACATTTAATTTCCGTGGATCGTCGTCAATGAAGGCAACAGCATGAAAGCCTAGTTTAGGCTTGCTTTGCATATCTTGCACAAGGGAAACTCCGGCATTACCAGCACCAATAATCAGCACCCGCTCTCGTGGATTAAATACTCCTTGACGTTGGATAAATCTTTCTACAACTCGAAAACTGAAACGTAACATTCCTATGAAAATACATGACAGTAATCCATCAATAAATGGCAGCGATCGCGGCAGGTTATCTGTTGCAAAAGGCAATATGTGATTAAGAAGATTAAATGTCATGCTTTGGATGACTATTGCACCTACCATCAACATGGCTATATATGTCAGTTCCTCAACACTGGCATAGCGCCAGTATCGCCTATAAAAACCAAAACTCCAAAATACAATTAGTTTAACTAATAAAAATAGTAGAGTTGCGATTCCTAGTTGTGATATGTCCGCTTGAATATCGAGAGAGCCGTCTAAACGGATAAGCAGCGCTAATAAAGGAGTAATTGAAAAAATAATAATATCAAAAATTAACAAGTGCGTATTTTTTAGCTTTAGCAGTTTCTTTAATAAATTGGCACTAAATTTTTGAAAGATTCTAAGTAAGAGTTTCATACTTCAAAAGACCTCCTAAGCAAGTTACAGAATCATCCGTTTTGTGCATAAATTTTATTCATTCAGAGAATATTTAATATCGCCAAATAACTTGAAAAATGATGTTTATATGCCTGGAACGTCTTGTTAAATAATCATTTCTAGAGAATTGACATAGGTATGTCTTTTGTCCATTTGATAATTTATAAATAAACAAAAATTTAATTCCTATATCAATTCCTAATTTCTGACTTTTAAATTCATATTAGAGTTGGCTTGTCTAGAAATAGACATAGCTAATAATCAAAAAAATGCCCATGCACATTTCTACTGGTTTGTGCCCAGGTTACTGAAATATGTTTACAACTTATATCCTGAGAGATTTTTTGAGTAGACCTCTTGCACAAAAGTTTTGGCAAATTTATGTCGAAATTCTCTATCGTAACATAAAATTATTCTGCAAGAGGTCTACTAAACCGCAAACTTTTCAAACATCCTCTAAGTACGGAATTTAGTTGAATGACGCAACTACTATCTTTGCACTAGTTTGTATTTATGCTTGAGTTGTCTTCAGCAATTGTTTAATTGTTATAATTTGACTTGACAATTTTATACAACTTATGTACTAACAAACCATATTTAAATTAATATTGTCCTGTATAGATTGCTACGTATTACTTCAGATGGATTGTTTGTTTTGTAAGTTAATGGCGTTGCTATCTTTATGCAAAGAGTGAATATCATATTTAAAATTTACCCCTGATAACATCGCATTGGTAATTGAGCGGTGTTCAAATTTGTGTAACCCAACACTTAAAGTTAGTAATAATTACGTTGTACTTAACTAAATGTAACTATTACTATTACTATATTGAACTACTAAAATCTATACCAAATTTTAGTTGTATGTGTCACGCCAATTTGGCACAAGTTTTTTTTGTAACTGGGGATTTAGGCGAGAGCGAACGTATATAAAGTGATTTATAAAAAGGAATTTACCAATAAAAGTTACGAAGTTACCCTCCTGACCTAGGTATCCACATAGCAATTACATTAGAGTAGTTAGCTAGTGAATTTCGTGAGATTTCCCAGGAGCATCAAAACAAAGATTGGACACATTAGAGCATTCTGAGTCTAGAAAATCAATATAAAACTATTTTCATGTGATGAAAGCATTCTGAACAGATTGGGAAAGCAGAATCTAAAATTGGGGGTTGTATAAATACGGGATGAATTGGCGGGTGAAAGCATTGATAACTCGTTCCAAACAAATTTGGCTAAATCATCCCATGATTCAGCAACGCCTGAATCGTTTGTTGCCCTTATCTTATTTGCTGATCCCAATAGTATCCTTTCAAGATTGGATTGTTAATTAATTATTTTTCACCTCACCATCCCGGAAATTGAATCTATGAACCAGAGTCAATAATTACAAGGTCATAGGCTTCTATAACTGTAATGTGGAGACTATAAAGTTCATTCTTTTTTAATACAAACCATTGAAATTAGTTTTTTGACCGTTACAAACTATGCCTAATATATTCAAGCGATAAATTTTCAGGTTATCTAAAGCTATTTTTAGTATTGAAGAATTTGTTTTGTGAATTCGAACTACTATCAATAGTCCATCAGTGTGGGGTGCTATCAGGCTAGCATCAGCTAATCCCACTAGGGGAGGTGCATCATAAATCACTAAGTCAAAATTCTTCTGAAAATCTGTCATTAATTGCTTCATCTTTGAAGATGAGAGCAACTTTGCGGGATCGGATGGTACTGGTCCAGCTGTGATTACAGATAGTTTGCTCATAGAAGGTAGTTGTCGAATTACTTCTCCCACTGGCAAGTTTGTAGAAATTAAATTGCTTAATCCCCAGAGATTATTTAAATGTGAGAGATTGTGAATTGTGGGTTTACGAAGATCAGCATCTACAAGTAAGACTCGTTGCCCCATTGCTGTAGCTATCTGAGCTAGATGAAGGGCTATGGTAGACTTGCCATCACCAGGCATAGCTGAACTAATAACTATGGAACGGAACGGGCTATCGGAACTGAGTAGTTTAATATTTGTATAAACTACCCTTAAAGCTTCCGAAAAGTTGGAAGAATACTCACCCTGTTCTTCCTCTGGTAAAACAGTCAGTTTAGCAATCTCCTTAGAAAGAAAATTTGGTATCCTTAACAAGGGAAAACTTTGCTGATAAGTGCGGTTTTGCTTAGTTTGAATTTGCTGTTCAAAAGGAATATTTCCTAACAATGGCTGCTTAACTTTTCTTTTCAGATCATCGACAGTATGGTAGGCATTATCTAGCTTTTCCATTAGTAAGACAATACCAACTCCTGAGATGATACTTGCAACTAATACTAATACGAAACTGCGTAGGGTATCAGAAGAAGAAATAGGAATGTCCGGTGTAGTTGGTACTTGAAGTAATTGCCAGCCCAGCTCTGTTTGGGATATTTGAATTTGGAGATTCTCGCGGGTTGATAAAAACCGATTCAAACTCTCATTTGCAAATTGCAATTTACGCTGTAATTCAGTGTACTGTCTTGTTAGAATTGGCAGTTGGTTGCGTCGCTGTGCAAGTTTCTGTTCTATTTTGGTAAGTTCTTGACTTTGCACTTCTAATTTCTGAAGTTGCATCTCTACTTCTGCAAATTTTACACCCAATAATTGCTGTGCCTGTTTACGTAGCAAAGGTAAAAGACTAGCTCGTTTCTCTTTCAATGTTTGAATGGTTGGGTTTTTGTCCTGTAAACGAGTTGATTCAGTTGCAATCTGAATATCAAATTGACGTATTTGAGTAATTAACTGCTGATATAAAGGAGCATTATTCAGCATTGCTGTTGCGCCATTTTTTTCTTTTAGACTCGTTAAATTAGCACGAGCTTGAGCTAACTGTAGATCAATTTCTTGTCTTTTTTGAGATAATTCAACGGTTTGTGATGAGATTTGCTCTGCTTGGGATTCTGGATTGTCAAAATTGTAATTTTGTCTAAAAAATTGCAACTCTTTTTGGAGTTGATCTACCCGATTCTGTGTTAAAGGTAATTGGTATTCAACAAACTGAAGCCCTTGACGTAATTTGGTTTGCCTCCTTATTTTGCTGTAGTCTAAGTAATCTTTAGCGAGCCTCTGTAGTACGGCTTGAGTTTGATCTTGATTTTTACTGTGATAGCTAACTAATATAATCTTGGTTTCACCTAATCGAGTAATTTTTAGAGAATCGATCAGAGAATAATAGTTTAATTCTGGATAAGAAGCTTGTAGCCGTTTAAGAGTATCTCTCATCAGTTCAGGACTCTTAAGAACCTGAATTTGGCTTTCATAATCTAGACTAGACATCTGTGAGTTAGAGTTTTTGACAACATCCACATCTGTGGAGTCATCATTCACAGGTTCCACTAACAGTTGAAAATTGCCTTCATATTCTGGGGGCTTCTGTTTTAGCACTAAGCTAATAACTGCAATTGTCATAACAGTAATAGTTACACCTGTCATAACTAGCGCTCTTCGCCGTAAAACACCCAGAAATTTTTGCACACTCCATTCTTCTTCCTCTTCAACCCACGGAACAAGTTGATTTTGTTGATTTTGAAGAGATGGAGGCACAGAATTATTACTACTATCAGAACTGGAAGGTTGGGAAGGATAATTCTCTATCATATTCTTAATATTTGGTAATAAGTTAGACAGAATTTAGTAGAAAGAGTTTTATAAGCTTCTGTAAGATAAATTTTGATACGGCCAACAATCTATACTATATTTGATATTTACTTAATAAACTTATGATGAAATTACAAGTCTTTATTCTTTAATCCATTACACAAATAACGCAAGTTGCTAGTTAGGCTCGTTAAATAGTATGAAATAATACAAGTAATTTGGTTTAAGTATAGGAAAGTACAAAAATTGAAATTTTCTACTTAATAAACGTGAATTTCGGTTAATGATGTCCAATTATTCTCTCATAAAAACAATTTATTTTTGGATTCAGTGGAAACACAGGCAATACTCAAGTGCTTAAGTTAATAATTAAGGGATATAAATTATAGATGCTTGACATCAAGTGGAGTTTTCGCCATACTTCCTACTGCGGCTGTGGCAGCTTGTAAATGCTAACTTCTACCAAATCCTAAGTAAATGCACTGAATAATTAATTCCTCGACCGATCTCTTTCTTTGCATACCTTGCAGTTCATTGAATAAATATTAAGTACATTTTAATACAAATTAAGTATACTTGCATTTATTATACTTTTATTTCCTCAGTATGTTATCTAAATCCTCTTCAACAATCAAACAGGAGTCCTGGTAGCCCATAAAACTATTATTTTATAAAGTTTTAGATTAGATATACTTTAAAAATATAAATTTTTAATGAAGTAAATGATTCGATATGGAAACATGATATTGTGAAGTTCTCAGTGTTGCATATAAAAAGTAATAAAGCCTAAAAGCTTTAATTATAAAGTTATATGTAACTAGAGAAACTTAAACAAAAACTAAACACTGCTCAAAACAAAACATTCTAGAATCAAATTGTGAATAGTAATTATAACTCCAGATATCTCAGTTGATTGAATGTTAATCAAACAATAGAGACTGCCACCAACTATTAAATCTCTTTTTAGAAGTTTAAGTAAGTACCTGCTCAACCTGTCAAGGACTTGCTTTACCACATAAGAATATTACCTTCTCTCTAAAATAATTTGTTCTCGGCTAGAAGTATTTTCATCATTTTTGTGTTCTCGTATCTGTTAGAGAAGTGTGTATATAAACTAGAAAGAGTGTTCTGGTAGTTAGCCTTAATAGAGTTATAAGACCATGCCTAAATGTGCAAGGTTCAGAGGTCTCTTAAGCTATTGTGGTGTGACTAACTAGACTCTACTTGGGAGCGTGAACTAAACAAAATTACAAGGTTTTCAGTTTAGTTAGGGTGTTGCCAAGCTGTGGCTAACATACCGAAACAAAATTGGTCTTGATAGTACCTTATATCAATGACTTAACTTTACGAAAATTGTAGTTTGTTAATTCAAGCTTTCTTAGTGAATATTAAGCCAGATTTGTAAATTCTTACAATATAGTCTAGATATGTTTTCTAGATTATTTCGAGTTTATACGGGTTTTGGATAACAGTTTTTTCTATTTCAGACGAGGCTATAGACTATGAGACTTAATCAATGGATTAATCAAAATTTTTTGAAATCCATTTCTACTCCTTTAGATGCAAAAAAAGATACAAGAAACAAGCCTTCTGTAAAAGCTCAACAATCAATTAAGTTATCTGTAGTTACCCAATTTTTCCCTCCGGATTATGCCGCTACAGGGCAGCTGATTGAAGAATTGGTGAAACAGTTAGGGCAGCAAGGAGTGGATATTGAAATTTTTACAAGTCAGCCAGGATATGCATTTCGTTCTGATACGGCCCCAGCAGTTGAATGGGCTGACCAAATCCGAATTCAGCGATCGCGCACTGCTCAACTCTGGCCTGGAAGAATTCGTGGCAAAGCCATTAATGGTGTGCTATACACCTTGCGGGCGACGCTCTATTTGCTGAGAGGTTCGCGTCGCAACAATGTATTGTTGCTAACTACAGCGCCCCCATTTTTGCCAGTGATCGGATATTTAGCTTATATATTATTCAAGTTGCCCTATGTATGCGTGTTGTATGACTTATACCCTGATATTGCGATCGCATTAGGTGTAATTTCAAAGAGTAACTGGCTGGTGCAATTGTGGCGTGCAATCAATAAACAGGTTTGGTTAAAAGCCAAGGGGATCATAGTACTTAGCCCAGCGATGAAACAACAGGTAGTGGCACATTGTCCCCAAGTAGCTGATAAAATTTCTGTAATTCACAGTTGGGCTAACCCAGAAGCGATCGTGCCGATTGCTAAGAAAGAAAACTGGTTTGCCTGGAAGTATAACCTAGTTAACAAATTTACCGTCCTCTATTCTGGCAATATGGGTCGTTGCCATGATATTGACACCATGTTGGAAGCTGCAAAGCAATTGCAAGATGAGCCAATTCAGTTTGTCTGCATTGGTGGTGGTGCCAAACGCGAAGAATTAATGATGGAGGTGGATCGGTTAGGGCTGACCAATTTTACATTTCTACCTTATCAAGATAAGCAGGTATTACCTTATTCTCTAACAGCTTGCGATCTATCAATAGTCAGTGTAGATGCAGCTACAGAGGGTTTAGTTGTTCCCAGCAAACTTTACTCAGCTTTAGCCTCTGGGCGACCAATAGCAGTAATTTGCTCCCAGACTTCATATTTGAGACAACTCGTAGCTGATGCTAGTTGTGGTAGCACATTTGACAATGGAGATGGTCAAGGTCTAGCGCAATTTATTCGCTTTCTGAATCGAGATCCCCAAATAGGAGAGCAGATGGGCAAAGCAGGTCGTCAGTATTTGCGATCGCACTTCACACCTAAAGTTATCTCTAAACAATACTTACATGTTTTACAGCAGGCAGTATTTGATGAAATACTCACCATGTCTCGAAGCGATGTAAAGTAAGCATATTAGGTTTATTAAATTTCTATGATTTTGATAAACCTTACAACAATTTGATCCACAAATTTTTGGTTGCATGGTATAAGACTATTAGGAGAAAAATAGAGCATTAGAATATTTTGATTTAGTCAAAAACTAACTCTTTGCGAAATCATTTTTTTCAATTACCAAGGAAGTGAATTAATTAAAAAACAAGGTAAAATAAAAACAAAATTATCATTTATAATTGAATATTTTTGCAATATTTTTTAGGAGCAGGGCTTTGATGGTCTTATTGATCTCAGTCCCTCCAACATAGCCTTCCTTGCTCATGGTTTTTGTCTATACAGGAGGTGAAATTACATATGAGGTGTGACCGAAATCGGAAACGTTCCAAGCGAAGAGCAATTTACTGCCCGATTCATAGTTGCTATATAGATAGCGTCAGTCAAAAATATCAAATGTTTGCTGACCAAGCAGGTCAATTACAGCAACGAGGTATGAGTCGACGGAATGCTTTGATGTTAGTAGCGAACCAAACCACAGTTCCTATAGAAGGGGAATGGTTAGAAGCTTTTTGGTGTGAAGGATGTCAGCAAACAACCTGGTATCACATTCGTAAGTGTGATCATAGTAATTATGAAATTTTGGTAGCACCACAAGAACTATGGCGGCAAGTCACAGGAGTGATTGATTCTCTAGGGAACCCTTCCGTTGGTGAGTTTACTCGTAAAAGCGCCAGGCAAGTTGGTTATCAAGGTCTTAGAGGTTTCCAGTTTGTGAGTTAAGAATTATTCGTGTCATTTCGTTAAAAATACTAATCTTCAATCAAGAACTATGAGTAGCCCAAAAATTTTCTCCCAACAGGAGTTAGTGATTGAAGCTGGACGTACAGAGCAGCAGTATTGGAAAGATATATGGCGCTATAGAGAATTATTCTATTTTCTTGCTTGGCGTGACATTCTGGTGCGGTATAAGCAAACAGTGATTGGTATGCTCTGGGCACTCATTCGACCATTTTTGACGATGATCGTGTTCAGCGTCATCTTCGGAAGTTTGGCGAAATTACCTTCAGAGGGGTCAGCACCGTATTCAATACTGGTATTTGCTGCCTTGTTACCCTGGCAATTTTTTTCCAATGCCCTAAGTGAGTGTAGCAACAGCCTAATTAGTAATGCCAATTTGATTTCTAAGGTCTACTTTCCGCGCTTAATTGTGCCTGCCAGTTCAGTGATTGTCAGCTTTGTGGACTTTCTCGTTTCTGCAATGATTCTCTTAGGGCTTATGGCCTGGTATAATTTCGTTCCCACTTGGCGGATATTATCATTACCGTTATTTATTGGCATTGCCTTTGCTGCTTCATTAGGAGTAGGGCTGTGGTTGGCAGCTTTGAATGTCGAATATCGAGACTTCCGGTACATTGTGCCGTTTATTGTGCAGTTTGGTCTATATGTATCGCCCGTCGGTTTTAGTAGCAGCATTGTACCAGAGCAATGGCGTTTGCTCTACTATTTGAACCCAATGGTAGGCGTGATTGATGGTTTTCGCTGGGCAATTTTAGGGGGAGAATCCAAACTTTACTGGACTGGATTCACGTTATCTCTAGGACTAGTTGCTTTGTTACTAGTAAGTGGCATTTGGTACTTCCGCAAAATGGAACGGACATTTGCTGATGTCATTTAGGAGGGATTTGAAATATTTGATGATAACCACATCGATCAGTTAGTTTACTACCCACTCTAAAAATTTTGTACTTCAACTTTTTTATATTAACTCACGTGTTAAGAAAATTAAATTTCTGAACAGCAATGACTCAGCAAAACGATTTCGATAAAATACTTTTAGCCCAATCTCAGACCACCTCGCAAACTGTATTTACAACTCAGGTACCTGGGTTTGAATGGAGTGATGGCGTATCCTATGAACTTGGAATGAAGTTCCAAAGTGCCAAGAGTGGTCAAATTACCGCAATCCGCTATTGGAAAGCGGTCAATGAGACTGGCAATCATATAGGGAGAATCTGGTCGGCAACAGGATCTATACTAGGAAGTGTTACTTTCTTGAATGAAACCGCTTCGGGTTGGCAGCAGCAGGACCTCAGCACGCAAGTGAGTATCTTAGCCAATACCACCTATGTAGTGACTGTCAGTTGCAATAGCTATTTTGGTGTAACTAATAATGGATTAGCCAGTCCAGTTGTAAATGGCGATCTCAGTTCAGTTGCTGATGGCAACAATGCAGTCTTTGGTAGTCTAAATTCTTTCCCCACTAATTCCTATCAGAACAGTAACTATTTCCGCGACATAGTATTTGTGATTGGCAACAGTCTGACTAAAGTAAGCGGAGATAATCAAACTGGTACGGCAGGTTCTGCCTTAGCCAACCCGTTCGTTGTTAAAGCTACAGATAGTAATGGCAATCCTCAGTCAGGAGTGACAGTCAACTTTGCTGTCATCATTGGTGGAGGTTCAGTTTCATCTGCTAGTGCGGTAACTGGTAACGATGGCCAAGCCAGCACAGTGCTAACTCTAGGAACAACAGCTGGCATAACAAACACTGTGAGTGTAACAGCTTCTGGCATAAGCAGCCTCACCTTCAGTGCCAGTGCTAACCCAGCAAACACTAATGCGATTTATTTAGAAAACCAAAAACCTGGCACTACAGATTGGCGAATCCCTCAAGTAGGTCAATCAGATATTGCTGGCTATGCGACAGCAACTAGTGTAAATAAGGGCGGCTCGTTGCCAATTAAAGTTTCTCTAGCACAGGCCGGAAATTACACGATTGATGTGTATCGGTTAGGTTACTACGGAGGACAAGGCGGCCGGCTAATACTGAGTAGCGGTCAGCTTAACGGAATTACCCAGCCCGCATGTAATTTCGACAGTTCTACCCGCACAGTCTCATGTGAAAACTGGTCAACTTCCTACACGCTACAAGTTGGCAATGACTGGACTAGTGGTTTGTATATTGCCAAGCTAACTGACCAAAGAAGTGGGAGTAAGTCCCAGGTAGTGTTTGTTGTTCGTCATGACAGTGAAAGGTCTGACATATTATTCCAGAGCAGCTTCAATACTTTGCAGGCTTATAATCTCAGTGGTGGTTACTCTCTATACCCAGAACAGAGTATCGGAGGTCAAAGAGCGTTTAAGCTTTCTTACGACCGACCATTCGCACAACATAGCACGTTAAGTGGTAGTAACCCTTATAACAACATTATCTTGTCTTGGGAGTACAATATGGTGCGGTGGCTGGAGTCCCAAAGCTATGACATCTCCTACGTAACTAACGTAGATGTCCACGCCAACTCAAGTTTGCTGCAACAGCACAACATATTTCTGTCAGTCGGTCACGATGAGTACTGGTCGCTAGAGGAGTTCAATAGTGTCCAGAGCAACAGCATCAACAAGGCTTTTTTCTCAGCGAACAGTGTCTACTGGCGAGTTCGGTTTGAAAACTCTAGTACGGGGGTAGCTAACAGGGCTATGGCTTGCTACAAAGATGCTACAGATCCTGTTGCGCCAACCAACAAATTCCGCAGCCCAGAAAACAACAAGCCAGAGAGTGCGTTGAAAGGGAATATGTACATTGGAGGTAGGTGGCAGAATTTCTTTTTTGATGGGTTCGATTTTGTGGTGAAAAACAGTACTCACCCCTACTATGCCAACACAAACCTGAATGATGGGGATAAATTAAGTGGTTTGGTGGGCTTTGAATGGGATGCAATCAATTTAAATGCATCTCCAAGTGGGTTGGTCGTTCTGAGTGAGTCAGTACAGTCGCAAAACTTTGATCAAGCTGAACTAGAGGGTTTCCCTGCTGGAACAGACCCACGGATTTCCCAAGCAGTTAGCTTCACTTCTGCTAGTGGTGCTAAGGTCTTTTCGACTGGCTCTATTCAGTTTATGTGGGGGTTAGACAGCGAGGGCGTTAGCGGACCTCGCGAAGATACTCGCGTCAAGCAAATGGTTGTCAATATCTTAGCAGACATGGGAGCTAGACCTTTGACTCCCGGTTCCGGCATAATTGTGCCTTGAAAAACCGTAACAAAATTCACAAATATTATGCTCTACCCTTGCTGGAGTACTGTATGTACCACATAAATGGATGCACCACAGTTATCTTTCATAATTGAGCAAATACTAATCCCAGTTGCTTAGGTAGTAGGTTATGAATTTGAGAATCAGACGACGAAGATTTGGGCAGTTGGCTATCGTCAGCGCTGTCACCGCAGCAAGTGCTAAATTTACATCTAAGGTGTTTGCACAAGAGTCGGAGCAGCTTTATGGAGTGATCCTTTCTTCAGCTAGCAAAAGTAAAACACAAGACTTAGTTGACACTGCTGCTGCTAACGCCATACCAGGAATTATCTTTCAGTCTATAAACTTTACCACTGGTCAGGTGTTATTAACTGCCGAAATCGCTGCCGACAGCGTTACTAACTCCCTAGAAACCACTGAGACTGTTGCAAAAGCCTTGGTTGTTAAAAAGCCCAGCGAGCGGATAACTGCTTTTACTGTCCTACCCGATAACACATTTGTTATTGCTGCTGTTGCAGCCACTAAGAAAGGCGATTTCAGTCGCCTGATATCTATTACACCTCCTAAAAAGATTGGAATTAAGCCTCCAAAAGGCTTGAAAATCAAAAAAAACAAGGATAAGAAGTATAGTACTGTTGAAGGGTTATTATCAACCACTATAAAAGGTAAGCAGGTACTACTTGGTGTAATTAGTCTTGCAGAAGGTAGCCCTCCTTTTGAGTTGGCATTTATTGACCAAAACTCAGGGCAAGTGGATTCTAGTGTTGCAACAGGTCTACCATATATTTCCCCCAAGCAGAGGCTCAGTAATCTTGCTCAATCTCCATTAGATGGAAAAATTTATGCTACTAGTGTCGGCGGTGAAGGTGGTGGTCTAAGTTTAGTGCAACTAGACCTAGAGAATAGGGCAGTAGTTAGTGGTAGAGGAAAGATTATCAGACTGGTGGAATTAAGCTTCAAGAACAAACCTTTGGAAAATGACTTAGCAAGTTTAGCCTTTTCTTCTTCAGGTCAACTATTTGCACTTGCTGACCTCAAATATGAGGGAACAAATTCTCTGTTCACCGTGGATATGAAAACCGGAGCTATGACTCTGGTGAGAAAATTTGCGGTCGATAAAATTCTATTTGCGCGAGTCTAAGAAAGCCTTGTTATCTCAGTGATTATCATATACAAGTATGACAAAAAGATTGCTGTTGAAGTAGTTTATAGTATTTTATGCTTAATCTCTGAGTATCGATTCACCGAGGCAAGCGGCAGAGATTTGCACGCTTAGATGTTTGGAAGTTGAAAAATATGCTCCACATTCGTTTACCTGGTTTTGCTATCAAAATACTATACGGGGCTGTATTCATATTTTTTCTGGCTTTTACCTTTACTCTTCCTGTGTCCGTACAAGCCAGGAAACATAGAAACTACATCAATACCCAACATCCCGTGGGAACTGTGGTCAAAGCCTCCGGCCCCTGCTTCAATAACAGCGATCGCTATGTAGACTGTGGTAATGGCACGGTGACTGATACTGTGACTGGACTTATATGGCTCAAGAAGGCAGATTGTCTTGAAGCAACAGATTGGGCAACAGCCAATTACAAAGCAGCTGAGATTAAAAGCGGCGACTGCAATCTGTCGGATAACTCTTCTCCTGGCGATTGGCGTTTGCCGACCAAAGACGAGGTTACGGCGATATTACCTCCTTCAAATCTAAACTGTACTAATCCGACATTGGTAGACCAAGAGGGTTCAGGCTGCTTTGCCCAGGGGACACAGTGGGCTACTGGTATCCAGTTCAACTACTGGTCTAGTACTACGGGCCCTTACCAGGAGGCTGGGAATTCCGCCTGGGCAATCTTCCTAAACTTCGGCGGCGTTGTCAACACCAGTAAGCCGAGCCTCCTCTACGGTTGGCCTGTCCGTGGTACACCATAGTAACTTGGGTCTTTTAAGAGAAAAGTTTTCGATCTACTGAGAGTAATTTAATAATGTCTGATACAGTAATTCGGGTTGAAAACCTCAGTAAAAAATACGTGTTGAGTCATCAACAAGAAGGAAGCAGCAGATATAAATCTTTGCGAGAATCCATCAGTGATAGAGTCAGTTCACTGGGTAAAAAATTGGTGAAGTCTTCTGGCAAAGAAATATCTAATCCAGCCCGTGAAGAGTTTTGGGCATTAAAAGATGTGTCATTTGAAATTAAACAAGGCGATAGCATTGGAATTATTGGTCGCAACGGTGCAGGAAAATCAACTTTACTCAAAATTTTGAGCCGCATTACTGAACCAAGCAGCGGCTGTATTTCTCTCAAGGGTAGAGTCGCAAGTCTTTTAGAAGTGGGCACAGGTTTTCACCCAGAATTGACAGGTAGAGAAAACATTTATCTCAACGGTGCCATTCTGGGGATGAGCAAAACAGAGATTAAAAGAAAGTTTGATGAAATTGTTGCTTTTGCTGAAGTTGAGAAGTTTTTAGATACACCTGTTAAACGCTATTCATCAGGGATGTATGTGCGTTTGGCATTTGCCGTAGCGGCGCATTTAGAGCCAGAGATTTTGATTGTGGATGAAGTTCTGGCGGTAGGAGATGCCCAATTTCAAAAGAAGTGCTTGGGAAAAATGAATGATGTTTCTGAAAAAGAAGGGCGTACCGTCTTGTTTGTTAGTCACAACATGACAGCATTAAAAAATCTATGCGATCAAGCCATCTTGCTCAAATCAGGATGTTTAGTAACTTATGGAGAAACTCATCAGGTTGTATCTAGTTATTTGGAGTCCGAAAATGACTCTAAATTTCTTGAAAGAATCTGGGATGATATTGAAACTGCTCCCGGAAACGATAAAATTCGCATACATCAAATCAGGGTAATTCCAGATATTGATGACTCAATAGATGAGATTACGGTTAAAACCCCTCTCAGGATTGAATTTGAGTATTGGAATTACCTCAATGGTGCTAATTTAAATTTGAGCTTACACGTCTACACACTAGAGGGAGTTTGTGTTTTTAATTCAATCTCAAGATCGATTCCTTGTACTTCAGGTCTAATCAGAGGAGTTTGTTACATTCCTGAAGATTTTTTTAATGATGGAAGTTATCAAATTACGATGATGGTCGTTCAAGATACTTCAACTATACTTTATACATGTGAAAATTTACTGAGTTTTACTGTGCATGATATTGAGAGAGAATTCAAATGGTATGGCAAATGGCAAGGAATAGTTCGCCCTAACTTGAAATGGAGGTTTGCTCCCGTTGAAATATTCGCATCTAAGTCCTGCTAAATTTTTGACTAAAAAATGTTGAAGATGAATTAAGACTATAGATAATTCAACGAAGATTTTTAGTAAATTTTTATGATATCAAAGTTACTGTTCTGGGGTGCTTCAGGGCACGCTTTAGTGGTCGCAGACATAATCCGCTTACAAGGAATCTATGAAATTGTTGGTTTCCTTGATAATATGAATCCACAACGTTATGGTGAAAACTTCTGCGGAGCTAAAATTCTGGGAGGACAAGAACAGTTAGATTATTGTAAAGATAAAGGGATTAAGTATATAATTTTTGGATTCGGAGATTGTCAGGCGCGATTAAAGTTGTCTGAATTAATTTATAGAAAAGGTTTTTCCTTAGCAACTGCTATCCACCCAAATGCAGTAATTGCTGCTGACGTATCTATAGGATCGGGAACCGTAATTGCAGCTGGAGCGGTTGTTAATCCCGGATCAAAGATTGGTCAGAATGTCATTATCAATACTTCTGCGAGTGTTGATCACGAGTGCGTGATAGAAGATGGAGCGCATATTTGCCCAGGTGTTCACTTAGCTGGACGAGTAACTGTGGGGCGTGCAGCTTGTGTAGGAATTGGGGCGACGGTCATAGATCGCGTGCGGATAGGTGCAGGTGCCTTAATCGGGGCTGGCGCGGTTGTCGTCAATGATATTCCTGATGGTGTCTTAGTCTATGGTGTTCCGGCTAGAGTAATCAGAAAAATTGACTTATAAGGAAGATTGATTTATTTGCTGAGGCTGATTATGGAATTTTATAAAAAAATACAATACACTTCTCCTGAAGAAACTAAAAAAGCTATCCAAGAAGCACTCGATAAATATAAAATAGTTCATTTTGTCGGGTTTGATTTTCAAATAAATATTCACGACTATTTCACGGAACTAAGTGATTTTTTAGGACTAGTGATTAGTATGGATGAAGATAAAGACACAGGTAAACGAACGGGTCAACGTTGGATAGATATTAGCTACGATCCCGCACGTCCAAATAAGTACCGCTCAAGTAAAACTAGGCAGCCTCTTCATACGGATAATTCTTATCTTAATCATCATGATGCTGTGAATTATTTTTATTGCTTATCTCAGGCGCAAGTGGGAGGCGCTACTTTTTTCTTGGATAGCGAATTGCTCATCAAAGTTTTAGAGTTAGACAATGAGCATCAGTTATTAGAAGACCTCAAAACGATTCCTGTATCTTTTTCCAAAGAAGGTGTCAGCAAAACTAAGCCCATTATTACAGAAGACGAATTAGGGCTTCGTTTAAATTATAATTATTACCCGTTAGATAAAGATAACACTCCAGAAGCTAAAGATTTAGTTGAAAGATTTCAGCACTTCCTTGAAGATCGCGTTCATCATAGCGGAATTTACACGAATATCATATTAACAAAAGGAGATGCTGTATTCTTCCATGACGAAAGAGTTTTGCACGGTAGAAATGCATTTTTTACTCCTAACAAAGGAGACCGAATTCTCCTTAAAGGTTCCGTAATTTTGCATTCAAGAAAACACAAGAATTTAGAACTTTTTTGCCCAGCATGAAAACAGCAACTGCTAAATTAGGTTTTGGTACTTGGCAATTTGGCGGCGAAACCCTTATTGCTGGTCAGCATAAAGGATGGGGCTATATTGACGATAAAGAAGCTATTCAGGCAGTTCATCTTGCTCTTGATGGCGGTATCCGATTCTTTGATACGGCTGATTCTTATGGAGAGGGTAGATCGGAAGAAATTTTAGGTAAAGCTTTTCAAAGCTATCCGAGTGGGAATTTTATTGTTTGTACGAAGTTTGGCAATCGAAAAGATAATCAAGGTAATTCTTTTCAGGATTTTTCTTCGGAATGGCTGGAAAAAGCTGTAACTAACAGCCTTGAACGTTTAAAACTTGATTGCATTGATGTTTTACTATTTCATAGTCCGCCAGATAATTTTGATTGGAAAAGTTACGATAAGTTTATTCTAGAACGCCTCAAGCACAAAGGATATATTAAGGAATATGGTGTGAGTTCAAAAAGTATTAAAGGCGCATTAAAAGTAGCAGAAGATAACTTTGGAAGTAAGATTGAGTCCATATTTAATGTATTGGATCGCCGTGCCGAAGAATATCTATTTAAAAATTTAGATAATAAATATCAATTTATAGCTAGAGTGCCTTTAGCTTCCGGTTTTCTTAAGCAAAAATATTTGTACCAAACTCCAGAATTTGCTGAGAATGATTGGCGGTATTATTTGCCTGAAATAGATAAAAATTGGTTACTGGAAAGTGCCAGAAAATTAGCTTTTCTAGATGAATTGCCAGGAGGAATTACAGTTTCAGCGTTGCGCTATGTTTTATATCATTCAGGGGTTGGAGTCGTTATACCGGGAATGAGAAATCCTCAACAAGTGAAAGCTAACTTGCAAGCTGTAGAATTTGGCCCACTCGACCCCGAAGTCGTTGAAAAAATAAAACAAGCTGTTAGTGATGTACCAGCACACTGGAAATTTTAGCTTTTAGCTTTGGTTCATAAAAATCATTAATAGCAATTGTTCGAGAACTCTATTGGTTCTCTATATCACCTAGTAAACAGACATAAACTAAAAGGTTATTTACAGCAAATGAGTAACAAAACTCGATTGGAACACTTAGCAATATTCGGTGCGGCTCCTGCCTTTAATGAAAAGCTACATGTGGGTCGCCCTAATATTGGGAACCGCGATCGCCTGTTCCAACGAATTAACGACCTGCTAGATAGAAGATGGTTGACTAATAACGGTAGCTACGTTCAGGAGTTTGAACAGCGCATTGCTGACATGATTGGGGTCAAGCATTGCATTCCTATGTGTAATGGAACTGTTGCTTTAGAAATTGCTATTAGAGCAGCAGGACTCACGGGAGAGGTTATCATTCCTTCGTTCACCTTCATTGCTACTGCTCACGCATTACAGTGGCAAGAGATAACTCCAGTCTTCTGTGATATTGATCCTCATACTTACACTATCAATCCGTGGCGGGTTGAGGCAATGATTACACCCCGCACGACCGGAATCATTGGCGTTCATCTGTGGGGACAACCTTGTAATGTAGAAGCCTTAACAGAAATAGCTCGCAAGCATAACCTCAAGCTGATGTTTGATGCAGCCCATTCTTTTGGCTGTTCCTACAACGGACAAATGATAGGTAACTTTGGCGATGCAGAGGTGTTCAGCTTTCATGCAACTAAATTTTTCAATACCTTTGAGGGTGGAGCTGTCGCCACCAATAATGATGAACTCGCTGGCAAAATTCGTCTGATGAAAAACTTTGGTTTTTCTGGATTTGAGAATGTCAGTTATATCGGCACCAATGGCAAAATGAGCGAAATTTGTGCTGCAATGGGGCTAACAGGTTTGGAAAGTTTAGACGAATTCGTGTCTGTCAACTATCAAAATTACAAACAATATCAACAAGAAATAAGGAATATTCCAGGTGTTAAATTATTAACCTACGATGAGGCTGAAAAATCCAATTATCAGTATATTGTTCTGGAAATTGACCAGGAAATTACTCACATCAGCCGAGATGAATTGGTAAAAATATTCTGGGCTGAAAATATATTAGCTCGACGCTACTTTTATCCTGGATGTCATCGTATGGAACCCTATCGCTCCTACTTTCCTCATGCAGGACTACTGCTACCGGAAACTGAAAGTTTGGGCAAACGAGTACTGGTTCTGCCTACAGGTACGGCGGTTGGTACAGAGGAAATCAATAAAATCTGTCAGATTATTCGGTTGGTAGTTCAGCATAGTCGTGAAGTCAAGGAGAGACTAGTTAATGCATCTGAGGAGTTGATACGGACACGTCGATGACACATATATTCCACTTAGGAAAAATCAGACAATGAGAAATTGCGATTAAACAAACGAAGCCCGTCTCGGCAATTTAGGATAATTCAGTCCGTGACAGCTGACTTAGTTTGTATGGCCCCAGACTTTAAGTCTGAGGGCAATTTGTTTGAGTCAACATTATTTAGACAACATTCCTATGAAACTAAGTATATTAATACTCGCCTACAATCATGAAAGATTTATTACTCAGGCGCTAGATAGTGTTCTAATGCAGCAAGTTGATTTTGACTATGAGATTGTGATTGGCGAAGACTGCTCTACAGATAATACGCGAGATATCCTGATTGGATATCAACAAGAACATCCAGAGAAAATCCGCTTGTTACTACCTGAAAAAAATTTGGGAATGCATGATAATTTCATTCAAACTTTTAAAGCGTGCCGAGGTACATATATAGCGCTTCTTGAAGGAGATGATTACTGGACTTCTCCGGACAAACTACAAAAACAAGTAGATTTTTTAGATACACATACTGACTATACAATCTGTTTTCATAATGCGTTAATTCTTGATCTAGATGGCAGTACAATGTCTCCTTTTTCTACTGAAAAAAATAAAAATGTTTTTACTCTTGAAGATATACTATCGTCGAACATGATACCAACTGCTTCAATAATGTTTCGCCAGGGATTAATACACGAATTTCCAAAATGGATTTACGATGTAGATTTAGTAGATTGGACACTGCAAGTTTTTCTTGCCCAACATGGGAATATTGGATATATAGACGAGTTTTTGAGTGTGTATAGAAAACACCCTGAAGGTAACTGGTCTCGAAAAAGTAGCTTAGAAGCTACTAAAGAGTTAACCAAATTATTTCAATATTTTATTAAATATCTACATTTGGATTCTAAAAATCAAAGAAAGGTTAGAGTTAACTTATCAAAATATTATGTTGAGCTGGTAATATTTTACAAGCAAGATGGAGATATAAAAAACGCTCGTAAGTATATTAATAAATTGTTATTAAATGACTTGTTAAATAATAGGATATTAAGTATACTATCAATTAAAGTATCGTTCATACTTCAAATATATACTCCATTTATATACAAATTTTTTAAATGGTTAAAATATAGGTTTATAGCAGCTTTTGGTAATTCTGTTGTAGAAGATAGACGTTAGGGAGGAGAGAAAAGAAGCGGTTATGAAACTAATAACCTTGATAAAGCATTAGGCAAAACTTTACTAAAATTAATTCTACAAACATCAAAAATATAATTATTATATATGGAATTGTTAGTCAGTGTGATTATCTGTACACATAATCCTCGTAAGGATTACTTGGACAGAGTGCTAGCAGCGCTTCAAGAACAAACTCTGTCGATAAATTTATGGGAGTTATTACTAATTGATAATGCTAGCGATCAAATCCTATCCTCAGAATTTGATTTAACTTGGCATCCAAATGCTTGTTATGTTCGAGAAGATCAATTAGGTTTAACTCCAGCGCGATTACGAGGAATTAAAGAAGCACTAGGGCAAACTTTAGTCTTCGTTGATGATGATAATATCCTAGATTCTGACTACCTTGAAATAGCTTTACAAATTAGTAAAGATTATCAATTCATTGGTGCTTGGGGTGGACAAATTCGACCAGAATTTGAGATTGAACCACCTGAATGGACAAAGCAATATTGGGAAATGCTAGCAATTCGAGAATTTAATCAAGATAAGTGGTCAAACTTGCTTTATGAAACAACGCCTTGTGGCGCTGGGCTTTGTATTCGTAAATTTGTGGCTGAAAAGTATGCTGAATCAGTGTGTACTCAAACCGAGCGAATCAATTTAGATCGTAAGGGTAAACAGTTAACTTCCGGCGGAGATTCAGATTTAGCTTATACAGCTTGTGATGTGGGTTTAGGTACAGGTCAATTTACAGCGCTCAAAATGACCCATTTGATTCCAGCCTTTCGCCTGCAACTGGATTATCTTGAGAGATTAGCTGAAGGACTGAGTTATTCGCACACCATTTTACATTCTTTTAGAGGCGAAGTACCCACAAAAATGTCTTGGCGAAGAAAAGTTTTTCAATATTATGTTCGCTGGCGTTTAGCTCCTAATCAGCGTCGTCTTTACAATGCTTCTCAGAGAGGATTACAGATGGCACTGAGAGAACTAACTTATTGATCTTTCTTCAACAGTATTTTCTTGAACTTAAAGCTAAACGATACATTGAGCTATAACAACAAGTTTAGCAATGATTTTGAGAGCGATTTCTACAGGTGATCGCATCAGTGAAAATTGTCCATTTGCAGCAACACCCATTTTAGACATTATCCTCAGTCACTTCTTGGTAAATGCTATGAATAGGCAACAATAATGCAAAAGCATATTCTTTTAGTTTCTTTCCTACCACCAATGCCAGGAACTGGTAGTCCTATTATTTTAAAAAGACATCTCAGTCAACTTGAGCTTCAAGGCTGGAAAATATCAATTGTAGTACCAGAATCATCTCTAAGCAATACAAATAAATTTTCCAGTTCGTGGCAAATTATTCCTTTAACTGGTCGCAAATGGTGGTGGCCTCCTGTTAGACGGGAAAATTCAGGGCTATTAAAAATGCGTCTACCTCTTTGGCGATGGGAGTGTGAGCAATATCTAGTAAAAGAGCGACCCTCAGTAATTTTGACGTGTCTTTGGGATATCTATCCTCTATTAGCTTTGCATCTATCACAAAGTTGGAATGTTCCTCTATCAGTCATAATTCACGACCAAGAAGAAGTATGGACGAAATCAGAAGATGAACGTTGCCGCATTAGGCAACGCTCTCTAACTATACTTAACAAAGCAGCTAGAATCTGGCCGGTTTCGTCAGAGCTTGCAAAAGTTTACAACCTTAACAATAGCGAAAAAATTTCTGTCCTTTACCCCATTCCTGAAAAAATCAATTGCAGTTTTGTGGAATGGAAAAGTAATTTCCAGTCCCATCCTGTTGTTGCTCATGCTGGAAGCTTACATCCATTTCAATTTACTAACTTTCTAATCCTTGCTCAAACTCTACAAAAAATAAATGGGATACTTTTAATCATTGCTTCTGGTGATAATCCTACTTTAGCTAAGTTGCTTGATATATGCCCCAATGTAAAATATCATGAGCCTTTTGAGCAAAATAAAGATGTTATAAATTTTCTATTAGATAATGCTAGTTGTATATTGGTATCCTACTCCTTTTCTCTAGTTGAACAACCTTGGGCAGCCACTAGTTTTCCGAGCAAGTTAGTTGAGTTTTCAAAATTAGGTTTACCAATCCTTATTTTGTCACCTCGCTCTACAGCAATATCTGAGTGGGCTGAGAGAAATCAGTGGCTTGCACACATTACCCAACTAGATAATGCAGAAATTTTGAATACTTTAGTCAAGCTGACAAACCAAGAAACTTGGATGCAAATGTCTGACCAAACACAAAAATTTGCTCTTCATGAATTCAATCCAGAACGTATTCATTCACAGTTTATGTTTGAGTTACCTGATCAGGCATTTTAATATTAATAAAAAACATTGCATAATGTGTTACAAATAAACATAATAATTAAAAACAAATTTTATTTATATTGATTTCAATAATATATTTTATCTACCTATATCAAAATTGTAGAAGATGTATATAAATTATTGCTATACACTTGAAGAAAAGCAAAATACTAAGTGTTCAAGTCTAAAATTGATAGTTTTTGGGATTCGGTGATTGCATGAAATTACTATTCATTATCCCCGAATATCCACCTTGCTCTGGTGGTGGAATAGCTACTTTTTATAGTAACCTGCTACCAGAACTTTCTCGTCAAGGACATCAAGTTCGTGTAGTAGTGGGTAGTGCCTTTTCACCAGCACTAACCGACTATCAGGTAAACGGATTAACTATAGAATTTCTCAAACCCCAAGCAGTAAATGCTAATCTTGCAAAATTTAATCGTTACCATGCAATTCCAGAATTTCAACGTCATCTTGCAGCTGCTTGGACAATATGGGAACAAGTAAACGGAGGTCAAGAATACGACTTAGTTGAAACAACAGATTGGGGTATGTTGTTTGCCCCTTGGATTGTCTCAGAAAACAGTCCACCCACCGTTGTTCAACTTCATGCCAGCATTGGTCAAATAGATTTTTCTGATCCTCAACTTGATAATCAACTCCAAGGTAGTTTGATTCGTTTATTAGAATTAAATCTACTATCGCTAGCAGATGAGTTACAAGCTAACAGTCAGTCTAATGCTAAGATTTGGCAACAGATGACTGGCAGAGATGTTACCTATATTCCACCAGCTCTGTCTTCTAAGGCTATTACTAAACCATTAAATAAATCTGCCAATGGTTTAGTGGTAGGACGGATTCAGCACTGGAAAGGGCCAACAATTCTCTGTGAGGCCCTAAGATTACTGGGGGAAAAATCACCTACTATCGACTGGATTGGTCGTGATACAGTTTATCGGGATTCAAAAACTTTGATGTCTGCCTATCTTACACAGACCTATCCTGATATGTGGGGAAAAAAAATTCAGCCATTAGGAACTTTCTCTATAGAAGAAACTTGCCAACTTCAAGCAATGGCAAACTTCATTCTTGTACCGTCTATTTGGGACGTATTTAACTACACCTGTGTAGAAGGAATGGCTCAAGGACAGCTTGTATTGTGTTCTCAGGGAGCTGGAGCAGCTGATTTGATTACTGATGGAGTCAATGGTTTAACTTTTAAAGTAGGTGATCCCCAAAGTTTAGCAAAAGGCTTGGATACTCTGCTGAGTTGGAGTGTCGCAAAACGAGAAGAAATTGGCAAGGCTGCTCAAGAAACTGTCAAGACAAAACTTGCACCAGCTAAAATTGCCCAACAAAGAATTGAAATTTATGAAAAGCTGATCAATAATGGTAGATTTCCAAATCGTCCTAATTCTTGGTTAATTGATGCTGTTTCTCCTACACAGCCTTTAGAAAAACCATTAGCATTTCTTGATCTTCTATCTTTGCGTGAGTTAAGTAATTATCTGTGGAAACGCAGTCTGCAAAAATTTCTAAGTTGATAGCTATGACTCATCCTTCCTTAGCTTTATGTATTCCTGCTTACAATGCTACAGCTTACCTACCGCGATTACTTGAGTCTGCCTTAGCACAGACAATTCCGTTCGATGAAATCTGGGTTTATGATGATTGCAGCACCGATGAAACGGGGAAAGTCGCTGCTGAGTTTGGAGCTAAAGTGATTAGAGGAGAAATAAATCGCGGCTGTTCTCACGGTAAAAATGTGCTAGCTGAACACACAACTTGTGAGTGGATTCATTTCCATGATGCTGATGATGCCCTATATCCAAATTTTGTAGAAAAAGCTCATCAATGGATGGCGTTAGAGAATCCCCCAGATGTTGTGCTATTCAATTATGAATGGCGACGGGATGATACTGGAGAGTTGCTCGGCATTTGCAAGTTTGATGATGCTGAATTGAGACGAGATGCGATCGCATACACAATTCGACAACAAATTAATCCCTTTTGTGGGTTGTATCGTCGTTCGGCATACCTGCAAGCGGGTGGTTATGATACTGATCCATTAGTACTTTACAATGAGGATGTAGCATTCCATTGTCGAATGGCGATCGCAGGCTTAAAGTTTGCGGCTGATTCTAATATTACGATCATTAATTACTCTCGAGATAATTCGATGTCCTCTGCTAACCAAATTAAATGTGCCAAAGCACAATTTCATGTTATGCAGAAGGTAGCTGAATCTGTCCAAGGGCAATATTCTCATGAAATTGCTCAAAAGCTTTGGGGGATTGCCGCAGTTGCTGCTGCTTATCTAGACTGGAAAACAGCTGACAAATGTGTGGATTTAGCTATGTCTCTTTGTAGTAAAGTTCCAAATAATTTCAGTGCTTCGTTTCGATTTTTATGTAATTGTAATCCTTATTTTGCTATTCGCTTAAGAGAGTGGTTAATCAGATTCTTTAAGCCACAGCTTCGCTAGTAAATCACTAATCAATTTTTGTATTCTAATCTGATAATATTAATTACTAATTAAATTGATGAATTCCTTAGTCTCTATACTTATACCATGCTACAATGCAGAACCATGGTTAGCAGAAACATTAGAATCTGCTTTACAGCAAACTTGGAAAAATACAGAAATAATCGTAGTAGATGATGGCTCAAGTGATGGAAGTTTGGCAGTTGCTAAGAAATTTGAGTCAAACGGCGTTAAAGTTATCAGCCAGACTAATAAGGGAGCAAGTGCGGCAAGAAATCGAGCGCTTCAAGAAGCACAAGGAGACTTCATTCAATATCTAGATGCTGACGATTTATTAGCACCTGATAAGATAGAGCGTCAAATGCAACTTCTAGATTGCGATCGCAATTCTGATTATATTGTGTCAGGAGCATGGGCAAGATTTTACAAAACTCCCTCAGAAGCTTTGTTTATTCCTCAGCCTCTTTGGGTAGATATGTCGCCCGTTGAGTGGTTGATTTGCGCTTGGGAAGGATACTGGATGATGCACCCTGCTGCTTGGTTAGTTCCTCGCAAGATTGCTAACAAGGCTGGTACTTGGATTGAAAACCTATCATTAAATGACGATGGTGAATATTTTTGTCGGATTCTCCTGGCTAGTCAAGGAGCCAAGTTTAGCTCAGAAGCTAAGTCATATTACAGATCGGGCAACTCTAATAGTCTTAGTGGTTCCAAATCTCGTAAAGCCTGGGAATCTGCTTTTCTAACTCTAGAACTTAGTACCAATAATCTCTTATTAAAAGAAGACAGCCCACGTACACGCCATGCTTGTGCTACTGTTTTTCAACGCTTTATTTACGAAGTTTACCCTGATGTGCCAGACCTGCAAAAGAAAGCAGAAGCCAAGGTGCAACAGTTGGGTGGTTCTGACCTCACACCTTCAGGCGGCCCAATGTTTAAACTAGTCTCTGCTTTTTTGGGCTGGAAATTGGCAAAAAAAGTGCAAAGACGAGTTTATCAATATGGATATGCTAAAGCTGCTCTGGGTTGGAGGATATCGAAGCTACAAGACAAAATAATGCTTAATTCATAGACAGAAAGGTTTGCTAACAAGCCACCAAAAAAGTCAAAAAGAATGGCGGATGCTTGGTATTATCTAAATAACCTGTAATTATACAACGCCGCTTTAATCAGCTAATTAAAATCAATTAATGGCAAAAATCATTATTTTAATCGGTGGACATATTTGTACAGCTCCTCGCCCTCAAAAAGAAGCAGAAACACTAGCTAATGCAGGCCATGATGTTACTGTACATGGCTTTTGGTTTAACCCAGCGTTAGTAGAGCGCGATCAGCTCCTCATCACCAATAAAAAATGGCGATTTGCACCCATTATCGACTTTCAACCAACTCGAAAATTCCACAACTGGGCGATTCGGTTTCAGGGACGTATAGCTAAGGAAAAATACTTGCGTTTCGGTATGTTTTCCCCTGATTTACTTGGTTATGGAACCAAAGCTATGCTCAAAGCTGCCCGGAAAGCTAATGCAGATTTAACAATTATTCACTCAGAAGGGGGTCTGTGGGTAGGAAACCAACTATTAAATAAAGGTTTTAGAGTCGGGGTGGATTTCGAAGATTGGTTTTCGGAAGATTTATTACCAGAAGCTCGTGCTACTCGACCAATTGCTCAGTTAAAATTGCTGGAAAGCAGACTAGCTAAAGAGTGTCGTTACTGTCTGACAACTTCCCATGCTTTAGCCGCAGCATTAGCAAAAGCTTATCAAGTACGCGAACCTACAGTCATTTATAATGCTTTTCCCTGGTCTGAGCGATCGCAAATTGACCACCAAAAACGCGATCGCCAAAATCTTAACTTACCATCTCTACATTGGTTTTCCCAAACCATTGGGCCAGGACGTGGACTAGAAATCCTATTCCAATCTTTACCCAATATCAATATTCCCTTAGAAATTCATCTGCGAGGTAATTACCCGGAAAGTTCCCGTCAATGGTTAGAACCATTAATACCTGATAAATGGCGCGATCGCCTTTTCATTCATCCTACTGTTCCCAACACTGAGTTACTATCTCGCATTGCTGAACATGATATTGGCTTGGCTTTGGAGTATAACCATATTCCTAGTCGTAATCTCACAGTGACAAATAAACTTTTTCAGTATTTACAAGCAGGGTTAGCAGTTATTGCCACTGATACTGCTGGTCAAAGAGAGATTTTATCTAAATATCCTGGAATTGGTCACTTGATACCTAGTAATAATCCAATAGCACTAGCTCAAGCCATTAATGAATTATTATGTAACCCTGACAAATTGAATACTGCTAAAGCAGTTTCATTACAAGCTTTTCAAAAACAGTTTTGTTGGGAGCGACAGGTTGATAGATTCAATAAGCTAATTGTTAAAGTAGTTTGAAATTCAACAGTTTAGAAATAATTTTCGATTAAAGAGTTTATGAATTATTTATATAGGAGAAGAAATAAAAGATATTTTGGCTCACTTAATAGTCCCATGATAATGCTTGTTAAAGATACTTATTTGGGCAGCAGCAATTAGTGTTATTCTTATGTTTTATCGATTAATTAAAATTCCTTTAAATGACTGGCGACATCAAATAATAATAACTAAACCAGTATCATGAGAATCTTGATTAGCGCCGATCCTGAACTACCAGTACCACCAAAACTTTATGGTGGTATTGAACGTATTGTTGATTTATTGGTTACAGGATTACAAACTCGTGGTAATACCGTAGGACTAGTTGCTCACCCTGACTCAACCTCAAAAGTAACTCAATTCTTTCCTTGGCCGGGGAAGCGATCGCAGAACAAATTTGATGCTTTGCAGAATACAATCACCCTAGGGTCAGCGGTAAAGAAGTTTCAGCCCGACATTATCCATAGTTTCTCTCGCATCCTCTATTTATTACCTCTGTTACCATCTAGCCTTCCCAAGGTGATGTCTTATCAGCGAGATCCTAACCATCGCACCACTCGGTGGGGTACAAAGCTTGCTAAGGGTTCTCTGACCTTTACAGGTTGTAGTGATTATATTTGTAGCATCGGACGAACTGCCGGGGGAGTTTGGCATACCATCCACAACTGTGTGGAACTAGAAAAATACACTTTCCAACCACAGGTAGCTCCCGATGCACCATTGGTATTTCTCGGCAGAGTAGAGCAGATTAAAGGAGCGCATAATGCGATCGCTATTGCAAAAAAAACCGGACGCAGATTAATCATTGCTGGTAATCACGCCACAACTGGGGAAGCAGGTCAATACTGGCAACAACAAATTCTCCCTCACTTGGGAAAAGATGGAATTGAGTATGTTGGGCCTGTCAACGATGCTCAGAAAAATGATCTATTGGGACAAGCTGCTGCCATGATTGTACCAATTGAATGGGAAGAACCTTTTGGTATTGTCTTTGCGGAAGCCTTGGCTTGTGGTACTCCGGTAATTTCCTGTCCCAGAGGTGCATTGCCAGAGATTGTGCGTCAAGGTATTGACGGTTACTTAATTAACAGTATTGACGAAGCAGTTGTTGCTGTTAACCAATTACTAAATATTGATCGTTATCAATGTCGTCAACGGGCTGAAAAACATTTTTCAGCTTCTGTTATTTTAGATCAGTACGAAAAACTTTATCATAACCTTTTGTTTTAGTTAAAAGAAGATGAGCATACAAACAATTTCTTTACCTTTACCTCTAACTTGGATACAAGCGCTGGATTTTAAACATAAATTGGGAATTTGCGAACGATTGTTTGGTGAAGCGATCGCATTAAAAGGCATCTGTTGGGTGGAAACTGGAGCAGGAATTCCCTGGAAGCTTGATTTGACAAATTCCACCCATCGCTGGATTGTTTATGGCAAATATGAAGGAGCAGCATTTCTAAACTGGGCGAAAAAATTTCTCCCTAGCGATGCTATTGTTGTAGACTCAGGTGCAAATATCGGCCAAATGTTAATGTACTTAGCTCAGTGGCTACCGCAAGGTAAAATACTAGCATTTGAACCCGGTACTGAAGCAGGCAACTGGCTAAAAGAATGTTTAGCAATTAACACCACACTGCCCGTAGAAATAATTAAGGCGGGACTTGGTGCATCTGTGGCTCAATTACGTCTCAACCATATTGGAGATAGCTTGGGACATGGTGCTTGGAGCCAAATATCTGAAACTGAAGGTGAAAAAATTCAGATAGTACGTCTAGAAGACGAATTAGCTGCACGTTTTATTAAAGCAGTAGATTTGTGGAAGTTGGATGTAGAAGGTTATGAAATTCCAGCCTTACAGGGTGCAGAAGCATTTTTAAAGGAGCAACGGATAAAAGCTATTTACGCAGAGATGATAGATGAAAATGGGCAGCGAATTCGAGATTATCTTACTCAGTTTGGCTATAGCTGTTACCTGTTTGACTCAAAAGGAAAAATATATTCTCCAAGTCAATGGCCAAGTCATACTAACGGACTTTTCCTGCCTAATTAAATTGTAATATGCAATGTATCCTACTTTAAAGCATAAAGTTTTAATCATCAGTCCCCACTTCCCGCCCATTAATGCCCCTGATCATCAACGGGTAAGAATGTCTCTACCCTACATGGAACAATTTGGTTGGGAAGCTCATGTTCTCACGGTTCAACCAGACTATGTTGCAGGTATTCAAGACTCTCTACTAGCGAAAACAATTCCCGATCGCATCCCTGTAACTTATACAAAGGCATTACCTCTGCAACAAACTCAGCGTATTGGACTAGGTAGCCTGGGTATACGAAGTTTTCCCTATTTACTCAAAGCTGGCGATCGCTTACTTCAGCAAACAAAATTTGATTTAATATACTTTTCAACAACTGTATTTATCACAATGGCTCTGGGTACCCGATGGTATCGCCGCTTCCGCATACCTTACGTCTTGGACTTTCAAGATCCCTGGTTAAGCGATTACTACAAACAGACAGGCACACCTCCACCAGGGGGACGCTGGAAATATGGGTTTTCTCAACTCCAAGCAAAACTGCTCGAACCCAGAGCTATGAGCAAAGTCAGTCACGTAATTAGCGTATCACCAGCCTATCCAAAAACTCTACAACAGCGATATCCACATTTGCTTTCAGAACAATTTACTGTTTTACCCTTTGGTGCGCCTGAGCCTGATTTTGAGCAACTACCCTCCCTCAATATTCAACAAAAAATATTTAACCCCCATGATGGTAAACGTCATTGGGTTTACGTAGGTCGAGGCGGTGATGATATGGCTTTGTCATTACGGACTCTATTTCTCGGCATCCAGTCAGAGCGTCGCCATCACCCTGAAAAATGGCAAGCAGTTGAATTACACTTTGTAGGTACTAGTTATGCACCAGGAAATCGCGCTGTCAAAACCGTAGAGCCGATTGCTCAAGAATTAGGTGTTGCGGACTTAGTTCGAGAACATGTCCATCGTATTCCTTACTTTGAAGCGCTACAAGTTCTTGTCGATAGCGATGCTGTTCTAATGATTGGTTCTGATGACCCAGACTATACCGCCTCTAAACTCTATCCTTGCATTCTAGCCCGCAAACCCGTTCTGGCCATTTTTCACCAGCAAAGTTCTGTAGTCAATATATTACAGAGTTGCCAAGCTGGTAAATCTGTAACTTTCACTTCCCAAAACAAACCAGCAGATTTGCTCCCCAAGATAGTTGACCAACTCAATTGGTTATTATCTATCCCAAAAGGTTATGAACCAGAAACTAACTGGTCTGCTTTTCAAGCTTATACCGCTAGAGAAATGACTCAAAGACAATGTAGTATATTTGACAATTGTCTTACTACTGCCAAAATTAACAAATCATTATGAACGGATACTTTGAGTCTAATCCTCAGCCTTGGGAATACTTTCCTCGCCCCCCAAAGAAGAAACAAGATCAGCTATTAAGAGTATTTTGGATAATCGCTTTAGGGCTTTTTACTTTTGAAATCTTCTTCAATGAAAATACCTCTATACTTAGCAAAGCTGGAGCAGTATTGATTACTATTGCTTCTCTAGTACCTAGCTATCTTTGGTGTTCAGGTCGCGCTCATGGAATGCCTATCTTCCCATTTTTTGCTCTCACTTTCCTTTGGACTCATGCCTTACCACTTGTCAGTAATCATCCAACCGTTATTACTTACTCTCCCAGTAGCCATTTGTTTGCTAGTCTGACGGTCGCTGGGTTTCTAGGACTAGGAACCTTAGTCTGGTTCCGATTTGTCAAATCTATTCCTCCAATGCCTAAATTTTATCGGAGTTTGAATATTCGTAAAGGCATTAACTTTTTTTTATTTATATTGATAACCAGTGTTTTATTTAATGTATATAGTAATGCTGGCTGGCTTGAATCTATTAATGGAGGAACAATTGCTGTAGTGCGCGGTACAATTTTAGGATTAACCGCACTAGGTGTTTTTGTCCTTTCTTATCAATTAGGAAAAAAAGAATTATCAAAATTACAGGCTAGATTGTTTATATTATTTCTAATTGCCAATTTAGTGACAAGTACAGTTACATTACTGCTTGTCTCTGCTTCTAGTATCGCTTTGCTCGCTATAATTTCCTTTGTTATTTCTCGGAAAAAAATACCTGTAATATCAATTATAATCCTTCTGGTTCTATTGAATTTTTTGCACTATGGCAAATCCGAGATGAGGTCTAAGTATTGGTTTGCTAAAAATAGCTCTTATTATGTTCAACCCTGGAATTATCCTGCTTGGTATTCTGAATGGATAGGCTATTCACTAACTTATATAAATCGAAATAAGAGTGAAGAGAATTTACCTAGTAAATCCGAAGAAAAAGCTTCTTTTGTTGAACGATCTAGTGTAATCCAAATGCTACTTTTAGCTCAGGACAAGAGTCCCGATAGAATACCTTATTTATACGGAGCAACATACGCAATTTTACCAGAACTTTTAGTCCCTCGCATATTAAACTCTAATAAAATCAGGTCTCATGAAGGTACAAGCATTTTAAACGTACACTATAAACTACAGACATACGAACAAAGTGTGAAAACTACTATTGGCTGGGGTTTATTAGCTGAATCCTATGCCAATTTTGGATTAATTGGCTGTGGAGGACTGGCTATTATTTTGGGTGCAGCTTATGGAAAAGCAACTCGTTGGAGTATGAATGCTCCAATTTTATCATTCCAGTCTCTGTTTGCTGTACTGATGATGTCATACTCTTTCCAATCTGAATTTTCTGCCGGAGTATATGTTGCTGCTTTATTTCAATCAAGCACAACAATAGCTGGTATTTCGTTAGTTTTGATGAAAAAGCAGAGGGTTTCACGAGATGCTTTTCAGGGGGGACAAATGAATTAAATTATGAATATGATAAAACTGGCAATTATCACATCTCACCCAATACAATACTATGCACCTTGGTTTCGTTACCTGGCTAGTGCTGGTGATTTGCAGATTAAGGTATTTTACTTGTGGAACTTCGGTGTTACACAGCAGATTGATACAGGCTTCCAGCAAGCCCTACAGTGGGATATTCCTCTCTTAGATGGATATAAATACGAGTTTGTACCAAATGTTAGTTATAAACCAGGAGTTGATCATTTTTGGGGATTACAAAATCCATCTTTAATCTCACAAGTGAAAGCTTATAATCCTGATGCAGTCCTCTTGATGACTTACAACTACGCTAGCATCTATAAATTTCTCTGGAAATGGAATTCATCTGAGATACCGTTGCTATTTAGAGGTGATTCCCATCGACTTCTACAGCCTACTGGAATTAAAGCATGGGCGCGTCAGCAGTTTATTACCCAGATTTATCGCCGCTTTGCTGCTTGCCTTTATGTAGGTAAAGCTAATTATGGCTACTTTCAATATCATGGTGTACCCAGTAATCATCTATTTTTTTCTCCCCATGCTGTTGATAACGATCGCTTTTTTACTCAAGCAGAGAGTGCCAAACACCAGGCAACTATATGGAAGCAAGAATTAGGTATCCCATCAGATCATGCAGTGATTCTATTTGCAGGTAAATTTGAATCCAAAAAACGTCCTTTGGATTTACTACAAGCTTTTTTGGCAGCAAACCTCTCTCAAGTATCGCTGCTATTTGTCGGTGCAGGTTCTTTGGAGGCAGATTTAAAAACCGCAGCCGCACACCATTCAAATATCTATTTTGCTCCTTTTCAAAATCAAAGCTTGATGCCCCGCACCTATGCTATTGCTGATTTAGTTGTGTTGCCCAGTTACGGCGCTTCAGAAACTTGGGGACTGGCAATTAACGAAGCAATGTGCTTATCTCGCCCAGTAATTGTCAGTAGCCACGTGGGTTGTGCCCAAGATTTGATTCATGACAAACACAATGGGCTTGTATTTACAGCTGGTAATGTGTCAGCTTTAGTCAGTAGCCTGCAAGAAGCATTTTCTGATCGCCAGCGTTTGTGTCGTTGGGGAGAGGAAAGCCAAAAAATTGTGTCTCAATACAGCTATACTCATGCAAGCAAGGGTTTGAAACAGGCGCTTGATTATGTATGTCGCCCCAAGCAAGGGGAAGTTACAGCTAAATAAATAAAAACCTTATCTAAAAAGTTTCCTACTCTGAATTTGCTGATAGTTAATAACAAAAAGTGAATAAGAAAAACTTTAGTAAACATAACCAACACTATCATCTCTGGTTTCCTGGACTATTCAACTCAACAGGTGGAATTGAATGTTACTCTTCTTTGTGTTTAAAAGCATTTGAAAGTCTCTACCCCGATTCTGCTTACGATATCGTAATTAAGCACGATACAGATGTGCCATCCAAATCAACTAATTTGTGTTTTCATGCAACCGGTAATTGGCCTTTATCCCTACGTACTCCAATACTTGCAGCGCAAATGATTGGTCTTGGTCTTTGGCAACGACCAAAACTCATCTTTTCAACTCATCTCAACTTTAGTGTGATAGCGTACCTATTGAAACGATTAATTGGCATTCCCTACTGGGTTGCAGCGCATGGAATCGAAGCCTGGGACATCCAAAATCCCACCCTTAAAAAAGCCCTCAAGAATGCTGACTTAATTCTAGCCGTTAGTAATTACACTCGCGATCGCCTACTCAAAGAACAAAATCTCCAGCCAGATAAAGTCGTCGTCCTACCTAATACTTTCACTCCCAATCGCTTTAGGATTGCACCCAAACCAGATTATCTCCTCCAACGATATGGCTTAAATGCACAACAACCAATTATTCTTACTGTGGCTCGGCTTTCTCAATCAGAGCAATACAAAGGCTATAATAAAATCCTTAGCGTCTTACCCCAAATTCGTCAAGCTATCCCAAATGTACACTATGTTATAGTCGGTAAGGGAACTGACCGACCAGCAGTTGAACAGTTAATTGCCGAGTCTCAACTTCAAGATTGTGTAACCTTAACTGGCTATGTTCCTGACCGAGAACTGGGAGATTATTATAATCTTTGCGATCTGTTTGCTATGCCAAGTAGAGGTGAAGGCTTTGGTATTGTTTACCTAGAAGCGCTGGCCTGTGGTAAACCTACTTTGGCAGGGAATAAAGATGGAAGTGTTGATGCTCTATGTCAAGGAGAATTAGGCGCACTGATTGACCCTGATGATGTAGAGGCGATCGCTGAAGCTATAATTCAAATCCTCCAAGGTAAATATCCTAACCCTCTAATATATCAACCCGAAGAATTAAGAAAGCGGGTAATTGATAAATTTGGTTTTGAACGCTTTCAACAACGCCTTAATTATTACTTAGAAAAGCAGTTTTCCCAGACTTGATATTGTGTCTTTGCTGTGGAATAGAATGAATTTTGTATAAAAGTAAGTAAATGATGCTAATTTAAGGTGAGCTTACAAAGAACAGCATTCGTTATGACTTAAGGAAAAAAATCAAGTTTCCTAAAATTTTTAAGATTCAAAAACTTCTTTCCAGAGCTTGCTTTTCTAAGAAACTTACGCGAATCCATAAGTACCTCTGTCGTACAAAGAGTAGTTAGCGTCAAGAAAGATTGTAGATTCTTTACCGCTAAATTAAGCTAATCTACTATTAATTTTCATATTTATATTTTTTGTATTTCTTAAGAGGTCTTAAATGTGTGGTATTGCCGGAATTTTAACTAAAACAGAAATAAATCAGGATCTGGCAAACTTGGTGCTAAAGATGCAAAATGCTATTAAGCACCGTGGCCCAGATGATTTAGGTACTTATATATCAGAGGATCGACGAGTAGCCCTTGCTCATACTCGTCTGTCAATTTTGGATCTCAGCCCTGCTGGACATCAGCCAATGTCTACACCTGATGGTCGGTACTGGATTACTTTCAATGGTGAAATTTATAACTTTTCACAACTGCGGCAAAATCTCATTTCTCAAGGAGAGCAGTTCCAGTCCCAAACAGATACTGAAGTTATCCTCAAGCTCTATCAAAGAATGGGTTCTAATTGTTTAGAACATTTAAGAGGTATGTTTGCTTTTGCTATTTGGGATGACTGGGAAAAAACCTGCTTTATGGCTCGCGATCCTTTAGGAATCAAGCCATTATACTATTGGTCATCTGGTTCTACTTTAGTCTTTGCTTCAGAGCTAAAAGCTATCCTTGCATCTCGTTTACCTGCCCTTAACTTGAGTCCAGAAGGATTATATGGCTATCTGGTATATGGTTCAGTTCCAGAACCATATACCCTGATTGCAGATATTCATTGTTTAGCAGCTGGTCATTGGTTGTATTGGCAAGGCGATCGTGTCACAAAACAACAGTATTGGCAAATTAACTTTACTCCACAAGCAATTTCACCAATAGAAGCCCAAGAAAAAGTTCGCAATGCTTTAGTTGATACAATCGAACATCACTTGGTAAGTGACGTGCCTGTTGGCATTTTTCTTAGTGGTGGAATTGACTCTACAGCTATTCTAGCTCTAGCTACAAAGGTGCAGAATAAACAGATATCTACATACTCTATAGCTTTTGAAGAAACCCAATGGAATGAAGGCGAAGTTGCAAAAAAAGTTGCCAATTTATTTGGAGCAAAACACACAGAATATAAAGTTACGGCCTCTATTGCCAAACAGTTCTTTCCTGAATTCCTACAAGCTATTGATCAGCCCAGTATTGATGGATTTAATACTTTTTTTGTATCACAGATTGCCCACGAAGACGGCATGAAAGTAGTCCTATCTGGGCTAGGTGGAGACGAAATTTTTGGTGGATATAAGTCATTTGAAAAAATTCCCCAGATGGTAGCATGGGGTAAAACATTGCAAACAATTCCTTTTCTAGGAAAGAATATAGGTAAAGGATTATCGCGTTGGGGAAAATCACCAAAACTAAAACGCCTGGGTGATTTTTTGGAACAGGCTCCAAGTTCTGCATCTGCCTATTCTACTTTCAGAGGAATTTTCTCTCACCAAGAAGCATGTGCAATTATGCAGCAGTATATTCCTCATCAACCTTTAACTACTTATATCTTTCCATCAGCCGATACTCATAAAGCAGATTTGACAATAGAAGATGAAGTAAGTTTGTTAGAAATAACCTGCTATATGCGTAATCAACTGTTAAGGGATAGTGATGTAATGAGCATGAACTGGGGATTAGAATTACGGGTTCCCCTAGTTGATCGTCATCTATTTGAGGCAGTAGCTTCTATTCCTAGTAATATGCGTTTAGCAATTGGTAAAAAACTATTAATTCAATCAGTTCCTGAATTGCCAGAATGGGTTGTTAACCGTCCCAAAAAAGGATTTTATGTTCCCGTTGATAAGTGGATTTCTGGAGATTTACAAAATCATTTTAATAATGTAAAAGTTCCCGATAATATTTCTCTTACTCATTGGTATCGGAACTGGAGTTTGATGATGTTACAACATTGGCTAGAGCGAACTTATGCCTAAAAAGTTGTTCAATTTTAAAGGCAACTTGTGAAGACTGCCAAAAAAAGTTAGATTTATATTTAAAAACCTCACAATTTTGGATAAAAATGAAAATTCTTCATATTATTCCTTCAATAGCATCAGTAAGAGGTGGCCCAAGTCAAGCAGTAATAGAGGTAGTTAAAGCATTAAGAGATGAAAATATTGAAGCAGAAATTGTTACTACTAATGATAATGGTAATGATTTGCTTGATGTACCCCTTGGTAGGCGTATTGAGTACAACCAAGTACCAGTAAATTTCTTTAAGCGTTTTTCTCCTAAAGTTGGCTCCATCAGAGAATTCGCCTTTTCTAGAGAGCTAACTATATGGTTGTGGCAAAATGTTTCTAAGTATGACTTACTACACGTCCACGCTATTTTTTCCTATCCTTCTACAGTAGCAATGGCGATCGCTCGTTTCCAAGGAGTTCCTTACATCGTTCGCCCTTTAGGACAGCTATGTGAATGGTCTTTACAACAAAGCTCTCGCAAAAAGCAAATTTATCTCCAACTTATAGAAAAAGCCAATCTAAATTATAGTAAATCCATACATTTTACCTCAGAGCAAGAACAACAAGAAGCTTCGCAATTAAATCTAAGTTCCCCAAGTTTTATTTTACCCCACGGTCTTAATATCCCTAATATTATCCCTAATGCACGCCAGCATTTGCGACAATACTTAAACTTACCAGCCGATGAACCAATTGTTTTATTTTTATCTCGCCTGCATCCTAAAAAAGGTTTAGATTACCTGATTCCAGCTTTAGGTAAACTATCTGATTACCGCTTTACTTTCGTTTTAGCAGGTAGTGGCGATCCAAATTATGAAATTGAAATTCAATCTCTTCTTGCTATTAACAACATTCATACCTGTACTCATCTTGCAGGATTTGTTAAAGGAGAAATTAAAGATTTATTTCTGCAAGGAGCGGATTTATTTGCTCTGACTTCTTACTCGGAAAACTTCGGTGTAGCAGTATTAGAAGCTTTATCTGCGGGTATTCCTGTTATAGTTACTCCTGGTGTTGCTTTAGCTAATCTAGTTACCCAAGAAAATCTTGGTTATGTTGCAGAGTTTGATGTAACTGCGATCGCGGCTGCTATACAGCAGGTTTTGGATTGTCCCGAAGAAGCACAAAAGCGGGGCGATCGCGCCCGTAAATTTATATTAGAAAATTATACTTGGGATCGTATCGCCTCAAAACTAATTTCAGTTTATACTGATATCATTGAAAGTCAGACTGTTTCTACTACCAGTTAAGATAAATTATAAATAATAGGTGATTAAACATATAAATTCAAAGATTACTAACCAATACGAATACGAATATCAATCTTCCAATCAATCACATCATTATCTTTATCTCATAAAACCTCTGATGGAGATGAGATTGGAATATAATTACAAACATTAAATTTAAGTTTGCAGGTAGATTTCCCTTTCTTTGGAAGTCTATGCTTTGTTCTAGTACTTTACTCGGTAATTTATCTGAATTCTGAAAGATTTACTTTTGATATGCTAAAGCTGATTACTCCTCTTATTCTCACGTATAATGAAGACCCAAATATTGAACGCACACTCCAGCAACTCACTTGGGCAGAAAAAATTATAGTTATTGATAGCTATAGTAGTGATAAAACTCTAGAAATTCTTAACTCCTATCCACAAGTTCATGTATTCCAACAGAAATTTGATACCCATGCTAGACAATGGAATTATGGTTTAGAGCAAGTTCAGTCGCCGTGGGTGCTTTCTCTAGATGCAGACTATATAGTAACTAATGAGTTAATTTCTGAAATTGCTGCTCTACCGATTGATGGAAAGATTGATGGCTATTTTGCCAGATTCCAGTATTGTGTGTTTGGTAAACCAATGCGTAATTGTATACTTCCACCTCGTCAAGTACTTTTTCGTAAAAGCAAGGCTAAGTATATCGATGATGGACACACACAACTTTTGCAGATGTTTGGTAACTCTGCAACACTCTCTGCCTATATTCACCACGATGATCGCAAACCCCTAAAGCGTTGGTTATGGGCACAGGAGCGTTATATGGTATTGGAAGTAAAAAAATTACTAGAGACTCCTACTAGTGAACTTAGTTTAGGCGATCGCATCCGCAAACAAAAAATTATTGCACCTTTTATAATTTTATTTTATTGCTTGATTATCAAAGGCGGTATTCTAGATGGTTGGCATGGTTGGTACTATGCTTTTCAGCGTGTTCTGGCAGAAATACTCTTGAGCATTCGACTTATAGAAGCTGAGAAATTTAAAACTTAATTAGTCAGTAGTTATTAAGAATTTATTTTAAATATTATAAATATTTACAATACTTCGATACACTCAGTAACCATCAATATGAGATTCAGACCTACAGCTACAAAGGTTGACCACTAAATCTACGATTTGGTGGGGTCTTAAAACCATCTATTCAGCGTTCGACTGAGCCTTGTTGAAGTGTCACACCGAAGTCAAAGTCCGCCAGTCGTATAGAATTCATGTTGAATTCTGGCTCCTGAATGCTATTTCGATAAATTTAACCACCGTATGCGCCTAAATAAATATACTGTTAACGACTATACTCCAGGGGCACCATACTGGAAACAGCTTCTTTGGTATTTTATTGGATCGCCCTTAGTTGAAAGTTATTGGCTACCATTTTCAGTTTTTAAGATTTGGGTACTCCGCAGTTTTGGGGCTAAAGTCGGTCAAGGTGTCCGTATTAAACCTGGAGTGCGGGTAAAATTTCCCTGGCGGTTAGACATTGGTGATTTTGTTTGGATTGGGGAAAATGTATGGATAGATAACCTCGCTTGTGTCACCATTGAAAGCCATGTTTGCCTATCTCAAATGGTCTATCTCTGCACTGGGAATCATGACTGGAATCATCCCGATTTTAAATTAATTGTTGCCCCAATCAATATTCAAGAGAGTAGCTGGATTGCTGCCAAGTCTGTAATTGGGCCAGGAGTCACTGTTGGTCGAGGAGCAGTACTAACATTAGGTGGCGTTGCTGGAAAATCGCTACAGTCGATGACCATTTATGCAGGTAATCCGGCTCAACCCATCAAGCAACGAAAGCTTTGATAATACATATCTGAAAACAGGCAAAGCCTCTGTGCAAAACGCTTCAAGCAGGCGATCGCAGATTGCACTCTTAACGTAAATTTAAACTGATAATGGTACTTTAAGATATTTTTCGTTGTAAATAGGTCAGAATCTAAGCTTATAAATAATCAGACAAAATTACAAAATTAATTATATATGGTTCTCGAACGGTTTGATCCCTGATATACTCTCTGCGTAGTAACGAAAGAAGGATGCCTAGCCTAGATTAATGGAAAAGTGACAGTCATCACATTTTGAAAAAACGACATTTTCAAAATTTTTCCACCCGAATAAATACTGAAGTTGTTAGTTCAATCTCTAATCTATTAGCTCTGACATATTTCAAGAGTTATTAGTAGATGTAGTAACTAGCAGCCTGTTGACTGCGGCTAGTTTGTTTATCTTTTGATTCAGCAACGCCTTTTAATCTCAGAGGATAAATGATGTGAACCCTAAATTAAGCAGATTTTTTCTGCACACTGCGATTACGTTACTGTTACTACTGAGCTTATCCGGCATTACTCATGTATTAAATATTCCGGTTTTGGAGCCACTGAAGGTTGTGGCGGCTACCAGCACATCGACTATTCCGTCGAGCGCGCTAGCACCTTGGCC
>NZ_JACJSF010000230.1 GCF_014698035.1 Desmonostoc muscorum FACHB-395
GGAATTAGTATTGGTGAAGCTAGGAGGTTCCTTAATTACTGACAAGGATAAACCTTATACTGCTCGAAGAGAAGTTATAACACAACTGGTTCAGCAAGTGAGCCTAATCAAACATGAAAATCCTAATCTGAAACTGATTATTGGTAACGGTGCTGGTTCTTTCGCACACCAATCAGCGAATAAATATAATACAATTAATGGTTTTTCATGTGATGAAGAAAAACTAGGATTCTGCTTAGTTCACCAAGATGCTTTAGATTTAAATTTTCTACTAACCAAAAAATTTTTACAGGCAGGGTTGCCAGTGGTAAGTTTGCCACCTATTACTATGATAACCACTCATAACAAAAAACTATTGAAGAGTGACTTTAGTGTGATAGAAAGTAGTCTAAAAGCAGGTTTGATTCCTTTAGTTTTCGGTGATGTAGTTCTAGATCAAGCTATTGGTGGTACTGTCTTTTCGACAGATGCAATGCTTGCAGAACTAGCGAAATACTTCTATCTTCAAGGTAAATTTAAAGTTAGACTAATAAATGTTGGGAATTATGCAGGTGTATATGACCAAGAGGGGCAAGTAGTTTCCAATATTACTCAAGCTAACTATTCTCAGATTAAACCTTTCTTGGGCAAGAGCAAATCAGTAGATGTTACTGGCGGGATGGCGAAGAAAGTTGAGGAGTTTTTGGCTATTTCTAGTTTAGGGATTGACTGCTGGATAATTGATGGGAATATCCCAGGAAATTTAGCCTCTTCAGTTTTAGGTACGCCAACTCTAGGCACTTTAATTAGGGCATTTTAACTAAAATGATTTTAAAACTGTTGGTAGTTAATCCGAATTACTTACCCTTAATCTTTTTGAGATAACTCATTGAGAAAGGCAGAGGGCAGTTCGAGCTTGCGGCAGCTATGAATCTATCCCACTAATAAATTTCTGCGAACCCAGATGTGAACTGTCGCTAAGGAAAGAAAACCATTAAAGCAGGCGGAAGGCGGAAATTCGCTCTCACCGCACAACCTCTGTGCTTCTCTTTTCTGTCCCCTGCTTGTTGGTTGTCCTCTTCCTTACCTGTAGCAACATATTTCAAGTGGGTTGCTCTCGGTTTGTCATAAAAATGCTCGTGATAATTGTTTCTGTATGTGAGTAAATAACTGCGCGGCAAAACTGGGAGGTACAGAGTAGCCAATGATTGACCCCGCCGTAGCAGTCTCGTTAGGAAACTCGTACCAATCGGGAAACCCTTGTAACCTCGCCGCACCTTGAATTGACAAAGACTTGACCGTACCATCCGGCAACCAGATATCAGCGAACTTACTACGGTTGCAGCCTTTGTGATCGGTGAAGTGCGATCGCAGAATGGTGTTGCAAGGTAAATGCCCAGGCTTATATTTGGACTGTGTACGCCCCCCAACTCTTTCTATTAGCAATGGTGTTGGCGCATTCCCGGCTAAAAATTTCTCCAAAGCTTGTTGCTGTCTAGGTAGCAGCTGTGAATCAGACATCGTGGGGATGAGATGGGCGATCGCCTCGTACCAACCGCAAGGTGTAGTTCCCGAAGGTAAAGCAACGCGAAACCCTCTACTTGCAATCAGGACTAACCGCCGCCGCGCCTGGGGTAATCCAAAATCAGCCATATTCACCATGCTGTAATCAACCGAGTACCCCTCTTGTTCTAAAGCTGACAGAATAATACTAAAACTCTGACTGTTCTGATAGCGCGGCACATTTTCGAGCGTGAACACCCGTGGCTGTAACTGTCGGATGACTTCTGCTACTGCGATCGCAGCACTCAGATCATCAGCCGTTTCAATGCCTTTTCCCGCCTTAGCTGTGTGAGCTTGGCTGAAGTTGGCGCACACTGGGGAGGCATGGAGGTAATCAGGGCGGCGGGGAAAACCTAGAAATCCTGACTGCGCTACTTCTTGGACTGTTAGCTGGATTATTCTACAGCCATACTCGCTAAAGTTGTGGTGATGGGTTTTGGCGATCGCCCTGCTCAAGTCTGGTTTGCTTGGGTCAAACTACACTGCAATAACTGGACGAATCCCGGCTTCAACCATCCCCGCTTCAATTCCGCCGCCACCAGCGAACAGTACTACAGCGATCGGGGCATCATTTGGCAGGACTGGTTTTATTTTCGTGTTATCAAAATTTTTGCAGACATCTAATTTTGGTGATGTCTTTTTGGATTTCGCTTTTTTGATAAAGGAGGTAATATCTTCCCTGGTTGCCCCAAGGTGTTGTAGTGTGCGAATCATGGGAACTGTTTTAATCATGCAGCCACCTCCATGACCAAATCATCAGGTACTTCAAAAATTCCCAACCGCCCAATGTAAGGAATTGGTGTGATTTCTCGCGGATTCTCCAGCTTCCAATGGTATTGCCCAGGCATTCCCCAGCCAGATGCAACTTGTGAAAACTTGCAATCTACTATTGTGACAATGCCGATAACTTGACCGCGACGTAGAGAGATTAACTCTGGGATTTCTACCCCCATCCCTTGGCAAAATTCTCTGGCTAGCTGGTACTCTTTTTTGGTACAGGTTTTGGCGGCGTGAATCAGAATGTCGCCGCGATAATGAATGGGCCAGCCACGGTTTTCTATGTCTTTAAGAGCATAAATTATTGCCCATGCCCAAGGCTGACGAACGGATATCGCTTTCACCGCGTTTAAAACTCCAGTAATTGAATGTATGCGTCTTTCTTCTGCGATCGCTGGATGTGGATATATCTTTGATTGGAGTCCGTTGCTTTCTTGTGGCGGCAATCCCTTTTATTACTTTTGAAAAAACTCTGTATTTTATCCGCCATTTCTACTATCAGAATTCAGTTCTATCTTTTGATAAAATAAAACTTCTCCTTTTGAGAGAGTAAGACTTATCCCTAATAGTCAGGAGACATTGAATGTAATACGCCATTGTGATTTGAACGATAATTTAGCCAAACGGTCACGAAATACTTCAGAAGCACTTAGGACAAGATATACTTCATACTTGAGACATGAGTTGTAAGAATGATAATCG
>NZ_JACJSF010000231.1 GCF_014698035.1 Desmonostoc muscorum FACHB-395
GATATGAACAGGAAATCATAAACTGATTCTCCCTCTACATGGAAAAAGTTGCGCTCAATCAACGCCGGATGAATGGCGCTACCAGCTAACAACTCATGGTATTCCGCAGCCGTGAGATTGTTTGGATATTCAGTTGAAGAGGCATTCATCGGTTCTCTCCTCGGAATCCTTTGGAGAGAACTCTTTCAAGCTCCAAAACCCTTGCTCTAGCCTGGATATTCCGAAAATTTCCCTTCGTCACAGCACAAAATTGCCATGCGAAAGCTGCACTCGACCCCATACGCTCTAACACTGCGCTCTTGGGGCGTTCTCTGTTTTTCACGATATTTTCCCCTGATAACTTGGTTGACAAGCTTCAGAGGGGGTTGCATCAGTTATCAGTCAACAGTCAACAGTTATCTAATCTTGGATTTTACGCCCAACTGATAACTGGTAACTGGTAACTGGTAACTGATAACTGTTATTCGCGCTGCAATTGCTTTATGCTACAAAATTCAGAATCTTTCTTAATCAAACTTAACCTATTTAAATCTTTTGAATTTTAACAGCAAAAATTACCACACGAAACGCACCAGTTTCGTGTGGCTTCTCGTATAATACGAGAAGCAGCGGATTCAATCTCGTCTGACCAGTCAGTGGAAAAGTCGCCAAACTTTAAACGCCACTGCTTTGGTTTTAGTGAGATAACCCCGCTCTGAGGTTATATGAAATTTAAGCCATGCACGAAGCGCTACTCCTTAGTGGCGCTTTGTGCGTTAAATTCTCGTACTGTTGTATCTTCACCTCCATACCTCCTATCAATTAGCTTGATTTTACATAACTTGTGATCTTTCCGTATCTAACGAGATTCTGCAACGTTTTTGTTTGACTCCTCCATATTTACTAGTGTTTGTTTCAGCTTACCCTGATTGGGTAATCACTTTTTCAAGAAGCAACACCTACCGCAGAGATCGTTTCTGCCTTGGGCTTGCGCTCGAAAACTTGTATATTGGGTTCCTCCAGCACGAACCCGTTGTCTGTTTGCTGACCGAGTTTACCAGCGATAGCTGCAACCCACTGTGGGTAATTACTGGCAGCATCAGTCAGTTTCTTGTAAATCTTGGGTTTGACTGTAATTGAGATAACGCGACCATCACAGTCAATTTCAAATTGTTGCCAACCATTTTCTACTATGTTGGATTGTGGAAGTTCGTTGATTTTGATTGTTATTTCTAGTTTGCCTGCAATCATAAATACCTCTGCTAAGATGCATTTGCTAGTGTTGGTAAAGCATGAGATGCACGTACTAATCCTAACGGATCTGTTTTGACATACTTTTTAATTACTGGTTGAAGCGTAAAACTTATTTCTTGATGAATGGTACTTTTAATAGTTTCTATTAAAGAGTGCCTTTCAAGTTTTTCTAATGCGGTGATTAACTCGGAAGTTGATATAGATACTTTATGCTTATTATTCAATCCATTTAATAATTTAGTAAAACTAATAGGTTGAGAGTTTAAAATTAACTCTTCAGCTAAACAAATCATTATCTCCCTGTGAAGTTCGTTTAAGACTTGACCGAACATTTGATCAAGCATGGCTTGAAACTGACTACTAATAAGGGTAGTTTTGTGTTCAAAAAATGCTTCATTACTACCAAAAAAATGATGAATTCGATTGGCGAGTGCTTTTAGTTCGGAAGGGTTGCCTCGATAAGTTTCAATTAATTCAATGCATTTTTCTTGGTTAGGAAATCCTTGAGAAGCTAAAAACTGCATTGCAGCGTCTCTATCTAAATCTTCAATTTTGATAAACTCAACAGGCCGTTTGATTTCTATAAGATCGTTAAGCTCATCAGGCAAAATTCTACTAGTTAGGAGTAAGCAACTGTGGTCTAATTCCTCTACCAATCGGCGGAAAAATAGCTTAAACTCTAGCCTCTGCTTCAAGTCACTTATATGAAATAAAGTCTCACATTCATCTAATACTATTAGACACTGATGTGATTGCAACTGCTTAATCAGCAGTGAAATCATCGCTGGACCATATTGAGGTAACTCTGATCCAGACTGTGAGGGGTGAATTAGCTCTAGCAGATCAGTTACTAAATCCTCAAGTAGTGGAGCATGAGCTACTGATTTCCAAATTAAGGAATCAAATCTCGGTTGAGATTCTATACTTAGTTCTTCTAAGAGTTTGGCAGCTAATGCACTTTTACCAATGCCTGCCACTCCTATTAACAACACGCAACGCTTCTTAAATATTGATTCTTTTAAACGGGACAGTTCTTTTGCCCGTCCATAAAAACTCGATACATCCGGGTATCCACGTCCTTTAACTTGTAACAATTTGTTAACAGAAAGTAATTGCTCTCCATTGGACACAGATTTGACATAATGTTCTTCAGTTACTTGCTCTAAAAAATTTCGTAGTGTCTTTTTAGTAACCCGTTCACCATTTCCAAGTGTTTTTGAGAGTGTAACCCATAACCGAGTAGCTACTACCCGTTGTAAATAATTAACGGTGTAACGTGAATTTTCCGCTATTTCTTCGTAGTCGTGATTAGCCCACGTTCCTTTCATTACAGTGATCTCTGCTTTAGATAAGTATCTGCCTCTTTGAGCAAAGATTAACTCGTTTACTACACCCAAAGCTTCTTCAAAGGTTATCCTCTCTAAAATCTCTTGCTCTGCGGATCTCTGTTTTTTTGATACAACAGGGGAAGGGGCTAGTGAATTCACCTCTTGGATAGCACTGGAATTCATATCTATACTTGTCCTTTTAGTGCAGAGAAGCCAGTACGGACTTCCCATAGATTATGGCTGATTTTATAGATGTGACATATCAAACTCGATATTACTACAAAATTTTACTTATAGCTGATCTTTTATAAAAGTAATAATCTTATTTGCTGTCACTGTAAGGATAAAGTGAGCAACTTTGAAAGCATAACTTGAGCAACTAAGCAGTCCAAAGGCTTTAATTGTGTTGGGAGTTATTAGTTGTAAACAGATTTTGA
>NZ_JACJSF010000232.1 GCF_014698035.1 Desmonostoc muscorum FACHB-395
CTTTAAAGCAATTAGCATCAACAGTACATATTTGATGAACTAAAGCGTATGAACTTTTATCAAGACCATTTCTACTTGTAGAGTTAATTGGATATGTGGTTGGTAAACCGTTAAATGTTCCTTGGGAAGTCAGGGGAATAACGCAAAACGTTGCTATATATCCAGATTCATCTTGAAATTGATCGCTTGTCCAGATGATATAAGGATGTATCCCTCTGAAAACCCTACTTGAATTAATATTCTCAGTGCAAGTTTGACATTCTACTTCACCTGGCTCATCTAAATTATAAATATGGACATGACCCAGTTTGCAACGAAGAGATACCCTATAGGGATTTATGGAATAGATCCAACCTTGTCTAGGTCTTTGTCCAGCCACTTTACAATCCTAATTCACTGACTAATTTTTCTCTTTCTGCTTGTAGGTTAAGTCTAGCTTTTTCTTCTGGTCTATGGGTATTTTTTGCTTCCAGCATTGGAGCAGTGCTATATACATACTCTAGTAACTGATTCAGTTTATCTGAGCCAGCCCACTCTCTCCGAATATTATCCAGTACAAACTTAATACTGAGAGGTATGTCCAAATCATCTGCCTGAGCAGCTTGATTCACAGGTCTAATATATGTTGCATTATACTGAGACTCTTGAATAATCTCTTTCCCATTCATTTCATTTAAAGCAGCATCTATACCCTCATTCCAAGGGCCAAATTGATAATAACACCAATCTAGATCAGTCAGCTGCTTTCCTGTCCACTTAACAGAGTAAAGATCAGCTAAATACAAAAACTTGATCAGTTGTGTTTTTGTAATATACCCTTTTGTCGCGTAGACAAAATATTTTATTAGTTTATCCAACATGACCTTTCTCTCTGTTTACTGCCACAAAATAATCTAATTAATGAACAAATATAAATGTATATAAAGATTCATAATCCTTTTTATTTAATAAAATATAAAGATTTTATAGAATATTTCTATCGCTTAATTATAGTTGCTTTTTTTGCAATTTTTAACACTTTTTGGCTTGCTCATCGTAGACTACAGTATGTTTGTACTAATATAATAGTACACGATTAATGTAACCGACACAATCTTTGACTAAAATCTCATGTGTTGTAAGTGTCTCATAGACTTGTCGCATCTCGCTGAATAACCCTTCGTCACTTTACCATTTCCGTGAACGATACAAAGCACCTTTGACACCAAGCATCCACCCACAATGCTGGAACTTTCAACCTTGCTGCACGGTTGCGGTACTCTGAAAGTAAGCTTAATTTGTGGCGAACCTCTTTCAGAGGAGCTAACGCTAACGCATTTTTATAAGAGTTATCAAACACTTTTTTCCCATTTGGTGTGGTTTTCTTGTAGAAGCCACAAGCGATTGCCGTAAGCTGATTGTTTCAGCAGGGACTAGGAAAACGAATTCATGGAACGATCGCTTGAACCTGTAAAGCTTGAATTGGATGCATCTTTGGCTTTGATATGAATAATTCAGACAGAAGGTAAAAGCTCAATTACAGGGGATTCTGACAATAACAGTAATTGTAGACCGTTAAATCTACGATTTAGCAGGGAGCTTAAACCCAATTTAGCAAGGCAAAAAGGCAAAATTTAAAACTTATTCTTTCCTCCAGCAAGAATTACCCTCTGCCTTCTGCCTTGCCGGAGGCAGATAAATCTATCTTTGTAAGTCTACTTGCTGTGTTTGAGATTTAGTTAATATTTTATCTATCTGACTATTCGCATCCTCAAAAGTTTGCAATATCTGTGAAGTTAGTTTATTAGTCTGTACCCTCCCAGATTGCAAGTTTAAAATTACCTCTCCATCTTTCTGCGAAATAGTTAAATCCCTCTGCTGGGTATTGAAAGCCAAGTCATAAATTTTCCCTTGGACTTTAGTACCATTTTCATCAGATTTACCCCAGGCCATGCCAATCCTTTGAGCAATTTGAGTCAACCGACTGATGGCTTCAAGTTCAAATTTATCTTTATTCATTACTGTCAACGCTTCGACTGATAATTGCTCACCAGCTTTAAACTGATTGGCCACTTCTACAATGCGTTTTTTGTAATTCTCCGGCTTCCCTAACTTATCTGCGGCATTGTACCAATTTCTCAAGTCATCAATAGTGACTGTCGGGAGCTTCTCTACACCTAGAGGTTCGGTTTTCACACTATTATTAATGTCTGGTGTAGAAGGAGTCGTGGAAAGTAATGGAGTTATAGATTGGTTAGGTGGGGATTGTGCTGTTTGTTCTGGTGGTTTCAAAAACTGCGGTCGTGGGGCGAGGGAATTAACCCTTTGTTGATAGTCACTATCCGATTCAATAATTGACCCAAATTTCTTGGTCATGTTCTCCAAAGTTTTGGGGGGAATTGAACTGCTGACTAAGTGAAATACTGCTAGACCTTTTTTAGTTTCACTGATAACATCTTCTATTGGTACTTGCTGCCATTCAACTTTTTGAGCAGTTAACCATTTTGTCACAGTCTCAGCTTTCTGGTTGTCAACAGCCAAGCCCATGACTCCAAGTTTTTTGTTTGATTCTGTAGAAAATAAGAAAGTAGGACGCTCTTTAATATGATGTAGAATTTTCGCACTACTATCAATCATATACAGTTGTTGAGGGTTAACTGATTGAGTGCCAAAAACCTGAAATTCCTTCGTCCATTTCTTGGGATATTCAACGGTATTAGGGTCAATTTGAGCGCAAATAACAGAAAAATTACTTTGAATAATAGCGTCGGCGTGTGTAAGTTGCCCAGTTTTGAGCAGTCCAAACTGTCTAAGCGCGTCTTTGTCTTTTTTAAAGTGCAACGCTCCCAAGGGTTCACCATTCAAAAATACAGCATCTCTAGTTTTAGAAGCTGAGGTTTCGATAGTCAGTTTTCGGTAATCTTGATCATTGAATGTCTGACCAGAAAAATCATAAAAGTTAATTTTATTAATTTT
>NZ_JACJSF010000233.1 GCF_014698035.1 Desmonostoc muscorum FACHB-395
GGCATCGCTTCCATGACACTGCATCGAGGACGACCGCCTGACCCCTCCTCCACTGTTCAATAGCTTTCAAAGCTGTAGCCCTTATCCCGTATAACTTAGAGCTTTTCTTAGTGCCATTCGGTATTGGGGGGTGATTTTTTGTTTTGAGATAAGGGCAATACCTTCTCTTCTCTTTCAGAGACGCACTTGCGTTCGACGAACGCCAACGGAAAAAGCGGTTACGGCAGTTGCATCAAGTGACCAGCCTTGACGAAGCTGTGGATTGGCTGTTGCAGGGATTAGGGATTTTGCCAAACCTTATCTGTCATCCTTGCACGCTTTGCTGCTGGCGGCTGTTGAAAGGGAGTACAACCTTGTATGGAAACAGCAAAAGTGACGATAGAGCAACGCCACAATAGCTATCAGTTGATGAGAATTTGTCTAATTTTCATAGCGCTCGATGAGGAAATTTTGAAGTGGCGCTGACTTATAATCAAAATATGATGATTTTGAAGTAGAGATAAAATGCGTAAACAGACCATTCAATATACATCATCCTTAGATGCTTTGGTTGCCATTGCCAAGCGACTCAGTGTGTATGAAAACCAGCAAAAAATTGACTCTGAAGATTTTTTTTATCAGTATAATCAGGGAACATTACCAGATGATGTTCTATTTATAGAATGGGCAAACGATTACCGCCATTATCTGGTTTTGCGTCAAGAAATAGAGCAAAGATTGAACTATGCTGCCTAACATTCTATCTGATTATTTAAATCAAGTAGAACAAGCAATTGTTCAATGTCCAAATCTTTATGTGGAACGTTATGAAGAAGAAATTTTGACATCCCTTCGGGCTAATTTAAGAATTAGATTGCGTTTAGCTCAAACACACTTGTTAGAAATAAACGAAGCTATAGTAATTACAGACAATCAGTTGGAATTTCTTGATTATCGCTACCATTTTCAGGATGAACGAAATTGCCTGGTTTTTCGTTATGATAGTACGCCGCATTTTCCTGATATCTCTACCTTTCCGCATCACAAGCATTTACCAAATGATGTGATTAGTTCTCAGAAACCGGAAATTGCTCAAGTCTTAAAAGAAGCAACCGAATTATTGAAATAGATGGATAAGTTCGTGTACTAAGAGCCAAAGAAGGTATCTTATCTCTAAACTAAGCAAAATTAGAGAAAATTTTCACGCTAGTAAATAACAGGTTTAATACAGCTAGATTGGGCTGTACAATAGAATTAAAAACATTTATTGCCGACTAGTTTTTGAAAATGGGTGAAGCTAAAAGAAGGAAAGCTAGAGATCCAAACTATGGAAAACAAAGGGTTGACCTAAGTAAACAGAAAGAACAGATAGAAATGATGTTTGCTATATCGTTATCATCACTTGGGTTTATGCACACTCTCAATAGCAATATATCTGAGATTCTAGAGATGGCTGAAACACTCTATAAAGAGATTCCCTTGGAAGAATTAGAATTACAAGAGGGCAGTTTTTTTGATTCTGTCCCAATGCAATTGAGAGGAGAAATAACAGAGAAAACATTGAAAATAGTAGCTCTATTTGTGACGGTAAGACAAAATCCGCCACTAGGATATTCTCAAGAATCTTGGCTTCAAAAGATACAAAGTTTTTTCGATAGCCAAGAGGCAATTATGTCAGCCCTTCACAATGCCAGTCCCATTAGGAAACAAGTAACAGAATATTTAGTTACATAAATTATGAAAACTGAAATCAGTGACTACTAAATTAGTCATACTAATGGCAGCTCTTCTGATATTGTATGAACGAGTAGGATTTAGCCGTTCAACAGGAATGTAGCTTAGGAAATACCAATGAACTTAAGCATTCAACAGATTGTGCAGGAGGACGTTACATTAATGGAAGCTCTATTAGCGACCTTTGGTGAGGCGTTCGATGAGGTGGAGACATATAAAAATCCGCAAGGGTGCAGACTATCTACGGTAACTGCTTGATAGTGACTACTTCATTGCGATCGCTACATTGAAAGAAGGTGAGGTCGATGCCTAATGCCTATCTGAGTAGTGGTTTTTTGAGAAGAGCATACTAGAGAGCTGGTCAATTTTTTACCATTTTAAATATCACGGATGATAATCTGGGCAATTTTCACTATCCCATCCATTCGGGTGTATCCCGCAGACTAGCACGTTGTCCCCATACTCAACTCCGTGATAGTTAGCGCAACCGATGCAAGCTATCGGTCGGCTAACTTGGTCATCAAAATCAAAATCATCATCCTCCGATTCATCTGCTCGAACTAAGGATGCATTACAGTTGGGGCAGGTTTGAATATCTCGCCCCAAGTCTCTAACTAGACAAGTGAGTGGTTGCCACGAAGTCATGGACTCACCATTGTTGCTAATATGACTAGTGAGTGACGAAAAATAGGGGTAACTGCATTGGCATACGACCACCTCAGCATCAGTATGCGGATCGTAGTGAGCTTCTAGATATTCTTGGGCAATTCTCCAATCTTGCTGTTTGCTCAGGCTTTGAGGCTTGCCCTCATAATCAACATTCCACAATTGTTCATCGTGAAAAATCCTAAGAGAAAATGATGTATAGTCATGAGCTAAATTTTCTAGTTCGCAATGACTTTTGGCATTTTTGTAATCAAAATTGCGATGCTCAACTATTAACTTATGCTTACGGGGATAAGACTGGATTACCAGATACTCTCCTTCATAAAAAGGATTATATTTGGTAGCAATTCGAGGGTTGAAAAATAAGAAATCCTGTTCAGTATCCATATAAATAAATTGTAATCTTTCTTTTGTAGTAATCGACCACAGGGTGATCGCAAATTACAAGAAAGTAAAACCCATTGACATCAAAGAGTTGGAGGTCAAAAGAAGCAGACAGTAGACTGATTCAAATTGGGAAAT
>NZ_JACJSF010000234.1 GCF_014698035.1 Desmonostoc muscorum FACHB-395
TTTTCTGATTCTTTTATGTGCTGCCCCATTTTCTCCACCAGTTCTTTGACCCTGGCTGGAGTTTTTTCCCAATCTGACTCGGAAATCTCAATTCCGTAAGCGAGGCAATTTTCATCCATGCCTCTTAATCTACCACCTCAGTAACTCATTTTTGACTGTAGCGTTTTAGATCCTGTGAACGGTTACAAATTCTCTTTGCACATATAAAACTACTGTAATTCAGCGCAGTGGACAAAGAGATTTATCAAAAACCGTAGGAATCAGTCATAATTCTTTATTGACCAAGTAGTTTGAATTGGAGGTATAAGATGAAATTTCCCAAAATCCACTTATCTACTCCCTCAAATCCTAAAACCCCAGAAAATAATTCAGCATTAGCGCCTAAGCTCTCTAGTATTCCATCAGCAAATGCGACAGGGGGACACAAGTCAACTCAAGAAATCGAGGACAAAGCCTTTGCTGAAAAACAAATGGAGGCAACTGAACTAAAGCTACAGGCCAAGTTTGGCTCAATTACGCCCGAAGGACAAGAGCGCCTAAATGTGTTGCAAGCCAAGATGGACGGATTATTGAATTCTCGACTTGAACACGCAACCCGATTTAGTCATAATATTGCCAATATTTCACTGAGAAGACCAGATACACCAACATCAATACAAGCAAAACTGACAATTGGAGAAACTGGCGATAAGTACGAGCAAGAGGCTGACGAAACTGCGTCTCAGGTAGTCCAAAGGATTCATCAACCACAAAGCGAAAAACTCCAGCGAGAGCGAGAGTCTTTACCTGAAGAAGAAAAATTGCAAATCAAGCCAGAAGGCAGTGTTCAACGCGAGTCTCTGCCTGAAGGGGAAGAAGAACTGCAAATGAAACCCGAGGGCAGCATACAGCGAGAATCTCTGCCAGCCGAAGAAGAGGAATTACAAATGAAGCCGATGATGCAGGGTGCGTCAGATAGAGGGATACCTGCATCATCAGATTTGGAAACATCAATACAACAGGCACGGGGAAGCGGACAACCACTGGCTGATAGTATCAAGTCACCTATGGAACAGGCTTTTGGGGCTGATTTTAGTCGAGTGAAGGTTCACACAGATACTCAGGCTGACCAGTTAAATCAATCGATACAGGCGAAGGCGTTTACGACCGGGCACGATGTGTTCTTTCGGCAGGGAGAATATCAGCCGGGGAGTCGAGGGGGGCAGGAGTTGTTGGCCCATGAATTGACCCATGTTTTACAGCAGAATAGTGATACTGTGCAGTGCCGGATTATCCAACGGGCAGTAGACACAATGGGTGGTAGTTGGGAAGCTAATAATTACCAATCAGTGTTAGAGAATGGAAATCCCGGCGCAGAAATTGAGCTAGAATTCATGCCTAACAAATTAGTGAACTCTAAAAAAATAGCACTGCTCCAAAAAATAGAAAAAACTCATAATGGCATAAATTTAGATCGAGGATATGCAGACAAAAAGAATAACAATGAAGAATTTTTTGGGAACGCAACAAAAACAGCAGCAAGCCGAACTCAAGGAAATGGTCATTGGGATCGTGGACTCACCTATACCAATCCAGTTTATGGTGCCCCGAATTTGAAAACAGGAGAGCCAGTATCGAAAACACCCAAAAGCAAATTGGACATGAACTCTACGACATCCCCAGACAAGATGTCTAACTATCAGTTAGGCCATCGTTACAGATTGTTTCCAGGTCTGAAATGGAATGAACGGAGCGCAAAACTATATGATAAGCCGAATATGCCAACTGCCACGATTGGATCTAACATGATATTTGAGACAACAGCTATTTCACTAGAAGGGGCGCAAAAAAATGTTTACTACGGGTCAGTAAAGTGGGGTTGGAATATTAACAGCATTGCTGACTCCAATGGAAAAGTAGCAACTACAGACATTGAACTAGAACCTTTAGCAGTAGTAGAGATAGGAACTCCCTCCGCAGAGATGAAAGATTTGGCTAATACTTGGAATCAAGCAGATACTTATACACGCGATGCCCCCGAAGGGATACCAAACACTGGTATTCCCACAACAAATCACAGCACAACTCTTACTTTGCAAGAATTACAAGACCCTGCAAGAATTCAGCAAGAGATTAACAATCTTTTAGCCCAACTAAAACTTAATCAGCCAAAAAATGATAAGCAAAACAAACAGTTTGAGTTAAAATTCTTGAAAAAGAAATTGCAGGAACTGAAATGATTTTCTGGTGTTGCTGAGTGCGGTATGAATTAATTGAACACCAGGATAAAAAGATACTTCAAGTAGTGAAGTAATAATCGATTGTGTCTAATCCTTGTATAGTGCAGTTTTAAAAGTTTTTCGCTCTTTTTGCATAAAGTACAAAACTTGAACTGAAGAGTATTACATAGCGAACGAATTATATGTAAAGCAGGGGGCAATAGTTTAAAACTCCCATATTTTTTTTGCAAGTGCTGCTCTGGACTCCTTGGAAAGCGGGCAGTTTTTTATTGTACAGGTGGTCTTTTTTGAGTCTTGCACCCGTTAGCAGCGATTGAATTAGGGGGGTAATACCTTGTTTACTCGTAGAAGCAGGAATGTTGCGCGGAGAGTCCGTAAAAGCAGATACTCTAGGTGTAGCAAGCATAAGCCTTAATCACCAGTAAAACTTTTAGTACAGGGATTTAAGCAATGGCAAAGATTCAGCAGACTTGGCAACGTAGGCTGCACTTTTATCCTTAAAGGTTGTTTGAAAAGGGTCGGCTTGAGCCTCAAGTGAGACTCAGAGGCGCGATCTCAAATCCCAAAATTCCGATTCTCTCGTGGCAGTTTCTCGGTAGCCAGGGTAGTCAAACACACATTTGAAGATTTTTCAAATATCCTCCAATGCACAAACTAATTTATTAAAAATGGTGTACT
>NZ_JACJSF010000235.1 GCF_014698035.1 Desmonostoc muscorum FACHB-395
GGGGGGATTGACTATTGGCTAGCTTTATGATTTAACATATCGAAATTAGCTTTAACAAAGTTTGGGGATTTAAGTTAAGAGCCTAATTAAAATCCCCGTTACAAAACGTAATTGCGAATTGCGAATTGCGAATTGCGAATTGCGAATTGATTTAAGTATCCCTGCTCTCCATAAATTGAACTTTCCCTTCGATACCTCACCATGTTTTGCATCATAACTAAAAACTGTTAAAACTTGATTGCATGTATAGAACAAATATGTATAATACTCGCAGCTTGTACTTCAGCATTTGTTAGAAGTAGATATTTGGTCAAGCAAGGAAATTGGGAATTAATTTTCAGTCAGGAGTCAGAATTCAGGAGTCAGGAGCCAGAATGTTGCAGAAGAGTGAATTCTTTTCAATCAATAGAAGAGTTATACGCTCATTGCTTTTAAATTCTGGCTTCTGACTTCTGGGTGCTGAATTCTTACAATTTTCATAATCATTTGTTGGAGTATTTATGAGTAAAAGAAAAATATTTGCAGCACTTGTTTCAATAGGTGTAGGACTATACTTAGGAGCTTGCCAGTCTAATGCGGACAAGGTTGCTCAGGCAGAGAATGACTTGAAACAGGCTTATGCAGAGGCAAGTGATGAGCAAAGCCCAAAACAGAAGCAGGTGCAAGAATATGTAAACAGCACCCCTGATTTGCACAGAGTCAGTTGGAAAGTCTGTGGTGATGGGAAACTTAGCGTCACAATGAATGAGGATCTCAATAAAGGTTGCAATGAAACCAAGAACGAACCAGCTAAGGGATTTTTTCAACCTGCTTATGTCTGGGGGCCAGTTAAAGAGGTGAAGTTTGTAAATAAGCCCGATCTTTCACCAAGTCTTCAAATCACAGGATTGTTTGTAAAATCCAGAGGTTGCGTAAGCTTAGGTCAACCAGGAGAGGAAAATTTTTATAGAGTTTCTGAGTTTACGTTAAAAAAAGCGAATGCCAATCTACCAAAAGATTCAAAAACTGAGGTAATTAACAAACAAGAAAAACAAAAAATACTAAGTGCAGTAATAGGAAATGCTGAGTCAGAGTTAACCTCTCTCAGAAATTTTGGTGTGTCATCCAATGGACTATTACCTACGGGGTCAACTTGTCCAACACTAGACAAGTGGAAAAAAGGATTCTAGTAGTTCGCTTTCGTGACGAAAGCTATTTTTCGGGTACTGGGGAAAGGGTTTAAATCCCTTTTCCCTAGCCGGCAGACTATTAGACTACTAGATATACTTTGGCTTAGTTTTGATAGTCAAAACATCCATTGGCATAGTCCACTTCAGGCAATCTCCCAGCCCTGTACCCTGTGATCTGATCTCGATCCGTTTCAAAAATTATGCGAAACTTCTTCTTGGGAGGTGTGTAGATTAAGGTATTGTCTTTAATGACAAGATTCTTACCATAGATTGCTTTGACCTGATCAATACTCTGCCCGACTTGAGCGCCATTGACGGTAGCTAAAGTATAGTTGCGGCTAACTTCAACAGTAGCGATCGCATCAATGATAACTATGAACCGGACGCGCTCCAGTTGAGCGTTGATTTGTGGCTCGACATAGTAGCAGCCTTTATTAATCAGTCCACTACTGGTTATAGGTAGGAGTTGAAGGTGAGAGACTTCCTCTGCACGTTGAACAGTCATCGCAATTTTGATTTCACCTATACTATCAAAATTAACTAATGATTTGCTAGTGACCTTTTGTGCTGGATGAATATATATAACGTATAAAACAAAGATAATCCACGAAAAAAATAAAGTAACAATTAATCTAGAGATGTCTCTGACATAAGAAATAATATATTCAACTGGGTTGCTTAGAAATTTATCAAACTCATCAATAATTGACCGCATATTTATATCTTAACTTTTGAATAATTAGCACACCCAAAAGGATAATTAACTTCTGGTAGCCTCCCTGCTTTATAGCGAGTAATATATTCATACTCACCACTTTCAAAAATCATGCGATAGTCTTTAGCTTTTGGGGGAATATAGATGAAGTAGCGTTGCTTGCTCTTTTTGCTACCAATCAGTTGGAAGTTCTTGATTCCATAAGAAGCGAGATTGTATTGTGAATCCCCTACATTGATCCCTTTAGTAGTTTTCACATTTGAGCCATTTATTTCAAAAGTAACAATTTTTCCATCTACAACCATAAATCTAACACGGTGGAATTGAAAACCAGATTTGGGTTCCACGTAAAAACAGCCGTCTTTTTGATTGCGCTTCCCGTTAAGTTGCACTATTACTATATGTGTGGCTTTTTGAGCTTGAGCAACTGTCATACCGATTTTGATCTTGCCGAAGCTGTCGTAATCTACAGTATCAGTCGAGACACCAGATGGTACAAGTAAGCCAAAAATCAAGGCTACAATCAGAAAATAACTGATAATCCACTTGAGCATTTGAAAGAATTTTACTATGTATAATTGTCGAGTATCATTATTGTTTATATCTGATTACTTAAATACTTTACAATAGGTCTGAAACTGTCAATTCTTTTCCAATTCACTCGATGTCGTTTCATAACTATACGAGTGTCGCAAGGTATAGTTAATTTCAAACTTGATGAATAGCCCCGTTCCTTTATCACCTCCCCAAAAAGCAATCGAGTCACTATTCGCATTGCGAGATTACTACGCGCCTCTGGTAGAAGAGTATGAGAAATTATATACCCTAGCCAAGGCAAATCTCACTCATGTAGAAGCTCTATTATCTAACTGGCCTTTGGCTGAGGAGGTGGCTAATGAAGAATTCACCTCTGAAAAAGGAAAAAACTTCTTCTTATTCTTAAGTGAGGAATCTGTTAATGACGATGTTGAACCTATTACGCATCTC
>NZ_JACJSF010000236.1 GCF_014698035.1 Desmonostoc muscorum FACHB-395
GAATCTATTCTTTGCTCGGAAGAATCATACAGCAGATTTTTACAGTGTGGGTTTGATGCAGCGATTGAGTTTTTCGACACCAATTCTCAGAACTGGGACTTTGAAGAGTCAATCTCATCACCTTATAATCCCAGGAATTGGGATAAGTACAAGCAGCTACAACAAACACGGGCATTGTTGTCAACAACTCGCACTGTCACTGATTAAGGTAAAAAATGAGGACTTAAGGTACAGCCCTTGTTGAGTAAATTCAGTATAGGAATAGTCGCAAAATTACTCTTGGTTCTCAGATTCTCCCTTCTGTAATTGTTGCACCACTTCTACTGATAAACCAGTAACACGAGCGATCGCATCAACAGTCATTCCCTCTGCCAGCATATTGACAGCAATTTGACGGGCTTTTTTATCGCTCCCTTCTTCTTCACCTTCGGTTTTAATTTGTTGGTAAATCACAGACTCGCGCATTATGTCCTTCCTAAATAAACGTCTAATCACTTCTTGTTCTAATACTAACCCAGCCAGAATTGCAGAGGCAGCAGCAATATTACTTTGTTTCCGCCTGTCAGCAATTTTGTCAACAGCAGCAGCCTCAAGTTGTAATGTCGCTACTTTGTTCTCAGTAGCACTCAAAACCGCAAATGGCAGTAATCCTGGTGCCGCCAGAAATATCTCTGGAGGCTGCTCCCACAAACGAATCACTGAAAATTCATGTCGTAAACTTCCAGCAGTGAAAGTAGTTTGATACACTTTCTCCGATTCGGTTTTATCTAAGTAAATTACCACTTGGTGCATTCGTTTCTTGGGAAAACGGCGATACACCGTCAAACGGTAATCAGCCATCCGAAACGGCATATCGTCATCTGGTTTGGTCTGGAATTCAATGTGGAGAACAACTTCATCTGATTGCAACAAGATTAAAGCATCAGCACGAATAGGTTCTAAAGACAATTCTGTAGGACTTAATTTGGTTAAAGTAATTGGTTCTCCTAATAACCAAGTAGCGAAATCAGGAGAATACATCTCAGCGATAAATTTGCAAGTGTTATCAAACATGAACACCTTTTTCAAACATGAAGAAATTTTACCATCATCTTAGCTAATTACAGTAATTAAGTTTTAGTTATCAATATAATAAAAAGGTACTAAGCCGATGAATCTTTTGGCAATATGGTATCGAAGGAAACTCGAATTACTAATCAATAATAGGCTGGTCAGCTAAGGATTAAAAATGGCTAATCTTCACCATTTAATTCAGTTGTAAAAGTCATTAAAGCACTGACAGAAAAAGACCCCAGGTTAGGGCAAACAGGTACAGTAATTCAGTATTCAGGACACAGCATGGTTTGCGTTTATTTCCCAGATATGCCGCCTGGTGAAGGAATTTTTTTCAATCCACATCATTTACAAATCATAGAGTCATAGTCAAGATTATGCCGAGAAAATCCACTTACCCCAGCACTACCGACCAATCACACCAATACTTACAATACCTTCAACGCTGTGGAGGTAGCACACGGTTGTGCAGTATTAACTTCAGCCTGGGGGTGATTCAAACATTGGTAAATCAAAAGTTGGTAAAGATTAAAAATACTGGTGCGGGATTTTTTGTTGAATTGGAGGATGCTAAATGAAAACAGAGAAAGCGGCTTATCAATCATCTTTGCCTTCAAACACTCGTAATAAATTAGTTTTTCATCGAACTCGAAAAAGATTCAACCCCAGAATTCTTCTCGACCGCATCATAGAAACAACTGCAATTGTATCTTTACTTTTTACCGGATTTGCGGGAGTTGGAGCAACAGGCTGCTGGGGAATGGAGATTATTGAAACGAATGCTGACCTCAACATAATCATCTCTGGTTGGGAGCAACAGAAAAATATTTGCCTGGGTGCAATGTTGGTCAGTTTTTCCGCTTTCTTGGGCAGTTCTTTGGTCGGAGCAAGCCTCAGTATTCACCAGGATAAATTTTAGAGGGAGAAACAGTAATGGAAATTCAATTAACCAAATCAGTACTCAAATCAGCAGAAACGATTTACGACTTTGGGGCTTTATTACGAAGCATGAACTGCCGAAATGCCGATAATTTTCATATAAAGAAGCAAGTCAAATCGGTCAGTTGTACAGAATTTTATTTTGTTCGACAATAGAGAGAAAAACCAATGTCAAAGCTTAAATATTTGAATGTTTTTGTTGCAGCATCAGGAGCAACGGTAATGGCGATCGGCATCATTATCGGTGTTAAAGGAACAATTGCGGGAGAGGGTGCAAAAAGTTGGATTTCTGGCTTGTCCCTGATGCTAGGGGGAGTTGGATTACAAACAATAGCTCTAGATCGTCTGTTGAAAACTCAAATTGAAGAACAAATCGACAGAACTTTAGAGGAAAGACTCAAAGCGAAACCAAAGGCTTGCAAAGGATGCCGGAATTTTCATGGTATTGAATATGGAAGAGTAAAGCTGGTTTGTGCGATTCATCCGCATGGAGTAGAAGGTGATACTTGCTCAGATCACGAGAAGTTTCCCAGCGCCAAGAAACTAACGGAGTTAAATTAAGCACTCAGTGATTCTAGTTCAGTACCAGATATTTCCAAAACCCGACGTAACCAATATGAAGTTTCAAGAGATGCAGATTGCTTTTGTTCGGCATCCGACCAAATGTTTTCCCAGTCAAACAGCCAATTAGTCAG
>NZ_JACJSF010000237.1 GCF_014698035.1 Desmonostoc muscorum FACHB-395
GCCTTTAGGTACAAGCAACGTTTTTAGCTGTTTTTGTTCTCGTAAATCATACGCGAACAAATTATGATTTATTCCACTATCTATTTTTCCTTAACCGAGCAGTATTGGTTTCCCTATTTATTATAGTTATCCTCTAATTCTATAGTAGTAGACGTATGTTGGGTGGAGGCTTTGCGTAACCCAACCTACAATTTTTTTGCAACATTTTAGCCTTGCCACGCTACTACTAGCGCTTTTGGAAAATAATTCCTATTTTCTCTGTGTTCTCTGCGCCTCTGTGGTTCAATAAATTACTTTTAAACCGCAGAGGTGCGAGTAGAAAGCAGAGATTTTAGAAGTTACATATCTTGCTTATATATCTCTAATAATTTTGGAATGTAATCATACCCATCTACACCGATAACCGCAATGATTTTAGGGCGATGTTGCTGCAAGAACTTTTGGAAAGCTTCTACCCCAATTTGCCCCTGCAAAATTGTTAGTAAACCTGCTGCTTGCCGCCACTCATTAGAAGCAATTTGCTCCAAAAGGTACATTCCCAAACAGCCTGTATAAACAGTTTTTTCCGAATTGTGGAGATGATAATAAGCTTCTGCTAAATAAGCTAAGTTCCGCCCTTGGAGATACAAGTCACCGGAAACTTGGGCTGTTTTAAAGCCATCCTCCAAATATTTAATTGCAGTTTGGTGTTCTCCAATTACTAGATAAGCGATTCCTAAGCTGCTGACACATAAAGCTTTACTTTGGATATCGCCTAATTTTTCTGATAATTTTAAACCTTGTTCTAAATAGTTAATTGCGGCTTCATAAGTTTCAGGTTCTAGATTCTCCAGTTCTTGAGCCTGCATGACTTCGCTGTAACCTAAATTTACTAGTGCGTTAGCTTCTCCTGTGCGATCGCCTGTTTGCCGACTCAATATTAATGCTCGTTGGCTGTAGTTAATCGCTTCAGCATAATTTTGCTGTTGCACGTAGGTGCGGCTAAGGTGGTTGAGATTGGCTATTTCACAGGCGCGATCGCCTGCATTTCTGGCTATCTCTAACGCCTGCTGATGAAAATCAATTGAGCGCTGGTATTGCCCCAAAGCACGCTGTGAATAACCTAAAAGGGTCAAAATCCGCGCCTTTTCTTGGGTTCCTTCGCCTCGTCGCAATGGTTCATCCAAATAATCTAGGGCATCTCGCAAATAAGTGCCAGTAAAAGAGGCAAATATACCGCCGTAAAAGGGAAAATATGGACGCTGGGCAAAGGTTCGCAAAATCTGGAGCATGATTTGAGAACACGCATCGGCGTATACTGTGCCAATACTCCCAAAACCACTTGCTAATTGACTCCAAATTACTGCAAAGGTCAAAAAAGTCGAAATGGACAACTTTGGCCCGGCCTTAACATCGTAAGCTTGTTGGTCAAACCAGTTAATTAGCCCCCGTTGCAAGAACTGTAAAATTAATGCCATTTCCACCCAATCTCTGAGGGTGATTCCCCGTTGTCGTTGGGCAAACTCAATTGCTGATTCTTCCATCGCTAAGGTGCGAAGCAGTGCTTTGGGTAACTCACTATTGAGTTGTTTCGCCCAACTTGCCCAAGGGCCACGTTCTCCCGGTACACCGCCAAATCCTAAAGCTTCTTTTTGCTCGTACATCCAACTGAGCAAGTTGTCTTGCAATCGCTGCCAAGAAGCTAAACCACGGGTAATCCCTTCGGAAAATTGTTCTAAATCGCTATCTGCCTGGGCAAATTGCTGTAATGCTTTTGATAATTGCTGTAACTGTTGCAAATTTAGCGGATACTTCTGATTTGGGTCAGTAATCCGTAAAAATGTCGCCAGTCGCTCGTCAGAGGGGGCTGTGGTAATTTCTGTAACTGCGGAAGCGATCGCTTCTGTGGTTTTGTTTTGCTCTTGCCAACGTTGCCATTGACTTTGAATGGTCTTAATGGCTCTCAAACTGCGAGTAGCTTTGGCTTTCTTGAGTTCGTCTTTTTCACTATCTACTTGGCTTTGGAGAGCATTCAGGCGATCGCTCAAAGCTAACTCAAATACCTCCCCTGTACCGGAAGTAATGCCTTTAAGCAGCATTTGGTACACCATCTCAACAGAGCTAATTTTGCCCTTGAGGGTGGTTTCAACAATTTCATCGATTAAGGCAATATAGCGATCGCGCAATGGCAGAGAATCTGACACTTTAGCTACTAAGAAACGTCACGTCAATTCTAATTCTAGTCTAGTGGGGAGAAGGGGGCAGCACTTCGGCTTCGCTCAGTGACCGGAGGGCAGGGGGAAACTTGGTTCATCCATTATGGAACTGGTTGACATACTCCCCGGCGTGTTTGCCCTTGGCGTTCTTGTTCGCGCAGCGTCTCTGTCAGGAGAAGGGTACGCACGGTGATTCTGGAGTAATGAGTAATAAGTAATAAGTAATGAGTAAATACCCATTTTTCATCCACTCATTACTCATTACTCCTTACTCATTACTTTAAAGCATTGCCTGAAGCACGGGATTTCAGACCCATATTTTTGATGAATCCACCTTTTACAGCACTTTGCGCGACTAATTGGTACAGTAGCAACAGTGGGCAAAATAATTCCTTAATTGTCTACTAGAGCATAGCATTATACCAATGCTGAGGAGCTTTTCTAC
>NZ_JACJSF010000238.1 GCF_014698035.1 Desmonostoc muscorum FACHB-395
CTGTTACTTTCAGAAATAATCATGTCGCTAAAACGCAAGCGCGACCAATCAGGAGTAAACCCATTAGGAGAATTTACAATGGGTACTTGTGCTGAAGCCTTGGGCAGCAAAAAGCCTACTAAAGAGTTCAATACCCCATATCTTATGAAACTATGAATCAATAAGCTACCTACTAAACTAAAAAAGATTAAGTAACGTAAGGCGTTATCATTGAGGCGAAAAGATGATTTCATAAACTATTACCTTGTCTTAAATTATCAGAATTATTATTTAAAGCAATTAATTTGTTAACTAAGTCTTGAGAGACATCAGCCTTATTAGTAGCAGTAGAAATGTCATCACCTGCTTGTAAATAACCGATTAATTTTTGCAAGCGCTGGTGTAGTTCATCTTGCTGATTAATCCATCCACTTTTAATAGCGACAACAATACCGCCTCGAATTTGGTTAATTGTTTGCTGTGTTTTAACTAATGATTGCAATTGAGGTTTTGGGGTTGTTTGTTCTCGTGCCACATCAGCCTTGATCGCCACCTGACTATATTTAGGAGTGCCATTACTTGTTGCTAGTCGAAAACTGTAAGTCTTGCGTTCACCAGAGGATGACTGCGTAACTACTGTTAACAAAGTATTAGATGTTTGCGGTATTCCGGGAATGTTTATTCTCTTGATCCGCCGCAGATGAATCAGCCCTGCACCGGGGCTAGAGCAATTCTGATCCAGTCCCTCTAAGCAACCATCTGTGTCAAGCAGAATTTGCGATGGGTCGTCTAACCAAACTTTTTTGATAGTTTCGCCAATTTCATAGAAAGAAATTGCTACACCGTGACCATTCCAGACGTTGATAGTTTGTAGTTTGGCCTGCGTCCCACTAGCCATTGATTGAAAGATGGTACGGACAACTGGGGCAGCAATTGTGGATATTGGAGTCAGCGCCAGAGCCAACGCTAGAGTGCCGCTTGTAACTGTGTTAATTACGCTTTTCATGGCAACTCCAAAGAGCGATTTACATTAAAGGTAACTTTGGTTCCTTGTGGAATAAACCAAGTATTAGGGCGAGAAGTAATTTCTTGAGTAGCACGTTGATTGCGTTGACTAAGATTTTGACTGATGTTACCAAAAAAACCTTCTACTAACGCACCAGTGAGATTGCGCTGATTGCCACTACTACGTCTGCGAATCCTGCCTGTGAATTCATCAGAAATTTCTTCTTCACTATCCGGTTGGTTCATAATCTCCCCAACCTTCCCCAATGCAGACACAGCACCGCCAAACAAGTCATTTCGTGCAATCTCGCCACCCCTGTCTTGAAATCTCCGAGCTATTAGGGGTCTACCACCAACTCCTGTCACAGAAATCGCACCCGCAGAAATCGGATATTCTGTATTATCTTTGATGATCGCTCTGACATAAGCGACAGCGTAACTGCCGCCATCAACTGAAGCTAACTCGACTGCAAGCATTGTTCCCGAAGGAATTGCCACTTGCCCATAGTTATCGCGTAAATCCTCTTGCAGTCTAGCAACAGACCTAGTGCTATTAGAGGTTGGTGTTTGTGTCTGTGTCTGCCCTGAATTATTAACTGTGGCTTGAATTAAAGATGTAACAAGGACACCACTAGCAAAAGTGCCAACGGTAAGGTAGCGAGTTTGTTTGCCTCGGAGAATTTGGCTTTCTTGAGGTAAATAATTGTTAGCTAAAGTAATCTTGTTAACTTTAGAAGTCGCTTGCCACCTGGGGCGGATCTTTTCAATCGACTCGCTTGAGTTTGGCGGCGTGGTTTGGTCAAAATTATTTGTATCTGTTTGTTCATTCGGTTGATTTTGAATTGCTTGAGCTTGAGATTGAGCCGGATCTAATGAAGATTGTTTGCTGGTGCTAATTTCGGTGTATGCGATTTTGCCGTAAGAACCGATGCCTCGGAGTTTGTTCAATTGTTCAAGAGGATCTAGGGGCGTTACTGTCCGTGCAGATATAGAGGATCTTGGAGAAAAACTCGTGCGTGTTGGTGGCTGAGTGTAGGTTCTTCTAGGTTGTGGTGCAGTCTGAGTTACGCGACGTGATTGTGTATTTTGAACCGGATATGGCGCAGGTCGTGGAGATGGTGGGTTAGATGGCACAACTTTTTGGTCTACTGAAACTGGTACTGGCGCTGCTTGGTCAAATTTATTTTTGTTAATGCGACCTAACTCATCTTCTTGATCCGACAAAGCAAGTTTTGCACGCGCATCACCGTCTCCCTCATCACTTTCTTGGGCTTGTTCAGTGGTGCGTATTTCCTGCGTTTTCAGACCAATCTTTGGTGCTGGTGCGGGATTGAAAACGCCATTGAGCATCAAAAATATCGCTAAAAATCCAACTCCAAAAGGGACAGCAATTATTGCTAGTCTTGACCAAGGAGAAGTGACAATTGTGTGCTTAGTCGCTACTAATAAACTTTCCGGTTCTGGTGC
>NZ_JACJSF010000239.1 GCF_014698035.1 Desmonostoc muscorum FACHB-395
CTGTTACTTTCAGAAATAATCATGTCGCTAAAACGCAAGCGCGACCAATCAGGAGTAAACCCATTAGGAGAATTTACAATGGGTACTTGTGCTGAAGCCTTGGGCAGTAAAAAGCCTACAAAAGAGTTCAATAGCCCATATTTTATAAAACTATGAATCAATAAGCTACCTACTAAACTAAAAAAGATTAAGTAACGTAAGGCGTTATCATTGAGACGAAAAGATGATTTCATAAACTATTACCTTGTCTTAAATTATCAGATTTATTATTTAAAGCAATTAATTTGTTAACTAAGTCTTGAGAGACAGAAGCCTTATTAGTAGCAGTAGAGATGTCATCACCTGCTTGTAAATAACCGATTAACTTTTGCAATCGTTGGTGTAGTTCATCTTGCTGAAGAATCCATCCACTTTTAATAGCGACAACAATCCCGCCTCTAATTTGGTTAATTGTTTGCTGTGTTTTAACTAATGATTGCAATTGAGGTTTCGGGGCTGTTTGTCCTCGTGCGACATCATTCTGGATCGTTACCTGACTATATTTAGGAGTGCCATTACTTGTTGCTAGCCGAAAACTGTAAGCTTTACGCTCCCCAGAGGATGACTGCGTAATTACTGTTAACAAAGTAGTAGATGTTTGCGGCATCCCAGCAATGTTTACTCTCTTGATCCGTCGCAGATGAATCAGTCCAGCGCCGGAGCTAGAGCAATTTTGATCCAGTCCCTCTAAGCAACCATCTGTGTCAAGCAGAATTTGCGACGGATCATCTAACCAAACCTTTTTAATTGTCTCGCCAATTTCATAGAAAGAAATTGCTACCCCGTGACCATTCCAAACGTTGATAGTTTGTAAAATTGCACCCTGGCCACTAGCTTGAGTTTGTTTGATGATGCGAACGACTGGTGCGGCAATTGTGGATAGTGGTACACAAGCAAATGCGAGAGCCAACGGTATACCAATCAAAAACTTTTTCATGGCAACTCCAAAGAACGATTTACATTAAAAGTGACTTTGGTTCCCTGTGGAATAAACCAAGTATTAGGGCGAGAAGTAATTTCTTGAGTATTACGTTGATTACGTTGGCTAATGTTTTGGCTAACTTGACCAAAAAACCCTGACATTAACGCACCTGTGAGATTGCGCTGATTGCCACTACTACGTTTGCGAATCCTGCCTGTGAATTCATCAGAAATTTCTTCTTCACTATCCGGTTGGTTCATAATCTCCCCAACCTTCGAGAGTGCAGACACAGCGCCACCAAACAAGTCACTACGGGCAATCTCGCCACCCCTGTCCTGAAATCTTCGAGCTATTAGGGGTCTACCACCAACTCCTGTCACAGAAATCACACCCGCAGAAATAGGATATTCTGTATTATCTTTGATGATCGCTCTGACATAAGCGACAGCGTAACTGCCGCCATCAACTGAAGCTAACTCGACTGCAAACATTGTTCCTTTTGGGATTGCCACTTGCCCATAGTTATCGCGTAAATCCTCTTGCAGTCTAGCAACAGACCTAGTGTTATTAGAGGTTAGTGTTTGTGTCTGTGTCTGTGTCTGCCCTGAATTATTAACTGTGGTTTGAACTAATGGGGTAACAATCACACCACTAGCAAAAGTGCCAACTGTCAAATAACGAGTTTGTTTACCTTGGAGAATTTGGCTTTCTTGAGGTAAATAATTGTTAGCTAAAGTAATCTTGTTAACTTTAGAAGTTGCTTGCCACCTGGGGCGGATCTTTTCAATCGACTCGCTTGCCACCTGGGGCGTGGTTTGGTCAAAATTGTTTGTATCTGTTTGTTCATTCGGTTGATTTTGAATTGCTTGAGCTTGAGCAAGATATGGATCTAATGAAGATTGTTTACTGGTGCTAGTTTCGGCGTATGCGATTTTGCCGTAAGAACCGATGCCACGGAGTTTGTTCAATTGCTCAAGGGGATCTTGGGGCGTGAGTGTCCGTGCAGATATAGATGGTCTTGGAGAAAAACTCGTGCGTGTTGGTGGCGGAGTGTAGGTTCTAATCGGTTGTGGTGTAGTCTGAGTTACGCGACGTGGTTGTGTATTTTGAACAGTCTGTGGCGCAGGTTGTGGAGATGGTGGGCTAGATGGCATGACCTTTTCAGTTTGAGAAACTGGTACTGGCGCTGGTTGGTCTAATTTATTTTTGTTAATGCGACCTAACTCATCTTCTTGATCCGACAGAGCGAGTTTTGCACGCGCATCACCGTCTCCCTCATCACTTTCTTGGGCTTGTTCAGTGGTGGGTATTTCCTGCTTTTTCAGACCAATCTTTGGTGCTGGTGCGGGATTGAAAACGCCATTGAGCATCAAAAATATCGCTAAAAATCCAACTCCAAAAGGGACAGCAATTATTGCTAGTCTTGACCAAGGAGAAGTGACAATTGTGTGCTTAGTCGCTACTAATAAACTTTCCGGTTCTGGTGC
>NZ_JACJSF010000024.1 GCF_014698035.1 Desmonostoc muscorum FACHB-395
GATATCGGACATGGGCTGATTGTGGTTTCTGAGTTGTCGTTGTGAGAGACAATAACTCTACTACATCGGCCCTCTCTCCTCATCCTCTTATTTTGGCTAAGGTATTGTCTAGGGGAGATAATAATTCAGCGTGGAAACCTAAACCGCTACCTAGTTGATCCAAACGACCATGTACTAATTCGCCACCGTAACGGGTATATAGTTCTAGCAATTCTTCGCGATCGATATTGGCGGGATTGTTATTTTCCACCAAATGGTCTTTATTGCGGGTATCCCAATGCCAAATTAAATCGGTGTACAAACTAGCACCCCAAGCTGCACCTCCTTCTAAAAAGGCAAACTTGAGTGTGGGGAAGCGATGAGTTACGCCACCAAAGAACAGAGATTTACATAGTGCTTCCGCAGCCGATGCAAAGTGACCAATATGGTTGTATTGGTAATTGCTAATGGAACGCCGATTGATCCAGCCCATACCGGAAGAGTGGGTGGTGGGTACAACTTTCAGTTCTACGCACTTTGCCCAGAAGGGATCGTAATCATATTTGCTATCCAAGCCAAAAGTATCAATCCAGATGGCTTCGTTGGCTACTTCTTCGCCATATTTCTCAAAGGCGGGAATGGGGCGGCGGATATGTCCGGGGATTTGAATTGCTTTGAGTCCCAGCACTTTCACCGCATATTCCAATTCTGCGATCGCCTCTTCGGGCGTATTCATGGGAATGGCAGCAATGGGTGTTAAGCGATCGCTATAAGGACGGAAAATATCAGCGTGATAAGTGTTAGCCGCACGACAAACAGCCCGCCGCATTTCTTCATTGCCGATGTGTGGAGCCATCGTTGCCAAGTTGGGGTACACAACTGCAAAGTCTGTACCAGCTTCTTGTAAGCGTTCGTGTAACAACTTTGGCAAGCTAATGGTAGCTAAATTTAGGGGATCGTTAGTGGGACGAGTCCAGAAAGGAGGGCGGGCGGTGCGGTAAGTGCGGCGTTCATCCCAAGATTGTTTAAACCATTTAGAGCGAGATGCACCGGGTAAGTGTTCTTGAAAACGCTCTGCGATCGCAGTTCCAGCAACTTGCTCTAAATAGTCTAAGAATGCTGGGGGAAATTCTTGGGTATGTACATCAGTATCGATGATCGGATAACCCAGTTTTTCCCGAATTTGAGCAGACTTGGTTTTTCTGGGACGGTCTAATGCAATAGTCATAGGTTCTACCTTATTTTTCAATTGGATTGGGTAGATAGTCAATGCTGATTCAGAAGGTTGTTTACTCTCTTCTCAACAGCAATTCTTTTGAAGAAGTTGGGATTTTTCTTTATATGTGGCGTAATTAGTAAAGATAAAATCTCGAAAATCAGCTTCACTGATAATTTCCTTCTCCATAAATTCTCTCTGCGTTCTCTGCGCCTCTGTGGTAGCCTGCGGCAAGCCGCTCCGCGTCTACGTTAAAAAAAACAAGATAAATAAAATTAACGCGGCTGTTCATTAACAACCCAATCTGTTAATTTAAAGTCCGACTTTGCTAAACCCTGCGAGACTAAAAATTTCTTTGTTCCCTCTAAAAGTTTCACTCCCTCGGCTGGTAATGGTTCTTCTGATACTTGTCTGAGTGGAAACGATACTTTTATAATATCGATGGGATATTTAGTAATTTGAGCGTGATACTGATAATATTCTTCAGAATTCGCTTTTAAATCCTTAGCTGCTTCTGTGAGAATTGCATTAAATTTCTGCGGGAAATCAGGCTGTTTCGCCAAAAAGCTTTCGGTTGCAACCACTAATGATGTCCCTGACAAACCCTGATGATTTGCCGAAGAATCAATCACTGGAAACCCTTGTGATTTCAAAAAAGGGCCCAAATCGCTTGAGGTTGCATAAGCTGCTACATCACCACGTTCTAAAGCTGCTTTTGCCTCAGTAGTCATCAAGTGAACAACTTTTACATCCTTGGCAATTTTAGCTTCAGCTAATAGACCCAGCAGGTATCGATGCATATAAGAGCCTTTTTGAGTAGCTATTTTTTGACCCTTAAGTTCGGCAAGCGATCGCGCACCATTCTTTTTCGCTACTAACCAGGCGGTTGTATTAAATTGGCTAATCCGCAACAGTCGGGTTTCTTGACCCCTAGCTTTCAAAACTATGGCTGGTGTATCGCCTAAAGAACCAACATCTAATTGTCCGGCGACAAGCGCCTCATTTAAATCCGGCCCGTTAGGAAATCTTGCAAAAGTAATATTTTTAAATCCTGCTTTTTGCAACTCACGATTTAAAATTCCTTTTTTCTTTGCCCAACCAAGTGCCCCTGTAGGTTCTGAACTACCTACATAACCTATTCGTAGGGTAGAAATATTATTAGATGCAGCGACAGCTTTATTGACATTAACAGCCTCAATGGATTGAGCAGATTTAGTTTCACCTTGGCTACATGCTGTAGTTAGTAGCAGTAGGACACAAGCTACTGAGGTTGATAATCTCGTACTAGACATAAGGTATCTAGGGCGTGTTTCCAAACCTCTGGTTAAGCAATCTCGTCTTTGAAGATCCCCCCAACCCCCCTTAAAAAGGGGGGCTTTAAGAATTTCTTTTCCCTCTTTAAAAAGAAGGGCTTTAAGAATTTCTTTTCCCCCCTTTTTAAGGGGGGTTAGGGGGGATCTTCGAGTTTGAAAACAGTCACTAGACTCAAAATACCTAATTTTTATAGGACTACGTTCTGCTTCCTGCTTCTTGCTTCCTGCCTTTTTTAATGCCAGCATGACTTTTTTCTCCGCCGCACTACTTCATCTGCTTCAAAATTTGGAATGTTTGATCCGCTTTTGCTGTTGAAGTACGTTTATGCCCCCAACCGATGTTTTCCCGGTAACTACCCAGCAGCCCAACTTCTGCCAATTCTGCCTCGTTGACTGAAGCCGTCACATCGCTTTCTGGTGCTACATAAAGCGCATCAACTGGACAATACAATTCGCACATATAACAAGTTTGACAGTCACTCTGTCGGGCAATGGTTGGCGGCGCATCAGCTACACGGTCAAATACGTTGGTTGGACAAATATTCACGCAGATATTACATTTTATGCACCGCGATTCGCTGACCAACTCAATCACACTGCTGCTCCTATTTTAGATAAAGGCTTTTCTGTACTTAGCGGCTGACTCTTCACCCAAACCTGATCTAATCCGCCGCTAATCAGGTGATGTTGCTGGTTCGCATCAAGTTCTGGATAGTCTTGATGTTTGTGCATCCCACGAGTTTCTTTACGTTCAATGGCACTACTGTACATCCATCGTGCTGTGGCTACCATTGCCGTAGCTTCTCGCGCCCGGATTAGCTCTTTATCTGATGTTACCTGGCTGTTGCGGAGTTCTTGCCAAAGATGATTTAGCTTACTCAAAGACTCGGTTAAGCCTTGTTCTGTACGGAAATAGTTCTTTTCGTAGGGGAATACTTCAGCTTGGACTGCTTGAATAATTTCATCAGTTGCTAAGGAGCGATGCCTTCGGCGGCAAGCTACGCTCCCACTCTGTAATCCTACCTCTCCAACACCCTTAACATGGCGTTGAGTTTTGTGTTCTCCCAAGCTGCGGGTATATTCAGCAGCCGATTTACCTGACCAATAGCCAGAAGATATTGCCCAAGCTGCGTTATGACTACCACCGCCAGTAAATCCGCCACAAATCAGTTCGCGTGTAGCCGCATCTCCAGCCGCGTAAAGTCCCCGCACAGAACTAGCACAACTCTCATCTACAATCCGAATTCCTCCCGTACCGCGCACAGTTCCCTCTAGGCGCAGGGTGACAGGGAAACGTTGGGTAAATGGATCGATACCTGCACGATCGAAGGGTAAAAAGAAGTTGGGCTGTGCTAAACGCATAGATGGCCGCATCGATTCCGCCGCTTTGTCTATGATGGCGTAAACTGGCTGTTGCAGTAATGTCTGGGCAATTACTGACCGTCTATGAGAACTTGCACCCGGAATCACACTACCGTCTTCGTAGGTGAAAGTTGCCCAATTATAAAACAGGGTTTTGGTAACTGAAGAAAAAGCGGGGGAGATGCCATAGGCATTGGAAAATTCCATACCTGACATCTCAGCACCTGCTTCAGCAGCCATCAGATAACCATCCCCCGTCAGGACGTTGCATCCTAACGCTTTACTGAGAAATGCACAGCCGCCTGTGGCGATAATTGTGGACTGCGATCGCACTTTCCATTTCTCACCAGTTTGACGATTCACACCTGTTGCACCAGCAACAGCACCATCGTCATCTACCAGTAGTTCTAAGGCGGGGCTATTATCTAAAATCTTGACTCCAGCGCGTTGAATTTGCCGCCGCATCAGCCGCATATACTCTGGCCCTTGCAGCGATCGCCGGTAGGGTTTGCCTTCATCGTCGGTAGGGAAGGGATAACCCCACTCTGCTAACTGATTGACGTTTGCATAGGTCTGATCCAGTACTCGATCCATCCAATTGCGATCGGACAAAAACCCACCCAACGATTCTCGACTCGCCTTTGCAGTTTCTCGTGCTTCTGGGTCAGGCGGCACATACCACACACCGTTTCCAGATGCAGCAGCGCATCCAGTCGTACCACAATATCCTTTGTCTACCAGGACAACTTTTGCTCCACTTGATGCAGCACTCCAAGCCGCCCAAGTTCCAGCTGGCCCACCTCCAATCACAAGCACATCTGCTTCTAAGTCAAGTTCAAAATCGGTTGTTAACGTCTTCAGCATTTACAATTTCCCCCCATCGATAAAGTCTTAAGCATCAAGTCTTCACCCCATCGATGCTGCAAAATATTCAGAAATCTTTTTGCCCATTTACTTGAGGACTTCTCAGTAGCCTCTATTTATGGCTCATTTAGCCAGAATAGAAAATCCTTTAACTTGATCGGCGAACCGTAGTTTATTTATATAACAAAGCTTTTCACAGTTTGAGATAAAAAGCAAGCATTTTAACAAATTCAAATGTAAATTTATCAAAACAGAATTCAGGTGTCAGGACGGGCTAAACCCTAGCTATCCGCTAACAAAATTAATAATGAATGCTGTACAACGGAGGGTAGCAAGGCCGCGATCGGTAGAAATATCTTAAGAATCCTCATTTCTTTTAAGGTGGGGAGCCTCAACTAGTTTGTCAGTATTATGATGTGTTGAATTCGGCGATTTAGAATAGAAGCCACCTACCTCTGCCAAAGTATAAAGGGGCCTGGCTTTAACTTCTTCATAGATGCGCCCTATATATTCGCCTAAAATGCCAACACTAACTAACTGCACAGATCCGAGAAAGAAAATTGCCATCAAAATAATCGTGAACCCAGTTAAAGGCGAATGGGGAAGAAAAAGCCGCCAATACAAGATTAATAAAGCCATGAAGATGGCCGCCGCCGCCGCTAATAAGCCTAAGTAGGTTGATAACCGCAGTGGCACTATTGAAAAGGATACTAAACCATTAATAGCAAGGGCCAAAGATTTGCTGAAAGTGTATTTAACTTCCCCAGCAAAGCGGGGATCGCGCTCGAACCGAATTGCTGTCTGCTGAAAGCCAACCCAAGAACGCAAACCACGAATGTAGCGGGTACGTTCTGGCATAGAATTGAGAATATCTACAATTTGCCGATCCATTAAACAAAAATCACCAGTATCAGTAGGAATATCTACATCTGCAAGCTTCTTGAGGAGGCGATAAAAAAAATAGGCAGTAAAACGCTTAAACCATCCTTCCTTGAGGCGTTGAGTGCGTTGAGCGTAGACGACCTGATAGCCCTGTCGCCATTTTTCAATCATGTCTGGGATTAGTTCTGGCGGATCTTGTAAGTCAGCATCAAGGATAATAATAACTTGACCCCGAACAAAATTAAGACCAGCAGTAACTGCAATTTGATGACCAAAGTTACGAGCAAAGCTCAAGTAGCAAATGCGTGGGTCTTTTTGATGGAGTTCTCGTATTAATTGTAAGGAGCGATCGCGGCTACCATCATTGATTAAAATTAATTCGACAAGACCATCTAGCCGATTCATTACTGCACTTAGTCTGCGGTATAGTTCGGGTATAATTTCTTCTTCGTTATAAATTGGAACAATCAATGAATACTTTGGTAGCATCTAGGAATTCCGTTTAATTTTGAAACAGCCAAGCTGACAGACTGCTTCTCATGATAAATGGTTTAGTTCTCAGTATACTTAGCAAGATTCAAGTCAGATTGTTATAGTTTATTTATTCTCCGGGTTGATGTCATCTGAAGAGTCAGATTCTTTAAGGCTTTCTACAGCTTTTTTAGGAAAAGTCCGACGATGGCGATACCAAGTAGACCCTGCTACTAGTATTCCAGTTAAGCCCAAAGCTAGTACTAGCGGCAAAAAATCACCTGTTTTGACTGCTTTCAAACCAGAACTACCTAGTAGTACAAAAGGTAAGACACTAGGAACAGTACCAAGTGTTGTGCCCATAACATAATCTTTAAAGCTAATCGAAGTCAGTCCAGCAACAAAGTTTACTAAGCCATAAGGCATGATTGGTACTAGTCGGATGGCAAACATATAAAAAAGCCCTCCACGCCGTACCTCCGCATCCATAGCTTGCCAGCGTCCTGCTAGTCGTTTTGCAACTGTTTTCCGTCCAATAGTACGAGTAAAAACGAAAGCAATAATTGCCGCAATAATTGCTCCAAAACTAGTCCAAAAAGTACCCAGCCAAGGGCCAAAAATTGCACCTCCAGTCAAATTCAACACTGTTGAGGGCAGAACTAACATAGTTGCTACAACATACAAAGCAACATAAATAATCGGTGCCCAGATACCAGAAGCTTTCAGCAAAGCCTGAATTTGTGCTGGTTCAATACCGCCAATCAGATATACTCCTATACCAGTTGCAATTATGCAACTCAGCGTAAGTAGTAAAATACCAGTTTTCAAGTTCCACACTAGAACTCTACTCCTACTTTTTTTGTAACATAACCCATCTTTCGCAAATATCCCTTTTAATTAACTCGCATAAACGAGTCAAAAACGAAATGTCCTCAAGATGTTTTTCACAGCTGGAAGAATCTTGAGAACAGTTAAGTTTTTGACAATCCATTATTAAGGATATGCCAGTGTAGCGATATTTGTTCAGTCTGGGGAATGTCAACAAAGAGGAAAGGGGGCAGGGGAGAATGGCACTAAGAAAAGCGCAAACCCGTGATTTAACCGGCTTTTGAGTGTGGGGACCGTGGGGACTGTGGGGAGCCAGATTTCTTCCCCATCCTCCCACACCTCCCTCCCACACCTCCCCTGCCTCCCTTGCCCCCTGCCTCTTCGGTCAAAGTTCTACATTAGAAAACCTAAGTTTTCCCGATTAAAACCTAAAGACAGTACGAACCCAAGCAAATAAACTATCAGGATTGCTGGCATCAGAGTCCGGTGCAGTAATCCAGATTAAACCCGGTGTCACCTCAATATTATCTCCGATTTTATATTGGTAAAATGCCTCAACGTGCAGGGAGGTATCTTTGTCTGCTTGTCCTGCACCTGCTCCCAAATTTACACCCTGACTGAGCCTGGTGAGTTTCGGCTCCATACCAACTAAAATCCCCCCTAAAGCACCCTCACTAAAAAGATCGGGGAATGCTAGTCCTACAGCCCAATCCATTGCACTACCATCACCGCGCCCTAAATAGCGGTGCGCTCCATAACTTATCCACCCATTAATTGCCAACTTGGAATTAACTTGATAGAACGCCTGTAGTCCATAAAGATTGGCTACAGTTCCCGCTCCAGCTACGGTGCTGTTTACCAGGTTACTACCGACTGCTGGGCCGAAGTTTGTTCCGCTTAGACCTTGGGTATTCGCTGGACTATAAGTATTGACGTAAGTTGCTGCTACCCGAAAATTTCGATTAGAGGAGTAGTAGATTATCTGTGCTAAAGCTAAATACCTGCCTGTAAATAAGCCATTATTAGTTGTGGGATTACCACCGTTTGGTGCGCTGTACGCTATCCCCACTTGAACCTGTTTGCCTAATTTTTGGAGTATGGCAATTCCGGGCCCGCTATCTCCATAGTTATAGACCAAAGACCGCCGTGAAAATCGTGAAATCCCATTAGCGCCGGTTGCAGAAGACGATTCAAAATATGGATTGATAGGGCCAGAAAGACCTATCTCACTAGCTCCATCAGACAGAGCATAAATGTTAACTTGAGTATCTGGATTAGGTAAAAAACGATACCGCACGCCACCGAGAAGAATAGTATTACGTGCAAAGGTAATACTGGAGTTATCAGCAGTTCTCCCCTCAAAAGTTCCTAATAATCCAGCTCTTGTTTGTCCTAATGATTCAATATTTCCACCTGACAGCGATAAGCTGAGTGAATCTTTACCGTTAAAACTAGTGTTTAACCGTAAAGTCGTTGAACCTTGAAGTGTGGCATTGCGAGGTGCAGGTCTTTTGGTAACGACATTATTGCCAGCCAGAACCGAGCCAAGAACAATCTGCGCTCGACCTATAAGTTTAGTTGTGGTTGTAAACTGATTTGCCTCTAATTTCGCAGTCCGCGTTTCCAAGTTATCTAAGCGTCCCCGAAATTGAGCAAGTTCTGGAGAAAATTGTTCTTGTAGTTTTTTGATGGCATCCAAGTCTTCTCGTTTGACCAAATCTGCCGTTGAAGTCGCTATTAATTCATTGAGGCGATCTAAAGCAGCATTCAACCCAGCAGCAAATTCATACCGTGTTAGGGCACGATTCCCTTTAAATGTGTCATCTGTATATCCAGCAATTACACCGTAGCGCTCCACCAAAGACTGTAGTGCTTGAAATGCCCAATCTGTCGGCAAAACATCTGACAATTGTGAGACGGATGTTACTTGTCCTGCTGCATTATTTGTAGCTTTTTTGTTAGTTGGCGGTGCAACTTCCAACAATTGCGAGACAGGTGTGACTCGTTCTGGGCTGGTAGCCTTTTTACTAGTTAGCGGTGGAATTGAAGAAGAAGGTAGGACGCAGGATAGCGCACAGGAAGCAGGAGGGGATGCGACCTCTCCTGGCCCTTTACCTTCTGCCTCTATCGTTGAAGTTTCTAGTGTTTGATTGACAATTGCTTCTGGAGCTTTGTTCACTTCTGCTTCAGCAGTAGATACATCAGATTTAGGAAGTTCAGCGTGACTTTTTACTGGATAAAAAACCAGAATGGCGAGAATATCTAGCAATAAGAACGTGAACATTATGTATCTATATTTAGAGCGAAAATTCGACATTACTCTTGAACTCCTCAACCTGAAAAACGAATAAATTAGCTCTAGCTTTGACAGAGAAACTAGCAGAAATTATTGATGAAATATTTGTGCTAAACCATTAGCTAATGAGTTAGCAAAGGTTCCCCTAGTAAGAAAAGTGCAAATCCCCGATAAATATCGTAACCATTACTAGGCAATTCAGTGTAGACTCCAAAACTCATAGAAAATTCTCAAAACAAAATTCAAAATTCGGTTTGATATTGGAGTGCGACTGGTGAGATAAGGCAACAAAATTCATCAACGGCTACTGGCATCGACTAAATCTTGAATTTAATTCAAGCTATTGATTGACAATTAACATTAGCTGAATACACTAATTAGTAAGCAGCTAGATTTCACAATCTCAATTGTTAAGAAAAGCAGATAAAACGATAAGTCGATAGATTTACCGGATTTTGCGTAAAATTATCTTTGCATAGAGCTTGTTACAATGCAAGACCCAGTATTTATTCATGAAAAGAAAATATATCAAAATTATTGGTTAGGTCAACTCAACCCAAGCAACTGCGATCGCGTAGCGTGCCGTAGGCGATCGCGTAGCGTGCCGTAGGCGATCGCGTAGCGTGCCGTAGGCGATCGCGTAGCGTGCCGTAGGCGATCGCGTAGCGTGCCGTAGGCGATCGCCGCAGATAGTCACTCGGTAAAAATCCCCTATCCCTATATTTATGGGGATTCCTCCTGCCTATTCCCTATTCCCTCTTCCCTCTTCCCTATTCCCTCTTCCCTATTCCCTCCTTTTTGCCTTACTCGATTAAAAGTTGTATTTTCCAACACAGCAATTCTGACTACAAAAGTGTCAAAATTACCCACTAAGGAGTTCGTTATTTAGGCAGCCCTTTTTTACTAATGGTTAAATTAAGCTTGATTTTTAGATAATATCGGGTAAAATTTTGACTATAAAATACGGCAATTCGATCGGATAATCGTATATTAAGTTCTCATACCCTGATAGATATGGAAATTCTCTGGTTTATTCCTACTGGATCTCATGACGGACGCTATTTAGGCACAGATATTGGCTCTCGTGTTGCCACACCTGATTATTTGCAGCAAATTGCTCAAGCTGTGGATAATTTAGGCTACACGGGTGCATTGTTACCCACAGGGAGTTCTTGTGAAGATGCTTGGATAACTGCCGCCGCTTTTATATCTGTCACCAAGCAGATGAAATTTCTCGTGGCAATTCGTCCAGGAATTACTTCTCCTGGTGCTGCTGCACGGATGGCAGCAACATTTGATCGGATTTCTAAAGGAAGATTGTTAATTAATGTGGTGACAGGTGGAGATCCGGTGCAACTCGCTGGAGATGGCTTGCATCTTAGTCATGATGATCGCTATGATTTAACCGATGAATTTCTTACCGTTTGGCGGGGTATCGTCAGTGGGGAAACAGTCGATTTTAAAGGAAACTACCTGGATATCAAAGGTGGTAAACTCCTATTCCCACCAGTCCAAAAACCCTATCCACCATTGTGGTTTGGTGGCTCATCTGCGGCTGCAAAGCGCGTTGCTGCTAAACATATAGATGTTTATCTAACTTGGGGCGAACCTCCACAGCAAGTTGCTCAAAAGATTGCTGAGGTTAAACGACTGGCGGCTGAACAAGGTAGAACAGTCCGCTTTGGGATTCGCTTGCATGTAATTGTGCGAGAAACCGAGTCTGCGGCTTGGGATGCTGCCAATGAGCTGATTAAGTATGTTGATGAGGATGCGATCGCAAAAGCTCAACAACACCTAGCTAGTTCTGATTCTGAAGGACAGCGACGGATGAGTCAACTACATAGTGGTAGTCGAGAAACCCTAGAGATTAGCCCCAACCTGTGGACAGGAATTGGATTAGTGCGGGGTGGTGCTGGTACAGCCCTAGTTGGAGATCCCGATACTGTTGCCGCTAGGATGCTGGAATATCAAGATTTGGGCATAGAAACCTTTGTCTTTTCTGGATATCCCCATTTAGAAGAGGCATATCGCACAGCTGAATTATTATTTCCACGTTTACCTTTGCAGAAAGAAACTGCACCGCTAACGCCACCAGTCTTGAGTACTGTTAGCGAAATAGTTAGCAGTGAAAAATTGGCTAAACAACTAACGAGCGCTTCATGAATAATTCGTAATTTGCTCTTTAATTACGAATTATGTTGACGATGCTTCTAGATTCATCTTTGCGGAAATCTAAAATCTAAAATCTAAAATCCCATGACTATTACCCTTAAACACACCAAAAGAAACAATAATATATCCTGGAGCGAGGTATTAGAAAACCCACAAATCGATAAAATAGTTCCCTGGATTGTACCCGTTTTAATACTAGTATTGTGGGAATTTGCTTCTAGAACTGGTTTACTTTCAACCAGAATTTTACCAGCCCCAAGTGGCGTAATCGCTACAGCCATTAGACTAGCCTCCACCGGAGAACTTTTTCAGCATATAGGAATAAGCGCTGGACGAGCGATATCTGGTTTTATAGTTGGTGGTAGTATTGGGTTCGGTTTGGGATTGCTCAATGGCTTTTCCCGTATAGCAGAAAAGTTATTGGATAGTTCTTTGCAAATGCTCCGGACTATCCCTAATTTGGCATTAATTCCCCTGGTAATTCTCTGGTTTGGTATCGGCGATCAAGCTAGATTATTTTTAGTGTCTATGGGGGTATTTTTCCCGTTATATCTTAATACATTTCATGGCATTCGCAGTGTAGATCCTGGGCTGATTGAAATGGGAAAAGTCTATGGATTGAAAACACCACAACTTCTGTGGCAAATTATTTTTCCAGGAGCTTTATCTTCAATTCTCGTCGGTGTCCGTTTTTCTTTGGGGATTATGTGGCTGACATTAATTGTGGCAGAAACGATCGCAGCGGATTCTGGACTGGGTTATATGGCAATGAATGCCCGTGAATTTATGCAAACTGATGTTGTGGTTTTGAGTATTGTTATCTATGCACTGCTGGGTAAATTAGCAGATGCTGTTGCCAGAGGGTTAGAAACCAAATTCTTGGCTTGGAATCCTAACTATCAAAGGTCATAAATGGCAAAATCACCAAGGTCAAATCTTAAAAACTCTTGATTTTGGGTGTAGTTTTCAAATTCAATATTTCACCAAATAATTCAATCCCAATCGTTCTGAGAAAATGAGGTTTTGCAAGTGAGTTATAATGTACAAGGTACGCAACTAAGTATTTTGGATTTGACGAAATCTTTCGGTAATAAAACTGTTTTAAACTCGCTAAACTTAGAAGTTGAAGCAGGTGAATTTGTCGCTATCGTCGGACGTAGTGGTTGTGGTAAAAGTACCTTATTGCGTCTGGTGTCAGGATTAGATAAAGCAACTTCAGGCGGAATACTACTGGATGGAGAACCACTGCGTAGACTCAGCCGCTCTGTAACAGTGATGTTTCAAGACCCCCGCTTACTGCCGTGGAAGCGCGTTGTTCAGAATGTGGGGTTAGGCTTGGAAGGCAATTGGCGTGAAAAAGCTTTGTGGGCACTCGATAAAGTCGGACTCAAAGATCGGGCTGATGAGTGGCCTTATGTCTTATCTGGTGGACAACGGCAACGGGTGTCATTGGCAAGGGCATTAGTTAGCCAGCCCCGTTTGTTATTGTTAGATGAACCTTTAGGAGCATTAGATGCTCTAACTCGTCAAGAGATGCAGGGTTTGATAGAGAACTTATGGCAAGAGCGGAGATTTACTGCATTTTTGGTGACTCACGATGTAGAAGAAGCTGTGGCGTTGGCAGACCGAGTGATAGTGATTGATGAAGGACGTATTTCTCTCGATTTACCTGTAAAACTTTCACGTCCGCGAGATAGAAGTAGCGAAGTGTTTATCAATATCAGAGAAGCAGTTCTTCAGCGAGTAATGAGCAATGAAAGTACTCAGTCAAATAACCAATTGTTGCAGTTGAGTAGTTGAGATTTAGCTTTCGTTAGTTGATTAATGTAATGCTTGAGGTAGCTGTGGTAAAAATAGGCTACTTCGAGAATCAATGTTATTAATATAGTTATCTAATTTGCGAAAAATAATTTTTTATCGAAACAGGAGTCAAGAGTCAGAATTCCATTAGGTATTCTGACCGAAAAAGCGCTTGATTCTAAATTCTCCTTCAAAGCAAACCGCAGAGACGCAGAGAACACAGAGAGAATAAAGAGATATTGCCACAAATCATTTAGTAAATAGTGCTTTTATTTATTAGTAAACCAGAAGCAATTTATAGAGATATTTCTGTAAATAGAAAAGAGGTGATCTACCATGAAACTGATCTTACCGCTCGATCTCGTTGCTGACATTGAGCCTCATCTACCGCCTGATACAGAGGTTGTCACAGTAGATGTTGAAGGAAATTTAGATGGGGATGCTACTGATGCTGAAGTTTATTTTAGTTGGTTTTTAACCAGAAGCCCGACGCTACACAAAATAATAGCAGCAGCACCTGCACTGCGTTGGCATCATGCACCAAATGCAGGCGTGAATCACATCCTGACACCAACTTATTTGGAAAGAGATATTATCCTCACAAATGGGGCTGGGGTTCATGGAGTTCCGATCGCAGAATTTGCGATCGCTTATATCCTAGCTCATGCCAAACACCTGCAAGAATTATATGCTCTACAAGCAGAACGTCACTGGAAAAGAGGCTTTGCCATCCAAGAATTGACAGATGCTACCTTACTAATTATCGGTGCTGGTGGTATTGGTCAAGAAATCGCCGCCCGTGCTAAACCCTTCGGCTTAAGAATTATTGGCAGTCGCCGTCATCCCCAAGAGCTACCAAATTTTGATAAAGTAGTGGGTGCTGATGAATGGCGATCGCTCCTGCCAGGAGTTGATTATGTAGTTATTGCAACACCCCTAACTCCAGAAACCAAAGAATTTATTGATGAATCTGTATTGCGATCGCTCCCAAAACATGCCTACCTAATTAATATTGCTCGCGGTGGCGTAGTCGATGAATCGGCTTTAATAAAAGCACTCACAGAAGGTTGGATTGCAGGTGCAGCTTTAGACACAGTTAACTCAGAACCATTACCACCCGAAAGTCCTTTATGGTCACTTCCTAATATCTTTATCACACCTCATACTTCAGGCCATTCACCAAAAAGCAAACAGCGTTCAATAGCACTATTTATCGACAATCTGAAGCGTTACCAAGCTGGTCAACCATTACGAAATGTAGTAGACAAAGAAGCAGGATACTAAAGAATTAAAAATTAAAAATTAAAAATTAAAAATGAAGAGGTGTTGCCGATTGGGTTACACAATCCAAAATCCAAAATGGAATTAGGGAGTAGCAAATGGTGAAACTGATTTTACCCGATCATCTCATTGCTGATATTGAGCCTTATCTACCGCCTGATATAGATGTTGTCGAGGTGGATAGTGAAGGTAATCTTGATGGTGATGTCAGTGATGCAGAAGTTTATGTCAACGGATTTTACTTGAAAACTTCTACCCTTGACAAAGTGCTGACAGCAGCGCCTAGGCTGCGTTGGCAACAGTCACCGAGTGCTGGCGTGAATCACATCCTTACGCCAAATTTTTTGCAAAAAGATATTATCCTCACTAATGGCGCAGGGGTTCACGCGATTCCAATTTCGGAATTTGTACTGGCATTCATGCTCTATCACGCCAAGAATCTGCGAAAATTGCAAACTTTGCAGGATGAACACACCTGGGTGAGAGGAGTGTTTCTCGAAGAGTTAGCAGACGCGACTTTATTAATTCTCGGCACTGGGAATATAGGTCAAGCGATCGCATCTCGCGCTAAAGCATTTGGTGTTAAAGTTTGGGGGAGCCGCCGCCATCCCGAACCCTTACCGAATTTTGACAAGATTGTTGGTGCTGATGAATGGCGATCGCTCCTACCCGCAGCCGACTATGTAGTAATTGCCACGCCACTAACCCCAGAAACGAAAGGCTTGATCGATGAAGCCGCCTTGCGCTCTATGCGTCAGTCTGCTTACTTAATTAATATTGCTCGTGGTGCGATCGTTGATGAAACAGCATTATTCACCGCCCTAAGTGAGGGATGGATTGCAGGTGCTGGATTAGATACAGTGGCTACAGAACCTCTGCCACCGGAAAGTCCCTTGTGGTCGTTGCCGAACGCCTTTATCACCCCCCATTGTTCAGCCCTATCACCACGACTGAGAGAGCGCATAGCACAACTGTTTATCGACAATCTTAAACGCTATCAAACTGGTCAACCCTTGCGGAATGTCGTAGACAAGAAAGCGGGATATTGATTGGGAATTGGGAATTGGGCATTAGCCTGGATTTCTCACAAGTGAGAAATCCAAGGGGTGTGGGAGGTGTGGGAAGTGTGGGAGGATGGGGAAGAAGTCTTACCCCCCACACTCCCCACACTCCTCTTCGGTCACTCTCCGAACACAAGAATCAAAAGCAATGTTTAAACCTTAAACTAGGGTTGGGTTTGTGGCTTTATTTTCTAGTATGATAAATATCATCATCGCTTAATCATGAAACTCTTGTGTAGCAAGGACTTCATCTTTTTACCTGGGAAAAGTGATACAAGAGGGATATCTAGAAAGGCAGTCCAGTAGAAGTAGTGAATACTAACTTTGGATACTTTTAGTATTTTTTCAATTGTTCTAAATAAACAGCAACCACTATCATAATGCTGTTACATCTTTGTTAAGAATAGTTACAAGTTCTTAACACAAGGAAATATCTCGTATGGAAGTCTCACTTGAAAAGAATGCACCACATCGGGTTGTCATTGTTGGTGGTGGCTTTGGTGGACTGTATGCAGCAAAGGGTCTGAATGCAGCGAATGTAAATGTTACTCTCATTGATAAACGAAACTTTCACCTATTTCAGCCGCTTTTATATCAAGTTGCCACAGGTACGCTATCACCTTCCGATATTTCCGCACCATTGCGATCTGTATTCAGCAAAAGCAAGAATACAAAGGTGTTGTTGGGAGAAGTACATGATATTGATCCAAAAGCGCAACAAGTTATTTTGGGTGATGAAGTAGTACCTTATGACACATTAATTGTTGCCACAGGTGCTAACCATTCCTATTTTGGTAAGGATCATTGGGAAGAAGTTGCTCCTGGCTTGAAAACTGTGGAAGATGCGATAGAAATGCGTCGCCGGATATTTGGCGCATTTGAAGCAGCAGAAAAAGAAACTGATCCTGAAAAACGTCGCGCTTGGTTGAGTTTTGTGATTGTGGGTGGTGGCCCGACTGGTGTAGAGTTAGCAGGTGCGATCGCAGAATTGGCATACAAAACTCTCAAAGAAGATTTCCGCAGCATCGACACTTCAGAAACGAAAATTTTACTATTACAAGGGGGCCCTCGCATCCTCCCACACATGGTTCCAGAGTTATCGGCATCAGCAGCAGTATCTTTGCAAAAGTTGGGTGTAGAACTGCACACTCACACCAGAGTGACAAATATTGAAGGTGATATTGTTACTTTCAAGCAAGACAATGAATTTACAGAAATTGCCTCAAAAACTATCTTGTGGGCAGCAGGTGTTCAAGGTTCCCCAATGGGGAAAGTCTTAGCAGAAACTACAGGTGTAGAGCGCGATTACTCTGGGCGTGTAATTGTAGAACCTGACTTGTCTATCGAGGGTTATGACAACATTTTCGTAATTGGAGATTTAGCCAACTTCTCCCATCAAGATGCTAAACCTTTACCTGGTGTTGCACCTGTAGCTAAACAACAAGGAGAGTATGTAGGTAAACTAATTCAACGACGGCTTAAAGGTAAGACTTTGCCACAATTTCATTACAACGATGTGGGTAGTTTGGCGATGATTGGGCAAAATTTAGCTGTTGTAGATTTAAGCTTAATCAAACTCACAGGTTTCATTGCTTGGGCATTTTGGCTATTAGTTCACATCTACTTCTTAATCGAGTTTGACACTAAATTACTAGTAGTATTTCAGTGGGCGTGGAATTATATCACTCGTAATCGTCGCTCTAGATTGATTACAGGTCGAGAAGCTTTTGTAGAACCAAAAACTGTTAATAATATAGTGCAAGAGCCTTCTGGGACACCTCTGTAACTTCATCACAGCATTTGTCGACTGGTAGAATCGTCAAAGATGTAGTGCAGTGAATAATGGAGTGAACGAAAGTATCAAATATCTACCAAACTGGTGAAGTCTGCCAAATTATAGCTAAGGAAAACCCCCAATTTAGGGGCAAGCGTGGGTGCTGGCATAGCCTCTTCAAAAACTATGCGTTTTGTCAGACTAGCACCCTGGCATAAGTTCTGAGGTAGAAATATTTATCAACCAAATCAATGTTGTCGTTGATAGCCTGATATAGATAGCCCCCTTACCGCTTACGCGGTGAGGGGGTTGGGGTTCTTGTACCTCACAAAGGCTGAGAACTGCTATAAGAGTTTGAAAAGTTCTCTTGACCCTGATTCTCAGATAGGGGCAATTCATGAATTGCCCCTACCGTGTGTAGTTTTGTATAAGTTCTATTAAAGTAACTCGTGAACAAAATCGAATTGAACATTGCCAAAAATTGTCTGCAATGCTACGCTGTGACTGAAATTGTACATACCATAAGTATGTATAAATTTCAGAGTTCATTTAATCATTAGCTTGGTTAATTTAAGTAAAAGAATGTTAACTTTCTTGTTAACCTGCATATAACACCGAGTTAGCTCCGATAACTGAATCGTATAACTAAATTGGTTGTCTAATCCAAATTAATCAGGCTTTAGTTTTGATTAAAGCCACACATAACTTATTCATATAATCCCTGCCTAAAACTCTCCTTCACAGAGATAGAGGGGTTAATTCTTACTACCCTTACCTTTTAGTGAAGGGTTTAGGGATTAGGTTTGAGTGCAATTTGTACACGACAACAAATTATTATCGATACCATTTTTATTGAATTTTCTGGAAAAGCTTTGATTGCTTTTGAATTGCAATACTAGTAGTTAAAAATCCGACTGCATCATCAGAAATTCTCATTAGATTAGCTTTTGCCTCCATTTGTAATCTAGATGAGTATATATTTTCATGTCCATAATTTTTAAGGATGAATATAATGACTCGTTTATCCAGCCCGATTGAAAACTTAAAAAATTACTATACAGTTGTAGTTATTGGTTCTGGTTATGGTGGTAGTATTGCCGCATCGCGTTTAGCACGAGCCGGACAGCAAGTGTGTATTTTAGAGCGAGGGAAAGAATTCCAACCTGGTGAATATCCCAAGACTCAAAGTAAAGCATTGGCACAAATGCAGATAGATTTGCCACAACATCATCTAGGTTCGCACACAGCTTTGTATGACTTTCATGTGAATAAAGATATCAATGTCTTTATTGGTTGTGGATTAGGTGGAACATCTTTAGTTAACGCCAATGTGTCATTACAAGCTGAACCGCGTGTATTTGCAGATTCACGCTGGCCAAAGGAATTGCGTGATGATGTTGGGACTTTATTAGCCGCAGGTTATCGTCGTGCAGAGGAAATGCTCAAACCTACTCCTTACCCCGAAAATTTTCCTCCTCTGCCAAAATTACAAGCTTTAGAAAAATCGTCTAAATATTTGAATGAAAAGTTCTATCGTCCCCCCATCAACGTGACATTTCAAGATGGGGTGAATCATGTCGGTGTAGAACAAAACAAATGTAATCTCTGCGGTGATTGTGTTTCTGGCTGTAATAATAAAGCCAAAAACACCGTGTTGATGAATTACCTGCCAGATGCAAAAAACCACGGTGCAGAAATCTATACACAAGTTTCCGTGCGACGAGTTGAACGTCAAGGGAATCGCTGGCTAGTCCATTACCAATTATTAAACACGGGACAAGAAAACTTTAATGCTCCCACAATGTTCGTCAGTGCTGATATTGTAATTCTGGCGGCTGGGACATTGGGATCTACAGAAATTTTGCTGCGTTCTCAAGCTGCTGGTTTAGCTGTATCTGAGAAATTGGGACATAATTTTACAGGCAATGGAGATGTCCTAGCTTTTGGCTATAACACCGAGCAAGTAATTAACGGTATTGGTTTTGGCGATCGCCCGGAGAATACCCAAGAACCAGTAGGGCCATGTATTACCGGTATTATAGATATGCGAGAACAGCCCCAATTAGATAACGGACTAGTGATTGAAGAAGGCTCAATTCCTGGAGGTCTGGCTGCTATATTACCCCAAACCCTTGCGGCGGCTGCCAAAATTTTAGGTAAAGACACCGACTCTGGTTTCGGCGATCGCATCGAAGAAAAAATCCGCGAAGTTGAGAGTTTGACTCATGGTGCTTACACTGGTGCAGTCCGCAACACCCAAACCTACTTAGTCATGACCCATGATGATGCAGCCGGACAGATGTACTTAGAAAATGACCGTCTCCGCATTAAATGGCAAGATGTAGGAAGCCAACCCATTTTTCAACGAGTCAATAATCGTCTTACAGAAGCCACCGAACCCCTAGGCGGTACACAAATTCCTAACCCCATTTGGTCTGATGCCTTTGGTCATGACTTAGTTACAGTCCATCCACTAGGAGGCTGTATCTTAGCGGAAGATGCTGAACACGGTGTTGTCAACCATAAGGGACAAGTATTTGCTAGCAACCAAGGAACAAACGTTTACGAAAACTTATATGTTGCTGATGGTTCAATAGTTCCTCGGACATTAGGTGTAAATCCACTACTGACAATCTCTGCTCTAGCGGAACGCTGCTGTACCCTCATTGCTAAAGACCGGGGTTGGACGATTAATTATGATTTGACTACCCCGCCCATAGTCAACGGTGACACTACCCGTTCTACCACAGTCGGTATTCAATTCACCGAGACTATGCGCGGCTACTTTTCTACCGCAGTCAAAGACGACAACTATCAGCCTGCATTCTGGCAAGGCAAACAAGACAACTCGCCTCTAGAGTTCACCGTTACAGTAATTGCCGATGACTTAGACAAACTACTCAACGACCCCGAACACCTAGGGAAAATAGTTGGTGTAGTTAAAGCCCCCGTTCTATCACCAGAAGCCCTAACCGTCACCAATAGCGATTTTAATTTGTTTGTTGTCCAACAAGACCAACAAAACACCAGACAAATGCGTTATCGCTTACACATGATGACGCAATCAGGACAACGTTATTACTTGAAAGGCTTCAAGCAAATTCATGATGACCCAGGATTCGATGTTTGGTCTGACACCACCACACTATTCATCACCGTTTATAAGGGCGACAGTGAGAATGATCCCATTGTTGGTCAAGGCATTCTCAAAATTCAGCCGATGGACTTCATCAAACAAATGACCACTATGAAAGTTACCAATGCAGATACTATTGGGGAACGCCTACAAGCAATAGATAGATTCAGTCGTTTCTTTGCCGGCACTTTAGCGGAAGTCTACATTTAACTTTAGGAGACAGAAGGTATGACAATACGGTTCGGTTAAAGGGGAAAGGGTACAGGGGAAAGGGAAAAGGTTTTGAATACATCCTTTCCCCTTTACCCCTTACCCTTTACCCAGACCACAAGGAAAGTGAAAAATGCTTATCCGAACCGTATTGGGAGCTATGAGGCAGAGGGAAGGAGGTAATTCCCAATGCCCTAATCTATTAACAAATCTATCAAAATGAACACCACAACATATACTCAATCTTTACAAGAAAGAATAGTACCTTTTACTAGCAAAGATGGCTTTGAATGCAACTTAATTAACGTTAGAGGTGAAAAGCCTCCTACTAAATCGCCTGTATTACTAGCGCATGGTGCAGGAGTCAGAGCAAATATCTTTCGCGCTCCTGTGGATACTAATATAGTTGATTACTTAGTTGCTCATGGTTATGACGTATGGTTAGAAAACTGGCGTGCCAGTATTGACCTAAATCCTAATCATTGGACACTTGACCGAGCCGCAGTGAATGACCATCCACAAGCGGTGAAAACAATTGTCGAAGAGACGGGTTATGAAGAAATCAAAGCTATCATCCATTGTCAGGGATCTACTAGTTTCATGATGTCTGTGGTGGCTGGCTTAGTCCCACAAGTCAAAACTATTATCAGCAATGCCGTTTCACTGCATCCAATTGTACCTTCATGGTCATCTTTCAAAATCAATTTTGCAGTACCAGCAGTCAATTTTCTCACCGATCATTTAAACCCACAATGGCAAATAGATTCACCAAGTCTAGCTGCAAAAATCATCTCTCTAGTCGTGGGTCTTACGCATCACGAATGTAATAATTCTGTCTGCAAACAAGTTAGCTTTACTTATGGGACTGGCTTCCCGGCATTGTGGGAACACTCCAACCTCAACGAAGCCACCCACGAATGGCTGAAGCAGGAATTCGCCTATGTGCCGCTCAGTTTTTTCGCACAAATGTCTCAGTGCATCAATCATGGACATCTAATTTCTGTTGATAACTTCCCCGATTTACCAAAAGATTTTATTGCCCAACCACCAAAAAGCGATGCCCGGATTGCATTTTTTGCTGGGCAACTTAATCGTTGCTTTCTGCCACAAAGTCAGATAGAAACTTTTAAATATTTTGACTCTTTGCGTCCTAATTACCATGCTTTACACGTTCTGGATAACTACAGTCATTTAGACATATTTATGGGTAAGAATGCAGCCCAAGATGTATTCCCTTTAATGCTTGCAGAATTAGAAAAGACTGTTTGAAAAGTGCAGATTTCATTCTCTAGACCTGTGTTATCTCTTTCCAGCAATAAATTTAATTATGTGTGAAAAAATATGATACCTCAACGTTTAAAACAACAAACAGGACTTTATGCCTTGGTTGATGGCATACCTTTTCAATTACCCGTTAATTCTGAACATACACCAGCATTGATGGCGGTATTTCCGATTAACGCCGATCGCGCTAAAGAATTGATCCTAGCAAAGGAAGTACATCCTTTACGACTATGGAATAATCAGGGTTTGTTAGTGATTACGGTGATTAATTATCAGATTACTGACATTGGTAAATACATCGAATTTAGTATTGCGATCGCCTGCACTCATGGCGCAAAACCAGCTCCGCCATTACTACCTGGTTTATTGATGCAACAGTACGGCACTGGGCAGTATGTACTTGATTTACCTGTTAGTACCGAAATTTCTGTCAAAGGGGGTAAAGGAATTTGGGGAATGCCCAAACATCAAGCTAACTTGGACTTTGTGATTGGCGATCGCACCGTCAGCAGTCAATATGATTTAGATGGGCAACTAGTGATGAAAATTGAGGTTGCCAAACCCGCCAAAGCTTGGTTTCCCCTGAAAATGGGTGCAGCAAACTACTGTGCATTTCGCGGGATGTTGATGAAATCGGTAATTTACTTTCAAGGGAAATTGGGATTTTCGCTGTTCAAACCAGGTTCAGCCAAACTTACCATAGGCGATCATCCCCGTATCCAATCACTAAAACACCTAGAGATTAGCCCCGAACCTATATTTACAGGCTTTTTCCCGGAAATCACAGGGATGCTAGATGACCATTTGGAGAGTTGGTTTCTTGGCTACGACACACCCCCCACACAACAACCAGAAGGTTTAGAAAGTGTAGTTAATTTAGGTTTGGGTCAAGAATGGCTACCAGCGCCAAAGGCTTTGCCCAAGGATGATCAAGCCGAGATGTATGTAGGCACTAAGAAAAGCTGAAACCTCGTCAGGGCATGGTGTGGGAGGTGTGGGAGGTGTGGGAGGTGTGGGAGGCGTGGGAGGATGGGGAAGAAGTCTTACCCCCCACACTCCCCACACTTCCCCCACTCCCCACACTCAAAAAGCAAGTTATATCAGGGCTTTGCGATTAACTTAGTGCCATTCGTATGTAGTACCAATTCAAAATTAATCAAAAATATGATGAATAACGGTAAAATACTCCACTTATCATTAATTGGCATTGCCATTTTCACCATTGTGAGTGGATTGTTGCAAATGGTTTTGCCTAGTTTGGTACTCTACATTGTCTCAGCAGAAGTAACCCCGACTAGCCAGCATTTTTTTGCCATCATCGGTATGTTTATGCTGCTGTTTAACGGCGCACTGTTACAAGCATTAATCAGCCCACAACCCCAACCTATTGTCTTAATTTGGGCAGGATTACAAAAATTTGGTGCTTCAATAGCCGTTTGTTTGGCTGTTATCAAGCTAATTTTTTCCCCATTCGCGCTGCTAATTGCTGGTTTTGACTTGTTATCAGGAGTATTGATTTTCTGGTACTTGTTTCGCTTGCGTACTTTCACACCAGGATACACTTATGAGCAACCAACCGCATAAACCTTACGGCACTCCTGAATCAACATACTCAGGGAATAAACGTTCCTTGATTTTAGCTGGTGGTGGAATGCGTGTAGCTTACCAAGCTGGAGCTATCCGCGCCTTACTCGAATCAGGACTGTGTTTTAATCATGCGGACGGTACTTCCGGCGGTACGATGAATTTAGCAATGCTGCTATCTGGACTATCGCCGATTGAGATGTGCGATCGCTGGCGGACTTTGAATGTTAAAGATTTTGTCTCTTTTATCCCTCTAGAAAAATACCTCAAAGCCTGGGATTTGTTGTCTATGGGAGATGCAGACGGCATTATTGATCGCGTTTTCCCCCACTTGGGAATTGATATCAGCAAAATCAATGCCTCGGAGGGAATGCAAGGTACATTTAATGTTTGCAACTTTACCCACAAAACGAATGAAGTCATTCCCCACGATCGCCTAGATTTAGATTTATTGGTTGCGGGGATTTCTCTCCCCATCTTTATGCCACCTGTACAGAAAGGTGATTATCTCTACATGGATTCCGTGTGGATTAAAGATGTTAATCTCATGGAAGCGGTGCGCCGGGGTGCAGATGAACTTTGGGTATTGTGGTGCATTGGCAATAGTAGCGAATATCAAACGGGAATTTTTAATCAATATGTCCACATGATGGAACTGAGTGCGAACGGGGCATTTTTTGAAGAGTGCGATCGCATCAATGAAATCAACCAGAGAATTTTGCAAGGGGAGACAGTCTACGGACATACCCAACCGATCAAACTCCACCTCATCAAACCCGCTTATCCTTTACCTCTTGATCCTGATTACTACTTGGGAAACATTGATGGTGCAACTTTGGTTGATATGGGTTACGCCGATGCTAAACAATATTTGCAAACCATGTCACCCGCAGGATTGCCCTTCCAGCCAGACGTGACCCGAATGTACAACAACTTGCCAGGAATGACTTTCCGCGAAAGCATGGTGGGTGGGTTTGTTTTAAATGAGACTGACCCGATCCAGGGTGCAGCAAAAGGCAAAGCGCACAATTCCTCACTCTCATTGCAACTGACAATTAACATTTATGACTTAAAACGTTGTTTAAGTGATACCACTTACACTGCTAGTATTACTGGTAATATTAGTTTTGCGAATTTTGGCGAACACATCCCTCTCAAAAGTGGCGTGTTTAACCTGTTTGCTCATGACCATAATCCCGGATATAAATACATTACTTATGAACTTGCTTTTGAACATGGTAATCAAGATTACTACTTAGTAGGCAAGAAAGAACTGCATAACGATCCGGGATTTGATTTGTGGCAAGACATGACAACTATCTATACTTACCTACATCAAGGTACAGATAACAACAGTCCGATTATAGGTGCAGGAATTTTAACCTTAGATGTGGGTGACGTAACCAAGTGCGTTTCCGGGTGGCGAATCACTAACGCCAAGTCACTGACAGAGAAAGCTACATTATTGGCAGAGTTTGGTAGTTTTTTCTGGGGCAATATTTGGGAAACTTACCAACCGTAAATTCCAAATTAAACCTCTGCTGAGTGGAGTATAAAGGGAATGGCACTAAGAAAACCTGAAACCTTTGTCTGAGGGAGGTGTGGGAGGTGTGGGAGGTGTGGGAGGATGGGGAAGAAATCTGGCTCCCCACACTCCCCCCTCTCCCCACACTCCCCACACTCCCGCCTTCTGCCTTCTTTCACAACTTTTCAGGAGAAATTAACATGAGCGATCGCCTTACGCCTTTACCCTCATCATTCTTATTCGGTGTTGCAACTGCTGACCATCAGTGTGAAGCTTACGATTCCCAGTTTGAAGATATTCGAGATGTATGGGAACGTCGTCGCGGTATTACAGTCAGGGGTCGAGCCACTGACTTTTGGCATCGCTACGCTGAAGATATCGCCTTAGCTCAGTCCCTTGGTTGCAAGTCTTTCCGGTTTTCGATCGCTTGGTCACGGGTAGAACCTGAACCCGGTAAGTTCAGTGAAGAAGCTTTTGAACATTATCGCCAAGTGATTGAAACTATCAGATCGCATGGTTTAGAACCAATTGTAACTCTGCATCACTTCACCCATCCCATCCATGTAGAAGCACGGGGGGGATTGACTGGGCCAGAATTTCCAGCTATTTTCGCTAACTACGCCACAGAAGTCGCCAAGCGTTTGGGTCATTTGGCACGTTATTGGATTAGCTTTAACGAACCTAGTCAATTAATTTACGGTTACATCAAACCTTGGTGGGAAAGAGCCTATTTTATGCCCCCAGGTTTGGAGCGCGGTGCAACTATTGCCGATCAAATGACCGCCGTACAGAAACTCATGCGGAATTTGTTTGTCTCCCATACACGCGCCAGAAATATCCTCAAAGAGTACAACCCAGATGCTCAAGTGGGAGCAAACCCCATGTTATTGGGTCTACCTCTATGGTTGCAGAAATTGGTAGATCGCAATGTCACTAATCTGCGTCGTCCCGAAGATATGATTTCTCAGGGTAAACGTTTTACTGAGCGCAGTTTGTTGGAGAAAGGAAAAGTTGATGTTGTCATTGCTAATTTGACTATTACCGCCGAGCGACAACAGCAAGTAGCGTTTTCAGAAACTTATTATCAGGCGGGGCAATTTCTCTTAGTCAAAGCCAGCAGTCCCATTCAGCAACCAGAAAATCTGGCTCAGAAAACAGTAGCAGTTGTCAAAAGTTCGACGGCAGAATCTACCATAGAATACCTGTTACCCAGAGTTGAAGTCAAAGTAGTAGAAGATTACGCTGATGCCTTGCAAGCCTTGGATTATGAGCAAGTGAGTGCCATTCTTGCAGATGACACAATTCTCTTGGGTCTGATGAGACAACAGCCAGGGCAATATCGACTGGTAGGTAAAAATGGTGAAGGGCTGACAGTAGAGAACTATGGCGCAGCTGTAGTTAAAGGCGATCGCGCTCTCTTGAATATTGTAGATACAGTAGTGCGACAGTTTAAAGAATCTGGTGCTTGGGAAGCTAGCTATAGTCATTACTTCCCCAATCAACCCGTCCCACCTGTACCGAAAATCGGTAGACGTTCAACCCTAGCTGACATCACCACAGGCGGATCTTCTAGTCCAACTATCGGACAGCCTCAACCTGGTACACCACTGCGACGCATTCAAGACCGTGGTTATTTAGTTGTCGCAGTCAAAGAAAACGTGCCTGGTTTTAGCTACCGCGACCCCAAAACCGGAGAATTTAGCGGCTTAGAGATTGATTTAGCGCGTTTAATCGCCAAGCAAATCTTTGGCGATCCCAGTAAAGTGAAATTTGTCGTCGTTTCCACCCAACAACGCTTACCCGTACTGCGATCGCTTACCCGCATCTTTGACCCAATTTTCAAGATTTTCAGCGTACTTTCCACATCATTGACAAGTAACTGGTGGCACTTAGGTATGGCTGGGAAATTACCCACATTCCTCTGTCCTCAAGAATGTGTAGGTCAACAAGATTTTGTTGGTTTTGACTATTACTGGGGGATTAGCAATCTCCGCCTCAACCGCATTCAACAATTAATGGATGCTGCTTTTGGACGTTTTGGTAATGCGCCAGTTTGGTCTGGTGTTCTCTACGATATGCTCAAATTCCACGCCCAGTTATTCCCCGATAAAGAGATTATGATTATTGAGAATGGCTGTGTAGAAGTAGCCGATAAAGTCGTCAAGCGTGAAGACTACATTCGCCAGCATCTCCAACAAGTGCAACGCGCCCGTCAAGACGGGATAAACGTCATCGGTTATGTCTCCTGGTGCATCACCTCCAACCGTGAGTGGGGTCTGAAATTTGGCCCAGATAGCGATTTTGGGCTATATCACATTGACCTAGATACCGACCCAGAACTCAAACGCCAACTAACCCCAGCCGCTAACTTATACCGCGATATCATCAAACAAAACAGCGTCTAAGGGATTTCCAAGAAATAAATTATCCAAGAAGACGAACCACAGAGGCGCAGAGGGCACAGAGAGATGAAGAAGAGAGAGGATTGCTGTATGAGATTTTTGAATGTTTTTTAATTTGGAAGTCTCTAATACCAATCCAAAATTCAAAATCCATATTTTACAGGGTTTCTGAGAAATATCTGTTGGTGAATTTTGGAGGATTGCCACAAACCCTCCGCGTACCTACCCTGTGGATTCTGCTTGCAGTATGCGTAAACCCTCCGAGTTTAAAAAATCATGTATGTAGAGAGGCGAAGTTGTGCCTCTCTACATCCCACTCAACCCCTTAATATCCATGTCCAAAACAGTTTTCATCACCGGAACATCCAGTGGAATTGGGAAATTCACCACCATATACTTCGCGCAACAAGGCTGGAACGTTGCAGCCACGATGCGAAACCCCAGCCAAGACCAGAATTTCCGTGAATTTCCTAACATTAAAGTATATTTTTTAGATGTTACAGATAATAACAGTATTCAAACTGCGATCGCTTCTGCTATCCAAGATTTTGGTCAAATTGATGTTTTAGTAAATAACGCTGGTTATGGTGTAGATGGTGTATTTGAAGCCATGACTGATGAAATAATCGCCAAACAATTCAATACCAACGTCTTTGGGTTGATGCGAATCACACAAGCGATTATTCCCCATCTGCGTCAACAAGGCGGTGGCACTATTATTCAAATTGCCAGTATGGGAGGACGAATTACTTTCCCCTTGTATAGCATTTATCACAGTTCAAAATGGGCGGTAGAAGGGTTTAGTGAAGCTTTGCACTATGAATTAGAACCATTCAATATCAAAATTAAAATTGTTGAACCAGGTGTGATTAAAACTGAATTTTATGAAAATAATCGAGTGATCGTGCGTGATGATTTGCCCATGTATCAACCATTAGTAGATACTGCACAAAGGGTATCCCAAGAAGCGGGAAGAAAAGGAGAGCCGCCAGAATTAGTTGCTCAGGCAATATTTAAAGCAGCCATTGATCGTAGTTATAAAATGCGCTATCCCGTTGGTCAACCTGCGCCCATTTTGCTCATGCTACGTAAATTGTTGCCCGATTCTTGGTTTTTCTCCATCATCAAACGTATTTATAAAGTATAAATATGCCTAGTTGAAAATTATCTGCTTACCTAAGATTTACCACAATATAATTGGTAAACCTGCAATGATAGAGGCAATACCTGTCCAAAGAGTGAACTGCTCAAGATTTCCTTCATCCAAAGCAAGACTCATTTGCTTAATTGCTGATAATAGTCCAGCTAATAGTAGTACAAAGAATGCAAAATATCTTAAAGCAATCATACTTTGCCCTACTTGAATGTAAAAGTAAACATAATAGGTTTCTAACAGGATCTACCATGTTTTTCTGTTTCAGATTTAGCACTTTAGAAGCTAAATTATTAAACCAATTCCCAATTTTCAACGCCACCGTGTAATAAATTTGTATATTTGTAGTAGGGATGAGATGTTTTTTTACTGGAAGTTCCTAAACACAGCGATAATGATTGATTTTGAACCTTGGGATAGGTTATTGCGTCAGTATGTTGATCAACAGGGTCGTGTAGACTATATTGCTTGGAAAACAGAGCAACCTCAAGCGCTAGGAGATTGGTTGTCAAGTCAAAAAAATCTGGATTTTACATCTAATTACAGCACTCTTGAGCAATTGGCATTGTGGATCAACCTTTACAATGCGTTCACTATTTCGGCAATTTTGGAGATGTACCCACTTGAGTCAATTCGTCCGCGAATCTTAGGCATTCCCAACTGGCTGGCTTTTTTGTGGTTCTTTCAACGTCGTGATTATCATATATTTGGCGAACATTATAGTCTAGCCCAAATAGAGAACTCTATTCTGCGGGAGAAATTACAGGAGCCGCGAATTCATTTTGCAATTGTCTGCGCTTCGGTTGGTTGCCCATTACTGCGTGCTGGAGCTTATTTTCCTGACCAAGTTACTCAGCAGTTAGATGAAGATACCCGTCGCTTTATTAATAATCCTGAAAAAGTCCGTTATGACTCAGATAGTAAAACGCTCTACTGTAGCAAAATCTTTAAATGGTATCGTCAAGACTTTCTCAAAGTTACATCCTCCATTCCAGAATATATCCGCTCTTACCTAGAAACAGATTTGCCTTTGCAAGCCTCAACGCCGATTTCCTACCTCTACTATGACTGGAGGTTGAATCAGCGAATATCTTGATAAAATTGTTTGAGATAATTTGCATCAACGCCAATCCCCCACAAAAAACCGATATAAAGGTAAATTGCAGTTGCTTTGAAGCTACCCCATTTTGCGACGCGTCGATCTGAAGATTGCACAATCCGGTTTACCTGATAAATACGCCCTTTTTTAACCAATTTTAGGCATAAATCTCCATCCTCCATAATCGGCAATGCCTGATCAAATCCATCGCAATCCCAAAAGTCAGCACTACGACAAAACATTACCTGATCTCCAAACAAAAGACGTAATCCTCGAAAAAACAGGTACGGTTTAAATAACAGTGGTGCGTAATAGGTTTTTAGATAATTATGTAGAGAGACACCCCAGCGAGTGGTTTGAGATCCACTCATCAGAGAAATAAACCCACCACAAGCAATGGTTGGCTCTGCTAAGGTTTGCTCTATTACAGTGATTAGGTCATCCGGCACCCAAGTGTCTGCATGAAGAAAGCAAAGAATATCTCCAGTTGCAGCCGATGCACCGTAATTCATCTGAATAGAACGCCCACGCTGCTCAGATAAGATAACTTGTAGACATAGCGACTGATCGAATAACCCAAAGCATTGTTTTGCAACTGCCACTGTCTCATCTTCGCTGCCACCATCTACCACTATCACTTCCTTTGCAGGGGGATTAAGTAAAGTCAGTTGGCGCAATGTACGCCTTAAGCTAACTGCTTCGTTTAAAGTCGGAATGACAATCGAAACTTGAGACATGCAGCAAGAGTAGTTTTATTAGGAATTTGATGCTAGGACAAACAAATGTATTTACTTAAAATTTACCACTCCTGAGCATGGTTTGTAGCTTTTAGCAGTTTTCCCCATATTGCATTATAAGGATGTACAAGTTGTGTCTGATGCTCGTCTTTAAAAATAAGCCTTCCTTCATTTGCCCACTGAAAAATCCCACCGCTTAAGTTATAAACGCACTTCATCCCGGCTTGATCAAGCTGTTGGGCTAATTTGGCGCTCCGGTAGCCAACAGAACAGTAGATAACAATTAGTCTATCTTTTGAAACTGTTGAAAGTGCTGCTATGTCAGGTGTGAGATGATCTATACACACTGCTGTTTCGATATGGCTTACCCCATATTCTGTTTGACTTCGTGCATCTAGCAGTAATGGCCGTGGCTTTGCAGAATTCAACAGTAATTGAGCTAATTGGTTGCAATTAATTTCCTTAACAGTAGGAAACTGAAATCTGATCAGAAGTTTAAGAAAGTTAAACGTGAGCGATCGCACTTGTAAAAATACCCTCCGCTAATGACTGCTCGTTCTTCCTCTGTTAATTCCTGTTTTCGACCAAGTTAACTTTGAGTCTAAGCCAGAATCGGTAAGGTAATCACAAATTCTGTTCCAACGCCTGGAGTAGAATTCACATTCAAAGTTCCGCCATGTTTTTCTATAACAATGGATTGAGCGATCGCTAATCCTAATCCTGTTCCTTTACCAACACCTTTTGTAGTAAACAAGTGGTCAAATACTTTTTGTTTGACTGATTCACTCATGCCTTGACCATTATCAGCAATCTTCACCTCAATCTGTTTGTCTTTCAATAAGGTGGTAATTATAATCCGATTCGGATTGGCTTTAATCTCCCTAAAACTTCGGTCTGTATTTGATTCATCCAAGGCATCAATAGCATTCGCTATAATGTTCATAAATACCTGATTCAATTGACCAGGGAAACATTCTACTTGAGGTAAATTATCAAAGTTTGTGATCACTTCAATAGCGGGACGTTGTTCATTTGCCTTCAAACGATGTTTGAGAATGAGAATGGTACTATCAATGCCTTGGTGGATATGGAAAGGTACTTTGTAGTCTTGATCGGCACGAGAGAAAGTGCAGAGACTGGTACTGATATTTTTCAGCCTGTCACAGGCTATCATCATTGAATCAATCATCTTGGGTAAATCTTCTAAACTATATTCCAAGTCGATTTTTTCGGCATGTTCAATAATTTCCTCTTTTGGATTTGGCAAACTTTCTTGATATAATTTCAGATGTTTAAAAATATCTACAAATACAGGTTTACTTTGTTCAAGGCTAGCAGAAATAAAACCAAGAGGATTATTCATTTCATGAGCTACCCCCGCTACGAGATTTCCCAACGCAGACATTTTTTCATTTTGTACTAATTGAAGTTGAGTTTCTTTAAGATATTGGAGTGTTTCTTCTAATTGGGTTGCTTGTTGGCGAGTTTCCAACAGGAGATCTGTTTGTTGGAGTGCAACTCCCATTTGTGCAGCAATTTGTTGAGCAAATTCAATCTCAGAAGGTTGCCACTGATGTGGATGTTCGCATTGGTGAATACAGAGTAAGCCCCAAAGTTCATCATCTTGCATAATTGGTATAACCAATGATGCTCTAATATTAAATTGTTGCAAAATTGCCCGATGACAATCTAAAACTTCTGCGGTTTCAATATCTGATATTGCACAAAAGCGTCCCTGTTTGTACAGAGTTGCATAGTTCTTGCCAAAACAATGGTCTTGAATTTTTACAGCTAAACCAGAAGGAAATTGCGGTAGGACATCTTCGGCAATAAATTCGCCATATTCATAATTTACTCCAAGATGAAATTGATAAATTCCGACGCGCGAGACATTAAGAATTGAGCGAAGATTTTGAGTTACTGCACCAAAAATCGCATCTAAATCTAAAGACTCTCGAATTTGATTTACAACATTAAATAAGGTTTTTTGCTGCTGGAGAGATTGTTGAATCTGTTGAGCTTTTTCTTGAGATTCTTGATAAAGACGAGCATTTTCTAGAGAAATGGCAGCTTGCACAGATAACATTTGGATAACTTTAATGCGATCGCTAGTAAATACCCCTGCCACTAGTTTATTTTCTAAATAGAGAATGCCTACTAAGTGTCCTTGATTAATAATCGGCGTACAAAATACACTCTGGGGTTGAAATTCGAGCAGATATTCTCCAAGTAACCCGGCTATCTCTGTTTGGCAATTATCTATGACAATGGTTTGTTGAGTATTTTTGACATAATTGATAATCTTTCTAGGGATATCTTCACAAGTATCTACTGCTTGTGACTTGAGAATAGTTTGTATCGGAGTTAAAAAACTGTTTTGGTGATTAATAAAAGTAATTGCCTTGACTTTTAAGTTTCCATTTTCAGAAAGAATTAAGGCAAATTTATGGGCACCAGAGTTTTCGAGAATAATTTTCGTCAAGCTAGCAATAATTTCATCCAATTCAATGCTGCTAGAAATAGCTTGAGCCGCTTTCAGAATAGACATAAAGTCTAAGGCATCGGAAATATTTGTGCTACTAATAATGGAAGTTTGACCGGATAAAGATATCGAACTGGGGGCAATACTAGCAATTGTTTCTAGGGAATTAAAGCTAAGTTGGTGTTGATGTAGGATGGGTTGAAGTAATTCAGGATAGCGTTTTTCTAAGTCATCGGTTTTAGCTTTTGCTCCCCATCGGGCGTAGCAGTAGTAAGCTTCTTGCATATATGCTTGAGCCACTTTTTCTTTGCCCCAATCAAGGTAAAATTTAGCTGCTAGTTCGTTAGCCAGAGCTTCTTGCTGAATGTACTCATTTTTTTTGGCTCCAGCGATCGCGCGATCGTATAAGTCAATTGCCTCAAATCGTTGACCTAAGACCCAATGACGCTCTGCCTCTACTAAATCAAATTTATGCTGAAAATTCATCGGTGCAATTATTGCTCGAACTTTTAGGTGTTTTTGATTTTCGTCAACCTTCAAGAGCAATTTTGCTTGTTCAGAAGATTTAGCTTTAGAATAGACAGATAGACGAGCCAATGAGTCGTAGTAATGGAAAACAGACACAGATAACATTCCTGCACCACCTTTAAGGTAACGCTCTCCTTTGTCTCCATTGCTAACTGCCGCTAGAGGATCATCAAACAAGTAGCTAATAATTAACTTAATTAGATAAAATTCATGGAGTGTAAACTCATCATTTTCCTTGAGTAGAGCAGGTAAGATTTTTCCTTCATCCCAGTATTTATCAATTAATAAATCTGAATAATGGCTATATTCAGTTATAAATTCAATTGTCCTTTTAAGAATACTAAATCGCATCAAAAAAGATTCACCAGTTGCAAAGCTAGACTCGAAAATTTTGATTTGTTCTAGTAAACTTTTTAAATCTTCTACACTCATTAAATAGGTATAAAAAAGTCGGAAAAAAGTTGAGACGATCATGTGTACAGAATCTCCAACTTCTAATCCTAAAGTATAAGATTCTTTTAATAAATTGATGGTATCTCGGACAGGTAGCTTGTTGAATTGATTAAATGCAGCTACTTTGAAACTAGTCATACTTTTCAGAGATTTTGCATCAAACTTCTCTACAATTTTTAAAGCTACCTGCCCAAACTTATAGCCTTTTTCTAGTTGATTTAATACCGCATTTAAAACAATGCCAAAATCAGCATATCCTGGTGCTGAAAGTGCTGCATTGCCGTATTTAAGTGATAAGTTAACTTGTTCACAGGCAATAATTGGAAATAGGTGGGGAGCAGCCTGATGGACAGAGGGAGTGAGGCTGATCATAATTTTCAGGGCAACTAAAGCTTGAGGATCAGTCATCAAAGGTAGCTCAATTAAGCTTTCAATTTGGCGCTCTCCCAGTGTTGATAAAGTGTTTTCTATAGCTTGATGAATATCTGAAGTAGTAACAGATTCAAATAAGGGTATTCCAAGCTGTCGGAGAGTTTTACACCCAATATCAATCGCTTTAATCATCTGCCCTTGTACTTGATAATACTGGAGCTTAATTTCATAAACTTTTACTTTATCTAAAAAAATTGTCGCTCGTTGTATCACTACTTCAATTAGCGATTCCATCTGCTCAAATTCATTACTGATAAATGCAACTTCGGCAGCAGCGTGATATAAATCTCGCGTTAAGTCATGAGCATTTTCCCAGCCATCACTAATTAATAACTGAATTCCTTGATTGAAATATTGTAGAGCTGCACCATAAGCAATCGCTTCTTTGGCTTTGTGACCTGCCTTGAGATTTAGTTTAGCTAATTCTTGACGTTTACTTGGCTGGTTAATGAGTGGAATTCCATAATTTAAATGACCGACAATCTCAAAAATATTCTCTGACTGCTGGGCTAATGATGTATTTTTTAAAATTAATTGCCCAATTTGGAGATGGGTCAACTCTTTCTGTTCTTTGGGAATCAAAAAAGAAGCAGCTTGTTGAATGCGATCGTGCAAAAATTTGTATGTGACTGTCTTTTCTTCTAAGCTATCTTCAACCGTTTGTGTGTCTATATTATTTGTTACATGACCGTTATTTTCTAAAAATAAATCTTGATGAAAACTATAATTAGCACTAGTAGGTAAAATTAATCCTTCTTGTAAAGCTTTCCATAAAATAGCTGCCGTTTCTGTTTTTGATTTTTCTGAAACTATTGCCAAAGTTACTAAATCAAACTGATTCCCAATACACGCAGCTAACTGTAAGAGTTGTTGAGTTGATTCAGGAAGCTTACGTAATTGACACACCATGAATTCTACAACATCATCTGTAACTGCTTGCTGATTTACTTGTGTAATTTCATATTTCCAACAACCCGAATCAAGGTCAAATTTAATGAATTCCTCTTGATGCAATACTTTGATAAACTGTGTTGTGAAAAACGGATTACCTTGAGTTTTTTGATAGATCGATTGAGAAAGAGGTGATGCTACATTTTCTGTACATTTCAGTGTATCAGCGACTAACTGATTCAATTGCCCTTGACTTAGTGGTGTTAAAGTAATTGTATGAATCGGTGCTTGCGTTTTTTGAATCTCACTCAAAGTCAATATTAATGGATGTGCTGGATTGACCTCATTATCACGATATGCACCAATTAACAATAGATGACCTGTATCAGCAATCAATAGTTGCATTAAGTTCAGAGATGCTGAATCTGCCCATTGCAAATCATCTAAAAATATCACTAATGGATGTTCAGCAATAGTAAAAACTTGTGTAAATTTTTGGAATAATAAATTAAATCTATTTCTGGCCGCAGTTCCTGATAATTCTGGTGCAGGTGGTTGTTCACCAATAATTTTTGATAATTCCGGGATGACTTCAATAATTACCTGTCCATTCTCCCCAACAGCTTCTAATATCTGGTTTTTCCATTGCTGGATTTGAGCGTTGTTTAGAGTTAATAATTGCCATATTAAATCTCGGAATGCTTGCACAAAAGCACTCAAGGGAATATTCCGTTGAAATTGGTCAAATTTCCCTTTGATAAAATAACCGTGTTGGCGCACAATCGGTTTATGAACTTCGTTAATAACCGCAGTCTTTCCAATTCCCGAAAAACCAGTGACCAACATTATTTCAGTTGCACCTTTGCTTACTCTTTCAAATGCTTCGATTAGGGTGGCTATTTCCGTTTCTCGTCCATAGAGTTTATCGGGGATAATAAAGCGATCGCACACATCTCTTTGTGCAATTGTGAAACTCTTAACTTCACCAGCTTTTTGAAGTTGAGTTAAACAATTTTCTAAATCAAATTTCAGACCCAATATACTTTGATAGCGAGATGACGCATTTTTTTCCATCAATTTGCTGACAATTTCTGAAAGAACAGACGGAATTTGTGGATCAATTTCATCTACTAATGGCGCTGATTTAGCAATGTGACAATGTACCAATTCCATCAGATCATTTGATTGAAAAGGTAATTCACCTGTAAGTAATTCATAGAAGGTTACACCCAAAGAATAAAAGTCGGTTCGGTAGTCAATCCCCTGATTCATTCTTCCTGTTTGTTCTGGGGAAATATAAGCCAGCGTCCCTTCTAATACATTCGGACTGATTAGGGTTTGGGTTTCTCGTGGTAATAAAGAGGCAATACTAAAGTCAATGAGCTTTACTTGCTTAGTTTCAGGATTAATTAATATATTGGCTGGTTTTATATCTTTATGAATAATTCGATGGCGGGAAAGTATATCTAAGACATCACACAGAGATATTGCAATTTTTAAAAATTCCTTTAAGGATACAACATTATCATTAACGAAATAATCCTTCAGGGAAATTCCCCCAAAGTCTTCCATCACTAATATATAACCATTCTGATATGCTTCCAAGCTGTAAGTTTGAATGATTCCGGGATAGTTGAGATTTTTGGTAATGGTGTACTGATTACGAAATTGTACGAGTTCGCTAAAGCTAGGATAAGGATTTTTCAGCAGTTTGATGATTACAGGTAAGGAGTCAGTTTCCTGGAAACCACGATAAATAAGAGTTCTGGCACTATCATAAAGTTGTTCGTTAACTTGATATCCAGGAATACTGAGTTTGGTGCTAATCATGCTGGACTTTATCTTTAAGACTTTTACATTTAGTATTCCCAGATGCCTAAATAAATTTACTTTAACGACTAGCTACTTATAAAACCAGATTCACCACGCTTGAAATGGAACTAAGCACAGGGGTTGACATGTAATACTTCTCGGTTAAGGGGAAAAGGGGAAGGGGAAAGAAAAAACCTTTCACCCTTACCCTTTTCCCTTTACCCAAAATCCGATTCCGAATTAAAAATGCACAAAGCGAGAAGTATTGGATTGACATTTGCTGTCACTATTTCCGCAGTGCTGTATTAGCATCATGATCAGGCAGCATAATTTCTACGTCACGCAAAGTGCGGAAAGCATATCCACTTAAGCCAATAAGTAACATCCCTAGCGAAGAGATGAAGTACAAAACTGCCATACCCGAACCTTTTCCCGTGCCGAATATCCAGCCTAATATGGGTGCAAGACTACCATCTGGCATCATTGCAGGTTCAAAAATATAGTCGGCTAGTGGCCCAGCTATCAAATAAGCAACCGTTGAAGCAACCAACGTTACAACCTTTAGAGTCGCAAAAACACGTCCTTGGATCTGAGGATTAACCTTGGTTAGCCAGATAGCATCACAAGAACTGCCAAGTATGGGAAAATTCAGAGATGAACAGAATTGAGCTGGAATCCAAATCAATGGTGTCTTAGCTAGACCAAAGATAATTTTGCCCAAACCAACACCGATCATACCAAGTAGCACCCCATCTATACGACGCTTGAAACCACCCCAGCTATTGATGAGTAATACGCCAACTATTCCACCAATTCCTGCTGCTGAGGCTAAAGTGCCTAACACCTTAGCATCATTACCAGTCAGCGCTAGAACCATCGGTGAATAGATTGAGAGTCCAAAGTCATAGGCAAATGTAAATACAAATGCTAACACTAGCATGGCAAGCAAACTTGGACGTACAGCAATGTAATGCCAACCAAAGTAAATCTCCTGCTTCCAATTAGTGAAACTTTGAGTGTTTACTGCTGTCATACTAGGTTGTGGGATATGTACTCCTAAAACTGTGGTGACAGCGAATACAAAACTCACAATATCGATAATTAATATCCCAACAAGCCCAATAACTGAGTAGAGAATGCCTGCTAGTGTTGGTGCGATGATACTAGAACCGTAATCAGCTAAAAATCTCAGACTGCTAACACGACTGTAGTGCTGCTTGGGCATCATCGTAGATATGGATGTTGAGTAAGCCAGTTCTTGAACTACCTCAAAAATACCTTGGATAGCGACAGCTAAGTATAAATGCCATAATTGCAGATGTCTAGTTGAATAAAGTAGTAAGACAGCGATCGCTACAACACCACTCACTGTATCCCCAACTATCATCAGATATTTACGGTTCCAACGATCTACAATAAACCCAGCGATAGGAGCCATCAATACTTGTGGCAATTGTGCAAACAACCCAAACAACGCTATTGCTGTAACCTGATGCGTTAGTTCCCATATCCAGATAGTGAATGCGAAGCCAGTCATCCCACTACCAATAATAGAAACGGTTTGACCAAGCCAAATAATGATGAATATACGCACTTGTATGAGTCTTAAATTATAGGTTTGTGGCGGTTGGCAAATTAACCTTCAATTAATCTTGATGGTTCTTTGATAGCTCTATTACCTGATTGTGGCGGACAGATTTTTCTCGGTAGCGATGTTGGTACATGACAAAGCCACTTATAAATAAAATTAAGGGTGATAATCCGACAAATACGTAGAGAATGCGCGTGGATAAACCACCAAATGTACCATAGTGTAGGGGAATAAAAGAGTTGAGGATGCGATCGCCCAATGGCATTTTTAAAGCATTATCAACTCGCAAAACTTTACCCGTGTACTGGTCAAGATAAACATTACTCTGACCACGTTCTGCATTTTCCTGGGGTAGCTTAAAGCTAATTGTCAAGCTGTCTTCAGGTTGACTAGGGAAGGAAATACTCCTGACCATAGCACCTGGCAAGGCAGCATCAGCAATTTTTAGTTGTTCTGTAAGTCGCAACGGTAATTGACCAGGTTTGGGCACAGAAACAGGTTCTGGTTGCTTTTTGGTAAATGTTACTGCATAAATTATGGGTTCGGTGAAGTCGTAGAAATTCCAGCAGAAGCCAGTAAAGGCAGTCAGCGTCAGGAACACCACTGTAATAATACCTGCTACTTTATGAATGTCGAAGTTCAGCCGCTTTGGATGAGCATTCCACTTGATCTTGAATCCTGAAATCAGCCTGCGCCATCCAGGCCAGAGAATGACACCCGTAATACTCAGAACGAGCAACAGGAATGCTATAACTCCAACGATGGTCATCCCAATGTCTCCAGCCATCAGATTATAATGGAGTTCATACAGCAAAAGAATCAATGTTCTGTCCGATCGCTCGCCCATAATTGCAGCAGTATAAGGATTGACAATAACATCTATCCCTTTGTCATCAGGAGCAACGAAGGCAAACATAATTGGTTCATCTGGCTCTGAAGGGATATAGACTTTATTGAGTTTTAAGTCCTTTCGGGATGAATCATATTCCGCTTTCACAGTATTTACCACTGACTCTAGAGACAGTGGCGCTTCTTGGGGAGAGATATATCCAAACTGTTGGGCTACTAAAAAGTGGTTAATTTCCTTCTGAAAGACCAATAAACTACCTGTCAAGCCAATTATAATCAGCACAAATCCCATAGCTAAACCGAGGTAGCGGTGTAGAGTAAATGCCCAGTTACGGAATGTTTTGGATTTCATTGCAGATACCCTTTACATACATTGATTACCCTTCTCATTTCTCCTGTTGAAGAAGAATTCAGAAGTCAGAATTCAGAATTCAGAATCAATTAGTGGGGGATTCAAAGCCGCCACTTTCTTGTTGACTACCAAATTTTCAATTTGGTAGGGGTCTTAAACCCGTTTATTTCAGACGCTCTCTAGGAGACGCTGCGCGTAGCTTGCTTCTCTGTAAGAGTACGCAGACTCGCTATCCGCCACTCGCACAGAATTCAATTCTGAATTCTGACTCCTGACTCCTGAATTCTGTTCGTTAAAAACTGAATGAAATTGTGCCTTGAACTGTGAAAGGTGCTTGTGGGAATACATAAAAGCCGTTGGTTTCGTAGTATTTCACATCAAACAGATTTTTGAAATTGAGTGCGGCTCCCCAATCATTACGTTTGTAGAAGATAGTCGCATCGGTTCTAACATAGGAAGGAAGAGTAAACGGATCGCTCTGGTTAGTAATGCGATCGCCTATAAAAAATAACCCTGCACCAAAACCGAACCCTTGCAAATCACCACTCTGGATTTCATAAGTTGTCCATAGACTAGCGCCATGATAGGGTGCATTTACTAACCGCGAACCTTTCAAAGAAGGATCGTTGTCTTCGCTGACATAGGCATCATTTAAAAAACCAGAAGCTATTATCTTCCAACCGGGTGTAATTTCTCCTGCCACATCCAGTTCAATTCCACGACTTTTTACCTCTCCGACTGCAAAGAATACATCAGGATTATCAGGATCAACTGTCGGTATATTAGTCTTTGTAATATCATAAGCTGCTAACGTTAGCGATATCTGAGGGCTCAGATCGGCTTTAATCCCGACTTCATACTGAGTACCCCGCGAAGGCTCCAGTGCTTCTCCATTCGACCTAAAATTATTAGGTACAAAGGAACGACTATAACTGACATACAGCGAGATTGGTTCTATTGGCTGATAAACTAATCCGACACGCGGTGAAAAGGCTGTATCATAAAAATTAGATTCTTCTGGCTCGCTACCATTAATTGTGTCAGGAATGAATTTATTGTTGTAATCAACAAAATCATATCTGCCGCCGACTAGCAATTTCAAATTTGGCAGCAATGTCACTTGGTCTTGTAAATAAATTGCTGCTGTATTTGTGGTTGAATCGGACTTTACTGCATAGGTAAAACTTTCACGGGATGGAATTTCATATCCATAGACAGGAGCGAAGATATTTAGTGATGAAATACTTGCTTGATCGAGTGAATAATTACTAATGCTTCTACTGAATTCCACACCAAAAAGTAGCTGATGCTGAATTGATCCAGTTTTGAATTCACTAATCAAATCGGTTTGCAGCGATAAATCGTTACTTTCACCAGCAGAAAGACCTGTAGAGTAGTCTCGCGATAAGGTATCGCCAACTAACTCATTAGGATTAATGTGGGTATCATTTGTCTCAATAAATTGACCAGATAAATTACTCCGCAGACGCAAGTTTTCATTAAATCGATGGTCTAGGGTTAAAGCAAAGCGGTTATTTTCAATATTAATCGAGTCGCTTGGTTCGCCTAAATTCCGGCTGATAGGGAGGTCAAGAAAAACACTGTTAGGTAAAAAACCACGATCAAATACTCTATTGACCTTTGTGTATTCGTATTCTAGAGAGATGTTTGTGGCATCATCAATCTTGTAGCTGACAATGGGAGAGATAGAGAAAACATCCCCATTGACAAAATCACGAAAACTACCAGAGTTTTCATAGGCAATATTGAGACGATATAAAAGATTTTTCTCTGGAGTCAGGGGCCCAGAAATATCAATGGACGAACGATAAAAACTGTAACTTCCTACTGTAAATTCGCCTGCGTAGTAGGGTTCATTTAACGGTTGTTTTGTGACGTAATTAACAATACCACCTGGTTCAAATTTACCATACAGCACTGAAGCTGGGCCTTTTAGAACTTCAACCTGTTCGACGTTTGCGCCATAGATAAAAGCGTTTTGAGTTTTGAAGCCATTTCTCAGGATGTTTGAGTTGAGAAATCCCCGAATCGTTAAGTCATCTACAGCGCCACTATAGCCTGTTCCCACCGATACACCAGACACGTTACGGGCTGCATCTGAAATCCGAGTGATTCCCTGCTCCTCAATTACTTGTTTGGGTACAACTTGAATGGACTGAGGAATATCGCGCAGTGGGGTGTCGGTTCTGGTTGCAGTTGATGTTTCAGGTACACGATATCCATCAGGATCGCCCGTCACTACTAGTTCAATCGGTTCATCACTCGCCGCAGAAGGTTGACTTGGCGGAGTTTCTGTTTCTGACTGATTTGCTTCAGGCTTTTGTGGTGTTTGTGTTTGTTGTCCTTGGGATGTGGAAGACGTAGCACTAGCCACACTCAAAATCAAACCCTCGTCAGGACTGTCAAACAACTCTACAGTCGGTACACTCGCTTCACCAATCACCGTGACTCGGATAGTATTGGCATCAAAGTTTGCGACCGTTATCTCAGTAATACCTGCAATTGGCCGCTCCGAGCGAAATGTGAATGTATCACCTGAAGGTAAACGTAATTGGGCGTTGGGAATATCAGCGATAAAATTATTGCCCGAACTGCGATTCACCAGTTGTAATTTTTCACCAAGGGCAGTTTGTAAAATCACTTCCACTCCCTGAGTGGTGGGATTAGCCTTAACTGCACTCACTGGGACAATTTCCGTGGTACTCCCTTGGCTGAGTTGTGGTGGTTGTCGAAGTATCTCTGCACTCTTGCCAGGATGTACTAACTCACTTATTCGTTGAATCTCTCTGATTGGTTCCCCAGTAAATGGTTGATTGGAATTAGCATCTGTTGGAGTTGACTTGAGATGCTCTGATACACCTATCCCTACTTCTTCACTTCTAGCAGCAGTTGCGATCGATACAGTCAAAGAGCTTGTCAATAACAGGTAGGGAAGCAATTTTTTCAGTTTCATTCCAATCCAGATCCTCACGGTCTACTAGTAGCCTTAGAACTTAATAGAAAAGTTTTTCATTTCAAATCTGAAATTAAACTATTTTAGCCACAAAGTAAAGTGACAATATATCGCAAGATATTTGACAGTCTTTATCAAGATTTTCTAGCTTATAAAGCTAAAAGACAGCTAATAGCTGGAATAGATATAGTTAAAATGATACAAGTGCAAGACAAGTGTTACTAAAGAAAATGTTGTCCTAATCAATATTTAGAAGACTTTAAAATATTTTTACCAAATAAAATTAGTATAAAATTATACTAATTTTGCAAACAAAGAATACATCGAATTTCATCTGAATGGAATGCAATAACTTGATTGCCCATAGCTCAAATGCGTTTAAACGCACTTAAATTAAAGAAAATAAGATTGATCGGTTAGACTCTCTATCAATTTGCCAACGACTAAGAGGATGTTTGAAAAGTCCTCTTCTTGGTAACAAAACGTTTAGATCCCCCTAAATCCACGCCACATGCTCCACTTGGGGAGACCCCAAGACCGCAGTGGCTCCCCTTAAAAAGGGGGACTTTGACTCCGGTTCCACCCTTTTTAAGGGGGGTTAGGGGGGATCAATGAGTGCCTAAAATTACAGCCAACTACTTTTCAAACAACCTCTAAAGCCAAATCAAGGTTTTTAAACCCACGGACGTTAGTAATGCCTCGTACAAAAGGGGTTTATAACCGCTTTTTTAATGTTAAATTGACACCTATCAGTAGTACCTTGTCCCTGTGATGGTCTGTATTCTGACTGATTAAGCATTGCTCTAACTTGCTGTGATCGCTGACAGAAAATCAGCTTAATCTACGGAAGATCAGGTTATAAAAATATAATCTATTTACACAAATCAATAAGAATTACCTATCAATAGCTAGTTGCATAAAGCGATACTCTCCTCTAAAGTAAGCAGAGTACTTGAAAATTGCTCTCAATAAAAACCTTAAAACTTTATTGAGTTGAAATTTGCAATAGCGTCTAGTATTTCGCTAAGGACTCCTTTGTTTAGGCTCTCCTAAAAGAGGTAAAAAGCCTTAGCTAGTAGAAAGTCGGAATTGTGGGATGAAAACTTACCTGTGGAATGCGATCGATATTTGCGTTCTCATTTTGGCAGGATAAAAGTTGAATGTATCGCAGCAGTATTTAAGCAAGAGTGCATCTAGTTGTGGAAAGTCAAATGGCTATACAAATCAAGGACTTTAAAGGAATTGACCCTAACTTCACAATTGTTGATCTTCTGCATCAAAGAAGCTTGACACAGCCAGATACAATTGCTTTCACCTTCCTTGAAGATGGAGAAACTCAAGAATCAACACTGACTTATCAACAACTGGTGAAGCGCTCTTGTGCGATCGCATCTCGACTCCAAGCTTTAAGTTTAAATGGGGAACGAGCCTTATTACTTTATCCACCTGGACTAGATTACTTAACTGCTTTTTTTGGTTGTCTATACGCTGGAGTTGTTGCAGTTCCGGCTTATCCACCTCTCAATCAACGCAAAACACCCAGAATAAGCGCTATTACTAAAGATGCACAACCTAGCATTGCTCTGACTACAACAGCGATGCTCCCGACATTACAATCCATATTTGCACAAGCAGCAAACCTAGAAAGTCTCCAGTGGTTGACTACAGATGATATAGCGCCAGGTTTAGAAGATGCTTGGCAACAAACTCATATCAATGCAGATACCCTAGCTTTTCTGCAATATACATCCGGTTCTACAGGGACACCAAAGGGAGTCATGCTTAGTCACGGCAATTTGCTCCACAATGCCGCCATGACTTACCAAATTATGGAACATTCTCCTAGTAGTAAATTTGTTTCTTGGCTGCCTGTTTACCATGATATGGGATTGATTGGTGGCATTTTGCAACCTCTGTATGGTGGATTTCCTTGCATCTTGATGTCCCCAACAGCTTTTTTACAACGACCTTATCGTTGGTTACAGGCAATTTCTTACTATAGAGGTACAACTAGCGGAGCGCCTAACTTTGCTTATGAATTGTGCATTCAAAAGATTACCCCTGAGCAAAAAGCAACCCTTGATTTAAGTAGTTGGAGTGTTGCGTTTAATGGTGCTGAACCCATTCGGCAGGATACTTTAGAACGGTTTGCAGAGGCTTTTGCAGAGTGTGGCTTTCGCCGGGAAGCATTTTACCCATGTTATGGAATGGCGGAAGCAACTCTGATGATTTCTGGGGGGGTAAAGAAAGCTGCACCTCCTTGCATAACAGTTGTCAAATCGGCACTTTCCAGAAACCGGGTTGTTGAAGCAAATACTGATAGTGAAGATATTCAAAGTTTTGTCAGTTGTGGACAAACTTTACCACAACAACAAATTGCGATCGCTAACCCAGAGACTTTTACCCCTTGTCAACCTGACGAAGTTGGAGAAATTTGGGTATCAGGCCCTAGTGTTGGGCAAGGTTATTGGCATCAGCAACAAGAGACGGAGCAAATATTTCACGCCTACCTCCAAGGCACAGGAGTTAGCACAACATTAGGGCCATTTCTACGTACTGGTGACTTAGGCTTTTTGCACAATGGAGAACTCTTCATTACAGGTAGAGCCAAAGATTTAATTATCATCAGAGGTCGTAATCTTTATCCACAAGACATCGAACTAACTACAGAACACAGCCATTCATCATTGCGTTTAGGTAGCTGTGCAGCTTTTGCAGTGGAAGTTGCTCATGAAGAACGCCTGGTAGTGGTGCAGGAATTGGAGTTTCGTGCCAAACCAAATTTTGAAGAAGTTACTGGCGCAATTCGTCAGGCCGTTGCAGAAGTACATGAGGTTCAAGTATATGCAGTAGTACTAATCAAAGCAGGTAGTATTCCCAAAACTTCTAGCGGCAAAATTCAACGCCGTGCCACAAAAGCCAATTTTTTGGCAACCAAACTGGAAGTTATCAGCCAGAGTATCCTAGATAGTGCAGATGACCTTGAGAACAAGACGAATCTGAGCCGTAAAGCAATTATGGCAACAGCGCCAGAAACCCGCCTACCATTGCTGATATCTTACTTACAAAAACAAATTGCTCAGATATTAAAAGTTGAAGTTTCCCAAGTGAAACCAGAACAGCCACTAAATAGCTTGGGACTCGATTCCTTAATAGTTTTCGATCTAAAAAATCGAATTCAGGTAGATTTTGAGGTAGCAATATCCGTTGAAGATTTTTTCCAAGATGCTAGTGTCGTTCTGCTAGCAATGCAAATCCTTTCTCAATTAACAATTACAAAATCTTCAGAACCACTGCTACAGCCGATTTCTCGCAATCAAGAACTACCCCTGTGTCTGTCCCAAGAGCGCTTGTGGTTTCTTAACCAGTTAGAACCTAATAACCCCTTCTACAACGTTCCCATTGCAATACGTTTAACTGGGAAACTTCATCAGGCGACATTAGAACAAAGTCTTAACGAAGTCGTACAGCGTCACGAAGCCTTGCGAACTAGCTTTGTATCTGTCAAAGGGCGACCAGTTCAGGTGATTACCCCCAGTGTGAAGTTGACACTACCAGTTTTGGAATTACCAGAAGCAACTGTGGCTGAGGCTTTGCGCTTCGCCACAGAGTTCGCTCAAAAACCCTTTGATTTATCACAGTCGCCACTGCTGCGAGTTCAACTTTTGTATTTGAAACCAGAGGAGCATATATTGCTCTTGACCATGCACCACATTATTGCAGATGGTTGGTCTATTGGTATTCTGATTCAAGAATTAGCAGAGATTTACCAAGCTATTTCTCATGACTTACCTTCTCTACTTCCTAAACTTCCCATCCAGTATGCAGATTTTGCTGATTGGCAGAGAAAATGGCTACAAGGAGAGATTCTTCATACCCAACTTGATTACTGGAAACAGCAGTTAAGCGGTAATCTATCAGTACTGCAACTGACTACAGATAGACCCCGACCAGCAATACAAACCTTCGCTGGTAAAAAGCAATTTCTAGCATTTCCTAAAGCTTTAAGTGAAGCAGTAAAAGAATTAAATCAGCGAGAGGGTGTCACTCAGTTTATGACACTCATCGCAGTATTTAAGACGTTGTTATACTGTTATACAAACCAACAAGAAATCTTAGTTGGTTCGCCTGTCGCAGGTCGGACTAGAGCAGAAATTCAGGGGATAATAGGGTTTTTTATTAATACCCTGGTGCTGCGTACAAATCTATCAGGTAATCCGAGTTTTCGGACTTTATTAGGGCGGGTACGCGAAGTGGCTTTGGGTGCTTACGCTCATCAAGAATTGCCCTTTGAAAAGTTAGTGGAAGAATTACAACCAGAGCGGGATTTAAGCCACAACCCATTGTTTCAAGTGATGTTTATTCTGCAAAATGCTCCCATTCCATCTATAGAATTTCCAGAGCTAACTCTGCATCCCCTAGAGGTTGATAGTGGTACATCTAAATTTGATTTGAAATTCAGTATTTGGGAAAGTACAGAAGGATTTAACGGCTCATTAGAGTATAAAACAGACTTGTTTGATGACAAGACTATTGGGCGAATGATTATTCATTTTGAAATTCTGCTACGCAATGTTGTTGAACAGCCAGATATCAGACTGAATGAGTTAGCCGAAATTATCGTTACCTCTGACAGAGAACAACAGCAAATTAAAGAGAAAGAGCTAGAATTTACCTCATTAGAAAAGCTGAAGTTAACCAAGCGTAAAGTCATTAATTAATAGAAGATAAAAATACATTGGAGTAGCATCAATGAACTTAATCCAATCATTAAAAAGTTTTCCGCGTCAAGTTAGGGCATTTTTACAGCCAAATGATTTAAGTAAAGTAGCGGCTCTTTATGCCCATGAGGAATGGCCTAGACTGCGGTTTGCTCATCGCTACCAAAGTCATTTTGCTCCCCTAAAATGGAAAAAACTCAAGATTTTGGCAATTGGTGTAGGGGGTTACGAAGATCACACAATTGGAGGTGAGGCTTTAAAAACTTTTAAAACTTATTTTCCAAATAGTATGATCTACGGTATTGATATTGTCGATAAAAGGTATTTAGAAGAAGACCGAATTAAAATATTTCACGGCGATCAAAATGATGAATCTTTCATGAAAGATGTTTTCAATGAAACAGGAGCATTAGACATCATCATTGAAGATGGCAGTTCGGCTAATGAACATCATATTAAAGCCTTCTACAAATTTTTTCCTGTACTCAACGAAGGCGGAATTTATGCTGCGGAAAATATTCATCATTCTTACTGGCCAAGTCTTGGACAAAAGTGGTCAGACTTTGCTCAAGAAAGTGTGATGATGCAAAATTGGGTAAATGTGGGTGGAAGTCTTGACTTGAACGACCCAAAAACTGTGATGAATATGTTCAAAAAATTAGTTGATGGATTGAATTATGAAGAATTTTTAAATCCCGGCTATACTCCATCTTATTTTGATAAAAATATTGTTTCTTTGCACTTTTACCATAATTTAGTAATTGTGTATAAAGGCGACAATAGTGAAGGTAGTAATTTTATTGAAAACAACACTTTGCAACCATTCGTTTTGGAAACTCTGGGTGTCAATTCATTGGATGAACTGGGGCTAGAATTTCCAGAAATCGACCAGAAAGCAGATGAAATGAGTTTGACTTTTACCACTATTAAAAGCTGAAGGGAATTCGTGGAGCAAAATTATGAAAATTCCAGAGTCCCCAAAACTTAGTCTCAATGAGTTACGAATAACAAAACGGCAAGGTATCAATGTTTCGCCAGCCGAATTGATTCAAGCAGTACCTTTAGTGGCAGGAAACTCACTTCCTTTGCTTATCCAACCCACTGTAGATGCAGTCAATTTAGTTGCTTGGGCAGCGAGTAATCGGGAGTTGATTACAAATCATTTGTTTAAGCATGGCGGAATTCTGTTTCGGAATTTTCAGGTGAAGAACTATTTGGAGTTTGAGCAGTTTATCAAAAGCGTGACTGGAGAGTTACTGGAATATCGCGATCGCTCTTCACCACGCAGCCCAATCCAAGGTAATATTTATACTTCAACTGACTATCCTGCTAACTCAAGTATTTTTCTGCACAGCGAACTTTCTTACGCCAAAACCTGGCCTTTAAAAATTTTCTTTTTTTGTATTCAGCCTGCACAACAAGGAGGAGAAACACCAATTGCAGACACTCGCAAATTGTTGCAACGGATTGATGGTAAGATTTGCGATCGCTTCAGTCAAAAGGGAGTTATGTATGTGCGTAACTTTGGCGACGGCTTTGGCTTACCTTGGCAAACAGTTTTTCAAACAACCAATCCATCTGAAGTAGAAGCATTTTGTCGTAGTAATGGCATTGAGTTTGAGTGGAAAGAGGGTAATCGTTTGAGAACCCGTCAAGTTCGCCAAGCGGTTGCTACACACCCGCACACAAATGAACTAGTGTGGTTTAATCACGCTGCCTTCTTTCATATCTCAACCTTGGAACCAAGCATCCGCGAACCATTATTAGCAGAGTTCCCAGAATCAGATTTGCCCCACAATACTTATTACGGTGATGGTTCAGCAATTGAACCTGCTGTACTAGATGAAATTCGCTCTGCTTACCAACAAGAAATGGTTATTTTTCCCTGGCAAGCTGGAGATATTTTAATGCTCGATAATATGCTTACAGCACATGGACGGATGCCATTTGTGGGTGCGCGAAAGATTGCAGTGGGAATGGCAGAACAATACAGTAATTAATATATTTAGTGGCAAGTACGGAGAATCAGAATGCTAGAGGAAATGCAAGGTTTTCGACTCTCACCCCAGCAAAAACATCTGTGGCAATTGCAAGAAATTGATAACCTTCCTTATCGTTCTCAGTGTGCTGTTTTGATTGAGGGACATTTAGATGTCAATATTTTAAAATTAGTCTTAGAAACAGTTGTCAATCGCCATGAAATTCTCCGTACAAACTTTCGCTCTTTACCTGGAATGACTATTCCGTTGCAGGTAATTGGTAAGCAGAAAATAAATTTGGATAACACTTATGATTTGAGTAGTTTGACACCTGAAGAGCAAGAAAACTCGCTGACAGAATTATTTCATACAATCAGTCAACAGCCTTTTGATATTGTACAAGGTTCTCCTTTGCAGTTATCTCTAGTGACTTTATCGGCATCCAAATATGTATTAATTGTAAGCTTGCCAGGGCTGTGTGCAGATATTAATACACTAGAAATTTTGGTGCAAGAAATTAGTCAATCTTATGAAGCTTGGTTAAAGGGTGAAGAAATAGAGAACGAACCATTACAATATGCAGACCTAGCTGAATGGCAAAATGAATTGTTGGAAGGAGCAGAGACAGAAGCTGGTAGAGACTATTGGCAAAAACAAAATGTTGCGTTAAATTTGCAAGGATTAAAACTTCCTTTTGAAAAACAATCTGCTGACGAATTAGTATTTAAACCACAAACACAAAATTTTGAGATCGCTCCTAAATTAATAAAACAAATTGACATCCTAAGTAAATATAATAATAGTTCAATATCTGAGTGTTTATTGGCTTGCTGGCAGATTTTAAATTGGCGCTTAACGAAACAAGAACATCTGACAATAGGCATGGGTTTCGTCGGCAGAAAATATCAAGAGCTAGAGACAGTTATTGGACTATTTTCTAAATATTTACCGTTAAATATTAATATAGAAGCAACATCTAAAATTAAAGATATTGTATACAGCAACAAAAAATCAATTCAGCAGTTAGATAAAATTCAAGATTATTTTAACTGGGAACAAATAGCAGGATTAATACAAAATAACTTACGTTTCTTTCCGCTTTGTTTTGAATTTGGAGAACAGCCAGATAAGTATCTAGCTGCTGATGTATCGTTTACAATTTATCAGCAGTATGCCTGTATTGAACGGTTCAGATTAAAACTTTCTTGCCTGCGCCAAGATGACACATTAACAGCAGAATTGCACTACGACTCTGGCGTATTCCAGGCAGAAGATATTAAACGTTTGATAGAGCAATTTCAGACTTTATTGGCTAGTGCGATCGCTAATCCAGATGCGACAATCAGCGAGTTAGAGGTTCTCAGCCAAATTGAGAGACACCAACTGCTATACGAGGTGAATAATAATCAGCGCGATTATCCACAAACTAAATGTATTCACCAACTGTTTGAAGAACAAGCGCAAAAAACACCTGATAACATTGCCATTGTCTTTGAAGACCAACAACTGACTTATGCACAGTTGAACAGCAAAGTCAATCAACTAGCTCACTACTTGCAACAACAAGGAGTTAAGGCGGAAGTTGTGGTGGGACTTTGCACAGAGCGATCGCTGGAAATGATGATTGGATTATTAGGAATCCTCAAAGCTGGTGGCGCATATCTACCGCTAGATCCAACTTTGCCACAGGAAAGTCTGAACTTACGCTTGCAAGGCATTCAAGTAGATATCATTTTGACACAACAGTGTTGGCTAGATATTTTGCCAACAGATGCAGCCAAGGTAATCTGTTTAGACACAGATTGGGAGGTTATTGCTCAAAACAAAGATGAGAATCCCAGCAGTGAAGTGACACCTGAGAATCTAGTCTATGTACTGTTCACCTCTGGTTCTACAGGTAAACCGAAGGGAGTTGCGATCGCACATCAACAACTTCTTAATTACGTCAATGCCATTATAGATAGGTTAAACCTGCCAGGCGGGATCAACTTCGCCACTGTTTCCACCTTGGCTGCCGACTTGGGTAACACCGTTATCTTTCCTGCTCTTTGTACAGGAGGATGTCTGCATTTGATATCATATCAGCGTGCTACTGACTCAGCAGCCTTAGCAGAATACTGTCGCAAACATCCAATCGATTGTCTAAAAATTGTCCCCTCTCACCTTGCCTCGCTTTTGGCATCTTCTTCGGCTAAGTTCATCTTGCCCCGTCAGCGATTGATCCTGGGTGGTGAAGTTGCTAATTGGCAGCTGATCGAGCAGATTCAGCACTATATCCCAGATTGCCTAATCTTCAATCACTACGGGCCGACAGAAGCTTGTGTCGGTGTTTGTACCCTAGAGATTGTGCCTGAGCAAGTCGAGCGTCATTTAGCAGCAACAGTCCCTCTTGGTCGGTCAATTGCTAACACCCAAGTATATATCCTAGAAGAAAACTACAAACTAGCTCCCCTAGGAGTCAAGGGCGAAATCTACATTGGTGGTGCTGGTCTTGCTCGATGCTATCTCAATCAGCCCGACCAAACAGCTTTGAAGTTTATTCCCCATCCTTACAGCGACATACCGGGAGCGCGACTTTACAAAACTGGTGATTTAGGTCGTTATCTGCCAAACGGCACGATTGAATTTCTTGGCCGTATCGACAACCAAGTTAAAATTCGGGGTTTCCGTATCGAACTGGGTGAAATTGAAGCTGTATTAAATCAGTATCCTCATGTGCGAGAGGTTGTAGTTTTAGTAAAAGAATCAGAATCTGGGCAAAAATATCTGGCAGCTTTTGTTGTACCTTCCGAAGAATCCCCTTGCTCGATCAATGAACTGCGCGGCTATATTCGGGACAGGTTGCCTGAGTATATGCTACCTTCAACCTTTATTATCCTCAAAGCATTACCACTAACTCCTAACGGCAAGGTAGACCGTCAGGCGTTGCTAGAACTTAACCCCGTGCGCCCTGAATTAGAAACCAGTTTGGTAACTCCTCGCACGCCAGTTGAAGAAGTACTAGCGGGAATTTGGATTGGGCTGCTTGGTATTGAGCGTGTGGGCATCCACAATAACTTTTTTGAATTGGGAGGGCACTCATTACTAGCTACACAAGTTGTTTCCCAAGTGCGCGAAGCCTTCCAAGTAGAGATGCGGTTACGTAGTTTGTTTGAAAAACCTACGATCGCCGGACTTGCGGAACTGATTGAAACGACAATGAGGAGCGGTGAGAAATTAGAAATTCCACCAATTGAGCGCGTTCCTCGAAATGAAGCATTGCCTTTATCTTTTGCCCAGCAAAGATTGTGGTTCCTTGACCAATTAGATCCGAGCAATCCTTTTTACAACATTTCCAGTGCAATTCTACTCAAAGGCTCACTCAATGTCCCAATTTTGGAGCAGAGTTTTCAAGAAATTGTGCAACGCCATGAAGCTTTGCGAACTGGTTTTGTTAACGTCAATGGCGAACCAGTGCAAGTTATTGCCCCAGCACTCAACATCACCTTGCCAGTAGTGGATCTTCAGAAATTATCTCTAGAGGAACGAGAGGCGGAGACACGACGGCTAACTAATTTGCACGCACGGCATTCTTTTGACTTAACTCAAAGTCCATTGCTACAAACCACCTTGTTGCAATTGGCAGAGGATGAGCATATTTTGCTGTTCACCATCCACCACATTGTTGCTGATGCTTGGTCAGCAGGGGTGCTGATTAAGGAAGTGGCTGCATTCTATGAATCATTCTCTACTAGCACGCTTTTACTATTGCCCAATCTGCCTATCCAATACGCAGACTTTACCTTATGGCAGCGACAGTGGTTGCAAACAGAGGTACGTTCCTCTCAGATGGCTTACTGGAAACAGCAGTTAGGTGGAAATTTACCAGTGCTGCAACTCCCAAGCGATCGCCAGCGCCCAGCTATTCAAACCTTTAGAGGCAAAAAGCAGTCGTGGTTTATTCCTCAAACTCTCTCCCAGGCGCTCAAGTCAATTTCGCAACGGGAAGCAGTCACTCTATTCATGACAATGCTTGCAGCATTCAAAACCTTGCTGTATCGTTATACAAGTCAAACTGATATCCTCGTCGGTTCTCCGATCGCCAATCGCAACCGTAGCGAGATAGAAGGACTAATCGGCTTTTTTGTCAATACCCTGGTTCTGCGTACCGACTTATCAGGGAATCCGAGTTTTAGAGAATTGCTGCGGCGAATTCGAGAAGTAACACTGGATGCTTATACTCACCAAGATTTACCCTTTGAGCAGCTAGTTGCAGAGTTGCAACCAGACCGCAACCTGGGACACACGCCTCTATTTCAAGTGATGTTCGTGTTGCAGAATGCTCCAATGGAAACACTGAAGCTTTCAGGATTGAGTCTGACTCCGATAGAAGTAGACACTGAAATAGCCAGATTTGATTTAACTTTGTCGCTGACTGACACAGCACAAGGATTAATCGGGGTGTTCGAGTACAACACCGATTTATTTGACTCAGCTGCGATCGCTAGGATGCAAGGACATTTCCAAACCTTGCTAGAAGGAATTGTCGCCAATCCAGACCAGCAGCTATCAGATTTACCAATTTTGACCCAGGCAGAACAACACCAACTACTAATAGATTGGAACGATTCGCAAGCTGATTATCCGAAAGTTTGTATTCATCAGTTGTTTGAGGCGCAAGTAGAACGAACACCAAATGCGATTGCAGTAGTTTTTGAAGATCAACAACTTACCTATCAAGAGCTAAATACCTGTGCAAATCAGCTAGCACAACATTTACAAACATTGGGTGTAGGAAAAGAAACGCTAGTGGGAATTTGCACAGAGCGATCGCTAGAAATGATTATTGGACTATTGGGTATCCTGAAAGCGGGTGGTGCATATTTACCAATCGATCCAGCCTATCCTGCGGAACGTGTCGCATTCATGCTAAAAGATGCCCAAGTGTCAGTACTGCTAACTCAACAGAATTTACTAGCGGCGTTGCCACAACATCAAGCTCAGGTAGTATGTCTGGAGAAAATTCCCGGAGGTATTGCTGACAATCCCATTCACAACGCCACTACTGACAACTTGGCTTATGTGATTTACACCTCTGGTTCTACTGGTCAACCAAAAGGAGTGCAGATTACCCACAGTGCTGTTGTTAACTTCTTAAGTACGATGCGCCTGAATCCTGGGCTGACTCAGCAAGATATCCTTCTCTCTGTAACCACATTGTCCTTTGATATTGCCGCACTAGAACTATATCTGCCATTAATTACTGGCGCTCGTTTGGTAATAGTCAGCCGTCAAGTGGCGACTGATGCCGCGCAGTTATCAGAACAGCTAGTTTCTTCTGGTGCTACAGTCATGCAAGCTACGCCAGCTACCTGGAGGCTGCTGCTAGCTGCTGGGTGGCAAGGTAGTAGTAGGCTGAAAATTCTTTGTGGCGGTGAAGCCCTCGATCGCAGTCTTGCGGATCAGTTGCTCAAAGGAGGCTGCCAAGTGTGGAACTTATACGGGCCAACAGAAACCACCATTTGGTCAGCGATTCACAAGGTAGATGAGCAAATGGAGCGACAAGATGGCATCGTCTCTATCGGTCGCCCGATTGCCAACACACAATTCTATATTTTAGATCCAGGGCAGAAACTAGTTCCTGTGGGAATTCCTGGTGAATTGCATATTGGTGGTGCTGGATTAGCTCGTGGTTATCTTCACAGACCAGAACTCACAGTCGAGAAGTTCATCTCGCACCCCTTTCAAAGCAGAGTGAAAGAAGACCAATTTTCAAAGAAGTATCGCCTTTACAAAACTGGGGACTTGGTTCGCTACCGAGCCGACGGAACCATAGAGTTTTTGGGACGAATTGATCATCAGGTGAAAGTTCGGGGCTTCCGTATCGAACTTGGAGAAATTGAAGCCTTACTAAACCAACATCCAGAGGTGCAGACAAGTGTAGTTGTGATTCAGGGCGATGAACCCAGCGATCGCCGTTTGGTAGCTTATGTAGTTCTTCAGTGCGATCGGGTAGTGGCAATTAGTGAACTAAGCCGCTTTTTAGAGAAGAAACTACCAAGTTATATGATACCAAGAGCCTTTGTGATTTTGGAAGCACTGCCCTTAACACCTAATGGCAAAATAGACCGCCGTGCCTTGCCTGCATTTGATCCAGCCAGACCCCATCTCGAAGGAAGTGCGATCGCACCTCGCAATCCAGTAGAAGAGGTATTAGCCGGGATTTGGCAAGAAGTTCTGGGTGTGGAAATCCTTAGTATCTATGACAATTTTTTTGAGTTAGGCGGGCATTCACTATTAGCAACCAGAGTTATTTCTCGCGTGAAGAAAGCTTTTGAGGTCGATTTACCTCTACGTGGTTTATTTGAGTCACCAACGGTAGCTCGATTAGCCGCAGAAATTCACAAGGCAATGAAAGCAGAAATAGTCAGAGAAATTCCGCCCATCCAGCGCGTTGCTAGAGATGGTCACTTACCCCTGTCGTTTGCCCAACAAAGATTATGGTTATTAGAGCAACTCCAACCAGACAGCTTTATGTACAACATACCTGTCGCTGTGCGGTTCATAGGTTCTTTGAATGTGGCTTTGCTAGAACAGAGTTTGAATGAAATTGTCCGTCGTCACGAAGTCCTGAATACTACTTTTTATATGGTAGATGGACAACCATTTCAGGCGATTCCCACCGAAAACGGCGCTAACATCTCAACCCAAACTGTGACATTGCCAGTGTTAGACCTGCGCGACTTACCAGAGGTAGAACGGGAAGTTAAAATTCAACAACTCATTATCGAGTCAGCCCAACACACTTTTGATCTAGCCCAAGCTCCATTAATGCGATGCACTGTCCTGTGCGTCGGTGAACAAGAGCATATAGTATTGTTCACAATCCACCATATTGTTTCAGATGGCTGGTCAATGGGTATATTCATTCGGGAGTTAGCATTACTGTACGAAGCCTTTTCTTGTAACAAACCTTTTCTACTTCCAGAATTACCCATCCAATATGCAGACTTTGCTGTGTGGCAAAGACAGTGGTTACAAGGAGAGGTACTAGAAACTCAACTCGCCTACTGGAAGCAACAATTGGGGAATAACCTCCCTGTAATGCAATTATCAGATCGTCCCCGCACAGACATTAAAACCCGTCGGGGTGCTTCTCAAACTTTTGTAATTCCTCCTCAAGAGTCCTTAGCACTGCAAACCCTCTCACGCCAGCAGGGTGTCACCTTATTTATGACCTTGCTAGCAGGATTTCAGGTATTACTACAACGCTACACAAATCAAGATGACATCGTGATTGGCACTGATGTTGCTAACCGTAACTTAGCTGAAACTGAGTTGTTGATAGGTTTTTTTGTGAATCTGCTTGTCTTACGCACCGACTTGAGTGGTAATCCTAGTTTTCGAGAGTTGCTTGGGCGAGTGCGTCAAGTAGCGTTAGGAGCTTATGCTCATCAAGACTTGCCTTTTGATGAATTAGTAAAAGCTCTACAACCAGAGCGGAATTTAAGCAACACTCCGCCATTATTTCAGGTATTATTTGTCCTCCAAAATGCACCCATGCCACCTTTGGAATTACCAGGACTAACCTTAAGTTTGTTAGAAATTGAACACAAAGTCGCTAGATTTGATTTAGCACTGTTTTTGACTGAAACAGAGCAAGGAATTTCAGGTAAGTGGCAATATAACTCTGACTTATTTGATGCCAGCACTATCACTCTTATGACCGATCGCTTCCAGACACTTCTTAACAGTATAATTTCACAGCCCGATGCTCGGATTGGTAGCCTAGAAATGCTTACCGAAGCAGAAAGAGAACAACAAGCTATACAAAAAAAAGAACGTAGGGCCTTTAATCAGAAAAAGTTAATCGGCATTACTCCCAAAGCTGTTAGCTTGTTACCAGAAACATTGGTAAAAACTAATTATCTCCAATCTGGGCAAACATTTCCTCTCGTAATTCAGCCAGCTACAGACGATATTGATTTGGTAGCTTGGGCTAAAACTAACCAAGAATTTATCCAGACAGAATTATTAAAGCATGGGGCAATTTTATTTCGAAATTTTAATGTAGAATTAGTTTCAGAATTTGAAAATTTTGCTCAGACAATTTCGCCAGAATTGTTTGGTGATTATGGTGATTTACCTCGCACTGGAGAAGGTGGTAAAGTTTATGGTTCTACTCCTTATCCACCTGATAAAGCAATCCTTTTTCATAATGAAAGCTCTCATTTACATCAGTGGCCGCTGAAAATTTGGTTTTTCTGTGTGCAACCAGCACAACAAGGTGGAGAAACACCGATTATAGACTGCCGCCAAGCTTACAAAATTCTCAATCCCAAGCTGCGAGAAAGATTAGATCAAAAACAATTAATGTATGTTCGTCACTATACAAATGGTCTAGATGTAAGCTGGCAAAACTTCTTTCGTACCGATGATAAATCTATCGTAGAAAATTATTGTCGCCAGACTAAAATTGATTTTGAATGGTATGATGATAACAGTCTAATTACGCGCCAAGTTCGTCCAGCTTTAGCAGTACATCCAAAAACAAACGAACCTGTATTTTTTAATCAAATTCAGTTACACCATATAGCGTATCTAGATCCAGAAGTTCGGGAATCTTTATTGTCTACTTTTGGAGATGAAAAGCTACCGCGTAATGTTTATTACGGAGACGGTACTCCTATAGAAGACTCAGTTATTGCAGAAATAAATGAAGTTTATCAGCAGTCTCAGACGAGCTTTACTTGGCAAAAAACTGATATTTTAATGTTAGATAATATGCTGACTGCTCACGGGCGAAATCCATATATAGGTTCTCGCAAACTTGTTGTAGCAATGGCAGAAATGATTCAGTAATCGAAAAAAATAAATATAAATAAATTCCATTAAAAGGAGGATGAATACTTGATATCTTCAGAACAACGCAATACGAATCATGATGCGATCGCTTCCATCTACGACTTGAAAAGTCTACTAGAACGCCACGACATAGTGCTGGAGTGTATAGACAAATTAATCCTTCAAAATATTCCAGAAAAAGCGCATATTTTTGACCTCGGTTGCGGTACAGGACAAATTGCCCAACGGCTACTAAAAAGAGGTTATCAAGTAACTGGACTTGATAGCTCTGAAGGAATGCTTAATATTGCTCGTGAGAATGCACCAGAAGCTGAGTTTATTCTAGATGATGCCCGCTTTTTTAAATTACCGCCAACTTTTCATGCAGTTATTTCTACAGATGTAGTTCTGAATTATATTCTCAGTATTGAAGAATTACAGAATACATTGCAAAACGTGTATAATGCTTTGCTAGAAAAGGGTATATTTGCCTTTGAATTATATCTAGAAGAATTATGTGAATCAAATTGGAAAAATAACGAATCTGGTGGGGGTGTTAAAGAAGATAATGTCTGGGTTGATATTTGGAGCTACGATCCAAATACCAAAATAGGTCGAAAAGACACCACCAGATTTGAATTTATAAATGGTAACTGGCAACGCTTAGACAGAAGCTTTTTCTTAAAAGCTTATTCAACAGCAGAAGTTAAAATAGCTCTGGAAAAAGTAGGATTTACAGAAGTTACTATCTATGATACTAACCGCGAACTTGAACTAAATAAAACCTCTGAAGCTGCCTGCTTCGTTTGTCGTAAACAGCTAAGTAACTAGGCATAACTCAGCAACATTGTATTTTCTTTATGAAGAATAACGATAAATATAACCATCCTAAATAAGTCTTGAACATCTCCAATTCTTCTCTCTGCGTTCTCTGCGCCTCTGTGGTTAATTTATTTTTAAAATGATTTAGGATTCCTATATATGCCAACTCAAATAACTCAAGGTTTTCGCCTTTCCCCTCAACAGAAACATATTTGGTCATTACAGCAAAATAATTCCGCTTATTTTGCTCAATGTGCCCTTCTTCTAGAAGGCGATCTCAAACCAGAAGTATTAAAAGCTGCTTTAGAACAAGTCATTATTCGACATGGAATTTTACGTACAACTTTTCACTGTCTACCGGGAATGAAAATTCCTGTGATGGATGTAAAAAATAGTAGTAGTATTATATCGTGGGATAACATCGATCTGAGTCATTGTGAACCCAAAGAAATCTCAAGTAAAATTGCAGAGCTTTTCCAAACAGCAGCGTCCCTAACTTTGGACTTTGAGCAAGGAACACTGTTACATATATCTCTACTAACGCTATCAACAAAAAAGCATATTTTACTTATTAGTTTGCCTTCAGTTTGTGCCGATACTTGGACACTCAAAAATCTGGTGACAGAAATCAGTAATTCATACTCTGCTTGTTTACAAGGTGAGAGAATATCTGAAGAAGTTGTACAATATCTACAATTCTCAGAATGGCAGAATCAATTACTCACAGATGAAGATGCAGAAGCAGCCAAGCAATATTGGCATGAGCAACTTTCTCCACTTGCTTCGTTGAAATTACCTTTTGAAAGCCAGCCGTCACAGCCATCCAAGTTTGAGATCAACTGCTGTCGATTAGATATTCCCCTTGATGTGACAGCCAAGATTGCCAACTTAGCTCAAAAGTATGATACTTCTACTGCTGTCATCTTACTAGCTTGCTGGCAAACGCTGATTTGGCGACTTACAGGACAGCCAGATATCGTTATTGGTATGGCTAGCGATCGCAGAGACTACGAAGAACTATACAGTTTATTAGGACTTGTTGCTACTTGGTTGCCAGTTAAAAGCCATTTGACACCAGACTTACGCTTTCAAGAAGTTGTAGAACTAGCTAATCAGACTATAGAAGCTAGTGCAGAATGGCAAGATTATTTTGTGCCAGAACCGATAGAAAATCACGAACAACTAGCTTTTCCCATCGGCTTCGAGTTTGAGCAACTACCAGAAAAACTCGTTGCTGGCGACGTATCATTTTCTCTTGAGCAATATTACAGTTGTATTGAACAATTTAAAGTAAAACTCACTTGTACTCAACGCGAGCATTCTTTAACTACAGAGTTCTACTACGATGTAAATTACTTTACAGCCGATGCTATTGAACGTCTAGCCAGAGAATTTCAAACTTTATTAACGAGTGTAACTGCTAATCCCGAAGAGAAAATTAGCCAATTAGAAATTCTCAGCTTTAGCGATCGCCAACAATTACTTGTAGAATTTAACCAAACACATATTGACAATCCCCAATATAAATGTATTCACCAACTATTTGAAGAACAAGTACAAAAAACACCAAATAAAATTGCCGTTGTCTTTGAAGATCAGCAACTCACTTATGCACAGTTGAACCGCAAAGCTAATCAACTTGCCCACTACTTGCAACAGCGAGGAGTCAAGCCGGAAGTTTTAGTAGGACTTTGCACAGAGCGTTCGTCGGAGACGTTGCCGGAGGCATCACTCTTGATGATTATTGGGCTTTTGGGCATCATAAAAGCTGGTGGAGCCTATCTACCACTAGATCCAACCTTACCCAAGGAAGGTTTTGCTAGCCGATTGCAGGGTATCGAAATACCATTGATATTGACACAACAGCGATTAGTCGATAACCTGCCAACAGATGTAGCACAGATAGTTTGCTTAGATACAGATTGGGATATCATTGCCGATCACAAAGATGAAAATCCCATCAGTGAAATCACAGCCCAGAATTTAGTTTATGTTTTGTTCACCTCTGGCTCTACTGGTAAACCGAAGGGAGTTGCCATCGAACACCAGCAACTGCTGAATTACCTTCACGGAATCACACAGAGGTTAGACTTATCAAGCACAACTAACTTTGCCACTGTTTCCACCTTAGCTGCTGACTTGGGTAACACTGGAATCTTTGCTGCCCTTTGTACTGGCGGATGTCTGCATATATTATCCATCGAGTGTGCTACTGACTCAGCAATCTTGGCAAAATACTGCCGCACCCATCCCATTGACTGCCTCAAAATTGTCCCTTCCCACCTTGCTACTCTTCTCGCCTCTGCCCCATCCGATTCCATCTTGCCCCGCCAGCAGCTAATTCTGGGTGGCGAAGCTGCAAGTTGGCAACTTATTGAGCAGATTCGGCAGCAAGCTCCATCCAGCTTAATCTTCAATCACTATGGCCCTACAGAAGCCACCGTAGGGGTTACTACCTTCGCAGTTCAAAATCAGCAAATTAGTACGCAGACAGTACCCCTTGGTCGTCCGCTTGCCAATACGCAGATTTATTTACTAGATAAGCAACTGCAACCAGTACCCATTGGTGTACCAGGTGAATTGTATATTGGTGGTGCGGGGTTAGCCAGAGGTTATCTCAATCGCTCTGATCTAACGGCAGAAAAGTTTATTCCTAATCCTTTTGCAGAGATGGGTTCACGTCTATACAAAACTGGTGATATGGCTCGTTACTTAGCTGACGGCAATATTGAATTCATTGGGCGAGTTGATCAGCAGGTAAAAATTAGGGGTTTCCGTGTTGAACTTGGAGAAATTGAAAGCGTACTGTGTCAACATCCGCAAGTACAACAAGCTGTAGTTTCTGTTCGGGAAGACAACAGCAACAAATCCTTAATAGCCTACGTTGTTTCTAAGCAAACACAAACACTCAATGTTAGCGAACTGCAAAGATTTATCAGAGAAAAACTACCAGAATACATGATGCCCTCAACTTTTATTATGTTGAAGGCTCTGCCACTAACATCCAATGGTAAAATCAACCGTAATGCACTTCCAGAATCAAATGGCGATCGCCCAGAATTGGCAGCAAATTATGAACCACCACAAACTGAGGTAGAGCAAAGCATCGCTGATATCTGGCAACAGATTCTTCATGTTGAAAAAGTGGGCATTCATGATAATTTCTTTGATATCGGTGGTCACTCATTATTGCTTGTTCAAGCTCACGCTAAACTACGAGATATTTTCCTCAGCAATATATCAGTGATTAATTTATTTGAATATCCAACTATCAACTCATTAGCTAAATATTTAACGCGAAAACAGACGGAAGTAGCTTCTTTTGAAGAAAGCACTCAACGCGCCCAAAGCCGCACTGATTCTAGGCAATCAAGGGCGCAATATAGGTAAAATGATTTGACCAAAAGTAGCACGACTAAAACCTTTACTAATAACAGCTTACCCATGACGCATGACGACTATAAGGAGACTAAAATCAGCGATTTAGACATAGCTATTATTGGTATGTCGGGGCGTTTTCCTAAAGCTAGTAATTTGGATAACTTCTGGCAAAACCTCAAAGATGGTTTGGAAGCAATCTCATTTTTTTCAGACCAAGAGCTAGAATCAATAGGAGTAGATACAAATACAATAAATGATCCAAATTATGTCAAAGCAAATGCTGTACTAGAAGATATAGAATTATTTGATGCTGCATTCTTTGATTACTCTCCCAAAACAGCAGAAATAATAGATCCCCAGCACCGCCTATTTTTGGAAACAGCTTGGGAGGCTTTGGAAAGTGCTGGCTATGATTCTAAAACTTATCAAGGTCGAATTAGTGTTTACGGTAGCGCCAGTATTAGTAGTTACTTTTTATTCAATCTTTTTTCCAATCCTGAATTAATCAAATTAGTTGGTCTTGACCAAATTAGACATCATAATCGTACAGATAATCTGACTACACGAGTTGCTTATAAATTAGATTTAAAGGGTTCAGCTATCACCGTCCAAACTGGATGTTCTAGTTCATTAGTTGCTATTCATTTAGCCTGCCAAAGCTTAATAGATCGTGAATCCGATCTGGTTTTAGCAGGTGGAGTTTCTATAACTAACTTAAAAAAGACTGGCTATGCGTATCAAGAGGGGGGAATTTTGTCTCCCGATGGACATTGCCGCGCCTTTGATGCCAAAGCGCAAGGAACAGTTAACGGTGATGGGGTAGGTATAGTAATTTTAAAACGATTAGCAGATGCGATCGCTAATGGAGATTATATTCATGCTGTGATTAAAGGTTCAGCGATTAATAATGATGGTTCTGCCAAAATTGGCTATACAGCTCCTAGTATCGATGGTCAAGCCAAGGTGATTGCTGAAGCTCTCGCCATCAGCAGAATTGAACCCGATATGGTCAGTTATGTTGAGGCTCATGGCACCGGCACCGTTTTAGGAGACCCGATTGAAATTGCAGCGTTAACTAAATCTTTTCGCGCTAGAACTCAGAAAAAGAATTTCTGTGCCATTGGTTCGGTAAAAACGAATATCGGCCACCTAGATACTGCATCTGGTGTTGCAGGTTTAATCAAAACTGTCCTCGCACTCAAACACAAGCAAATACCACCCAGCTTACACTTTCAAGAACCATCACCCCAGATTGATTTTGCTAATAGTCCCTTCTACGTTAACGCTAAGCTTTCAGAATGGAAGTCAAATGGACACCCTAGACGTGCAGGAGTCAGTTCTTTTGGTATTGGTGGCACTAATGCTCATGTAGTTCTAGAAGAAGCTCCGGTAGAGAAGCAGAGGGGGCAACTGAGTAAACATCATCTGTTGGTTGTTTCTGCAAAAACAGAATCAGCATTAGAGGCAGCTACGGCAAATCTGGCTAATCACCTCAAACAGCATCCCGATTTAAACTTAGCTGATGTTGCTTACACTCTTAAATTAGGCCGTCGAGCTTTTGACTATCGTCGGATGGTAGTTTGTCAAGATATTGATGATGCAATCAAAGTTTTAGAGACAAAAGACCCGCAACGAGTTCTCACGCACCATCAAGAACCAGGTGAGCCAGAAGTTGTATTTATGTTTCCCGGTCAGGGATCTCAATATGTAGGAATGGGTCTAGAATTATACCAAACCGAGCCAATTTTCCGGGAACAAGTTGATTATTGCTGTGAACAACTTAAACCTATTTTAGGGTTAGACTTATGCACTATTCTTTATCCCAGCCAAGAACAAAGCCAATGGGCGACACAGCAGTTAATACAAACTAATATTACCCAGCCAGCGTTGTTCGTAATTGAATATGCTTTAGCACAATTGTGGATAGCTAGGGGAGTGCATCCTAGTGCAATGATTGGTCACAGTATAGGAGAATATGTCGCCGCTTGTTTAGCTGGGGTATTTTCTTTAGAAGATGCTTTGATGCTAGTTGCTACTCGTGGGAAACTGATGCAGCAACTACCTTCAGGCGCAATGCTGGCTGTAGCGCTACCGGAGAAAAAAGTTATGCAGATGCTAGGTGATAAACTTTCCTTAGCAGCCATTAACGCACCAGAGCGTTGTGTAGTTTCGGGCCCAAGCGCAGAGATTGAAGATTTGCAAAACCGCTTAACTGAGCAAGGGATTGACTACCGTTCTCTGCATACATCTCACGCCTTTCATTCTCAAATGATGGACTCGATTCTAGAGCCGTTTACCAAGCTATTAGCAAAAGTTAATCTTAATCATCCAAAAATTCCTTTTTTATCTAACGTAACTGGTACTTGGATCACTCCAGAAGAGGCAACAAATAACAGTTATTGGGCTAAACATTTGCGGTCATCAGTACGCTTTGCTGATGGCATTACTGAATTGTGTAAACAGCCAAATCGGATTTTTTTAGAAGTTGGGGCTGGTCGCACTTTAAGTACTTTGACTAAGCAACAATTCCCGGAAAAATTTGTGTTTTATTCTCTAAGTCATCCTCACGATAAACAATCTGATGCTGTATTCTTATTAAATACTCTGGGATCTTTATGGATGTATAGAATACAAGTAGATTGGTCAGGGTTTTATGCCAATCAAAAACTTCATCGGCTTCCTTTACCGACTTATCCTTTTGAACGAAATAAATACTGGATTGATCCTGCTAACGTTAATGAGTTAAATCGATTGAATAGTAAACAATATAATAACCAGAAGTTGCAGAATGAACAAATTAGTAGTCAACCAAATAATTTAGGAGATAAATTACAACATTTAAGTATTGAATCCCAGCAAAACAATATCCTTCAACTTAATAGCAAAAATCAAAAAAGCGGAGATCGTATTAAAAAAATAATAAATAGTCAAATCTCTATCATGTTTAAGCAATTAGAACTATTAGAAAAAGATATATGATTTCAGCTAACAGTAATTCCCCTTTTTAGTGATTAGCAGTTTCAATAAATGTAAAACATTATGGATGAAGATTCTCAATATAAAAAAATAGTATCAACGCTCAAGTACATTGTTAGTGAATCATTGGGAGTTAAATCAACGGTAATAGATATTCATACTCCTTTTCTACAGATGGGCGTTGACTCTCTAATTTTATTGCAAATTAATCGTACTATTCAACAACAGCTAGATATCGATATTCCTTTTCGTTTATTGCTTGAAAATTTATCAACGATTCATAAATTAGGAAATTATATAGCTCAAGAAATACCTCCAAAAAATCTTATTTTAGAGCCTTCTTTTCAGGAATCAACAATTAGTCCAATACTACAAGCGCATACTGAACCGACACTTGCTATAAAGACTTCAGATACAGAAAGATTGGAGCCAGAAGATGAAAAGTTTATAACAAGTACAGTCCTCGAAGAGGTAATAGAACAGCAGCTTGAATTGATGTCCAAACAGCTAGCAATTTTGCAAAAAGCAGGTTCATCTAAGAAGATATTAACTGTACAAAAAGCAATCCCATCTACCCCTATTCAGGATGAGATAGGACAAATTGCTAAATCTTTAATTAATAACTCTGATTTTCCAGAAAATTCATCATCGATTCAGGTTGAGTCTAAGCAACAACTCATAAACCAAACAATTGAGCCTCTTGATTCAGAATCAAAGACTCTGTTAACTCCCGGTCAACAAAAACATTTAGATGCTTTAATTGCACGTTTTGTTCAACTGACTCCAGAATCTAAACGACTTACTCAAGCTTATCGCTCCTACCATGCTAATAGCAGAGCAATAACAGGGTTCTTGCCCTCGATTAAAGAGATGTTGTATCCCATTCACGGACAGCGTGGAGAAGGAGCTAGACTTTGGGATGTTGATGGCAAAGAGTATGTAGACATTTCGATGGGGTTTGGGGCGCTTTTATTTGGTCATTCACCTTCCTTTGTCATCGAAGCTATTCAAGAACAAATAAAGCAAGGTATATTGCATGGGCCACAATCGCGTCTTGCCGGTCAGGTTGCGGAGTTAATTTGTGAGTTGACAGGTGCGGAACGGGCAGCTTTTTGTAACGATGGTACAGAAGCTGTAATGGGAGCAATCCGCCTAGCACGCGCTACTACAAGACGCTCTAAGATTGCTTTATTTGCTGGTTCTTATCACGGTACTTATGATGGGATTTTGGTAAGAGGAGTAACTACCAGCGAAGAAACGCGGCGTTCTATCCCTAGAGCTATAGGTATTCCATCATACATTGCTGATGATGTCATCGTACTCGACTATGGCAAACCTGAATCCCTAGAAATTTTGAAAATTCATGCTCACGAACTGGCAGCAGTTCTGGTGGAGCCGATACAAAGCAGTTGCCCAGATTTGCAACCTCAAGAGTTTTTGCTCGAACTCAGACAATTAACTCAAGCAACAGGAACCGTATTAATTTTCGACGAAGTAATTACCGGCTTTCGGATGCACCCAGGCGGGATTCAGGGATTGTGGAATATTCAAGCAGATTTGACCACTTATGGTAAAGCTGTTGCGGCTGGGATACCAATTGGGGTTATAGCTGGTAAAGCAGCTTTGATGGATATATTTGACGGTGGGATGTGGAACTATGGAGATGAATCTTATCCTCAAGCAGAAACCACAGTGTTTGCGGGTACTTTTTTCAAACATCCTTTGGTAATGGCTGCGGCTTGGGCTACACTCAACCATATTAAAAATAGTGGCCCGAAATTACAGCAGGAGTTATCTGAAAAAACAACGAAATTAGCCCAGACTCTTAATAGTTACTTTGAACAAAGACAAGTTCCTATTCAAGTAGTCCATTTTGGTTCCCTGTTTCGTTTTATACCCTCATCGCCCCTCAAGTTTGGTCAGTTGTTTTTCTACCATTTACTAGAAAAAGGCGTTTATGTTTGGGAAGGACGCACTTTTTATCTGTCTACGGCACATACAGATGCAGATATTGAACACGTAATTGGGGCAGTCAAGGAAAGCATAGTAGAAATGCAACAAGGGGAATTATTACCACCTGCCCCGATTTCAACAACGCTCAAAATTCCTCTGACGGCAGCACAAAAAGAACTGTGGTTTTTAGCACAGATGGGAGATGAAGTTTCCCGCGCCTACAACGAATCTAGAACTATCCATCTGCGAGGGGCTGGCAATTTATTCGCAGTACGTAAGGCTGTTCAAGAAATTATCAATCGTCACGAAGCGCTGCGAACTACTTTTAGCCCAGAGGGGGATAATCAACTGATTCATTCCACTTTGACTATAGATATTCCTGTAAGCGATTTTTCAACTTTAGATAAAAGTCAACGAGAAACACAACTATCGGAGTTGTTAACACGAGAAGCTCAACAAATTTTCGATTTAGAAAAAGGGCCATTACTGAAGTGTCATATAGTCAAGTTGCAAGAAGATCATCATCTTGTAATTTTGACAAATCATCACATTGTTGCTGATGGTTGGTCAATTAGTATTTTGTTACGAGAACTAGCAGCAATTTATTCAGCAGAGTGCCAAGGAATTGCTAGCCAACTTCCGCAACCCATGAAATGGAGTGAGTATGCTCTGCGGCAAGTACAAATGCAACAGAGTTCCGAAATGGCAAAAGCTGAAGCTTATTGGCTGAGTCAATTTGCCAGTTCAGTGCCCATTTTGGAATTACCAACTGACCGTCCTCGACCACCGATATTTTCGTACACTGGAGCGCGAGAAAATCTCATTCTCGATTCCAGCTTATATAATTCTTTGAAAAGCTTAAGTGTACAACGTGGTTATACTTTATTTACAATTCTTTTAACAGCATTTATCACCTTATTGCAACGATTGACGAATCAACAAGATATCGTTGTTGGTATTGCTTCGGCTGGACAATCTGCGATCGCAGATGAATATCTGGTTGGCCACTGTGTTAATCTGTTGCCCATACGCAGCCAAGTTATTGGCAACCCAGGATTCACAGAATATTTGAGTTCAGTTCAGCAGGTATTGCTAGATGCTTACGAGTATCAAATTTATCCTTTTATTAAACTAATTGAAAATTTAAAGTTACCACGAGACCCTAGCCGCACCCCTCTTTTTACCACAGGGTTTAATCTGGACAAAGCTCAATTTGAGTCTAGGTTTTTAAAACAAGAGTTTGAGGTAGCTAAAAATTCTACTGGTGCTACTAAGCTGGATATTAATTTAAATATTCTTCAGACAGACAGCGAACTACTGGTAGAACTGGAATATAACACTCATTTATTTAATACCCAAACAATTCAAAGTTGGCTCGGATATTACGTAACCTTGCTAGAAAGTGTTGTCGCTAATCCAGAGCAATCCCTTGCAGAATTGCCTATATTGACACAAACCCAACAGCATCAGTTATTGGTGGAATGGAATAATACTAAAGTTGACTATCCTGGTGAGTATTGTATCCATCAGTTATTTGAGGCTCAAGTAGAGCGATTACCTGATGCAATTGCCGTAAGTTTTGAAAACCAATACCTCACCTATCGAGAGCTAAATCATCGCGCAAATCAATTGGCGCATTATTTGCGTTCAGCAAAGCTGTCGCGTAGCGATTCGCTTGGGGTGAAACCAGAGGTATTAGTAGGGATTTGTGTAGAGCGTTCGCTCGAAATGGCGATCGGAATTCTGGGCATCTTGAAAGCTGGTGGCGCTTATGTGCCGTTAGATCCATCCTACCCACAAGAACGACTAGCTTTGATATTAAACGATGTCAAACCTTTAGTTTTGCTTACCCAAAAGCATCTGGTTACGGAACTTCCTACATCTGCGGCTCAGGTTGTTTGCCTAGACGAATGGGATCTGTATGCCCAGGAAAGTCAGGAAAATCCTAGTAGCAGTGTAACAGCCAAAAATCTGGCTTATGTGATTTACACTTCTGGGTCTACAGGAACACCTAAAGGCGTTCTGATTTCGCATCAAGCTTTAGTGAACCACAGTATTGATGCTGCTAAAGCTTATGAACTGCAACCAGAAGATCGCGTTCTCCAATTCGCTTCTGTGAGCTTTGATGTAACAGCCGAAGAACTTTTTCCATCATGGTTAAGTGGTTCAACTGTAGTCATCCGACCAAATCAGGTATTATTGTTTGCTCACTTTGGAAAATTCTTGGCACAGGAAAAACTAACTGTCCTCAATTTACCAACAGCCTATTGGCATGAGTGGGTGTCCGACTTGGTTCAAACAACAGCACCATTACCGCCGACGCTGCGTTTGGTGATTGTCGGAACTGAGCAAGCTTTACCAGAAAAACTTGCACTTTGGCATAAACTGGTAGGCGATCGCTCCAAGAGTTCCCGTATCCGTTGGCTTAATGCTTATGGCCCAACTGAGGCAACTATTGGTGTCACACTTTTTGAACCAGTTGAACCAGTTACCTATTCAGAGAAACCCCTTTATTGTGTACCTGTTGGTCGTCCCATTGCCAACACCCAGGTATACTTGCTAGACAAACATTTGCAGCTTACACCTGTAGGCGTACCAGGCGAGTTGTATATTGGTGGTATCGGAATTGCCAGGGGCTACCTCAATCATCCTGAACTGACTGCCGAAAAATTTATTCCTAACCCTTTTGGCGAAAAATCGGGGATGCGTCTGTATCGCACTGGCGATTTAGCCCGCTACTTACCCAACGGGGATATCGAACTCCTGGGACGTATTGACGATCAAGTAAAAATTCGGGGCTTCCGCATCGAACTGGGCGAGACATCAGCAAAATTGCAGCAATACAATAAAGTACGCGAAGCCGTGGTAATAGCTAGGGAAGACGAGCATGGTGATAAGCACTTAGTGGCTTATGTCAGCCCTCAGCCAGAACAGACACTAACAATTACTGAGTTGCGTGGCTTTCTTCAGGAGAAGCTACCGCAATATATGATGCCCTCGACTTTTCTAATCCTGCCAACCTTGCCTTTGTTGCCCAACGGTAAACTCGATAAGCGATCGCTACCTGCACCAGAAATTCGCCCAGAGTTAGAAGCTGCTTATGTAATGCCGCAAACACAGATGGAACAAACCATTGCTGGAGTTTGGCAAAAGGCTCTCAATATTGACAACATAGGCGTTCACGATAACTTCTTTGAACTCGGCGGTCATTCATTACTCATGGTGAAAGTTCATAGCCAATTACACGAAATATTCCAAACTGATTTATCAATGCTCGATATGTTCAGATATCCGACTATTAACTCTCTTGCAGAGTTCTTTAGTCAAACTAAAAATCAAACATCATCTTTTAGCGAAACTAATATTTCAATAGAAAAAATTTCCCTTGGTAAATCTAAACAGAAAAAACGTCTACAGAAAATAAAGTTGATGATGAATAATCAAGGAGCTAATGAAGAATGAGTATCCCCATAGAAGCTTGTCATCATAACGGTTCAGAAATAGCAATTATTGGTCTAGCAGGTCGGTTTCCGGGTGCCAAAAACGTTGATGAATTTTGGCAAAATCTCCAAAATGGTACAGAGTCAATTTCAGTTTTTACTGATGAAGAACTGTTAGCTTATGGGTTAGATGCAGCTACACTCAATAACCCAAAGTTTGTTAAATCAAGAGCTGTATTAGAAGATGTAGAACTTTTTGATGCTGCATTTTTTGGCTTTAATCCCAGAGAAGCGGAAATTACCGATCCCCAACATCGTCTCTTTTTAGAATGTGCGTATACTGCCCTTGAAGATGCTGGCTATGACTCAGAAAATTATCAAGGTTCTATTGGAGTTTACGCCGGAGCTAGCTTCAGTAAGTACTTACTCAATGTATATTTAAACGAAGATATTATTGGATCTATAGATAATCACCAGCTTGCGATCGCAGGTGACAAAGACTATTTAACTACCCGCGTTTCTTACAAACTGAATCTAGAAGGGCCAAGCTTCAGTGTTCAAACCGCCTGCTCTACTTCATTAGTCGCTGTTCATTTAGCCACTCAAAGCTTACTAAATGGGGAATGCGATCTAGCTTTGGCAGGTGGGGTTTCCATAAGTTCTTCCAGAAAAACGGGCTATGTTTACAAAGAAGGGGCAATTGGTTCTCCTGACGGACACTGCCGCGCTTTTGATGCTCAAGCACAGGGAACTGTCGGTGGCGAAGGTGTAGGCATCGTGGTTTTGAAGCGATTAGAGGATGCTCTGGAAGATGGCGATACCATCCATGCTGTCATTAAAGGTTCCGCTATTAATAACGATGGCTCTTTCAAAGTGAGCTACACAGCACCACGGATAGATGGTCAAGCCAAGGTGATTAGAACCGCTCAAGTTGTTGCCGAGGTTGAACCCGAAACGATTACCTATATTGAAGCTCATGGCACAGGAACATCGCTAGGAGATCCTATTGAAATCGCGGCGTTAACACAAGCTTTTCGAGCCAGTACTGACAAAAAAGGCTTCTGCGCCATTGGTTCAGTAAAAACCAACATTGGCCATTTAGACGCTGCTGCTGGGATAACAGGTCTAATCAAAACTGTTCTGGCCCTGAAGCATCAACAAATACCGCCTAGCTTGCACTTTCAGGAACCTAATCCGCAAATTGATTTTGCCAACAGTCCTTTTTATGTCAACACCAAACTTACCCAATGGACAACAAATAACATTCCTCGCCGCGCTGGAGTCAGTTCTTTTGGGATTGGTGGGACTAATGCCCATGTAATTTTGGAAGAAGCGCCTGTAGGGAGACAGGGGGAGCCGGGGAGGAAATATCATCTCTTAGTTCTTTCTGCAAAAACGGAATCGGCGTTAGAAACAGCTACGGCGAATCTGGCTAATCATCTCCAGCAGTATCCTTTGAACCTTGCAGATGTGGCTCATACCCTTGGTGTAGGTCGTCGAGCTTTCGATCATCGGCGGATGCTGGTATGCCAAGACATGAATGATGCGGTGAAGATGCTTTCTACTTCAGAATCACAACGAATATTCACCCACTACCAGCAGCCTTGCAATCGTCCTGTGGTGTTTATGTTTTCTGGGCAAGGAACGCAGTATGTGAATATGGCTAGAGAACTCTACGAGAGTGAGCCAACTTTTACACTTACAGTTGATCGTTGTTGTGAGTTGCTAAAACCACATTTAGGTTTTGACCTACGCCATGTATTGTATCCAGATGAGGCACAGACAGCCAAGGCAACAGAGCAGCTTAAACAGACAATTGTTGCTCAACCAGCATTATTTGTCATCGAGTACGCCCTAGCTCAATTGTGGATGGCATGGGGTGTACACCCAGAGGCGATGATTGGTCACAGTATTGGGGAGTATGTAGCCGCTACTTTAGCTGGAGTTTTTTCGCTAGAAGATGCTTTAGCGCTAGTCGCAATCCGAGGACGACTGATACAGGAACTTCCTAGTGGGGAAATGCTCTCTATCCAACTTCCCGAATCAGAGATACAACCCCTGCTAACGGAGGAACTATCTTTAGCTGCAAGTAATGGGCCTGCCTACTGCGTGGTTTCTGGTGTAGCTGAAGCGATCGCACAATTACAACAACAGCTAGAAGCCAAAGGTATAGGCTGCCGGAGGTTACATACCTCTCATGCCTTTCATTCTCCCATGATGGAGCCAATTCTCCAGCCATTTACAGAGCATTTACAAAAACTCCAACTTCATCCTCCGAAGATTGAGTTTATCTCTAACGTCAGTGGCACTTGGATCGCTGTAGCAGAAGCAACAGACCCCAAATATTGGGTAAAGCATTTACGGCAAACAGTGCGCTTTAACCAAGGGATAACTGAGTTACTCAAAACACAAGAGCGGATCTTTTTAGAGGTTGGCCCAGGACGGACTTTAAGTACTTTTGTCAAGCAACATCATCAGGATAAACTGATAGTACTGACCTCAATCCGTCATCCACAAGAACAACAATCGGATGTAGAATTTTTACTCAACTCTTTGGGACGGCTCTGGCTTTGTGGTGTCAAAGTAGACTGGTCTAGTTTTTATGCTAACGAACAACGTCATCATATTCCCTTACCAACCTATCCATTTGAGCGTCAACGTTACTGGATTGAAGCACAAAAACAGCCAAGACAAACGGCAGTTGATTTAGGTCAATCTTTGGTAGAGACTTGTAGGGTAAAGGCTCGTGCTAGCATCGCCACATTGGACGAGCAAACTTATTTGCTGAATAAAGAGTGTTTGGATCGTTTGTGTGCTTCCTATATAAACCTTTCTCTCCAGCGTTTGGGTGCTTTTAACAACTTCAATGAGCAATATTCTTTTGAAGAGTTGTGTGAGCAATGCCAGATTATTCCTCGCTATCGGCAATTGTTGTATCGCTTTTTAGATGTACTCGTAGAACAAGGTGATCTACAACAAGAAAAGGATTTATTTACAAACCTTGTTCCCTGTTCTACAGACTCGATTAACGCTCTGGTAGAAGAAGTTAAAATCAAATGCGTACATACACCTCATGTTCTACATATCGTCCAGGAATGTGGTGAGAATCTGCCGGATGTGCTGACTGGTGAAAAAGAACCATTAGAGTTGTATTTTGCGGTAAAAGAGAACAAACCAGAAATTGCAAATTCAGAATTACCTCTGGATACCCATTTAAAAGGGATCATGCAAGCAGGTATGGAACAGGTAGTAAAGTCATTACCACCAGATGTAAACCTGAGAATTCTGGAAATTGGTGGTGGAGGGGGTCTTGCTACGACAGAATTGCTACCTGTATTGCCATCTGAGCGCACCAACTACACTTTTACAGATGTAGGGGGTTTGTTTTTGAATCAAGCCAAACAGCAGTTTAGCGCTTATCCGTTTGTTGAATATCGGTTTCTAGATATTGAAAAACCGCCTACTGCACAAGGATTCAACAGCCACAGTTTTGATGTGGTGGTAGCTGTCAACGTATTGCACGTAACCCGAAATATAACAAAAACCCTAGAGCATGTGCGATCGCTACTAGCTCCTGGAGGATTCCTGCTATTGTGGGAAATAACTCAACCACAGTTAGACTTTGATCTCACCGATGGACTGCTAATGAATCCTTTAGAGGATGAAGAACGCAGCCGTGGTAATCCGTTTTTATCACAAAAGCAATGGCAGGAAGCACTACGTTCTCAAGGGTTTGTTGAGGTAGCGGCTGTCTCTGAAACTGAAGCTTTCGGCGAACAGATTTTGGTGGCTCAGGCTGCTGCATCGATAACTGACTCAGCACCTACAGCATTTACCGTCACCAAGCAAAAAGCTTCTAAAGAGCAGAACCAAGACTTATTGGCTAAAAAATCAGATATTGCTGACTGGTTTTACATTCCTTCTTGGAAACGTACTATGCCACCGCAGCCTTCTAAAGCTGGACTTGAGGGAAAAGCAGGATGCTGGTTAGTATTTGTGGATGAGTGCGGCTTGGGTGAAAAGTTGATAAAACAACTAGTACTTGAGAATCAAGATGTTATTTCCGTCAGGGTGGGAGAGCAATTTCAGCAAAATAGCGAATATCCTCAACGCACATATACGATTAATCCAGAAAAAGAGGATGATTACAATACCTTACTCAAAGAACTTCGGAGCCTGGGTAAGATTCCCAAAAGGATTGTTCATCTGTGGAGTGTGACATCAAACAGTTACACCAACTCAACAATTGAAGCTTTAGGCTGGTCGAGTTTGTTGTTTTTGGCACAGGCTATTACAGAAAATAATCAAACAGATGCTTTAGAAATTAGTCTTGTCTCCAACAATTTACAGGAAATAACAGGTTCAGAAATACTGTGTCCAGAAAAGGCCCTGATTCTTGGAACTTGCAAAGTTATGCCGCTTGAGTATGCAAATATAACTTGTCGCAGTATTGATGTTGTAGTTCCTGTAGAAAGTGGACAAGAAGAACTCATCCAAACACTAATAAGGGAATTTACAACCCCTACATCTGACCAAATTATTGCTTACCGTGGGCGAAATCGCTGGGTACAAGATTTTGAACCTGTACAACTACATGAAACCGTTACTGAAAATCTCCGCCTTAGAAAACAGGGAGTATATCTCATCACTGGTGGATTAGGAGGTGTTGGTCTACTGCTAGCAGAATATCTAGCGCAGACCGTGCAAGCAAAACTTATATTAGTAGGACGTTCAATTTTTCCCGACCAAGATGAATGGTCTGAATGGTTATCGACTCACGATCCACAATATCATATCAGTCAGAAGATCCAAAAATTGCAGGGAATGAAGGCATTAGGTGCAGAGGTAATGGTAATCAGTGCCGATGTTACCAACCTTGAACAGATGTCCGCAGTGTTTCAAAAAGCTAATCAACGATTTGACGAGATTCATGGAGTAATTCATGCAGCCGCAGTTTTCGGCGGAGGGATGATGCAACTCACAACAAAAGAAACTGTAGCCAAAGCTTTAGCGCCAAAAGTGCAAGGAACACGAGTACTTGAAACTCTATTTAAAGAAAAGAACCTGGATTTCTTTGTACTCTGTTCATCACTAAGTTCATTTGTTGGTACATCTGGAATGGCAGATTATACAGCTGCAAATGCCTTCCTTGACTCCTTTGCTCACTACAGCGCTTCTAAATATAGAACATGGAAATTCATTAAGTCTATTAACTGGGATAGATGGAACAACGTAGGAATGGCAATTCCTGTTGAAGCACGCCATCAAGAAATCACAGGAGAAAGATTGGCAGCAGGAATGGCTGATTTGGAGGGCATAGAGGCTTTTAAACGTATTCTGTGTAATAGCACAGTTTCTCAAATAATTGTATCAACACAAGATTTTCTCAATCTAATTAAGCCAAAGAAAACTCCTAAGTCTTTGGAAGAAAAATTAGCCCAGCTTAATCAATTCAAACCAACTCACCCCCGACCTAACTTAGCAAATGCTTATATTGCTCCTAGTAATGAAATTGAGCGAACCCTTGCTGACGTTTGGCAACAACTTCTAGGAATTGAAAAAGTGGGTATTCACGATAACTTCTTTGAGCTAGGAGGAGACTCTTTATTTGCTACTCAATTAGTTTCTGAACTATGCAAAACTTTTCAAACAGAACTTTCTTACAAAGGCTTTTTTAATGGCCCGACTATAGCTGAGTTAGCTGAAATTATTGTCCAAAAACTTGCCAAACAGACAAATTTAGAGGAATTGGCTCAAGCTTTAGCAGATATTGAACAACTATCACAGGATGAAGTACAGGTATTAATTGCTTCACAACATTTACAAGCCTAAACTGACAGATATTGAAAAGGAATTTTTGCAATATGCTTTTATTGAGAATTTTCCTGATAGGGTGATAACTCCGTTAGAAGACCATCTTGTATCTCAACAAAGCTAGAGGTAGGTAATTAAGATGAGTGACCTTTCACAACGCATTGCTGGTCTTTCCCCAGAGAAACTTAAGCTTCTTGCACAACGCCTTCAGAAGAAAAAAGAAAGCGTATTTTCACAACCGCAAATAGTTCCTCAAAGTCGAGAGTCAAACTTATTCCCTCTATCTTTTGCCCAACAAAGGTTGTGGTTTATCGACCAATTACAACCTGGAAATAGTGCCTACAATATCTCTCAACCCATGCGTATTGTCGGATCGCTAAATGTGGCGGCACTAGAGCAAAGCTTTAACGAAGTTGTGAGACGGCACGAAGTTTTAAGAACTACATTCATAGTAGTTGATGGACAACCTCTGCAAGTCATTGCTCCCAGTTTCAGCTTCAAACTACCAGTAGTAGATTTACAAGAACTTTCTCAAGAACAGAGAGAGGCTGAAGTTTTGAGATTGGCGAGTGAGGAAGCCCAACAGCCTTTCGACTTAACCAAAGTGCCTTTATTACGAGTTACTTTACTGCAACTAGCGGCAGCAGAATATGCATTATTGTTGACTATGCATCATATTGTGGCTGATGGCTGGGCTATAGGTGTGCTGATTCACGAAATCGCAACTTTGTATGAAGCTTTCTCTATTGGCAAACCATCACCCCTCTCGCAACTATCCATCCAGTATGCAGACTTTGCTGTGTGGCAAAGACAGTGGTTACAGGGAGAGCGTTTAGAAACTCAACTTGCTTACTGGCAAAGGCAATTAGGCGGTAAACTACCTGTTGTAGAATTCCCTAGCGAGCGATCGCGAGCGCCTATCCAGACTTTCTCAGGAGCTAGAGAAACTCTAGTTCTACCCAAAACTTTATCTGAGAAGCTGAAAGCTCTGAATCAGCGCCAAGGCATCACACTATTTATGATTCTGCTAGCGGCTTTCCAGACTTTGCTGCACTGCTATACCGATCAAGAAGATATCGTTGTTGGTACTGATATTGCCAACCGCAATCAAGCCGAGACTAAAGAATTGATCGGGTTTTTTGTTAACCAGTTAGTCTTGCGTACAGATTTATCAGGAAATCCTACTTTTGTAGAGTTATTAGAACGAGTCCGCGAGATGACTTTGGAAGCTTATGCTCACCAAGATTTGCCCTTCGACAAATTGGTAGATGTTCTGAATCCAAAACGGGAGTTGAACCGTACACCATTATTTCAAGTCAAGATTGTTTTGGAAAATACCCAAACTCCATCTTTGGAGCTTCCAGGCTTAAGTATCACATCTTTGAAAGTCGAAAACAAAACGGTGCAGTTTGACTTGCTGTTAGAGTTAAACGAAACAGATCAGGGACTATTTGGTGTATGGGAATATAACACTGACCTATTTGATCGGGACAGTATTGTTAGGTTATCGAATAATTTTGCAATGCTTTTAAATAAGATTGCCACTCATCCAGAAAGTAAATTAAGTGAATTAAAAATAGTTCTTAATGAAGTAGATAAGAAACAGCATCTTGCTAGAGAAGAAGCTTATAAAAATACCATCGGACATAAATTAATCAACGTTAAACGTAGAGCAAATAACAGATAATAATAATCATGACGAAAATGGAATCTCTAGGATATGTAAGACGGAAAGCTGTTAATATATCTACAGAAGAATTAATCAAAACTGAATTTCTTCAGCCAGGCTCTAACTTTCCTTTGGTGATTAAGCCTAGTGTGAAGGGTGTAAATCTAGAAAACTGGGCTAATAATAATCAAGAATATTTGAAATCTGAATTATTAAAATATGGAGCGGTACTTTTTCGTGATTTCAAAGTTAATTCTATAGAAGAATTTGAGCAAATTATCGCAGCGATTTGTGGAGAAGCGATGGAATATCGGTATCGGGCATCTCCACGAACTCAAGTAGCTGGGAGAATTTATACTTCAACTGACTACCCTGCCGATCAAAGTATTTTTCCTCACAATGAACACGCCTACTCGCCTACCTTTCCGTTGAAAATCTTCTTTTTTTGTATGAGTCCAGCGCAAGAGGGAGGGGAAACCCCAATTGGTAGCTGTCGAAAGGTTTTTGAGCGAATTGATCCAACTATCCGCGATCGCTTCATCGAAAAGCAAGTTATGTATATGCGTAACTTTGGTAATGGATTTGGTCTTCCTTGGCAAACTGTATTTCAAACAACAGACAAAATTAAAGTAGAAGAGTATTGCAAAAATAATGGAATTGAGGTTGAATGGAAAGCAGATAATCGTTTAAGAACTCGACAAGTCGGACCAGCCATTCTCAAACATCCTCAAACAGGTGAAATGGTCTGGTTCAATCACGCAACTTTTTTCCACGTTTCCACATTGGAACCAACGATACGCGAATCGTTATTGAAAAATTTGCCAGAAGAAGATTTACCAACTAACACATATTATGGAGATGGTTCTGCAATTGAACCATCAGTATTAGCTAGTTTGCGAACTGCCTATCAAGAAGAAATGGTCACTTTCTCTTGGCAGAAAGGAGATGTATTGATGCTGGATAATATGTTATCAATACATGCTCGCAATCCATTTATGCCTCCCAGAAAAATTTTAGTGGGAATGGCTGAACCTTATACCCCGGATTTCTCACGCATAGTGTAGGCAGAGGGAGAAGAGGAGTGTGGGGAGTGTGGGGGGTAAGACTTCTTCCCCATCCTCCCACACCTACCACACCCCTTGGATTTCTCACTTGTGAGAAATCCAGGATACGCCCTCAAGTATTTAACTAACATTAAGGTAGCAATATGCAAGTATTAGAAAGTATCGAGGGGTTTAGACTTTCGCCTCAGCAAGAGCATTTATGGTTGTTACAACAAATTGATCAAAGTTGGGCTTATCGTAGCGATTGTGCAATTTTGATTGAAGGAAATATTGATCTCAATAATTTAGAATTGGCATTGCAAGATGTTGTCAATCGCTATGAGATCCTCCGCACTAATTTTATTTGTCTACCTGGAATGACTATTCCAGTACAGGTAATTACAGATAGCAAAGTTATTTTAGAGAAAAAATCTGATATTACTAATTTGACCCCTCAAGAACAAGAGGTGAAGATTGAGTTAATATTTCAGGAAATCAAACAACAAACTTTTCAGTTTGAACAAGGTTCGATTTTACATACATCTTTAGTAAATATTTCACTAAAACAGCATTTATTGCTTATTAGTTTACCTGCTCTTTGTGCAGATAGAGCAACCTTTAATTGTCTAGTAAGAGAACTAGCTACTTCTTACTTAGGAAAATTCGATGAGAAATTATCTAAAGAACCACTCCAGTATGCAGATTTTTCAGAATGGCAAAATCAAATATTAGAAGCAGAAGAAACGAAAATAGGTAGAGAATATTGGCAACAGCAAGACTTCTCTACTATTGACACTTTTCAGCTTCCTTTTGAAAAGCATCTCTCTGAAAAACGGATATTTCAACCAAAATTAGTAAATTCAATCATTACCCCGGAACTGGTAGCTAATATCGAAACATTAGCTCACAAGCATAATACTTCTGCTTCTAACTTTTATCTAACCTGCTGGTTGATTTTACTCCAGCGACTAAGTGGACAATCTGAGATGATCGTCGCCAGAGAATTTAATGGCAGAAAATATGAGGAGCTTCAAGAAGCATTAGGACTATTTGCTAAATATTTACCAGTTCATTGTCATTTGGAAGATACTTTCAAATTTAGTCAAGTTTTGCAGCAAGTTCATGAGTCTGTAGAATCTATCCACAAATGGCAAGAGTGTTTTACTTGGGAACAAATACCAGATATTTTGCCTTTTTCTTCTGTGATTTTTGATTTTGCAGAAGAAGATATAAGGCATTATGCAGGTAATATATTATTTTCTATTTTCAAGCTTGATAGCTGTACTGAGCGTTTTAAAATTAAGCTTTCTTGTAGACGCGAAAAGGATTTTTTAAGTACAGAATTTCATTATGACTGTAATCTGTTTTCTCCACAGGATATTGCAGGGTTAGCAGAGCAATTTCACAAACTACTAGAAAGTGCAGTACATGATCCAGAAGCTGCAATTGGTGAATTAGAAATTTTAAGCGATCGCACACTCAATCAACTTCTCTTCGAGTTCAATCAAACTCAGGCGGATTACCCACAAAATAAGTGCATTCACGAGTTATTGACAGAGCAGGTAGAACGCACTCCCAACAACATTGCTGTAGTATTTAACAATCAGGAACTAACTTATGCTGAACTTAATGCGCGTGCAAATCAACTAGCTCATTATCTAAAACATTTGGGGGTAGGTGCAGAAGTATTAGTGGGAATTTGTGTAGAGCGTTCCTTAGAAATGCTTGTAGGTATTTTAGGCATTCTTAAAGCTGGTGGTGCTTATGTTCCCCTCGATCCGCACTATCCCCAAGAGCGCTTAAGCTTCATGCTAGAAGATACTCAGGTATCTGTATTATTGACACAGCAGCATTTACTGGAAGGCTTACCTAAGCACGATACACAGACAATTTGCTTAGACACAGAATGGGAAGCAATCGCACAACAGAGTCAGAAAAACCCCCTGATAACTATATCTACTGAAAACTTAGCTTATATAATTTATACTTCTGGCTCTACTGGAAAACCGAAGGGAGTTGCGATCGCACATCGTAACTTAGTTCATTCCACAACTGCACGTATTGCCTACTATCAACAAGCTGTGAGTAACTTTTTGCTACTCTCATCCTTTGCTTTTGATAGTTCTGTTGCAGGTATTTTCTGGACACTTTGTTGTGGCGGAACTCTACACTTACCAGAAGAAGGTGTACAACGAGAAGTACCTAAACTTATAGAATTAATTTCCCAAAATAGTGTTTCCCATTTATTAAGCCTTCCTTCTCTATATGCTTTAATTTTGCAACAAGCAAAACCAGAAAATTTAAATTCTCTTCGTACTGTAATAGTTGCAGGTGAAGCTTGCCCATTAGAATTGGTACAACATCATTCTCAGTTTCAGCCGGAAGTATCTTTATTTAACGAGTACGGGCCGACAGAAGCAAGCGTTTGGAGTAGCGCATATTATTGTCATACCGCAGAAACAGGAAAGCAAATATCTATTGGTTCTCCCATATCCAATACGCAAATATATATACTGGACTCTCATTTACATCCAGTTCCTATTGGTATTCATGGCGAAATTTATATTAGCGGTGAAGGTTTAGCTAGAGGTTATTTAAATCAATCTGCAATTACATCTGAGAAATTTATTCCCCATCCCTTTAGTAAAAAACCGGGAGTGCGTTTATATAAAACTGGCGATTTAGCAAAATATCTCCCTGATGGCAACATTGAGTTTTTGGGACGTATTGATAACCAAGTAAAAATTCGTGGCTTCCGAATTGAGTTAGGTGAGATTGAGACAGCACTGAATAAGTATTCTGGAGTGCAAGAAACAGTAGTTATTGCTCGTGAAGATGTACCAGGAAAACGATTAGTGGCTTATGTAGTTCCCCAGCCAAAATCAGCCCTTACAGTTAATGAACTACGCAGCTTTTTAAAAGATAAATTACCAGAATTCATGATACCATCGGCTGTAGTGCTGCTAAAAAAATTACCTCTAAATGCCAATGGTAAAGTTGATAGAAAGGCACTACCCGCACCAGAGGAAGTTAGATCAGATTTGATAGGAGATTTTGTTTCTCCTCGCACCTCTGTAGAAGAAATGCTAACTCAAATCTGGGCTGAAGTCTTAAAAATTGAGAAAGTCAGTATTTACGACAACTTCTTTGAATTGGGTGGACATTCTTTATTAACAACTCAATTACTTGCCAAAGTTAAAGAAGCTTTTAACTTGGATATATCTTTACGCAGTTTGTTAGAGAAACCCACTGTAGCGGGTTTAGCAGAAAATATTGATCGAGTTTGTCAAATAGAAATTGATTACCCACTTTTGGATCTCAAAGCTGAAGTCATTTTAGATCAAACAATTGTTCGTGAAAATGCCGTTAAGTTTATTCCTGAACCTAGTGCTATTCTATTGACTGGAGCAACGGGCTTTTTAGGATTATTCTTACTAGCTGAACTTCTACAACAAACCCAAGCAGATATTTATTGCTTAGTTCGTTATAAAAATATTGAGAATGTCCATAAAAAACTGCAAACTGCTCTGGAATCTTATGGAGTTTGGAACGAAATTTGGAGTTCCAGAATCATTCCTATTCTTGGGGATTTATCAAAACCACTTTTTGGTTTAAAAACTGAAAAATTCCAAGAATTGGCAAGTATTATTGATGTTATCTACCATAATGGGGCTTGGGTACATCATATTTATCCCTACTCTATTCTCAAACCTACAAACGTACTGGGTACACAAGAAATTTTGAGATTAGCTAGTCAAATAAAAACTAAACCAGTACATTTTATTTCTAGCTCTGGTGTTGTACCTTCCAAAATTGAATCTGGAGCCAAATTAGTCCGAGAACAAGATAGCCTAAATGAAAACGAATTTCCTAGTAATGGATATTGTCAAACTAAATGGGTAGCTGAAAAGCTAGTAAAAACGGCGATTGAAAGGGGAATTCCTATCTCTATTTACAGACCATCACGTATATCTGGACATAGCAAAACTGGGGTCTTTAATAGTAATGATTTTCTGTACAAACTGATAATAGGTTGTGTGCAATTGGGAAGTGCGCCAGATATAGACATTCGAGAGAATATAGTTCCTGTAGATTATGTCAGCAAAGCAATAGTTAATTTATCGAAACAGAAAGAATCTTTAGGGAAAACTTTTCACTTAGTGCATCCTCAAACTCTCCACTCAAATACACTTATTGACCATATTCGCTCATTGGGTTATGCAATTGAACAAAATTCTTATGAGCAATGGCGAGAGAAATTACTCAATGTTACTCAAAGCTCCTTTGAACATCCGTTATATTCATTAGTACCATTTTTTCCAGCAAGACAAGCTGAAGAAGAAGATTCAAACTCAGAATTGTTACAGCTTGATAATCAAAATGTCATCAATGGATTAGTAGGTAGTTCGATTACTTGTCCTCCAATAGACAATCAATTACTCAGCGTTTATTTTTCCTATCTGATTAAGCAGGGCTTTTTGGATAATAAAGTTTGTAACTGATGAATAATTAAAAGTTTTGCAATAGTTTCAAGAGTGATATTTTATGATTTCAACAACTCGTTATGATGATTATGATGTTCTTGCATTACATCAAAAATCCGATATTTTAACTGAATTATTAGCCAAAGCAGGGCTGACAAATCAGCAGCAAAAGTATTTACAACATTTTATCAATAGCTATAGCGATCGCACCAAAACATCTAAACATCTTTCCCAATCTTATCGCCCAGTTCTCTCTGATGATAAAAACTTAGGAGAGTTCAATTTACTATTCAAAGAAATGTATTATCCCATTGTTGCTAATCGCTCTATGGGTTCCAAAATCTGGGATGTAGATGGTAATGAATATGTAGATGTAATGATGGGTTTGGGAATAAATCTCTTTGGTCATAATCCCTCATTTATTAAAGAGGCTTTAATCGCACAACTTGATCAAGGAATTCAAATTGGCCCCCAATCAGAAATTGTTGGTGAGGTAGCTGAGTTAATTTCTCAACTTACAGGAATGGAGCGGGTTTGTTTTAGTAATACTGGTACAGAAGCAGTAATGACTGCTATCCGTATCGCCAGAGCAGTTACAGAACGCAAGAAAATCGTTATATTTTCAGGTTCTTATCATGGTCATTTTGATGGCACTTTAGTTAACACAAATAAGGCAGAAGATAATCAATATGCCATACCCTTAGCGCCTGGAGTATTACAAAACTTTGTGAGTGATGTTTTGATTTTAGATTATGGCAATCCTCAATCATTAGAAGTTATTAAAGCATATAAGCAAGAATTAGCAGCAGTTTTGGTAGTTCCTGTGCAAACTTCTAGACCGGCTTTACAACCAAAAGAATTTCTCCAGAAATTAAGGAAATTAACACAAGAATCTGGAATTGCCTTAATTTTTGATGAAATGGTAACAGGGTTTCGGATTCATCCTGGTGGCGCACAAGCTTATTTTGATGTACAAGCAGACATAGCCACTTATGGAAAAATTGTTGGTGGTGGGATACCAATTGGGGTAATTGCCGGTAAAAATATTTATATGGATGCAATTGATGGGGGAATGTGGAGTTACGGCGATGCTTCTTACCCTCTGGTGAAAAAGACGTTTTTTGCAGGTACTTTTTGTAAGCATCCGTTAGCATTAGCTGCTGCAAAAGCTGTATTAAAGTATATGCAGAATTCGGGGCCTTCTCTACAACAAAATCTGAATGAACGAACAACACAATTTGTTAAGGCTTTGAATAATTATTTTGCAGCCGATGGAATACCGCTACAGATGGCAAATTTTGGCTCACTATTTGGTTCTGCATCTTTAGAGATTTCTGGAGGAAATTCTACTGCTTCAGTAGCAATGAGTTTCTTGAAATATCATCTTCTCGACAGAGGAGTTCACTTATTAGGTGTAAGTGGTTATTTATCAACAGCCCATACAGATGAAGATATTAACTACATTATTCAAGTTGTTAAGGATAGCATCAGTAATTTGAGAGAAGGAGGCTTTATCTAATATTAGGCTGTGGCATTAAAAGACAAAAATAGCTAAGAACTAATTTTTTAATTGTTGAGCTTTAAATAGGTAAGTTACTGTTTGGTGGTGTTTAACGTATGGCAACCATAGCATTTTGTATTTTTAATTATCAAGGGGAATTAAATAGTACTTTGAAACTAGCAAAAAAACTAAGTTTACTTGGACATGAAGTTTTATATTTAGGGTTGCCAGATTATGAGGAAAAAGTTTGTAGCTACGGATTTAAATTTTTGCCAATTCTAGAAAAATGGTTTCCCAAAGGATTTATTCAACAGCTAGAAATTAACAATTCCAATAAGCTTCAAGGATTACTAAATCAATTAAGATATAAAAAATCTTTAAACTCTTTAATTAATTCCTTAATAAAAGGAGAAAATCGAGAAATACACACTCTTTTAAAAACATTTAACCCTAAGTTGCTGGTAATAAGTACATACGAAGAACTATATTCTACTTTCATAGGGATGATAGCCTATGAATGCCAAGTTAAGAGTATTTATTTTACAGATATGTTTACCTCTTTACCATTATCAAATCTCCTTGAAAAGGATATAGTTACAAGTTTTGACAATAATTTTATTGCTAAATTGTTTAATTTAAAAAACAAATATATCTATCAAAAACTACTCAAAGCAACTAAAAAAATAATTGCTTTGTTGAGTAAAACAGATTTTTCTGAGGAAGATATGATCACAAAATTTGCAATTAACAGGAAAATCCCTCTTGATTTATTAGATTTATCTCAAGCAATACCTTTAAAGTTAACACATCTGGTTTTATGCCCAAAAGAATTAGATTTACCTAATATTTTAAGAGAAAAATGCTATTATGCTGAAGCTTCAATAGACTTACAAAGAGAAGAACCCTCTTTTGTCTGGTCAAATTTGGATAAAAATAAATCTCTTATTTATTGTTCTTTAGGAACTACAGTGAACACTTTTTCTACTTTAGGTATAAATAGAATTAAACAATTATTTCAAAATGTGATTGATGCTGCATCGCTTAAAAATGAATACCAATTGGTCTTATCATTAAGCGATTATATTAGTGTTGAAGACTTCGAGTATATACCTGAAAATATAATAGTTGTTAACAAAGCACCACAATTAGGACTTCTTAAGAAAGCATCTATAGCAATTATAGCTGGAGGAATAAACACTATTAAAGAATGCATATTTTGCGGAGTACCAATGATTGTGTTTCCTGTATGGGCTGACCAACCAGACAATGCAGAAAGAATTGAATATCATGGTTTAGGTGTAGTTGCTGATGTCAATAATACATCTACTAATCTTATTGTCGATTTAATTGAGACGATAGAAAATGATTTGTTATTAAAACAGAGATTAAAAATATGGGGAGAAAAATTTCAGGATATAGAAAAATCTGGGATGGCGACGCAGTTTATCTTAGAAATGTTAGAAGATAAACATATTTAATAAATAAATTTAGTTAATACGGAATAAAAAAATGAGTTACTACTTAGAAGGAATCAACTCTTACGATGTAGATCAAAATAATTATAGTGAAGCGATCACTTTTTATAAGCGAGGCATTGAAACTGATCCTAGCCTGATGTCTAATTATTGGCATATATGCTTGGCGCTGCTACTTCAAGGAGAAGAATCAGAGGCTAAGGCTACTTGGTTATCGGTGATAGAGCAAGCAGATGATATAGATAAAATTAACGCTTGGACACTAGAAATTGTTGACTTACTAACGGCAGAAGCTACAAAACGCGAAGCTGTTTCTGACTCGGAATTTGCTCAAAAAATGCACGGTTATGCTGCTATCGCACGAGGGGAAGCATGGAAAAAAGTCAAAGGATATAAGTTTACAACTGATTGGTTTATTGAAAATCTTCCAATCTGGGAACAGTATTTAATACACTTAGCTAATCAGCCTGAAATTAATGTTCTAGAAATCGGTAGTTGGGAAGGTATGTCTGCTTGTTGGCTTTTAGATAACGTTCTCACTCATGAATCATCAAGAATCACGTGCATAGATACCTTTGAGGGAAGCGTTGAACACAAATTTGAATATGACGACAGTTATATTCAATCTGTTGAGGAAAGATTTGATTTCAATATTTCTCAAACCAACGCTTTAGAGAAGGTAACGAAAATTATTGGTAACTCGCAAGATGTAATGCGATCGCTCCCTTTAAATAATTACGATATCCTTTATGTTGATGGTTCACATTTAGCGGCTGATGTCCTCACTGATGCTATTTTGGGTTGGGGACTTGTCAAGGTTGGAGGCATCATTATTTTTGATGACTATGATTTTCAATTCCATGATAGTGTCAATACCGAACAAGACACAAAAATTGGCATAGATGCTTTTCTGAAAGTATTTTATAAAAAAGTCAATATAGTTCATCAAGCTCATCAAGTGATCGTTGAGAAAATATTGGATTAAAAGGTATATTTTTTAGATAAGAATGCTTTAAAAATATACATTTTCAAATTGTAAGAAAATCTAAATAATCAATTATCAGGTAATAAATATGTATCAAAATGAAACGGAAGACATCACAATTTACAAAGTTGTAGTAAATCATGAAGAACAATATTCAATCTGGTTTGCCAACCGAGAAAACCCCCTTGGCTGGAGAGATGTGGGCAAAACTGGTCTCAAGCAAGAATGCCTTGAATATATTAAGGAAGTATGGACAGATATGAGACCTCTAAGCCTCAAGAAGAAAATGGAATAATCTGCTCATTAGACTTAGGCATTATTTGGAGTAGCTAGAAGCTATTACCTCTTTTTGAGCCTATCTAGACAAATCGACAGTCTCAATTATTAGGGATTATTCAACAGTCCCCATTCATTAACTCTAATGTTTATTAGCAAAATAAAGTTGCTTGGTTTTATAGGTTTAAAGCCGTATGGCAATAAACACTATATCTTGAGAGTTTTACCCTTTTTATTCGCGCTCATCTTTGTTTTAGTAGTAGGAAACCAAAGCCTTAGTTCTTCACCAAAAACAACTGAAATACTTTGGGATACTTATGGTGTACCGCATATTTATGGCAAGGATAACCAAAGTGCCTTTCAAGCTTTCGGTTGGGCGCAGATGCAGAGTCATGGCAACCTGCTTTTGCATCTCTACGGTCAAGCACGGGGAAGGGCTGCCGAATATTGGGGAGAAAAGTATCTAGAATCAGATCGTTGGGTACAAACTATGGGAGTACCAGAACGATCGCATTCTTGGTATTTGGCCCAAAGTCCAAAGTTTCGCCGTTATCTTGATGCTTTTGCCAGTGGAATTAACGCTTATGCTGAGAAACACAAGGATTTGATTGCTGATGAAGTTGAGATTGTCTTGCCAGTCAAAGGCGAGGATGTGCTGGCTCACCAGATGCGGGTACTGAATTTCACTTTTATTGCCAATCCAGAAGAAGTTGCAGGTGTCAGTAAACAGCAGTCAAAACCAGGATCTAATGGTTGGGCGATCGCACCATCACATTCTGAAAATGGTCATGCTATGCTTCTGGCTAATCCACATCTGCCTTGGTCAGATTTATTTCTGTGGTATGAAGCACATATTACTGCACCAGGAATTAATGCTTATGGGGCAACACTGGTAGGGATTCCCGTTTTAGCGATCGCCTTTAATGATAATTTGGGTTGGACTCATACAGTAAATACCTATGATGGCTGGGATAACTACGAACTAAAACTAGCCGATGGTGGTTATCGCTTCGATGGTCAAGTCCGAGCCTTTAAGACAAAAACCCGATCTTTGAAAGTGAAGCAAAAAGACGGTACTCTGCGCTCACAAAAACTTGTAGTGGAAAGTTCTATCCACGGTCCAGTCATATCACGAAAAGATGGTAAAGCTGTGGCACTGCGTGTTGTGGGTCTTGACCAACCAGGTGTCCTACAGCAGTGGTGGGATATGGCACGTTCCCAAAACCTCACCCAGTTTCAAGCTGTCCTGCAACGATTACAACTACCGATGTTTACAGTGATGTATGCAGACAGAGAAGGTCATATTATGCACCTTTTTAACGGTCAAGTACCAATTCGTCAACAAGGCAATTTTGAATACTGGCAAGGTTTAATACCTGGCGACACATCTAAAACCTTATGGTCAAAAACTCATCCATATCAGGATCTACCGCGCGTAATTGATCCAAAAAGCGGCTGGTTACAAAATACAAATGACCCACCTTGGACAACAACCTTTCCCCAGGTTCTCAATCCAGATAATTATCCGCCTTATATGGCACCACGCGGCCCAATGGAGTTTAGATCGCAACGTACTGTGCAGATGTTAGCAGAGGATGACAAAATCTCTTTTGATGAGATGGTTTCCTATAAACATTCAACACGTATGGAACTAGCAGATCGCCTTTTGGATGACTTGATTCCAGCAGCCCGGAAGTACGGAAGCGAATTAGCTCGTCGATCTGCTGATGTACTGTCAGCTTGGGATCGGCAAACCAATGCAGATAGTCGAGGTGCAGTACTATTTGCTGCTTGGGTAGATGCGATAGACTTCGATAGTGTATTTAGCAAACCCTGGAGTGAAGACTCTCCACTGACTACACCTGATGGCTTGGCTAATCCTGAAAGTGCAGTCACAACACTCTTAACTGTTGCAGCTAAGGTAGAAAAAACCTATGGAAACCTAGATGTAGCATGGGGAGATGTTTTCCGGTTACAGTCTGGTGATGTGGATTTGCCTGCAAATGGTGGCGATGGCGGACTTGGTATTTTCCGAGTTCTCAATTTTGTTCCACTACCAGACGGGCGCTTCAAATCTGTTTCTGGTGATTCTTATGTTGCTGCGATTGAATTTTCTCAACCTGTAAAAGCGATGGCACTTACCAGTTATGGTAATGCAACTCAACCAGGTTCAGCCTCTGCTGGCGACCAGTTGAAATTGTTCGCCCGCAAGCAGTTGCGGCAGGTTTGGTTCTCACACCAGGATGTTCTATCCCATTTGGCAGAACGCAAGGTATTTTAAAATTCAACTTAGTAGCCAATACTTTAGGACTAGCCCTTTCAAGGTAGGTAAAAATATTCCTCTTTAATCTTTTTACTCTGTGTTCTCTGTGCCTCTGTGGTTAGAAAAATTACTTTTAAACCGCAGAGGCACAAAGAGCGCAGAGAGAGAAAAAAAGAGATTTTACCAGTCACCTTGAAAGGGCTAGTCCTATACTTGTTGGATTTGGGGGAAAGGTTTTGTATTTTACCTTTCCCCTTTTCCGACAAGAGTGCAAAAAGCACTTTTGCAAGAAGTGGAATCGATGGGATCAGAAAATCGGGCACAGATAGCGATCGCTATCTGCTACAAAAAGGATTAAATATTCGCTGCAAGAATCAAGATTTGGGAGTAGTCAAAGCCAAAAAATCCCTTTACCTCAATCTCTGACTGATGGGGCGGATCTGGGAACACTAAATGCTAAGGTCTTAAAAATTCAAAAGAATTATGATTAGCAGTGTAGTTACCATTCCCGGCTATCAAGTCAGCGAAGAACTCTACAACGGTTCTAGAACCCTAGTTTATCGAGCAGTTCGAGAGAGTGACCAACAGCCTGTAGTCATCAAGCTGCTGAAAAATCCTTATCCCAGTTTTTCTGAACTAGTACAGTTTCGCAACCAATACGTGATCGCTAAAAATCTCAACTCACCCTTGATCGTCCAAACTTACAGCCTGGAACCTTACCAGAATGGTTATGCGCTCGTAATGGAAGACTTTGGGGGAATTTCTCTGAAAACGGAGATGGGCGCAAAGCAACATTCACTTAGGGAGTTTTTGCCCCTGGCTATATCTCTGTGTGAGACGTTAGATATTCTAATTCGCAATCGCATTATTCATAAAGATATTAAACCTGCCAATATTCTGATTAATCCAGAAACAAAACAAGTTAAATTAATCGATTTTAGTATTGCATCTCTACTGCCAAGAGAAACTCAAACTTTAATCAGTCCCAACGTATTAGAAGGAACACTTGCTTATATTTCCCCAGAACAAACTGGACGAATGAATCGGGGAATTGACTATCGCACAGATTTTTATTCTTTGGGTGTAACTTTTTACGAACTACTGACAGGGGAATTACCATTTCAATCAGAAGATGCGATGGAATTAGTACATTGTCATATTGCGAAAGTGCCGCCTTTCTTGCATCAGATAAATCCAAAAATTCCATCTGTACTAGCAGAAATTATCAAAAAATTGATGGCGAAAAATGCAGAAGAACGCTATCAGAGTGCATTGGGACTGAAGTATGATTTAGAAAAGTGCTTGGTTCAATTGAAAGAAACAGGCAAAATTGAGACTTTTCCAATTGCCCAACGGGATGTGTGCGATCGCTTTATTATCCCCGATAAACTCTATGGCAGAGAAGCAGAAATAGAAACCCTACTCAACGCATTTGAGCGCGTCAGTAAAGGGACAACCGAAATGATGCTAGTAGCAGGCTTCTCTGGAATTGGGAAAACTGCGGTTGTCAACGAAGTTCATAAACCTATTGTTGGGAAACGTGGTTATTTTATCAAAGGCAAATATGACCAATTTAATCGCAATATTCCCTTGAGTGCCTTTGTGCAAGCCTTCCGGGATTTAATGGGGCAATTATTGAGTGAAACCGATACCCATTTACAACAGTGGCAGGATAAAATCATCACAGCTTTGGGTGAAAATGCTCAAGTTATTATTGAGGTCATCCCAGAACTAAAACGAATTATTGGTTCTCAACTTTTAGCTACAGAACTATCTGGGATGGCGGCTCAAAACCGCTTCAATCTGCTGTTTGTGAAATTTATTCAAGTTTTCACTACACCAGAACATCCCTTAGTGATGTTTTTGGATGACTTGCAGTGGGCAGATTCAGCATCACTAAAGCTGATACAGTTGCTGATGGATGAATCCCAGAAGGGCTACCTGTTACTGCTTGGGGCATACCGAGATAATGAGGTCTTCCCCGCACATCCCCTAATGTTGAGATTAGATGAGATAGGCAATGCTGGAGCTAAAATTAACAAAATCACACTCAGTCCACTGGGGCAAGTAAGTGTGAATCAATTGCTAGCAGATACCCTCAATTGTCAACCGGAAGTAGCACAACCATTGATGCAATTGGTGTATCAAAAAACTAAAGGAAATCCCTTTTTCACCACTCAGTTTCTGAAGGCACTGCATAAGGATAATTACATTCAATTTAATTCTCAAATTGGGCATTGGCAGTGTGATATTGCCCAAGTTAAGCAACTAGCGCTAACAGATGATGTGGTGGAGTTTATGACACAACGGTTGCAGAAACTAACACCAGCAACTCAGGAAGTTTTGAAACTGGCGGCTTGTATTGGTAATCAATTTGATTTGCACATATTGGCAATTGTTTATCAACAATCCCAAACCGAAACCGCCGCCGCATTATGGGAAGCATTAGAGTTCGGCTTGATTTTGCCAACTAGCGAAGTTTATAAGTTTTATGCAGGGCACGAAAATCAAGCAACTAATCAAGAAATCGCTCATTCTGTAACATATAAATTTCTGCACGATCGTGTCCAACAAGCCGCATACTCACTGATTCCTGAAGATCATAAACAGACAACCCATGTTAAAATCGGTCGCCTGTTGTGGCAAAATACCCCGGAAGCTGAACTAGAAAATCAGATTTTTGCGATCGCTAATCAGTTAAATATTGGGCTTGAACATTTCCATCAACCTACAGAACGCCATGAACTCGCACAGTTAAATCTCATGGCTGGAAAAAAGGCAAAAGCTTCAACTGCATACAGTTCAGCAATTGCTTATCTGAAAACAGGTATCCAGTTACTACCATTTAACCCTTGGGAATCTGATTACAATCTGACCTTAAGCTTGTATAGCGAAGCCACCGAAACCAGTTTTCTATGTGGCGAAATTGAGGCAATGGAAGATTTCGCCCAGGAAATTTTACAACACGCAAAAGCGATCGCTGATACAGCTAAAGTTTATGAGGTAAAAATTGAAGCTTACATAGCACAGGGAAAATTTTTACTCGCTATCGATACAGGTATGCAATTTTTGCAATCGCTGGGCATTGAGTTCCCCCAAGAACCAACGGATGAGGATTTTGTTCTGGCTTTGCAAGAAACTGAAGCTAGCTTAAGTGGCAAAACAGTTGCTGAATTGGTTGATTTGCCAGAGATGCAGAATCCAGAATTACGTGCAGCCTTGCGTGTTTTAGTTAAAGTCACAACTCCTGCTTATATGGCAAAACCTGAACTTCATCGTTTGGTGGTGCTGAAGAAAGTTGCTCTTTCTGTAAAATACGGAAATACTTCCGCTTCTGCCTTCGCTTACTCAGGGTATGGACTCATGCTTTGCGGTCAACCAGGCAGTATCTCAAGAGGTTATGAATTTGGGAAGTTAGCCTTGCAACTGCTGTCTAAGTTTCAAGATCGGGAACACGAAGCAAGAGTTCTCGTAGTCGTTCATCTTTGTGTCGCCCATTGGAAAGAGCCTGTAACAGCAATGCTCCAGCCATTACTACAAGCTTATACCAGTGGGTTAGATAGTGGAGATTTGGTTTATGCTAGTTACGCTGCCCACCTTTATTGCTTCCAAGCTTACATTGCTGGTCAAGAATTAACCAAATTAGCTGATGAATTAGCGATTTATGGGGCAGCAATAGAAAAAATTAACCAAAAACACACACTCAATTACAACAATATTTACTACCAAGTAGTCTTGAATTTAATCGAGTCAAAAACTACTCCTTGGGAATTAGTTGGCGCAGCCTACGATGAAAGGTCAATGGTGACTTTACATGAGCAAAGTAATGATGGCGCTGCTTTGTGGCATTTCTTTGTCAACAAATTGATGCTTTCTTATCTGTTTCAAGCATTGGATTTGGCAGTGGAATATGCTGCCAAAGCCAAACAATATTCCGGTTCAGGATATGCTACGGTGAATCTTCCAATATTGAACTTTTATGATTCGCTGCTGCAACTGGCTTTATTTCCGACATCGCCAGCCGAAGAACAACAGAGAATTTTACAGCAGGTAGAAGAAAATCAGGACACGATGCAACAGTGGGCAAATTATGCACCCATGAATCATCTGCATCGATTCCAGTTGGTGGAGGCAGAAAAGTATCGGATACTGGCACAAAAAACCGCAGCAATGGAATTTTACGACCTTGCCATTGCTGGAGCAAAAGAAAATGGCTACATCCAAGAAGCAGCACTTAGCAATGAACTGGCTGCCAAATTCTACCTCGACTGGGGCAAAGAAAAAGTTGCCCAAGCATACATCGAACAAGCTTACTACTCCTATGCCCGTTGGGGTGCAAAAGCCAAACTAGAAAATTTAGAACGACGTTATCCAGAACTTCTGCGAGTGATTGTGCAACAGAAAAACCTCAAATTCAACTCGCAAGAAACACTATGTAATACTGTCATATCCAGTACCTCTAATCATTCCTCAACCCTGATATCAAGTTCATCTAGCAGCGTCAATTCAGTGCTGGACTTTGGATCTGTTTTTAAAGCCTCCCAAGCAATCTCTACCGCAATTCACTTAGATCAATTAATCCAGACGCTAACTCAGATTATTCTCGAAAATGCTGGTGCCGATCGGTGTGCGTTAATTCTCTTTCAAGATGGGTCATGGCAAGTGCGGGCGATCGCTACCTTAGAAGGTACTATGCTGCAAACAGCACCTTTAGATAATCATCCTAGTGTTCCAGTCAAACTGATCCAGTATGTAAAAAACACTCTAGAAACAGTTGTAATTGACGATCTCAAAACCCATCTGCCTAGTGTGATTGGGGAATATATGCGCCAGCATCAACCCAAAAGTGCGCTGTGTATGCCAATTCGCAACCAAGGGCAGTTACTGGGGATTTTATATTTAGAAAATCAGTTAACAATGGGTGCATTTGTGGGCGATCGCCTAGATGTACTCCAATTATTAACCACTCAAGCGGCGATTTCCCTCGAAAATGCCCTACTCTACAATACTCTAGAGCAAAAAGTAGAGCAGCGTACCCAAGAACTCTACAGCAAAAATCAGCAATTGTCGCATACTCTCCAGGAATTACAACAAACCCAAGCCCAATTGATTCATGCTGAAAAAATGTCGAGTTTAGGGCAAATGGTTGCTGGCATTGCCCATGAAATTAATAACCCAGTCAACTTTATCGCCGGCAATATTAGCCATTTAAAAAATTATTTCCAGGACTTGCTAAGTGGTATTAGGCTCTATCAACATCAATATCCACAACCTACTACTGAAATTCAAACTTATTTCCAGGAAAAGGATTTAGATTACACAATCAAAGACGTACCAAATCTAATAGATTCAATAGAACAGGGTAGTCAACGCATTCAAAATATTGTCTTATCTCTGCGAAATTTTGTCCGCCTTGATGAAGCAGATATCAAAGCCGTAAATATTCATGAGGGAATTGAGAATACTTTGTTAATTCTGCAACATCGACTCACTAAAATTGCCATCATTAAAAACTATACCGATCTTCCAAAAGTGAGTTGTCACGCCAAACAAATCAATCAGGTAATCATTAATGTCTTGAATAACGCTATTGATGCCTTAAATGAAGCAAAAATCACAACTCCTACTATTACAATTCGTACCGAACTGAGCAATTCTCTAACCAAGAGTGTGAGCATTTGCATTGCCGATAATGGAACTGGAATTTCTGATGAAATGCAAAAACAAGTATTTGACCCCTTCTTTACAACAAAAACTGTCGGTAAAGGAACGGGATTAGGACTAACCGTAGCTTACTCTATTATGTCAACTCATGGCGGACAAATTAACGTCCTTTCTAAGTTAGGACAGGGGACAGAATTTGAGATTATTTTACCTGTCCAAGAATAAAGGTGGCAGACAATACGGTTCGGATAAGGGAGTTCCAGTTAAAAAATATCCAGGGTCAAAACGCTTGCCAGATAAGGAGGTGACGGATAGCGCTGACACAGCCATTCTAAGAATTTCATATTACCTCAGTGACTAATTTTCCCCTTTATACTCCATTGGGGATTCATGGCAAAGAATTCAAAAAGATAAAATTATAAAGAACTGTCAGAACGTAATCATGTCAGCTATCCAAACAACTGTAGTTATTGCCATGACGGTCGATGGAAAGATTAGCTCCGTAGATCCTCAAGCAGGCGGTAATCCTGATGCAGCCGATCAAGCACACGTAGAGTATGAAGTCTCACTTGCTGATCTAATCCTGGTAGGAGCAGGAACGATTCGGGCTGGAGACGTAATTTTTTCAATTCGCAATCCCGAATTATTAGCAGCGCGCGAGGCTCGGGGTCAGTCTCGCCAGCCTATTGTTTGTGTTGTCTCAGGTTCCCTTGACCTATCGCTGGACTCCCCTTTTTTGAGCGAGGACATTGAGCGATGGATATTTACGACACGGACTGGTTTGGAGCGCAGTTCTGATACAACAAGTTTGCAAAAACTGGCTGAATTAATTGATTTGGGAGATACAGACCTGGACTGGAATCGAGCCTACAGCTTGATGGCAGAGCGCGGTATTCACAAGGTCGTTGCTTTAGGAGGAGGCTATTTAACAGCATCTCTAGTAAAGGCTGGGCGAATTGACGATTGGTGGTTGACAATCTGGCCCGTCATTTATGGAGGAAAGGACGCTCCCACCCCGGTGGAGGGAGAGGGTTTTATTTCCACTGCTGCTCCTCATCTGGAACTCATCGAAACTCGTCAAGTTGGAAGTGAGTTGTTTTTACACTACCAGACGATCAAGTAAGAATGCGCTGTCATAATTAAGCTAACGCGCCTACATATTGCAATATTTTCCGTGTAGACCGTCATTTGTCATTTGTCATTTGTCATTTGTCATTTGTCATTTGTGTTTACCAAGGACAAAGGACAACCTCACCAGTTGATGTGCAATCTTATTTGCGTAACAGCTTACAACTAAAAAGCGCCCTCCCGAAGTGGGAGAGCGCTTTCTTATTTAGCTAATAGAGTTAATGCTTGAGAATTAACCGTTGATAGCAGGAGCAGAAAGAGCAACAGGAGCAGATTCAGCAGATGCCAAATCTAAGGGGAAGTTGTGAGCGTTACGCTCGTGCATTACTTCCATACCCAGGTTAGCGCGGTTGATTACATCAGCCCAAGTTGCAATCACACGACCTTCAGAGTCAATGATTGA
>NZ_JACJSF010000240.1 GCF_014698035.1 Desmonostoc muscorum FACHB-395
GCGATCGCCTCCGGTGGGATACCGTTGGCGAATTCCCCAAACGGCTAAACTGAACCGATTAGTTCAATAATGAAACGATTGAGAGCCTTCTGAGCAGTTTTATACCCAGTAGCTTGCTTACCTAACTTCAGTTGGGACAAAATGCGATCACGTAAAATTTCAAGTTCCTCTATCGCTAACCCAACAAACTGTTGTGCTGACTTATCAGATGTCCGATGAAACTCACTCTACGGTGTAATACTCGGTTGGGGTTCGGTTTCTGGTGGAGTGTCAGCTAAAAATTCTGAATTTTCCCGTGTAATACTTGGTAGAGTATTATGCCTAACAATGTGTTCTAAATAATCAGCACGGGTTAAGCCAAAACATTCAGAAGCAATACCAATAGCTTTCCAAGTATCATCTGTTAGTCGCAAAGAGCGCACTTCACGATAGTCATCATTCTTAAGCGCAAACTTTCCTTGAATATCCCGTTTGAACATCAACTTTACCGTGTATTACATCGTAAGTTTAACCGAGAAAGGCGATAATTAACCATGTATTACACGGAAGAAGAGACATTTTTCTTGACGTTTGAGCAACAAGTAATCACGGGTATGCCTAGCACACAGTAGCGTCTGCCAGCCTTGCAAAGTGTGAGGAGCGAGTTTTAGTCCTTGGTATCTTCTCCAACCACGCAAAAACTCGACTTAGATTAATAGCAGCAGCTGTGAGAATATGCTGTAGATGAGTTTTCGCTAGCCCAATGTAACGAGAATCGCGCAGCTTCATTTGCTCGGACTCCTTGAGAGATAGTTCCTTCAATGCCGGAGCGCAGTGCATACTGTTGTTGAAACTGTTTAGTTTTTTGCCGCTCTCTAGCTTTCTGGAGAGCTTCGTAATCACATTGCACCTGTATTGTTAAGCCTCGTGCCTGAGTTTTTGCACGAGTACACTGGTAGCGCACAGGACAAACTAAACAATCTGTGGTACGAAAGCTAACACGAATTATTGGGTTGCCATCAGCGTTTTGAGTTTGTTTCCAACGGCTACTCCTCTTGCCTTGAGGACAATAGGCAGTTTCTTGGTTCCAGTTGATTTGAAAATGGGATAAATCAAATCCCAAACCTGCTTTTGATTGCCATCCGACATCAACAGGTACTGGACCCAACAGATCAATGTCATAGTCCTGTTGGGAATGAGAAAGCAACTGTCCACTAGTGTATCCTTGATCTACTAAATGTTGCTCAGGTAAAAGTTCTTTCTCTGCGAGAGCTTGATGGATTGAGGGTATCACTGTTTGGTCTGGACTAGTAGCGGTAGTTGTGACTACATGAGTGATGATTTGTGGCCCATCTTCATCACAACTTTCTGTCAGATGCACTTTATACCCTGTCCAGTTAGTAGCGCGTTTAGTGCTATTACGTACATCTAAATCATAAGCCGACCAAATTCTCACAGATGAGGGTGGACCATCTTGTTCATTGCGTAACTCGATTTTATCCGTGGGCGCATGATATTGTTGTAACCAAACAAGACGTAGGACTTCTATTGCTGGCAGCTTTCTGAGAAACTGTGGGGATGTTTCTGTATAAATGGCATCAAGTAAACGAAAGCCATCAGCCCCCATTAGAGTAGCCAATGCTTCTCTCTCTGGTGCGGTTTTTGGCAGTCGATATTCTTCAAAACGTTTTGTATATCGGTCATACCACTCAATAGGAGCGATGAATTTTAGCCAACTTGGGTCAGCTTCTGCCACCGCATTAAGTGCATAACGTAGGGTTTCACCTAAATGTTCTAATCGGTTCGACGCTCTGACTGCTGCCACAACATGGGTAGAGTCGGTGCGTTGTTTTCCCCTTGCTGAAAGCAGTTTCATGTCTTGAAATCTCGTGAGCATTTTATCTAGTATTTGCTGCTCGATACCCCCACAGATTAGTCGGTCGCGGAATTCACTTAAAACACTAAAATCAAAGCCTGAGTCCGTTAATTCTAACGATAAAGCATATTTCCAATCAATCCTTGCTCGTACTGAAGAAGCTGCTTGTCTATCAGACAGGTTTTCTAAGAATTGCATTAACAGTATCATTGCTAGTCGCCAAGGTGCTTGTGCTGACTGCCCCCTTAGAGGATATACAGATTATTGTCTTCATCCTGAAACAAGATTCCCAGTTCGTCGCGCAGGCGCATATATAAATTACTTTTTGGAAATGCGGCCTTAGCTACACGTACCGTTTCATCGGGAATAGGAGGAATTTCTTCAGGATGTAAGCACATATACTACCTCCACAAGTATTTCTTCTAGTTTATTGATAATTGACGCAGCTAACTTAAATTTTTTCTTACCGTATATTACACGGGCAGGTTGCCTAGTCTCGCCATGTAATACATGGTAAAATCAGCGTTTTTATGTTAAGTAATGTTTCGCCAACAGTATCCGGTGGGCGGTTACGCCATCGC
>NZ_JACJSF010000241.1 GCF_014698035.1 Desmonostoc muscorum FACHB-395
GATTTTTTCAACTTCAAATGATTGTTAATAATCTGACTTGCTCAATTTTTCAAAACTTCAATATCCCTTATTTCTATTTTTCCTCTGCCTAGAGTGACAAAAGAGGGTTAAGGAACTCAGGGAAAACTTGGATTCGATAAATAAGGCTTTTAAGCGATTTACTGAATTGAAAGTATGGCCTGCAAAAGGTTGGGTGAAGTCTATCGAAGTAACTAAAGGTAGAGATGGAGTTTCAGCACACCCGCATTTACATATTTTGGCAATGGTGCCGCCTTCCTATTTCAGCCATGCCTATCTTTCTCATGCCAAATGGGTAGCGTTATGGCAGCAGTGCTTACGGATTGATTACCACCCTGTTGTTCATACTAGCGCGATCGCAAAGCATCATAACCCGTCACTACTTATCCCAGAAATTCTCAAGTATCAGGTGAAAGAGTCAGATTTGGTGGGTGATAGAGAATGGTTTTTAGAGTTAACCCGTCAATTGCATAAAAGTAGAGCGATCGCTGTTGGGGGTATACTCAGGCAGTATATGCGCGAATTAGAGGAGAAAAACCAAGACCTCATTGATGAAAGTGAAGAGACAGATGAGGTGGATGGGAAGAGTTTATATTTCCGATGGGAGCGCAAGTTACAAAGATTTAATATAGAGTGACATCAGCGATACAATAACAGCCTCATAATCCTTACATGAAAAGGATTACATAAGTTTAGAACTGTAGAAACTGTGACTTAATCCGGCGAAAGGACAAAGACCAGCGATCAGATACAACCGGAAGTAGTTCATGGGGAATATTAGAATTAAACTTGATAACCTGACCATCTTCGAGGTGATGTTCCTGATTATCAATGCGGAAAGTTGCACATCCAATATTGACTAATACTACCAGAGGTTCAAAAACGGAGTGGTCGCAGTGTTCTATCATGCCACCACCTGGACGATAATGGCAGAGTAAAGCACAATTCCATCCTGGAAAAATGCGATCGCCAAGTCGATTAACCCTCGCATCCCAATGTCCTTTCTTGATTTTCGCATTAGGCTTTAGTAGTATTACCTCGTATCCAAACCATTTGTGAGTTCGATCAAAAGCAACCCGACTAGAAGACATTGACTTCATGCCAAATTGATGATAAGTCCAATCATGAAGACTTTGAAGGTCAGTACGAACGTGTCCAATAGTTATATCGGAATTCATTATTAACTCCTAAAAATCAAAATTCATTACTCCAAGGCGTTAGCCGGTTCAATTTCCGCTACAACACGAAGTGTTTAAGAAAAAATATTTAAAGTCTATTCCACTACACGACTATTGGAATACAACTCTTTATTTATTTTCTTCATATACTTTTAGGCATTTGCCTATTCATTCTTTCTTCAGCGCGAAGCGTTCAAGAAAAAATATTTAAAGTCTATTCCACTCCACGACTATTGGAGTGCAACTCTTTAATTCCTTTCTTCATTTCTCTAGACGTTAGCCTCTTTTTTCTCTAACCCAAAAAGCACAAAAAAATAAATACCAGCCATCCGTTTTTTGAATAACTGGTATTTATAAATCACCTTTACTTGAAGCTAGTAAATAGGTTCGATGCTCAAGCCAAAGAGTTAAAGTAATAAATTAGAATTTTCATATATACTGTTAAATGACAGCTTCCAAAATTAGGAAACAAAAAAAACCAGACAAACAATTAGTGGATGACTGGAATATGCAAAGTAGCTTTCCTCAAAATTAGTAAATAACTTTGAGAGGCGATTTATAAATTGTAAAAATAAATTGGGAAGGTATAAGACTGAGCGATTTAAACTGTCTTTAAAAAATCACCTCATACTGACTTCACTGTTACTGCTAGCTGTAATCCCAAGGCATCCAGCAATTTCCTCAGACAATAAAATTCAATTTCTCCTTGTTCAGATAATATCAAGTCAAGTTGTTCATAGGATTGTTTAACTTGCGCTGGAAACTGAGCAATTCCACCCTGTGCCTCAATTACATTCTTGAGCGCTTTTCCTAACATTTTAGGATCACCCTCTTCTAGAACTACTTCGATATAAGATGCTGCTTCTAGTGGATCTTGGAGACGTTTAACTAGTCCTTCGTGATAGCTTGCACTTCTAGGCATTATCTCTACTCCTATAGTCTTTCCAATATTCCTGAGCTTTATCAACATCTTGTTTCTGAGTGCTTTTATCTCCACCACACAAAAGAATAGACCTCTTGCAAAAAAGTTTTGTGGTATGATTGAGGGCTGACTAAATCCAAGAGAAATTTAGGCTTCTTTTTGAACTTCATAATTATAAATCCCAGCAATTAAAT
>NZ_JACJSF010000242.1 GCF_014698035.1 Desmonostoc muscorum FACHB-395
AGGGTTAATAAAAACGCATTTACCAGCAATTAACTTCAGAAATTGAGCCGATTCAAAAAGCTTTCTAGTTTTCTCTTGGTCACTAATACTAGTGCTATTATTTTTACTACCAGTAGAACGGCTTTTTTGCTTGTACTTAATCTCTTCATCACCTAAGAAGTTGGAAAACAATTGCGCCGACTCGTTCTCACCAGGATTGAATATAAACTTAGTGCTGCAAGCGCCAAGGATAGCCTTAGCGATATCTTTACCGTAGTTCTTCTCAAGCTGCCCCATATTTTGGAAGCCAATAATACCGCAGAAGCCCTCAGAACGAGATTCATTCAGCCATCTATATAAATCAGGTAAGTAAATTGAAGGTAATTCGTCCAATGCAACGATGAGTGGATCAAGTCGCTTTTTGGCAATGTTACGGGCGATGGTCATGTGTAAAATGCTGGTCATTAGGGGCCCTACTGCATCTCGGCGTTCTCTGTCTAACCCGAAAATAATCATCTGCTTACCTTTAATTTCCAAAGGTAAAGTTGTCTTACCGATGAAACAGCCCAAGGTGTTTTTCGCCATAAAGCGAGTGAACATAATACTGGCGGTAGCAACAATGCCTGCAACAGTTTTTTCAGATGCAGCAGAACTGAACAGTTGCCCAAAAGCAATTTTTACCCAAGGATTGAGAGAAGCAGCCATCAGGCGTTTGACCATTTGTTCGCTAGAAAGTATCGCGGCACAAGTCATAACATCTGCGAATTGACCGAACTCTTTAGCTAACATTAGAATTGCCTGAGTCAGCTGATCCCCCGAAGGGCCAAAGAACCCATCTTCAGTTGAATTGCCCAGAAGTCGGAAATTTTTATTGATAACAGTGGAAATTTGTCGGGACGATTCGGCATCACTACTATCCCGGAGAAAATCTAAAGGATTGCAAACTTCAGATTCAGGGAATCCCGGTGCAAAGATGTGAACATCATAGCCCTTATATTTAGCATAGGCAGCAACTTTTGCTTGAGAAGGGTATTTAAAGTCATAAACTATACATGGAAATTCTTGATCAATTGCCGAGTAAATCATCGGGTTAATAGCGCTAAATGTTTTACCACTACCGGGAGCGCCGATAACTGCTGTACCTCTTTGCACATCAGGAATATAAAAAGTAGTGCCACCACCTTTTCCCTGATGCTTACCAATGTAAAGTGCCGCACTATCACATTGGGGATTGGCAATTTGCAAGATGGCTTTTTTCTGAGCAGTAGCAGTTTCTTTACCACTACCCCAATAACTGGTAGCGATTTTCTTTTTGTTACCATCGCCAAAAAACACCCTCATCAAAATATAAGCACCAAGTAAGGACAAAACTGTTAGTCCATTGGGGGTGAATAATTGATGAGTATAGTTGCCAATTGCATCTGAAGGATTTTGTAATTGCTCAAATCGAAATCCTTGAGGATTAGCGCTATTTATTTTGAAAGATTTGCTCATATTTAGGGTAGAGAATTAGGTTGACCAAGAACGATAGGGTCTTTCTCTCGGTACTCAATAAAAGGTACAGGCCCTATAAAGTATGGACTGCAAGTGCGACCAATGAAGGGTATAGTTTTACAGATGCGGAAAAACATAGTAGTCTCCACCTTTCCACTGCCTTCATAAATATTCCAAACAACTTGCTTAAAACTAGAGCCAAAGGGGTTCCTGCCAGTAGGCTCTTGACCATCATTAATAGCTTTTAAAATGCCAAATCCACCATTAACCTTTTGAAATTTCCCGGATATCCACTGTGTTCCAGTAGTCTTACCAATGCCGGACATTTCCGTATGAGCGCAATTATTTTGTAGACAGGGAACATTAAAGCCATCTTGGTAGCTACCAGATATGGAGCGGGTACGGTTAGCTTCAATATCTCCCAATGGCAGATCAACTTTGGCAACAAATGAAAGGTCAAGTGTTCGTAGTCCTGGCAAATTATCCCATGTCAAAGTTGATAGTCCAGGTACTCCATTAATTTTGGAGTCTTGCCAATTCCCAAATCTATCAATAGATGTGTTTTCAATGTCGGAAATAGATGTTAGTGAGTAATTTTTTAAATTTATTACTCTTCCTAATGGAACGTCACGTAAACGAGAATCTCGGCTGGCGTTACCTATTGTGCCCCCAGTAATTCCAAATCTTCTCAAAAAATCGCTCACAGGTTTAACACTTGTAACATTTCTATTACC
>NZ_JACJSF010000243.1 GCF_014698035.1 Desmonostoc muscorum FACHB-395
CTGACGGGCACGGTACTCGCTCAAAGTAATATTCTTGGCCTTGGCAACAGCCGAATTGTGGGCACTATCCAAAGCTTGTGCTGCTGCTTTAAGACTTTCAAGGGATTGAGGATCTGAATCACTGCCCACATATATAAATGTATTGCCCATTTCGGTGAGGAGTGATCGCAGATCATCACGCAGATTATTTAGAGAATAGTGGCGGTTAGCCATAATTTGACAGTAAGCCTCAAGCGCCCAATCTTTCTCTGCGCCCCGCTTGCCTGTTTGACGGTCAATCCGCAACAGAAAAGCGGTCATTTCATTGGTTTGGAGCAAGCGCTCTTTAATCTTGGATGCGTTTGTATCCTTGTAACCAAAGGGAGGACGCGGGGCCACCCAAATATGAAACGGGACTTTTGGACGATAACGGTAAAGCTGTTGGGCGCATTCAGTAGCAGTTTGGCTTACGCCGTGAAAGACACCAAATACTAAGTCAAAATGATACTCAGAAATATCAACACCAGTACCGAGACTGGGAGAGGTGAACAAGGCATCAAAGTTTTTGACGGCGTTGGTGATATCTTTGATGAAAGCGACATTCTCATCACTGCCAGAATTGTCAGAGTGAACCGACCAGATGCGACATTTTTTTTGTGTATGTGATTTTTCGGAGTTAGATTCTTCGTACTTGATAGTAAAGGATTTGTCGAGTTTTTTGATGAAACGCTTACTGTCGCTGGCAACCATAACTTTTTCTCCAAGCATCAACGCTGCCGAGATTTGGGCGACTATGGCGCTTGAATTATCCCCCTCGTACCAATAAATTGTGCGTGAACCGTTTCGCCACTCGTTTTTAATGATGTAAGGTACTTCACCGAGTGGTCGCATGGAGCGGAAGAAATCCACAGTCAGGTCATCCATGTGTGCATCAGCGATGACGACCAGTGGCGCGTTGTATACTATATATTCCAGGACTTCTAGGATTGCTGCACGGTGCTGTTTGCAAGTATTACTGTGCAGTAGGTGGGTGAGGTATTGGCAAGCTTCATCAATAAATATGCAGCCGTAGGTGAGAGACTGAGTATTGAGTTTGTGCAAGCTGTCAATAGTAATACTAAGGGCTTGGGCTTGGGCTAAACCTGTGTAACCCAAGTCTGAATACATCGCCGTCCGCAAGCGTTCGGCAAGATTTTTCAACAAGTTAACCCGATGTCCATTGTTGAGAAATCTGGCATCAGGATTTTGGTCACGCCACCAGCGCATAAGTTCAGTTTTCCCTGTACCCATGTCGCTCCAGAGTACGACCAGTCCTGATTTGGGGAAATTGAAGGTAGGGGATTTCTTCGATTTGTCTGAATCAACTCCGCCAGAATCGGTAGACTCCTTCTTTCTCCAATGTCCTTTTATAGATGGCGTGAAAAGTTGTTCCTTTTCAACCTCATAAAGCTCAGGCAGATTGCATTTTTCTTCAAGTTCAGGAATGCACAAAGCCTCAGAGAGATACTTGACATTAACGGTGACATCTGGTGTGTATTTGCTAAGTCCCCATTTCTTAGCCCGATATGAGCGCTGGTAATCTTTTAGTGATTTGGCATCGTCTATAATTGCAGTTAGTAGTGCATTGGCATCTTCACTGCGACTAACTACAAAATCATCAACGCCTTTTTCTGGCCCCGGCAGTAATGCAACTTCACATTCAGAACCTGCCGATTCGATTGCTTTTGCAGTGCGAACAGTGGCTTGAAACACCGACCACCTGGTTTTGGAAGAAGTTTCGTAGTCAAAAAGAATTATGAACTTGCGTCCCGCCTGAGCCATTGGTACTAAGTCAGGATGCAATCGTTCATCAAAATCCTGTTTGCCCACGCGACCATTCCAAATTCCCGGCAGTGCGATCGCTACAAACCCCAGACTCAGCAAGCAAGCGGCTTTCTTCTCACCCTCGCATAAGATAATCGGAATCTCTGGATGCTGTTTCACCCACTCCCAAAATATTAGTGGATTAAGTTGATCCAGTAAGCGCAATGCTAAAAGTGAATGATAGCGCTTAATTAAATAACGCTTTGCAACTTTGTCCCAGATGGGGTTAGCGACATCAAAGTAGGTAACGCGGTTGGGGGTTTTGGGGGGCGACTCGTATTTGACGGGTTTCCCTTTTTGCCAATCAATACGAGGAAAGTTGGGCTTGAT
>NZ_JACJSF010000244.1 GCF_014698035.1 Desmonostoc muscorum FACHB-395
TAGAAGAACAGAATCTCTCAATTACTCTTTGACTCATGACGAGGCTCCTTCAAGTCGAAAAATTTCCGATTCTGATGTTGCCGGAAATCGAGGCGTATTTAGAAAGTGGACTATTTCGTGGGATCGGCAAGAAAACTGCTCAAACTTTGGTCAACTTTTTTGGAACTGAGACTTTATCGATATTAGATAACAAAATAGAAAAACTTTACACTGTTCCCGGACTAACTCAATATCGTATTGATGGTATTACCAAAGCTTGGTCAGAGAGCAAAAAGAATCCGAACTTGGGAGTGATTACCCAACTTTTGGCTGTGGGAACTTCATTGAAGTTAGCTTTGAAAATTTGTGACTATTACGGACACAAAACTGCAAATGTACTTCAGAACAACCCTTACAGATTAATTGATGATATTGATGGCATCGGTTTTAAGACTGCTGATGAATTAGCCATATCTCTTGGTATCCCGCTATACAGCGATACTCGTTATATCTCAGCTTTAATCCATGTTTTAAAATCCGGCTTGCGTGAAGGGAATTGTTTTTTACCGTTTGAGAAATTAGTAAGTATTGCCACTGACCTGCTTTCTTCACCACAGCATACGCCCGATGTTCAATTTTTAAATACAATCATTCAACAGTTACTCTCCAAGGGGACTTTAGTTTCGGGTGATGTTGGTAATAGTGTTTATCTCAAAGCTGCTTATCGGGCTGAACTTTCTGTGGCTTTGAAGATTCTTGCTCTCCTTGACCAACCAACTCACCCCACTGAACATTTAGAACACTGGTTAGCCGAATTCCAAACTACTGACTATCGCCAACTTTCACGTTTAAGTGATGAACAAATCAGCGCCTTGATGATGGCAGCTAAACATCCAATTAGCATTATTACTGGTGGCCCTGGTCGAGGGAAAACTTATGTACTGAAAACCTTAGTTGAATGGTTCATTCATACTGATAAAGCGATTGCACTTGCCGCTCCAACAGGGAAAGCTGCTAACCGCATGAAAGATGCTACAGGCATTGGAGCAACTACTATTCACCGTTTATTGCAATGGCAGGGAAACAATGCGGTTTTTCTTCATAACGAGGATAATCCTCTAAATCTTGATTGTCTAATCGTTGATGAATTTTCAATGGTTGATATATTTCTGTTCAATTCGCTACTCAAAGCCTTGCCCAAAAAAACCAGAATTGTACTGGTAGGGGACTTTGATCAATTGCCCAGTATTGGCGCAGGAATGGTCTTGCGAGATTTAATTGTTTCTGAACTCGTGCCAACAACTCTCTTACGGACGATTTATCGTCAACGGCACGAAAGCCCAATTATTTATGCCGCTAATGATGTCAATTCTGGCATAGTCCCCACACTGCACAATTTTAATCAAGTTTCTGATTGGATGGATGTCGGTGACTGTGCAATGATTCAAAAAGATTCGCCCCAAGCGACCTCCCAAGCCATCGTTGAGTTGGTTAAAGCTATTGGCCAGTCAGGTGTTGATTTAAATCAACAACTAATAATCTTAGCGCCCCAAAAACAAGGAGACTGTGGAGTTCACAATCTCAATCAGCTTCTTGCCCCTATCTTTAATCCAAAACTTGAAAATCAACCACAAGTTGTCTCTGGGTCAGTTATCTACCGTGCGGGCGATCGCGTAATCCAGCTGAAAAACCGTTATGAAACTGTCCCGCCTGTGATGAATGGTGAGATCGGTCAGGTTATTGCTGTGGAGCCGGAAAAATTTTTGGTTACGATCTCTTGGGAGGGCGGCGCAGTTGTTAATTATTATCCTGGCGACTTCGAGCAAATTATGCACTCGTTTTGTATAACTTGCCACAAGAGTCAAGGTAGCCAATTTCCTTATGTGATTTTCCCATTGGTCAGGGCTAATTACCGGATGTTAACCCGTCAGCTGCTCTACACGACTATGACTCGCGCAATGGGTACATTCATCGCAGTTGGACAGCATGAAGCATTGAAAACTGCTGTCGCTACTGATAAACCCGCCCAGCGTTTTACTGGACTAACCAATCTCCTCATTTCACCTGTTGAGCAACTTAGTGAAATCTGGCAGAGTTTGAGCAACACCAGAAAAACCACTTGTAC
>NZ_JACJSF010000245.1 GCF_014698035.1 Desmonostoc muscorum FACHB-395
GTTAGTAATCACAATTAATTTATATCCAGCTTTGCTAAGTATTTGTAATCCTTCAATAGCACCGATTTTCATTTCGATTAATTGCGGATCAACATTGTTTGGTACATAGCTTAGAACATTCTCGTGCCTTGGCTGCGGAATTTTCTCGTAATTATATTAGTGCCGAACATTTGGATGGGAAGACTCCTCCACAAGAGAGATTAGAAATATTGCAGCGTTTTCGCAATGGCACAACCCAAGTAATTACTAATTACGAAATCTTAACTGAGGGCTTTGATTGCCCTAATATTGAGTGCGTTTACTGTGTTCGTCCTACTGAAAGCTCTACTCTCTGGCTGCAAATGCTGGGGCGGGTTCTAAGAACTTACACTTTAAAACCAACTGCGGTAATTATTGATATTACCGATAATTGGAAAAAACATGGGCTTCCTGATGAAGCCCGTAAATGGAGTTTATTGCCTAAAACTATATCAGAAACACAAAATAAAGGCTTAATCCAATGTGAGCATTGCACCCATATTTTTAAACCGCTAACTGATGAATTAGCTAAAATTGAAGCCGAAGTTGACGAGGATGGAGTGGTGATTCAACATCACCAAGCTATTTGTCCAAGCTGCGGTGAAACGATTGATTTTATTACTAAAGAAAATTCTGCAAAGCCAAGTTTTAGCAGAATCCGACTTAGACAGGGTTTTAACCTTGCTCTTACAGAAATTGACCTTTCTGTTTCTGCTTACAGATTAGACTTAGTTACTGATACCCTAAAAAAGCAAGGTTTACGGGGTGCGAGTCCCACTAAAATTTATAGCGCCATTTTCATCGCTTTTATTGAAAATATTACTAAATTTACTCTTGGTGATTGGCGCGAAATCGTTAAAATGGTTGAGCCATCCCAATTAGCAATTACCAAAAAAGCATGGGAATTGTATAAAGAAGCTTTTGAGCGACATAAGAACCGCATCCTGGCTATGTCTTTTGTTGAACAGAAAAAGCTTAAACAACAAGGCAGTAGCAATGTGGCGACTAATGTAACGACAATAGAAGCCCTTGGGCAGTTAGAGAATAGTATATTCTGGGAACCAAAACCACAGGAAAAGTCATCTAAGTTCAAAAAGAATTTAGGCGATAGTTATTTTAAAATGAAGTACAAATCACAATGGAAAGAATCCTTAACTTACTGTTCAATGCTAACAGGTGATTTTTTAAACATAAATGCTGGACTATTCCATGTGGAAGTTAAAGATGTATATGTAAATATCTGTATTGAGGTTAGAGAACTTCCTGGGCTAAAATCCAAACTAACAGAGATTTGTGATCCCGCAGAGATTGAATATGCCTTTACTCAAGGGTTTGGGAAGCTTGCTAAGATCATGTTCCGGTTAAGTTGATTCCCAATGTTGGGTCATAATTAACTTGATAATTTTCTAAATATTCATTTGCCTCCTTTGATGCCAACATCCTACCATCTGGGTGTAAGTTGAAATCAACCCCTGGCTTGAAACCTCCAAGAAAATAGTTTTTGAGTCATGCTTGTCGATACATCCTTTACAGCTTGTTGATAACTTTCCTTGCCTACGTATTCTTGCAAGAACCAAACAAAATTTACATACTCTACTTGCACGAGAGCTTCTTTGAGGATTATTGTCTCATTCTCTAATTGTGCTAGGGTTAGGACTTTTTGAATTTCTTGCAGATTTTGACAAGAAATCGCTTCTATCAACTGCTGTTTTAGGAGTTCATTTTGCGAATTCATTTATTCCTTGTTTTTGGGGTGCAGTTATTGGAATTGCAACGTTGTTTATCAGACCCAGTGTGACTGTAGCGGCAATTGGTTTGGGTTTTACGGCTGGAGTGTCTGGGAAATTGTTGGTTCAAAAAGGGGAATAGGTCGAAATTGGCAACGTCTGCCGTAGGAATCGCACTTATACTAATATTTTCTCAATTTCTTTTAGGATCTCAGCTAAAAAAGGAGCATCTGATTTAACGATATTATCCTCACTCCCATCATGTTTATGATGAGGAAAGGTAATCAGATTTAATTTTCGGTGATGTTCAGTATTGTCATAGCGAAAAATTAGATTATTCTCTGAATTCAT
>NZ_JACJSF010000246.1 GCF_014698035.1 Desmonostoc muscorum FACHB-395
AATTGCTTTTAATTCGTACTTAAGCAGTTCAAGTTGGCGTAGACATTTTTCTATTTCAGCCTGAATCTCTGCTCTCAATTCCTGCGGTGTCAGTAATTTAATCTCGTTCTCTAAGTGATTTCCTTCATCAATGGAATTGATGTCAGGCATGACGATGTACCGCCAGCCTTCGCCATATTCGTATGCTAAAAGACTATCGCTTGGGTAATACTTGATGCCGATGATCAATCCTTGTTCTGCACGTTGTCCTAAAGTGAATCGGGGGTATTTCCAACCGTGTGGAATGGTGATTGTTGGTTGCATTGTTGTAATTTGTGAAGTTAACTATGCTGCTATGGCTTTATCTGTAACTCTGGATTTCTTTGCTACTTTCATGAAGTCATCCAACCCAACTGCTGCTTCTTCTGCTTGAGCGTACCGAATCTTATCTACAGCATTTGACCAGTGAGTAATATGCTGAAATATCACTCCAATCATTGAATGACCTTTATAGACCCGATAATTTTTGGGGCAGGCTCCATTGACGTAAACGAGCGTGTAACCAGGGATTTCGATAATCTCTGCATTCGGGTCTGTTGGCGGTAGAAAAATTTTCTCTAGTGAATCATCCAACTCGGCTACTTGAAGAGAGGGCGTAGTTTCTGTGGTGTATGCCATTGTGATGTTTGTTACCTATTACGCTGTAGAGGCGATTACAATTCTTGATGTGCAACCGCCCTTTTTATGTCAGTGGTTACGCTGCTACATCTGGTCGAACTCCCAAAAACGTAATCGCTTCTGAAGCACTCGATGCGAATCTGTTCATGCCGTATGTGCGGGGTCTGGAATACCAACCGTCAAGATTGCAACCGATGTAGCCTACTAGCTGATTATTTCGGTAAAGTTTAGTACTGAAGGATAACCAATCAATCTGAGGATGCCACAGGTTGAACTTGACACAAGCTTCTTCTAATTCATCGCTGAGGCGTTCATTGCGCTCCAATGGTGTTTCTGGAAGTGTCGCTTTGACTTCTGCAACTCTTTTTGCGAACCAGTCCCGATCAAAAGGCAAGCAGCTACCGTTTACGAACCGCACCCATACCGTAATCCCGCCTTCAAGCCAGATAGTACGAACTGATTCCGGTTCGACTTGAATAATCTCGCCAATGATGCGGCGGTCACGAGATGTTAGGGGGTCTTTGGTTGGCGCTACAGCTTCGGCTTGGGTTTCGAGGTGGGTGTCAAGTTCTGCTTGAGCTATCGCTTGCTCGTCTTTGAAGGGAACGTCAGCAACTGTAACTATTTGATTAGGCTTAAAGCTTGAAGGTGCTTGATGTGTGCAAACGGATTGCGTCATAATTATATTCCTGACTCATGCTTTGGGTTAGGTTTTCACAAAGGGCGATCGCTTCGTTTTCCAGACTGCGGCGGTCGTCTTTTGTTTAAGCTCATAAATATAGTATAGTGTTTGTTATCCCATTTGTCAACATTTTGGGATAACAAGATATAAATACCTGGGAGTACACTTGTTAATACAAGGGTTTCGCTGATAGCGTTGATCAAGAAAAGAGGAAAATACTATGACTGAATCAAGGCTAAATATCAGGATTTCACCAGAAATGAAGGATGCTTTTTACCAAAAGGTCAAGGAAGAGGGAAAAAACGCTACTGATGTTCTGCTTGATTTAATTGAGCAATATCTGGGAAACAAAGCTGAGTCGGGCGATATTGTAGAGCTAAAGCACAGAGTCGCAAAATTAGAAGAGTTAGTATTGGGGGAAACTGCCGCCTGAGAGAAGAGAACGAATCTCTCAGGCAATTACTAGAAAAACTAAAAGAAATGCTCAAGGAAAAACCCGCCAACCAATAGGCGGGTTTACTGCTTTAAATGTGTTGAATTTTTGTGATGATATTGTGCTAACATTTGGGATAACAAGCGTATTCTGTAAAAACGTCACATACCAGATGGAAGTGGCGCATCTGTAGCATCTGTGACAACAGTTGCCTACAGGCAGTAAACAAGGTGTATAGCTAGTTCCTTTACACTTCAAAATATGTTTTGTGTCTTTCAAAATGT
>NZ_JACJSF010000247.1 GCF_014698035.1 Desmonostoc muscorum FACHB-395
TATCGGTTATTGCCGCACTCATACCGCTTCGAGTACCGATTAGATACTTCACCGATTGCCCGATCTTTAACTGTGTTGCTGGAATAGCCATAGATTTTAAAAGTGTAAGTTAAGCAGTAGTCTTTGGATGCGATGGCTCAAGCGCCCACGCCCAGGCGATGGCGTAACCGCCCACCGGATACTGTTGGCGAAAGTGTTACAAACAGATAAACAAAAGTGTTACAACTAAAAGCCACAACCACAGATTGAAGATTTGAGCTTGCGTAATATTTTAAAATACAAAATGTATTACATTGGCCAACAGTATCCCACCGTAGGTGATCGCCTAATCGTTTCTACTTATTAATCAAATCCAAGTCCCAGGTATAAAAACCAATCTGCTCAGGAACCCTAGTGAATCGGCCTGTGCGATGACCCCGTGATAACCTTGGGGGGCTACAAAAAGGGCTAGGATGCAGATAAAATAAGCCTCATGGCTCTCTCCCCTTGTTGATAATACTTCCGCTTATTAGGAGTTAATGTCATTAACTCAGCCACCAATTCATAAGAATTTTCCATGAAATTGACCCAGTTAGATCCATATAATCCAATATAAAAACTACTATGTCGTCGAACAATCCGCTCAGATTCTTTAATTCGTCCGACATATTTTTGAACACCCATACGTTTAATTTTTTGACCAGATATAGTTGCAGCTGTATAGGCAAGTGAGATTAATAGTATTAAGGAAATTAGCCGTTTCCCTGATGCATTAGTATCTTCTAAGTTATAACCACCGCTTTTAAAATCTCTAAACATCTCCTCAATATCAAACCGTTGTTTGTAAGCTTTAATAGTAGACTCCAAAGTATCAAAATTAGTGAGAATAAACCAACCTTCCTCTGGCGCAACTCCAAAACGTTTTCGCTTCCATTTACCTGCAAGATTAAAGCTAATAAACCCTGTAGTTTTTGTATATTTAATGCCTTGATAGAAGAACGAAACTCCAGGTGATAAACCAGAATTTTTTAATTGGAGCCAAATTTCTGGTTCTATTTCTATAAATGCATCTTTTTTTATACGTAAACAAAAGTACACTTTCTGTTCTGTAAGCCAGTTAGCCAATTTCAATGAACAGAATTCGCGGTCTCCTAGTACAACGGTTTTATAATTATTAAAAAGCGGCAATGCTTTTTTAAATACTGCTTCTTGTTCATCAAAATTGCTTGAACCCAATTTGTCTAATAGCTTAAAGTATATTGGAATAGACCTTTTATCCCAAACTACACTAATCATTAAGAGATTAATACACCCCCAATTAGTCCGGTCAATTACTAAATAAATAACTTCATTTAAGGGAAAATATATCTCTAACCAGCTTTTAATAATTGGGAACCAAATTTCTTCAATATTTATGTAATTTAATGACAAAAATCTTTGAACTTTCTTTCTTCTACTTTCAAAAAATATGGGGATAGGTAAAGCAGTAGCCAGTGCTTCAATGCTAACAGTTTTAATAGATTGTAATAAATTTATCAGGATTTTTAGTAATAAATATTCTGCACGTCCCAATTCTCGCTTGAGGTTTGTTTCGTAGAATTCTGGTAACATTATCATTAAATAGAGCTTGTTGCGAATGAAGGCTCTTTTTCTTTTACCACAAATTGCCACACTCTTTGCAATATAAGCATTCTAGACCATTTTGTCTCCCCTCAAGCGTGATAACTCATTCAATACCTTGTTTCTCACTTCTCCAATCTCAGTCGCAGTGAGTTCGCCATAGATTCCGTTGATAATTTCTGAAACCCCAAAAACTTTACCCGAATTATTTTCTAAAAAAGTTGTTAGTGCATCAATTAAAAACTGACCCTGAAATTCTTTGAGCATTGGTATCTCTTTGGGCCGAGGCGGCAAAACTTGTTTCTTATTTTTGCCTTTGACTCTGGTGGACGAATTCTTCGTCTCCGGTTTTGGTAGCAAAGTTAAAGAGAGAGTATAATATCCGGGTGATCCTGGGACACTGAACCATTTGTTAGTTTCCCTGCCTTTAGTGAGGGATGATTTAACTCTGTG
>NZ_JACJSF010000248.1 GCF_014698035.1 Desmonostoc muscorum FACHB-395
GGGACGCAAGTTCATTATATTATTTGACTACGAAACTTCTTCTAAAACTAGGTGGTCGGTGTTTCAAGCCACTGTTCGCACTGCAAAAGCAATTGAATCGGCAGGTTCTGAATGTGAAGTTGCATTACTGCCGGGGCCAGAAAAAGGCGTTGATGATTTCGTGGTAGCTAGGGGTGAAGATGCCAATGTCTTACTAACTGCAATCATAGACGATGCCAAATCACTTGCCGACTACCAGCGCTCCTATCGAGCTAAGAAATGGGGACTCTCTAAGTACAAACCGGATGTGACAGTCAATATTAAATATTTGACCCAAGCACTCTGTATTCCTGATCTGGAGGAAAAATGTTCATCAGTTCAGCCGCTTTACGATATTTCACAAGAGCAATTGTTCACCCCAAGTGTTAGCTCTATAAGCTGTGGGGAGGGAGAAAGAAAACAAGAGTTAATAATTTCTGACTGCCCTGACCCTAAACCTTGTACCCAAAATCCCAAAAAGTCTTTCCGTTTTCCAGACAAAGGACTAGTCGTACTCTGGAGCGACATGGGTACAGGCAAAACTGAACTTATGCGCTGGTGGCGTGAGCAAAACCCCGATGCTCGGTTCCTCAACAACGGGCATCGCGTCAACCTGCTGAAGAATTTAAGCGATCGCCTGAGAACTGCGATGTATTCAGACTTGGGTTACACAGGTTTAGCTCAAGCCCAAGCCCTTAGTATTACCATTGACAGCTTGCACAAACTCAATACGCAAGCGCTGATTTATGGCTGCATATTTATAGATGAAGCTTGCCAATACCTTACCCACCTACTACACAGTAATACGTGTAAACAGCACCGTGCAGCAATCTTGGAGGTACTGGAATATATAGTATACAACGCACCACTAGTCGTCCTTGCCGACGCACACATGGATGATTTAACCGTGGACTTCTTTCGGGCAATGCGACCAGTAGGTGAAGTACCTTACATCGTCAAAAATGAATGGAAAAATGGCTCACGCACTATATATTGGTACGAAGGCAGTAATTCAAGCGCCCTAGTTGCCCAAATCTCGGCAGCCCTGATGCAAGGTCTGAAAGTCATGGTTGCAAGTGACTCCAAGCGTTTCATCAAAAAACTCGAAAAGTCTTTTACTATTAAGTACGAAGATCCTAACTCTGACCAATCCCATACACCCCAAAAATGGCGCATCTGGTCTGTCCACTCCGATAATTCCGGCAGTGATGAAAACGTCGCTTTCATTAAAGATATCACCAGCGCCGTCAAAAACTTTGATGCCTTGTTCACCTCTCCCAGCCTGGGTACTGGTGTCGATATTTCTGAGTATCATTTTGATTTAGTATTTGGTGTCTTTCACGGCGTTTCCCAAACTGCTACTGAGTGCGCCCAACAGCTTTACCGCTATCGCCCGAAAGTCCCGTTTCATATTTGGGTGGCCCCGCGTCCTCCCTTTGGTTACAAGGATACTAATGCTACTAAGATTAAAGAGCGCTTGCTCCAAACCAATGAAATGACCGCTTTTCTGTTGCGAATTGACAGAGAAACGGGCAAGCGGGGCGCAGAGAAGGATTGGGCGCTTGAGGCTTACTGCCAAATTATGGCTAACCGCCACTATTCTCTCAATAATCTGCGTGATGATTTGCGATCGCTTCTCACCGAAATGGGCAATACATTTATATATGTGGGCAGTGATTCAGATCCTCAATCCCTTGAAAGTCTAAAAGCAGCAGCACAAGCTTTGGATCGTGCCCACAATTCGGCTGTTGCCAAGGCTAAGAATATTACTTTGAGTGAGTACCGCGCCCGTCAGAGCAAAGATTACCTTGACCCTAATGAAATTTTTGAATGTGAAAAGTTTCGCATTTCTGATTCTTACGGCATCGAAGTAACCGAATCACTCGTAGAAATGGATAAAGGTGGCCGCTTAATTAGAGCAATTGCTGGACTTGAGGCAATTTTAGCCCCACCCGAAGAATCGTTTACTGACCCCAAAACCGGGCAAAGTTATCCTACACCACCAACAATTGTCACCCAAAAAGACCGCAC
>NZ_JACJSF010000249.1 GCF_014698035.1 Desmonostoc muscorum FACHB-395
CGATGAAATTTTTAGCTTGTTTACCTCGGCAATAATTAAATAAAGTCTTGGCTGCTTCTACTTGACCTTTCCACAATAAAGTTTCCGCAGCTTTGAGTCGCTTCAAATGCACTCTTTTTATCTCCTTTTACATTCTCCCTTATTTTGTATATCTTCCAAAAGTGGATGCTCCCTTCATAATTGAGTTATTTGAGAGATTATAAAGTTGAGTTGTTTACATCAATTCTACAAATATTTATTTGAGAAATCTTATTACACCTTGTTTAGCCAATATGGAAGTGCTTTATCTGCTAAACGCGATCGCTAGAGTCAATAAAAACTTTGGTAGTCTAGAAAATTCAGCCTATCCGCTACAGATTTACCAGATTCTTTTAGCTGGGGAAGTAAACAGCGTTTACTCAATAGCGATCGAACCTTATGAATAAAAACACTCACCACTGGTTTTTGCCAATCAAGTCAAAGGCAAAATAGAAATATATTGGTGAATTTCAAGGGCGATGCCTACTGCTGTAAACTACGCATTTTGTAGAATCATAGAATGCGTAGTTTACAGCAGTAAGTGCCATTAACGCACGGTTTCCCGTAAAGCTTCAGCATCAACGGGTTTAATCAGGTAAACCAACAGTAGATTCCAAACAATTGCTGCAATCAAAGGTAATTTGCGAATTAGCTTCACAACTTTGGGTACAGAACTGCTCTCAATCTCTGCAATTTTCATGTTGTAACCCGCACAGCGTTGCAGGCGTGGGAAAAACTTGGGATGTTCGGTATTCAACATTACAGGGAAAGCTCGGCCCGCAGTCTCATTAGTGTTACGAACAACTTCGCGGTCAAATTCCGTCGCATCAAGTCCCAATGACGTGTAAAAACCAGCCCGTTCATGAACTGTCAAAGTGTGGGTAGCAAATACCGATAACAAGAAAAAGCGACTCCACAACCTAGCTTTCCAGTTGTTCCACAGTTGCGGTTGAGAACGTAAAAGCGCCTTAAATATATCCCCGTGACGGTTTTCGTCCTGACACCAACTCTCAAAATATTGAAAGATCGGGTAAAACTCGTTTTCTGGGTGCTTTTCTAGATGTCTGTAGATAATGATGTAACGCCAGTACCCGATTTTTTCTGATAAGTAAACGGTGTAAAGTACCCACTCAATTGGGAAAAACGTATAGGTGCGGGTTTTAGTAACATTGCCTAAATCCAGGGAGAGTTTAAAATCGCCCATTGCTTTGTTGAGAAATCCGGCATGGCGAGCTTCATCACGTGCCATCAGTTGAAATATTTCCGCTAGCAGTGGACTGCGATTTTTCAGCTTGCGGGATAGTTCTTTGAATAGCAAGAAGCCAGAAAACTCAGAAATGCAAGAGCGTTCCAAATACTCAATAAATGCCTGTCTTGCTTCACCTTCAATGTGTTCCCAAGATTGGTTAAACACCTCATCCCGAACAAAATGATAACGGTTGTAGTCTGTCCGCATTTCTGCCAGCATTGCCTTTAACTCCGTCTCCTGGGCAGACAAATCCAGGTTGGCGGCAGTTTCAAAATCTGTAGTGTAAAACCGGGGGGTAAGTACAGTTTCTTTGCTGGGGGTTTTAATTTCTGGCTTGGGTAGGGTATTAACCATGTGTAATGCGGTAAGCAAGTAAATAGTCCTATAGTTATCAAGTTATAATAAATATGGTTCTTTTGCTAGACCTCTTTACAATCCTTCAGTAAAAGAGGAAATGCCCTATAGACTAACCCGTGTATAAGTCCTAAATTTATTAAGTTTTGAAACTCCTCTAATCTTAACAACTAAATAACTATATAGATATTTACAGGAAAAATTTCAGAGGTTTTAACATGAGTCGTCATTCCGATAATTCTCTGCAAGAATCCTTAGTGGTGCAGAAAAGTCCTGAAGGCTTGATATATGGGGAATTTTACTAAGACAAGGGTGACAGAGAGGGGGAAGACATGGGATGCTCAAGTTTCCACACAAAA